>JAZOWE010000007.1:0-177478 GCA_045659085.1 Tidjanibacter sp.
GGGAAAATAAAAAATCCCGATTTTCGTTGAAAATCAGGATTTTACGTTGTTTTGCTTTTCTTTGCTGTGGTGCCACCGGGAATCGAACCAGGGACACAAGGATTTTCAGTCCTTTGCTCTACCAACTGAGCTATGGCACCAACCGTGCTTAATGTCTCAAAGCGGATGCAAAGGTAAGGATATTTTTCATTTCTGCAAGTTTTTTGCGCAAAATTTTCATTTTTTTTGTTGATGGGGGAGTGTGAGGGCAATTTTGAGCTGCTTATACCCTCCGTGCACGGTAGGAGTTTGGGGTGGTGTAGGAGGGCTGTGAGGTCTGGGTGGGGGGGTAAAAATCACGGGTAGCGATTTCGCTACCCGTGAACAAAGTAGGGACACATCCCCTAAAAACCGAGCGTTCTTAATTACTTATTATTAATTAAAGTCGTAGCCGATAAAGGATTCTGAATACATATGCCAATAGGGTGCTTTCTTGTACGCATCTTCGCTTTCTTTTGGTATGTATATTTCATATGGAGATACAGAAAACAATCTACCCCAAGAATTACCTTGTATGGTTGGTGGAGTTGTAGGTTTGCAATACACCTGCCATAGATTATAACAATCGATAAATGCTCCGTCGCCCATAATCCAAACGCTTTCTGGGATTGTTACACTTTGAAGACTTGTGCACCCATAAAACGCCAGTTCTCCAATTGAATAAACTCCATCGGGAATATGTATATCGACAAGACTTTCACACCCGTAAAACGCCACTTCCCCAATCTCAGTAATACTTTCAGGTAGAGTGCTGCTAACAAGATTCTTACAGCCATAAAAGGTACCCGCTTCGATAATTGTTAGGTTATTATTGTCAAATACAATACTTTGAAGGTTTGTGCAATTTTGAAATGCGCAACTTCCAAGCTCGGTAATACTATTAGGAATAGTCACTCTCGTAAGGCTTGAACAATCCTGAAATGCATTCCAATAAATAACATTAACACCTTCGGGAATAGTGATGTTTGTAAGGTTTGAACATCCACTAAATGCTTGCACTCCAATAGCATTAACACTGCTTGGTATTGTTACACTTACGAGATTTGTACAATTTCTAAATGCGGACCAGCCGACACTCTGTATCTCTTCGGGAACAACATAGTCACTTATCCCATAGGGAGCAAAGGCCATTAGTGTGGCATCTTTGATTAAACATCTACCGTTATCTGACGCATATTTACCTTTGAATTCAGCAAGGCTCAAACAACCAGCAAATGCTCCTTCTCCAATTGTGGTAACACTCTCGGGAATAGAAATACTCTCAATGCTCGAACATTCAAGGAATGCAAAATCCCCAATTGAAGTAACACTCTCGGGAATAACGACTTCCGTCAAACTAATACATCCCGCAAACGCACCTTTCCCAAATTCTGTAACATTTTCGGGAATAATGACTTCTGTCAAATTAACACAGTCCGTAAACGCATTTTTCCCAATTTTTGTAACACTATCGGGAATAGTAATACTATTTAGTGATGTACAAGAACTAAATGCTTCATCTTCAATTGATGTGACGCTATTGGGGAGGGTAATGCTTTCGAGGCTTATGCAAATTGGGAAGGATATGGATTTTACACTGTCGGGAATTTCAATGGTGCGCAATGCATAACATTGACAAACAATGGTTGTGGGGGGAGCTGAGAGGTATATTTCACCATAGCCTCCGCGGTATTCGTGACCAATATACTCAACATCGGTTTCAAAATAAAAGTGGTCTACTATGCCCCAGAAGTTTCCTTCATCGGTGTGTATAAAATCTCCCTCGTGATAGGTGAATGGTATTACAAAATACTCGCTTTCTTTGCCTAAGTATGGGAGATATTGTGCATAGTCGGGGATGTTACACTCGATGCCGAGCGCATCGTAGCGAGCCTCCAAATTATCTTTAATTCTACCCTCGAAATGCAACAGGTGCTGACCATCGAGGTTGAATTTCTCCAAGAGAGTTTGTGCAACTTGTCCGTCGTCGGCAAGGTCGGTGGCGAATTTGGCCACATACTCCGAGAGTTCGCCAACGGTGCGCCCTTCTTGTACAACCGCAGATATTGCCAACAGAAGACCGTCGCCATCGCCATTGTTGGCAATGTTCATCGCGCCACAACTAACACTGGGCTGCAACTCCATCGGGATACCCAAGGCTGTGTAGAGTTCGCGCTCTGCCTGCTGACTCGCATCGGCAATACTTTTACCCCCATTCGTAACAAGGTGCTTAATACGGTTATATGTCAGCGTTGTGAGAAGATTGACATTGGTTTGTGTGCCATCATTTAGGTCGGCAATGGAGCGCAAAGTAAGCATTGCTGTTGAAATTTCGCCCTCAACCTCGTCGAAATAGTAGCCCGTGGCGATAATCTCGGCATACTTGGAGTTCACACCGTCCATCTCGAACATACCTGCATCGTTTGTAGTCTGCGTGGTGTACATCTGACCGATGGGTTTAAGATTTTTGTTCAAAGGCTGAACGGTGATGTTAGAGCCTTGCACAAAGGGGCCTTTCTGGATTGCGCCATTGATATCGTAGGAACCACCTACAACATTGTCGACTCTAAGCGACTCGCAGCCCGCAAACGACAGCATCAAGGCTGTACTGAGAAGTAGTAAAAGTTTTTTCATAGTGTATAAGTTTTGGTTAATTAAAGTGTTATCCACCAAAACCATACAACTCCAATATGGCAAAAATGTAAGCAAAAAGAAAGTGTGGAGTTGATTTGTTTATCTGCTCTGAGGTTCTGGAATACCTGTGCGTAAATAAACATACCCCACACTCGTGCTGATATGAGTATGGGGCACAGACACCCCAAAAGTATCAATACGGAGTGACGAGTGTGTTGTTTACCTTACGCACTTTTGAAATTTTCCAGATTTCAGAGCAAGGATGAAACTAATACACTTTCATCAAAAAAATATGTAGCGCCGAGGGCATAACTCCCACGACACCACAAAAGTAAAAAATATTTGGCGGTTGTGCAACAATTATTTTGCAAACAAAATGGGCGGTTTATTAAAAATTTTGAAAAATGTTTGTACCTTTGTGTGCCGAACTCTCGGAAAGTGGGGGAGCGGTAGAGGTTAGAACAGGTTAAACTTAAATATAAACAATTATGAAACAAGCAATTGCAATTCTTACGGGTGGCGGTCCTGCTCCCGGTATGAACACCGTTGTTGGCTCGGTAGCCAAAACTTTCATTACCAAAGGTTTTCGCGTGATTGGTCTTCACGAGGGTTACACTGGTCTTTTCAAGGCCGATGCTCGCTATGAGGACATCGATTTCCGTCGCGCAGACGACATCTTCAATCAGGGTGGCTCCTACCTCCAAATGAGCCGTTTCAAACCCACCGACGCAGACTTTGAGAACAACTTTAACCTCAAATTCTTCCAGGACAACAACATCAAACTCCTCGTTACCGTAGGTGGCGACGACACCGCTTCGACCGCAAACCGCATCGCTAAGTTCCTCGAAGCAAAGCGATATCCCATTGCGAACATCCATGTCCCCAAAACCATCGACAACGACCTTCCTCTGCCCGCAGGTGCTCCCACCTTTGGCTACGAGTCGGCAATGGACAAGGGTGCAGTTATCGGTCGTGCCGTTTATTCGGACGCTCGCACCAGCGGTAACTGGTTTATCATCGCTGCTATGGGCCGCTCGGCAGGTCACCTCGCTTGCGGTATTGGCGCAGCTTGCCACTATCCTATGATTGTCATCCCCGAGATGTTCAACAAAACCGAGATTACCATCGACAAAATCGTAAACCTCGTTATCTCGTCGATTATCAAACGCAAACTTATGGGTATGGACTACGGTGCTGCTATGGTGTCGGAGGGCGTATTCCACAGCCTCTCGGATGAGGAGATTAAGAATGCAGGCGTAAACTTCTCCTACGACGAGCACGGCCACCCCGAGCTCGGCAAGGTTTCGAAGGCTCATGTCTTCAACGAGATTTTGGAGAAGAAGCTCAAAGCTCTCAAAATCAAGGTTAAATCGCGCCCCGTAGAGATTGGTTACGAGGTACGCTGCCAAACTCCTGTTGCAAGCGACCTTCTCTATTGCACCACTCTCGGTATGGGTGTTTACAAACTTTTCAGCGAGGGTAAGACCGGTTGTATGGTATATGTGGCTCAGGATGGTCAGATTAGCCAGCTCTATCTCAAAGACCTCCAAGACCCCACCACCGGCAAGATTCCTCCCCGTTTGGTTAATCCCGACGGCGACCAGTTCCAGGGCCTCGTGAACAACATTCTTTGCTACATCACCCCCGAGGATTACGAGGCAGCAAAGGCTTATGTTGCCAACCCCGAGGATTATGATTTCAAGAAGATTCTGAACTGGTAAAAAACGCATATAACGGGTGCTTTTTGCACCAAAATTCAGAGAGCGAGTTCCTCACTTACGCATAGTAAGCTGCGGACTCGCTCCTTCTTTTGGCACAAAAATCCCTTCGTTCTCTGCGTTTTTGGCCTACCGTCTACCGTCAATTTTCCACTCATACAAAAAAGGCTCGGTAGCTTTACCGAGCCTTCAAATATATTATTGACAACCTCTTACTTAGAGCAGTACGAGGCTTGCTGCCATCACTGCCATGCCGAGGAAGAGTCCGTAGAGGGCGATGTGGTTTTCGCCATAGTAGTGGGTGGCGGGCAGGAGTTCGTCGAAGGCGATATAAATCATAATACCTGCAACAACTGCCATAATGCAACTTACGAGTGTTGGCGAAAGGAATGGCATCAGCAGAGCCCAAGCCACAATGGCTCCCACGGGCTCGGCAAAGCCCGAGAAGAACGAGTACCAAAAAGCCTTTTTGCGCGAGCCTGTTGCGTGATAGATAGGTACCGAAACGGCAATACCCTCGGGAATGTTGTGGATAGCAACTGCCACGGCAATGGCTATGCCGGCACCAAGATCGGTGTAGGAGGTTACGAATGTGGCAATGCCCTCGGGGAAATTGTGGATGGCGAGGACTATGGCGCTGAAAATGCCTGCGTGGCGCAACTTTTTGTTTGCTGCGTGGTGGTGATTTTGATTGTCTTCGCCCCTCATCTCCTCCACATTGTGCAATTCGTGGGGGTTTTCTGCCTCGGGAATGAGTCGGTCAATAATTCCTGCCAACACAACACCACCAAAGAAGAGTAGGGCAGTGATGCCGTCGCCCCTACCGCCGCCATATATCATTCCGAGTGCCAACCTTGCACCGTGCAACATCTCCATAAACGAGATGTAGACCATGACACCTGCCGATAGGCCGAGCGAGAAACATAGGAATTTTGTGTTGGTTTTCTTGGCGAAGAAACCTATCAAGCTGCCTATGCCCGTAGCCAAACCTGCAAAAAGCGTAATTAAAAGGGCAAAAAGTGTGTTATCGTTCATAGAATTTTTATTAACTTTGCAAATATATACTTTTTGTTCCAAAGTTGGAGCCATTTGTGAGTGTAGAAAGAGCAATAATAATTAACAAAATAAAAAAATAGAGAACTATGAGCCAAGAGAACAAACCCCGTGTTACACTGCACGACAAAACTTTCGAACTTTCTATCCCCTACGAGGAACTCAACGATGCAATCCAGAAGGTTGCCGACCAAATCAATGAGGATTACAAAGATTTGGACAAACCCCTCTTTCTCGGTGTGCTCAATGGTGCGTTTATGTTTATGAGCGAACTGATGCAGAAGATTGAGTTTCCTTGTGAGCTGTCGTTCGTAAAACTCGCTTCCTATGTGGGTACATCTTCGACGGGTAAGGTGCAGGAACTCATTGGCTTGCGTAATAATGTGGAGGGCAGACACCTCATCATTGTGGAGGATGTTGTAGATACGGGCGAGAGTATGGAACACCTGCTGCGTTCGCTTGCAGGTCACAATCCTGCGAGCGTTACAATCGCAACCTTGCTCTTCAAACCCACCAAGTTTACCAAAGACTACGAGGTTAAATACCGCGCTTTGGATATTCCCGACGACTTCATTGTGGGCTTTGGCTTGGACTACGACGAGCTTGGTCGCAACCTCAAAGATATTTATACTATCGTAAACGAGTAGGCTTTTGGCGCCGGATTTGTGGTGCTGTTGCCTTTTTTTTGGGGGCGGAGTTCTGTGGTGTATGAAAGAGAAACTGAGGAGATATTGGCATTGGGTGTTGGCAACAGTTGTTTTTCTGGTGCTGGTGCTCTTTGTGAGCGATCTCAGCCTTGTGGGGCTCGTGAGGACCAAGACCTCTGTGAGACGACTCAGGAGTGAGATTGAACGCTACGAGGGGCAGATACGCGAGGATAGTATCTTTATTGAAAGACTCAAAGACGACGAGTTTCTCGAACGCTATGCTCGCGAAAAGCACCTTATGCACTCCAAGGACGAGCAACTTTTCATCATAGAGTAGGAGTGAGTTATGGCTGCCGAAATGAAACATAAGGTAGTGAAGGGGGTGGCGTGGAGTACTATCGAGAAGATTTGCTCCGCACTGCTCCAACTTGCCGTGAGCCTTGTTTTGCTCAATCTGCTCTCGCCAGAGGACTATGGACTCATGGCGATAGTGGCAGCTTTCCCTGCCATTCTGATGCCCCTTGTGGATAGTGGCTTCTCGCAGGCACTGATTCGCAAAAAGGATGTCGATGACCTCGACTATTCGTCGGTTTTCTATGTCAATATCGTAATCTCGTTGGCGCTCTACACCGTTTTGGTGGCCATTTCGCCCGCTTGTTCGCGATTTTTTGGAGCGCCCGATTTTGCGGTCATAGCCCCCATTCTCTATCTGCTCATACCGATTAACTCCTTCTCGAATATCCAGAACGCCATTCTGCAACGCTCCATGGAGTTCAAACACCTCTCGCTCTATGTGCTTGTGGCCAATGCAGTATCGAGTGGTGTTGCAATATGGATGGCTATTAGAGGGTTAGGTGTGTGGGCATTGGTCGGTCAAAGACTTGGAGTTGTTGTGGTCAAGACCTTGTTGATGTGGCTGGGTAGCCGTTGGAGGCCCAAGTGGCAGTTCTCGATGGAGCGCATCAGAGGAATGTTCCGCTACGGCTCGCGCATTCTGCTGAGCGACCTTGTGAGCAATGTCTACTACCAAGTATCCAACCTCTTCATCGGAAAATTCTATACCAAAACCGACCTCGGCTACTACGATAGGGGTAATAAAATAAAGGAGTTGCCAGTTACATCGACCATTATGGCGGTGCTGAATGTCACCTTCTCGGCATTCTCACGCCAAAAGGAGGATAGAGAAAAACTCAACCATAATGCCCGAAAAGTCTATGTTTTGTGGGCTTTTGTGATGTTCCCGCTGATGTGTGGACTCATTGCCGTTGCCGAGGATATGTTCCGCGTATTACTGCCCGAGGTGTGGCTGCCTGCGGTGCCCTATCTGAGGATTTTGAGCGTTGCAGGGCTATTGGCTCCTCTGTCGGTAATCTCCTATAATCTTGTGAAGGTGTGTGACGACGGTAATATGATTTTCCGCATAGAGTTCATCAAAAAGCTCATTGCTACGGCCGTTCTGGCTGTTACCATACCTATTGGCGTCAAAGCTATTGCGTGGGGACAGGTGGCGATTTTTGTGTCGGATATGGTTGTCAATTGCCTTACAGCCCACCGCTATGTACCCGAGTGGAGTCTGTGGAGTAGGGCGAAGGACGCACTCCCATACTTGGCAGTTACGGGACTGATGTGTGGCTTTGTGTGGCTTGTGGGCGTTGTGGGTGCGGCCCTAAATATATCTTTGTGGGTGGTCTTTGTTGCCAAAATTCTCCTTGGTGCAGGCTTCTATGCACTCCTTGCCGAACTCTTCCACCTTGCCGCGTGGAGGGAACTGAAAGAGATTATCGTCGGATATTTTCCTAAAAAATAACAATGTATTATCTAACAAAAAGGCTGTCAGAAATTGACAGCCTTTTTGTTTGCATTGTGTGTGGTGTGCCTATTCGTACACCTTGGGGGTGAGTTTGCCTTCGAGAACTCGCTGTGCGTTCATTGCGAGTGCCTCCAACTCGTTCTCACCGGGCATAACAACAACCTTGGCCATAGGCTCAATCATACCCTTGATGTAGCCAACAACATTCTTGTCGTAGGCAATACCACCCGTAAGGATAACGGCATCAACCTCGCCTTTGAGTACGGCAATCATCTGGCCGATAAATTTACCAACGCCATAGGCCATAGCGTCTGCCACCAAGATAGCCTCCTTGTCGCCGGCATTGTAGCGGCTCTCAACCTCGCGCATATCATTGGTATTGAGGTGTGCCACAACACCGCCCTTGCCGTTAATCATCTTGGCAATCTCTGCGAGGGTGTACTCGCCACTCATACACATCTTGGCAAATGCGAGAGCGGGAACGGTACCTGCGCGTTCGGGCGAGAAAGGACCTTCGCCATCGAGAGCGTTGTTTACATCTACAACCAAGCCTTTGCGGTGAGCACCAATCGAGATACCACCACCCATGTGCGCAACAACGAGGTTCAACTCCTCGTAGGGGCGGCCAATCTTGTCGGCATATACACGAGCAACGGCTTTCTGATTGAGAGCGTGGAAGATGGACTGACGCTCCAAAGCGGGAATACCCGAAAGTCTTGCAACATCCTGCAACTCGTCAACAACCACGGGGTCGGCGATGTAGGCGTGAACACCTGCGAGTTTTGCAATCTCGGCAGCGAGAAGTGCACCGAGGTTCGATGCGTGCTGACCTGCGGGACGCTCTTTGATATCCTCAATCATCTGCTCGTTTACCTCGTAGGTGCCGCTGGGAATGGGTTTGAGCAGACCACCACGACCGATAACTGCATCGAGAGCGGTGAGTTCAATGCCCGACTGCTTGATGGCGTCGAGAATTACATCTCTGCGGAAATCGAGCTGGTCGAGGATGGTTTTGTAGCGACCAATCTCCTCGCTCGAATGGCGAAGAGTTGTCGAGAAGAGCTCTTTGTCGTTCTCGAATACGGCAACCTTGGTAGAGGTCGAGCCGGGGTTGATGGTCAAAATTTTATACAACTTTTCCATAGTGTTTTATTAGTAGTTTATTGTAGGAAAGCCTATTTTGCCGAAAGACAAGCGAGAGCAATCGAGTAGAGTTTGGTCTTGGTCGAGTCGCCACGCGAGGTGAGTACGCAAGGAGCGGTGGGACCTGCAACCATTGCTGCGAGTTCGGCACCTGCAAACTTCGAACAAGCCTTGAAGAAGATGTTGCCACTTTCGAGGTTGGGGAAGAGGAGGCAGTCTGCGTCGCCGGCAACAGGACCGGTGAGCTTTTTAATCTTCACGCTCTCGGGGTCAATAGCCACATCCAAAGCCAAAGGACCCTGGAAGAGTGCATTGCCAAGTTCGCCATTCTGGCCCATCTCCGAGAGAGCGGCAGCCTCTACCGAACTTACAACCTTGGGCAAGAGCTGCTCGCTGGGTGCGAGAAGAGCTACCTTAGGCATCTCGATACCGAGGTTGTTTGCAATCTCGATGAGGTATTTGGCAATCTGTTTCTTCTGGTCGAGTGTGGGGCAGGGGAGAACTGCTACATCGCTAACCACAAGGAGTTTGTGGTATGCGGGAACCTCCAAAACGGTAACATGGCTGAGGGTGGTGCCTGCGGGAAGCAAACCCCACTCTTTGTTGAGGATGCCGCGCATATATTTGTCGGTAGGAACAACGCCCTTCATCAGAACATCATACTCGCCATTATGAACAGCCTTAACAGCAATCTCCACAGCTTTTACATCCTCGCTCTCGGGGATGATGGTGTATTGGCTCATATCCACACCCTCAGCCTCGCACGATTTGCGAATCTCCTCGGGGTCGCCCACGAGAGTAACCTCTGCCAAACCTGCTTTGATAGCCATATCGGTAGCACCAATCGAGTGGGTGTCCTGACCATAAGCAACAATCATTTTCTTTTTGCCACGAGCCACTGCCGCAGCAACAATCTCATCCAGATGTTTAATCATAGTTGTAGTGTGTTTTATTTTGTTGATTAGTAATTATTTGCCAAGTTTGCTTACGATGTTGAAGGTGTCGGTAGCAATCACGAGCTCCTCGTTGGTGCCGATAACCACAACCTTAACCCTCGAAGTGGGGGTGGAGAGTACTTTATCCTGACCTTTAACACCGGCATTGGCTGCCGAGTCAAACTCAATACCCATAAACTCCATATCTTTGCATACATACTCCCTCATCTCGGGGCCATTCTCGCCCACGCCGCCAGTGAAGACTACGAGGTCAAGACCGCCCATAGCTGCTGCATACGAGCCTACGAGTTTGCGTACGCGGTAGAAATATGCCTCCTGTGCCTCCTCAACAACTTTGTTACCGGCATCGGCAGCAGCCTTAATATCGCGCATATCGCTCGACAGACCACCCGAAAGGCCATAGATACCCGACTCTTTGTTGATGAGGTTCCAAATCTCCTCCATTGTTTTACCCTCTTTCTGGTGGATGAAGTTGAGCACACCGGGGTCAATCGAGCCACAGCGAGTACCCATCATCAAACCATCAACGGGGGTTAAGCCCATAGAGGTATCAACACTCTTGCCGTTCAGTACAGCGGTTACCGAGCCACCATTACCGATGTGGCAGGTGACGATTTTGGAGTTCTCGAAGTCCAAACCTACCATTTTGGCTGCCTGCTCGGCAACAAAGCGGTGGCTGGTGCCGTGGAAACCGTATGCCCTAACCCTATACTCGTCGTAGTAGCGACGGGGGATACCATAGAGGAATGCCTTTGCGGGCATTGTCTGGTGGAAGGCGGTGTCGAAGTTTGCCACCTGAGGAACGCCGGGGAGAAGTTCGTTGATGGCATAGATACCTTTGAGGTTGGCGGGGATGTGGAGGGGGGCCAAATCAACGCAGCCCTCAACCATCTGCATAACAGTCTCGTCAATCAGAGCACTCTCTTTGAACTGCTCGCCACCGTGTACAACCCTGTGACCTACGGCATCCAACTCTTCGAGCGAGGTGATAACACCGCTCTCGGGGTGGGTGATGGCCTTGATGATAAGGTCAATACCTACGGTGTGGTCGGGAATGTCGCACACGCTTTTTACGGGCTCTTTGCCGGTAGGTTTGTGGGTGATTACACCATTTTCGATGCCAATGCGCTCAACCAACCCTTTTGCCAGGAGGTTGTCGCTACCCTCGGTCATCTCAATTACCTGATACTTAATCGAACTGCTGCCGCAGTTGAGAACAAGAATTACCATTGCTTTTTGTGATTTTATTGTTTAATTTGTTAATTTATAGTCCTATTCTCTTACGGGTTTGTAGTTGTACCTCTGCGCACACCGCCAGTGGTGGTCACCGTTCCGCGATTGGTAGTTGGTACCTCTTTGTTAATGTTTATCGTTCCAATGTTAGTATTTGTCGTTTCATTATCATCCTCTTCGGTCTCCTCCTCAGGCAACGCCTCCGCTCTACCCTTGGGGCATTGCAACCAGGATAGTTGATTAAAATTGAGTTTTTGTGCTAACGGGGTTAATTCAAAAACAAAATTGTTCTTTATCTCATCTTCTATCTGTTTATAAACTCCAATGGGTATTGCTTCATATTCATCCCCCTTGTTAAACATAAAACCAACTCCCTCAACAGTTCCATCAGAAGAGTTGATTTGCACAGATATTATCAGCATTGTTTTATTCAACTGAGTTGCCATATCTTCCGTGAATGCATTGTCCACAATGTTCATCATATGGCGTGCTTGCCCAGAGGTACTTTTGACTAAATTCCCCTTACCTAACAATGTTGCCTTCGTCCACTTCGTATCGTCAGTAAACTGTTGCTCTTTACCCCAGTATTTATCTTTACTATTGTAGATACAAATTATAGCATTATCAAGTGTATCACATACAAAGATACTCTCTCCATATTCTATATATTGTCTCTTTACATCTGAATTTTTATAAAAAATATCATCCTGTTCTTCCTGCGCATATCCCACCAAAGAGATTACAGGAAACAGACATAATGCTAAATAACGATTAATCTTTCCCATAATCATCACAATTTTCACTTATAGCAGTTAATAGTTCGTAATCATAAGACACATCTCCTGAAACATAAGTATAGCCTAAATGGTCGCTCAAATATGTTCCTATGTAGTCGTATGACTTTGTGTATTTAGAATTTACACTGCTCTGCAATTCGGCTGTATGAGAGATATAATGTTTTAGTGTAGGTCTGGTGGCAACTATGCCGTCTATTTGGCAGTATGACCATCTTAATTTACCACTCTCATCATAGTAGTAAATAATTTGTCCGCCGCTAATATCTTCGGCAACAATCGCACGAGTCCCCTCGCTCGTAGGGGCAACAAAGAGCGCAACACCTTTCATCACTCGCATAAAGTCGGCGAGATTCTCCTCCTCGGTTTTGGAGGCATCGTTCAAGAACGACGAGTCAACAAGAACTCCATCGTAGTACTTGTATGCTGCAACATGGTATCCCCACAAATTGGTATACAGCACAACGCCCGTAAACCAATCTATGTGCTCACAAGTCAGCAGTCCCTCCTCTACGAAATAGTCGTAGCACGAGAGGAAACTGATGTCGGGGATGTAGGTTGCCACATACTGATTCATACCCTCCAATTCGAAATCGACCACCGAAGCTAAGCGGCTGTAAAGTTCCAGACCGCAGATTCGTTGCTCCTCATCTTCGAGCGCAAGGAAGAAATGATAATCCTTTTGTATTGCAAAGTCGGTATAGGCTCTCTCATTGTCGACCATCGTAACACCACTCTCCCAATCGGGCACAAGGTTGCCGACCGCATAGGGAGCCTCGTGAGTGGGTATTTGGTCGTTGGAACGAGTGTTTTGACCAAAGTGAGTGTCGAAATATGCCTTCGCATCAGCCACTGCCACCTCGTGCGACATCACACGCCCCTCGCCCTGCGGCGCCACCAATTCGAGCGTATTCACGCACGACGACAGCAGCACCGCCACACTAAGTGGTGCGGTGAGAGTGATGTGTGATATGGAAGACTTGGCCATTGTTGTTGTGCTTCTTATTGGTATTTATAGCCTACGCCCTTGATGGTTACGATGTGATCTTCGCCAATTTTGGTGCGGAGTTTACGGATGTGGACATCAATCGTACGGTCGCCAACAATCACCTCGCTACCCCATATTGTGGAGTAAATGTCCTCCCTCGAAAATACCTTCTGTGGCTTTGAGTAGAGTAGGGCGAGGAGTTGGAACTCCTTGCGTGGCAGGATGAGTTCTCTGCCGTTTTTGATAACCACAAAGCGCTCTTTATCAATGGTTATAGTGTCGTTTGAGCCGGTTGCGTTGTCACTCTCTGCGCCACTCTCCTCACTGCCCTCTCCTCGTTTGAGGATTGCTTTCAGGCGACTAACCAACAAGCGAGGGTGGATTGGCTTGGTGATATAATCGTCGGCACCAAGGTCAAAACCTTTCAGTTGCGACTCATCTTCGCCACGCGCCGAAAGAAACACTATGCTGCAACGCGACAGCGACGGAATCTCTTTCAGATGACGACAAGTCTCCATACCGTCCATCTCGGGCATCATCACATCGAGCAAAATGAGGTGGGGTTGAAACTCCTTTGCTTTCTCGATGGCCAACAGTCCATTGGATGCGGTGCTTACCTCAAAGCCCTCTCTGGTAAGGTTATAGCCCACAAATTCAAGAATATCGGGCTCGTCATCAACAAGTAGTATACGGTAGCTCATAATCTAAGAGTGAGTATAAAATGTTTTAACCCCGAAAGGTAGTGATTTTTGCCGACAAATCCTATAAAAGTTTATCAATTTAATCGCCAAAGGTAAATTTATTGGTGGAAGGTTGCAATGTCGGGTAAAATAACCTATCTTTGTAGGTTGTATGCGCGTATGTGCGCGTATGCATAAATGAGTGAAAGTAAAACTTACGATTATGACTACCGAAAAATTGAATTCTGTTCCAGAGGAACAAGTCGGCGTTGCCGAAGATGCGAAAGTGGTTGCAACCGAAGAGAACGCTGCTGTGGCAGAGTGTTCTGGTGCTGAGGCGGAGGAGGTAATCTCCGCAGAGGAGGAGAGTGTGAACTTCGAGGAGGAGGATGCTGCGCTTGCGGCAGAGGCCCCCGAGTTTAAGCTCGAAAATGACGAGATGGGAGAAGAGGATGGCGAGGAGAACGACCGCTTGGCGGGGCTGCTTGCAACGCTTACTCCTATGAGCAAGAGTGAACTTGTAGACTATTTTGCGGGACTTTTGGAGAGTAAACCTGTGCAGACATTGCGCTACGATGTGGAGGCTGTGAAGGTTGCTTTCTATAAAAAACACCGCGCAGAGGTTGAGGAGTCGAAGAAGAATTTTATTCAGCAGGGTGGCGTAGCCGAGGAGTTCTCGGTGGCTGCGGATGCTGAGGAGATAAGGCTCAAAGAGCAGTTTGCCATCTATCGTACTCGTCGCGAGGAGTATATGGCACAGCTCGAAAAGAGCAAGGAGGAGAATTTGAAAATCAAACTCCAAATTATTGAGGAACTCAAAGCGCTCGTAGAGACCGGCGAGACCGTAGGTCAGACCTTCCAGACCTTCCGCCAATTGCAGCAGCGTTGGAAAGAGACGGGTGTTGTACCTCAGGCTAATGTTAAGGAGATTTGGGAGACCTATAACCTTCATGTAGAGAATTTCTACGATTTTGTGAAGATAAACAAAGAGTTGCGCGACTTGGATTTGCAGCGCAACTTGGAGGCTAAGAGTGCTCTTTGTGAGGCTGCCGAAGCACTCGCAGGCGAGGAGTCGGTAGTTGTTGCGTTCCGCAAATTGCAGGACTTGCACGAGCAGTGGAGGGAGATTGGTCCCGTTGCTCGTGAGCAGAAGGATGCGGTTTGGGAGCGCTTCAAAGAGGCTTCGTCGCGTATCAACCGTCGCCACCAAGAGTACTTTGAGGGTATCAAGGAAGAGCAGAAGAGGAACCTTGCACTGAAAACCGAGTTGTGCGAGAAAGCCGAAGGACTCACTGCCGAGATGCTTACCTCGCGCAAGGAGTGGAATAAGGCCTCCGAACGACTGATTGAAATTCAGAAAGTGTGGAAGACTATCGGCTTTGCTCCCAAGAAAGACAATGCAAAGATTTATGAGCGCTTCCGTGCGGCTTGCGATAAGTTCTTTGAGCTCAAACGCGGCTTCTATGAGGGCATTAAGAGTGAGATGGAGCACAACTTGCAACTCAAAGTGGAGATTTGCGAGGCTGCCGAGGCTATTAAGGATAGCGAGCAGTGGAAGAAGACTGCCGACGAACTCATTGAGTTGCAGAAGCGTTGGAGGGAGATTGGTGCCGTGTCGCGTCGTCACTCGGATGCCGTATGGAAACGCTTCCGTGCTGCTTGCGACCACTTCTTTGCACGCAAGAGCGAGCACTTTGCAGGTGTGGATGCCGAGCACGCAGCCAACCTCGAAAAGAAAAATGCACTTGTGGCAGAGATTGAGAATTTCGATATTTCGGGTGGCTCGATTGAGGATATTAAGGAGTTCCAGAGGCGTTGGAACGAGATAGGCTTTGTGCCCATCAAAGAGAAAGAGGGCTTGCAGAGGCGCTACCGTGCAGCCATAGACAAACTCTTTGCCGTATTGCGTGGTGGAGATAGGGAGCGTGGTGTGGAGCGCTTCAAGAACAAAATCAGCGGTATGAAGGGCAATGGTGGTAAGTTGCGCAACGAGCGCGATAGGCTCTACAACAAGGTTAAACAACTCGAAACCGACATTGCTACTTTGGAAAATAACATTGGTTTCTTCTCGCGCTCAAAGGGTGCCGAGGCATTGATTCGTGATGTGGAGAATAAGATTGCCCGCGCAAAGCAGGAGATGGCCGATACTATCGAGAAGATTAACCTGATTGATAACGAACAAGAATAAATAACACACAATAAAGGGAGTTGGATTATGTTTAACAGAGAGAACAAAACAACGAAGTATGTCTTTGTGACCGGTGGTGTTGCATCGTCACTTGGCAAGGGTATCATCTCCTCGTCGCTTGCACGCCTGTTGCAGGGTAGGGGATATTCGGTAACCATCCAGAAGTTGGACCCCTATATTAACATCGACCCCGGTACGCTCAACCCCTATGAGCACGGTGAGTGCTATGTTACCGAGGATGGCGCAGAGACCGACCTCGATTTGGGACACTATGAGCGCTTTACGGCCATCACCACCTCGCAGGCCAATAATGTAACAACGGGTAAGATTTACCAGAGTGTTATCAACAAGGAGCGTAGGGGCGATTTCTTGGGTAAGACGGTGCAGGTTATCCCTCATATTACCGACGAAATCAAACGCCGAATTGTAATGCTTGGCAAAAAAGGCGGTTACGACATTGTTATTACCGAGATTGGCGGTACTGTTGGCGATATAGAGTCATTGCCCTTTATTGAGGCTGTGCGCCAGTTGCGCTACGAGTTGGGCTTTGGTAACACAATGGTGCTCCACCTCACCTTGGTACCCTACATGAGGGCTTCGGGCGAGTTGAAGACCAAACCTACCCAGCACTCCGTAAAACAACTCTTGGAGAACGGTCTGCAACCCGATGTTCTCGTGTTGCGCTCGGATGTTGAGTTGGGCCAGGAGTTGAGGAAGAAGGTTGCACTCTTCTGCAATGTTTCGCCCAATGCCGTTATTGAGTCGATTGATGTCCCCACAATCTACGAGGTACCTTTGAAGATGCAGGATCAGAAGTTGGACGAGGTTGTGCTCGAAAAACTCCACCTGCCCTACGAGGGAGAGTCGGATATGGCAAATTGGAAACAGTTTGTTGAGAGGGTTAAGAATCCCAAAGATGTTGTAAACATTGCTTTGGTGGGTAAATATACTGCTTTGCCCGATGCTTACAAATCTATTGTCGAGGCGTTTGTTCACGCGGGTGCCGTTAATGAAGTTAAGGTTAAGGTACAATATATCAATGCCGAGACCGTTAATGATGATACCGCTACCGAGATTCTCGGAGGCTGGGATGGTATTTTGGTAGCTCCCGGCTTTGGTCATCGCGGTTTGGAGGGTAAAATTGCGGCTGTGAAATATGCACGCGAAAACAAGGTGCCATTTATGGGTATCTGCCTTGGTATGCAGTGCGCCGTAATTGAGTTTGCTCGTAATGTACTCGGATATAATGATGCCAACTCGGCCGAGATGGAGGTTCCTACCGAGCACCCCGTAATCGACCTTATGGAGGAGCAGAAGAATGTTACCGACAAGGGAGGTACGATGCGTTTGGGTGCCTATCCTTGCCGCGTGAAGAGGGATACCAACCTCTTTGCTGCATACGGTCAGGAGGTAATCTTCGAGCGTCACCGCCACCGCTACGAGTTCAATAATAAGTTCCTTGCCGACTTCGAGCAGGCCGGTATGATTGCTTCGGGTGTAAATCCCGAGACGGGACTTGTTGAGGCTGTGGAGATTAAGGACCATCCTTGGTTTGTTGGTGCTCAGTTCCACCCCGAGTATAAGAGCACAGTGAAGCGTCCCCACCCATTGTTTGTGGGCTTTGTGGCAGCTACGCTGAAAAATCGCAAATAGTAACAATGCTTAAATAACAGAAAGAGAGAAAAACGAAATGGACAAAAAGAGTATTATAGGCTTTGCGCTTATGGGCCTGATTCTCTTTGGTTACAGTTGGTACCAAGGAAAACAGAGTGAGAAAAACCGTGAGGCCTACTACGCTGCACAGAGAGAACAGTTTATTGCCGACTCTATTGACAGAGCCGAACATCCCGAAAAATATATCAACGAGGTAGCCGAGCAGTATCAAAGTGAGGCTCGCCAGGCTGAGGCCGTTGCTGCCTATCAGGCCGAGGCACAGAAACGCTTTGAGAGCGAACTCTCGCGCAACTTTGGCGAGGGCTTGGTTGGTGCTATGAGTGGCGAGGAGCAGTTCTATACCCTCGAAAATGAGGTTATGAAGATGACCGTATCGTCGCTTGGAGGTAAGGTGTCGGATGTAATCTTGAAGGAGTATACCAAATATGCCGACGAGGGCGAGGGAGAGCCGCTTAGGATGTTTGATCCTAAGAGTGCTAAGTTCGATTTGGGCTTCTATATGCGCAGGGGCTACAACGAGTCGAAGCTCAATACCGAGGGATTTTATTTCACCTCAGAGGGTGTAGAGAGTGCTGTTGATAGTGAGGGCGCTCAGACTCAGAGGCTCACAATGCGCCTTGCAATGGACGAGAGTTCGGCAATCGAATTTATCTACACAATGCGCGAGGGCGACTATATGGTCGACTTCGATGTGAGGTTTGTGGGTATGGGCGAGTGGATGCGCAATGCGACATCGTTTGATGTTACTTGGAATAACACCTCCTACCAAAACGAGCGCGGCTATAAGAACGAGAATATGTACACCACCATATCGTACCTCTTCCCCGAGGAGCGCAAGGTGGAGAAATTGCCCTTTGCAGAGGTTGGTAAGCGAGGTGGCGGTAGCCGTAGCGAGACTATCCAGACCGAGTTTGAGTGGTTTGCGTTCCAGCAGCAGTTCTTCTCGTCGATTATGATTGCCCCCGAGGGTTTCAGCAATGGTGAGGTTGGTTTTGACACCTACAAACCCGATAGTGGCTACATTAAGGACTTTAAGGCAAGTGTTAGTGTACCTTTTGATAGCCAGAAAGATACCTATAACTTCAAGTTCTACTATGGTCCCAATAAATACTCTCTGTTGAAGGAGTATGACCTTGGTTTGGAGAAAGTCGTTCAGTTGGGTGGTAGGCTTGTTAGCTGGGTAAACCGCTGGATTGTAATCCCCTTGTTTGACCTTCTCAGCCGCTTTATCGGTAGCTACGGTCTTATCATTTTGCTGCTTACCATTTTCATCAAACTGCTCATCTTCCCTCTGACCTATAAGTCTATGATGTCGTCGGCGAAGATGAGGGCCATCCGCCCCGAGATTGCGGCCATTCAGGCTAAATTCCCCAAGGCGCAGACCGACCAGCAGGAGATGATGAAGAGCCAGCAGGCTACGATGGAACTCTACAAAAAGTACGATGTGAGCCCTATGGGTGGCTGTCTGCCTATGCTCATTCAGTTCCCCGTGCTGATTGCAATGTTCCGATTCTTCCCCACCGCTATCGAGCTTAGGGGCGAGAGCTTCCTGTGGATGAAAGACCTCTCGACCTACGATAGTGTCCTGAACCTGCCATTCAATATTCCTTGGTATGGCGACCATGTGAGCCTTATGGCACTCATTATGGCAGTGACCTTGTTCTTCTATACCAAACTGACCTATAAGGAGCAGGAAATGAGCAATGCTCCCGGTATGGCCGGTATGAAGTTTATGATGCTCTACTTCACACCTATTATGATGCTTATGTGGATGAATAACTACGCCAGCGGTCTGTGCTACTACTACTTCGTATCGCAGATTCTGACTATCATCCAGAACTTTGCATTCCGCTACGGTATCAACGAGGAGCGCTTGCGTGCCAAGATGCTTGCAAGTGCCAAAGCAAAGGCTGCCCAGCCTAAGAAAAAGAGCAAATGGCAGCAGCGTTTGGAGGAGGCTCAGAGGCAGCAGGAGGCTATGATGAAGGAGCAGCAGAAGCGTCAGTATCGTTCCAAACACTAAAAAACACATATAAGCGGCGTCTTTGGCGTTGCACTGCAAAAGCGACATCCTCACATAGGTTTACTATGCTGCGGTGTCGCTTTTTTGTGCGCCTAAAATACGCTCGCTTATATGCGTTTTTTGTCTACCGACGGCGGGTGCGGGGCGCCCGAGAGGGAAAACAAGAAAAACAGGAATGAAAAGAAGGACAAGAAAAACAAGAAGGATAGGGATTTCTGTTTCTCCTGTCCCTTCTGTCCCTCTTGCCCCCCCCTGTTCACGGGTATCTTTTTTGATACCCGCGCCCACAAGGGCGCACCACAATTCTCAATTTTCAATTTTCCATTTTCAATTCTCTACTGACAGACCTCTTCCGCCCATTGGGCACCCTCCCCTAACTTAGGGGAGGGAAGTAGTAGAGGAATGCCCCCCCTTTGTTCACGGGTATCTTTTTTGATACCCGCGCCCCAAGGGCGCACCACAATTCTCAATTTTCAATTTTCAATTTTCAATTTTCAATTATTGTCGTTTGAGTTAGAGGTGGCGTGTGTGTTGTGTCAAAGGTGCAGTCAATCGTCAATCGCAAATTGACGAGTAGATAAGGGGTGTTGGATAATGAAAAAGCTGACTCGTGTTGGTCAGCTTTTGTTGTTATAGGTATTTCAGCAGTTGGTTTGGATGGTCAATAATTGCCAGAGGGTTGTGGGCGGCGAGCTCCTCGCGGGGACGATAGCCCCACGACACGCCAATAACATCCACCCCCGCATTGGCAGCAGTCTGCATATCCACACTCGTGTCACCAACATAGAGAATATCCTCTTTGAGGACTCCTGTGTAGGCGATTATGTCATCAACAATTTGAGGATGAGGTTTTGCGGGCACACCCTCGCGATGTCCGAGCACAACCTCGAAACGGATGTTGGGAAAGTAGTGTGCAATGAGTTTCTGGGTCGCCGAGTGGTATTTGTTGGAGGCGACAGCCATCATAATACCTCTTGCCTGCAACTCGCCAAGGAGCTCGTAAATACCCTCGTAGGGACGGCTAAGATCGGCATTGTGGGTGTCGTAGAAGGGTATAAAGAGCTCCCTTATGCGCTCGACATTCTCCTCCGTACGCTCCCCCTCGGGGAGTGCTCGCTCGAAGAGTTTGCGTACGCCATTGCCCACCATCATACTGCACTCCTGCTCGCTATGTGTGGGATAGCCGCACGCCACAAGTGCTTGATTTACAGCCACTGTAAGGTCGGCAATGCTGTTGATGAGCGTGCCGTCAAGGTCGAAAACTACAAGCCTCTTCATATTGCAAATCGTGTGAGAGATGGGCGGTTAGTTTACGAAATCGGCAAGCGTTACTTTCTCGTAATGGTAGCCGCGTCGTGCGAGCTCCATAGTAACACCTGCGCGGAACATAACCTTTGCCGAGCGTGCAAGAATGTAGAATGCTCGGGTGGTCTGGTGCTCGATATTTTCGTGCTGTATGGCGCTCATTACGGTATGTGAGAGTGTGCGCATCATATCGTCAATACCCTTGCGAGCGTCGCTGTCGGGCGCCACACCAACGATTTTTTCGAGTATGTACTCATCGACGGTGTCGAAACCGCCACCTTTCTGCTTGAACTCCACATAGGATGCTCTTTTGTTTCCCTCCCAATTGGTGTCCCAAAGGGCGGCGAGAGCCATACCGAAGAAACCCGCCACAGCAAGCGTAAAAGCGGGGTAGGAGTTAATCTGCCCTACGGCATCGGCCATATACTCGGGGGCGTCTTCGGTCCAACGCTCCTCCAACTCCTCAACGAGGAACATTCCCCCTTGTGAGCCACAAATGCCTGCCAAAAGTTTCTCCAAACGCTTTTCGTACTGCTCCAAATACTCTCTCTCTTCCATAGTGTGTCTGTGTTGTCTGTTTTTCGTGGTGCAAATATCGCACAATGCCCCGAGAAAAGCAAATATCAACGAAAATCGCGCGAGGGGAGTGTGGCGATGAGGAGGTAGCCCACAGCTTGGAGCCACAGGGTGCCGAGTTGTGGGGCGATGTCGGCAAGTGAAGAGCCCATAGATTCGAGTTCAACGAATGCAAGGGTGGCGGGGGAGGTCGGAAAAATGTAGTGTACCACTCTCCATCCCAGCGGTAGGAGTTCGAGCGGATAGGAGACGCCCGCAAGGAAAATGAGCCCCACAGAGAAGAATGTAATGAGCACAATGGGTGCCTCGCGGTCGCGGAACAACCGCCCGAAAGCCTGACCAAAGAGCGAGGTGGCAAGCATAAAAGGGAACATCAGCACCACCAACTCCCACACCGTGGCGAGATGGGGCAAGTTGAAAATGCGGGGTAGCAACCCAACCAGAAAGAGCGACAGAGCGCCATAAATTGCGCAATATGTTGCGCTCCTTGCGAGAGTGACGGTCACTCTGCCACCAAGGCCTATATGCCTACCTCTCAGAGGTGTTACGCTCTGTGCTCGACGCCCACCGCTATTCATACTCACAACCATAACCATCGTTTGAAAGATGATAATCACAAAGACCACAGGCAGAAGATAGTCGGCATAACCTTTGGTGGGGTTGAAGAGTGCATTGCCCACAACCTTGGGCGTGTCGCGTGAACTGAGAGTGGCCACAAGGGGCGCGGGAAGTATCCAGAGCATATCGGGCCTTATATCTTCGCCGAGAGTAAGCATTGCCTCCATAATTGCCCCAACGGTAGCCTCGTAGTAGAGAAATGTGGCGGTAGATGAGATGGTTACGAACACAGCCTGCTCGCCCCTGCCAATGCGCTGTTCCATATCGCGAGGTAGGTATAGAATAGCCTCTGCATCACCTCGGCTGAGTATCGTACGGGCATCCCCAATGTCGGTTGCGACATCTACAATCTCGGCACTTGGCGAGGCGTCTACAAGGCTCACAAGGTGGCGCGAGAGGTGGCTGTGGGAGTTGTCCACCACCACAATAGGTGCTTCGCGGACTATGTTAGGCCGATAGAGCATATTGTACAACACTCCATAGGCAACCATACCGCCAACGATGAGCATTACAGACGATGTCGAGGTTGCAATGTCCCACAACTCCTTGCGGAGCGCAATAGAGAACAAACGCAGAGTATTATGCAAATTTCTCATAGTTTCCCGATGTTATAGCATTGCGTAGGCGTGTGGCGGTAAGTAGAGGTAGCAGGCAGAACATTCCGAGTGCTACGGCATGCCACCACACCGCCTCGTAGCCCCCCTCGGTGTAGAGTTGGTTCTGCACAATGAGTGTGAAGTGGCGAATGGGGAGAGCGAGTGCTAAATAGTGAAATAGGGGATACATCGAGGCAATAGGAAAAGTTACTCCCGATAGTGTCGCCCCCAGAGAGCCAATTATGGAAACGGCACTGAGAATAAGCGCCATAGAGGGAAAAAGTGAATAGAGAAAGAGTGCCAGCGACAGGCTCGCCACCACCAATCCTACCATTGCGCCCACCAACCCCCACAGTGAGCCGTATGCCCACGCGGGGGAGATACCATATAATATATAGAGTGCCGCCAAACCGCTTGCCATAAATGCCAAAGCGTAGGGTGCGAGTTTGCCGACAAGGGCTATGAGAATATTACCCTCGGCGGTGTCGAGCCACTCCTTGCCGTGAGCCCTCTCGGAGCCGAGAATATATACCGTTGTGATGAGTATGACTATTTGAAACATAACGAAAAAGAATGGCTCGGAGAGATATGTGCGATAGTCGAGCGAGGGGTTACCCAAAGGGTGCGTATCGCTGCTGAGTGGCTCCAAGAAGCTCTGCATCTGACTCTCCGATACTCCCTCTTCGCGTGCTACAATCACCATTGGTTCGAGGCTTGCCATAGTCAGTAGAGTACGGAGTGTGGACTCCACCTGAGCGCCTATGCTCATAAAGGCGTAGTGGTAGTAATAGGGAATCGTGGCCTGTGAGCCACGAACCATATCGCGTGCGAGATTGTGAGGAAGAACCACATAGCCGTAAATATCCCGCTCATGAATGGCTGCGAGGGCTTCGGTGGAAGATGTATAGTGGTGTGTAACACAGAGTGTGGGCGAGGAGTCTATGGTGCGGATAATCTCGCGCGAAAGGGTTGTAAAATCCTCATCCACAACACCAATGGGTATATTACGCATCGCACCGCTGCCGAAAACGGTGGTCATGAAAAGTGCCGAAAATAGCGGTATGGCTATGGTTGCTATCCATAGTAGTGGACGGCGGGCGATGATACCCACCTCTCTCCACGCGACTCTCCACAAGGCTTTCATCGCTCAATGTTTTCCATCGTTACCAAAACGCTCATGCCCGGATAAAGCCCCTCGATAGCCCCCACGGGGCGGGCGTGGATCTCGAAGGTGCGCATATCGTAACCTCCTGCAAGGTGGGTGGTGTGCCAAGTGGCATAGTCGCCCAGAGGTGCGATATAGACCACCTCCCACTCAATGGCGGTGGTTGCGATGGCGGGAACATCGCCCTTTATGGTACGCCCAAGCCAGAAGTGGGGCATCATATCTTCGCGCACATTGAAGACCGCATAGGGCGCTTCGAGTTCCACAATCGAGAGCAGAGGAGTACCCACTCCGACCAACTCGCCCTCGGTGGGGTAGATGTTGGCCACCACACCCTCGGAGGGAGAGGTTAGGTGAGCATCATTAAGCAGAGCCTCCACCTCTCCGACACCTCCTGCTGCCGCCTCGGCCATATAGCGTGCACTCTCTTTATCTTGCCTCTGGGCACCTTTGCGTGCAAGAAGATATTGCTCGTGGGCGGCTCTCTCCGCAGCCTTGGCCGAGAGGTAGAGCGCTTCGGCCTCCTCTTTGCGTTGGAGCGATACAACGCTGTCTTGCCATAGGCGAACAACTCTTTGGTAGGTCTTTTCGGCAAGCGAACGCTGAGCCTTGGCTCCTTGCCAAATCTGCTTTGCCGAGGCCACAACTTCGCTACGAGTTCCCTCGTCAACCTTGTCGCTTTGGGCAATGGCAGCATTCTCTATCGCAAGAGCTTGCGAGTGTAGAGCCTCGGTTTCGGGCGAATGGATGGCTATGAGTGTGTCACCGGCCATAACCCTGTCGCCCTCGCGCACATATATCTTGCCCACTCGCCCTGCAAGCTTACCCGAGATGCGCACCTCGGGAGCCTCTATGGTGCCTTGTAGGGGAGGGAGTGTGTGGCGCGAGGTGAGGATACCGACAACCGAAAGGGTTGCAATTGCAAGTACAACTACCAAGAAAACGATGTAAAGTGACCTGTGTTTCATAACTATTGGGGTGTAAAATAGGTTGTTAGGCTATCGGCCTTGCCGACCAGCATTAGCAGTGTGGCGAGCGAAGTATCGACGGTGTAGAGCAATGCGAGATGTGAAAGACGCACCTCCGAGAGCCTTTGAGCTGCATCCACCACATCCGACGAGGTAGCCATACCCTCTGCAAAGGCTCTCAACTGCACTCTATGGAGCTCTTGGGCAAGGGCGAGGGTGGTTTGTTGTGCACGATACTCCGACAGAGCGTTTGTGAGTATTGCGTAGTATTTGTCGATGGCAGTTTGTAGTTCGCGTAGGCTCTTTTCGCGCGAGGTCTGAGCGGTGCGTAGTGCCGATTGGGAGCGTGCAATGGCGCCCTCGCGAGAGAGTCCGTCGAAGAGTGTCCACGATAGTCCAACACCCACTATTGTGCGTGGAAAGATATTCTTGTCCAAGCCCGACGACCACAGTTGCTGGTGTCCCACGAGGGCTATGGTGGGCAGGTAGCGACTACGCTCGGCACTAAGAGTGAGAGCGGTAATCTCCTCGCCACTCCTCAGAGCCATCATTGTCGGAGAGGAGGAGAGTTGTTCGGTAAAATACTCTCGCGATGGGATTGTTGGGGGAATGGCAAGAGGTGTGGTGGGGGAGATTGCAAGTGAGTCCACACCAAGAAGCGTGGCGAGGGCCTTGCAGGTAACCCTTTGGTCGCGTTCGGCGGCAGAGAGAAGCGTGGAGCTCTGCTTGTAGGCGACCTCTGCAACGAGTCTTTCGGCTTGGGTTATCATTCCCTCCTCTTCGAGCCTTCGAGCCTGACGCAGATGTTCGCCGTAGAGCCAATGGGCACTACGCCTTACCTCGGTTAGCTGTTCCGAAAGAGCCAAACCCCAATATGCCTCGGCAACTGCCGTCAAAACCCCATTTTCGGTTGCGCAGTATTGTTCGTGTGCCAACGCAACCACTTTGTCCGAAATGCGCGATGCTGCCACCCTGCGACCTCCACTAAAAACCACCCACATCAACTCTGCACCCACTTCGGCAGTGTTGCGCGGTACTATTGGCAGGCGCAGTTGGCTCTTGCCAATATCCTCCAAAATAGCCTCAATTGCAGGAACAGCACTTGCGATGGGCGCAAGGTTGCCGAGCAGTTCACTCCCAATTTCTCCAACTGTCGTAACGGCCGCAATCTCTGTAAGCGAGTGGGTATATTCGCCCGAAATACTCAGCGAGGGGAACCACAAAGAGTTGAGTTCGTGACTCTCGGCCTTGGCAGTGGCGATACCCTCGCGAGCAATGGCAAGTGATAGGTTCTGCTCTCGCGCCATACCCAAAGCCTCCTCCAACGACAGAGGTGTGGGTGGGGTCTGCCCCAATAAGCAGAGTGGGGCCAGAAGTGCCAATATAATAATAAGGTGTTTGTTTGACATAGTGCTCGACTTTTGCGCTCAAAAATCAAACCCTATGCCAAACAGAGAGGGTTGACCAACTTTTGCGGCCAACCCTCTCTGGTGTATTGTGCTGTAAGCGTAGATTACTGTGCGGGAACCTCGGCGGGAACAGCATTCTCGGGAATACCCAACTCCATCTTAACAATAGGAGCAATGTCTACCATCTGAGCCTTGTCGAAGTAAGCGAGCGAGCCGGCAGCCATATCGAAAATGGCGATATAACCACCCTCGGCACCTACCTTATCAATAGCGGCACGAGCCTTCTCGATTACGGGCTGCATAAGTTTAGCCTGCTCGTTCTGCATATCCTGCGAACCAGCCTTGCCCAACTCCTCGTAGCGCTGTTGGAGGCTCATAAGCTGCTGCTCTTTGGTCTGGCGGATAGAATCTGAGTAGCTGCTGGCATTTTTCTGATACTCAACAAGAAGGTTGTTGTACTCCACCTGGATAATCTCCAACTGCTCCTCAATGTCTTTCTGCAACTTTTCGAGTTTTGCCTGAACATCGGCAATGTCGGGCATTGAGAAGATAATCTCCTGCGAGTTCACATAACCAAATTTGGGCTGTGCGTTGCCTACGGTGGTGGCAGCCAAGAGTGCTACCACTGCAAGCGAAAGTTTCATCATAAATTTCATAAGTGATTGTTGTGTTTTTATTGATTAACGATTTTTATAATTTGTTCCGTAATGTCAATCGCGGGCGAGTAGTAGGGCAGGGCGGTGGTCGCAATGTCGATTACCATCTGGTAGCCGTTGGCCTCCGCATAGTCGCGAATGCTCTTTGCAACCTTCTCGTGGAAGGGTTTGAGCATCTCCTCCTGCTTTTTGGTCAGCACACCGTCCGTACCAAAAACATTCTGCTGGTAGTTGGTGATTTTCTGCTCGTTGGCGATGATGTTCTGCTCCTCGGCCTGCTGCTCCTCATACGAGAGGCTCGCCTTGGCAATCATATAGTTCTGGTACATCTCCTCAACTTTGGCAAAAGCCTCGTCGATATTCTCCTGATAGGAGGTTGCAAGAGAGTCAATCTCCTCCACAGCCTCGCCGTAGGCCTTAATGGATTGATATACCTTCTGGGTATTAACTACTGCATAGTTTTGCGCCGATGCGCCGAGTGTGAAAAGCGATGCAATTACACCAAGAATAATGCTCTTTTTCATAGTAGTATCTTGTCTTTTAAGTTAGTTAAAATTGTTGTCCGATTACGAAGTGGAATTGACTACCACTGATAGTCGAGGAGTTGTAGGCCTTGTCGAAGCCATAGCCCCAGTCGATACCCAGCAGACCGAATACGGGCAGGTAAATCCTCAAACCAACACCCATCGAGCGTTTGAGCTCGAAGGGGTTGAAGTCCCTCCACGAGAGCCAACCGTTACCCGCCTCGGCAAACATCAGTGCATAAATCTGCGACTGAGGCTCCATAATAATGGGGTAGCGCAACTCGGCAGTGTATTTGCTGTAAACATTGGCGTAGGTGTAGTTTGTGTTGCTGGGGGTAAGGGTTCCGTCCTCGTAACCACGCAACGAAATAATATCCACACCATAGACATTATATCCCGACATACCGTCACCACCAATATCAAATCCCTCAAAAGGAGATTGTTTCTCGGGAGTATAGTTGCCCAAATAGCCCATCTCAGCCCTTGTCATTACAACAAGTTTGCCATCATTTGTGAGGGGGTAGTACCATTTGTAGCTGAGCAACCATTTGTGGTACTCAATCCATTTGTACTTCTCGCTGTCGCTCATCGACGAGTAGTCCTTGTCGGGTGTAAAGAGCGAATATGGTGGTGTCAGAGTGAGTGAGAATGTGAACTCCGAGCCCCTGCGAGGATAGATGGGCGAGTCGGCCGAGTTGCGCGAAATGAGGGTGCGGAAGGTGAAGATATTAGCCCTACCGTTGTTAATCAGGAAGTAATCCCAATCGTTCATTTCGTATGCCTGATAGCCAATCTCGTTGTAGATTGTGAAGTATTGGTCGGGCCACGAGAGTCTGCGTCCCAAGCCCACACTTGCACCCATTGCGCGGAAGAACTGACCGTTATCGACCAAACCCGTGTAGGCCGAGTAGTAGTTGGTGGTCTGCTCCGACCAATAGGCACCGACGGTCAGCGAGTTGGGCTTTTTGCCACCAAGCCAAGGCTCCGTGAAGCTTGCCGAAATAGAACTGTAATATGTACCGTTGGTCTGTCCGCGAATGGAGAGTTGCTGGTTGTCGCCCTGAGGATAGGGACGCCAAGCATCTTTGTTGAAGAAGTTGCGCATACTCATATTCGTAAAGACCACACCAAGTGAGCCTACGAACATACCGGCACCCCAACCACCGCTAATCTCAAACTTATCGGAGGCTTTTTCGCTCAGCTGCCAATTCACATCCACAGCGTTGTTGGAGCCCATAACGGGGCGGATGTCGGGGCGAATCATTGTCTCGTCGAAGTGTCCCATTGCGGCGAGTTGGCGCATAGTCTGCATCAGCAGGGCGCGGTTGTAGAGTTCTCCGGGGCGAGTATAAATCTCCCTACGGATAACCTCGTCATTTACCTTATTGTTACCCGTAATGCCCACATTGTTGAAACGGTACTGCTGGCCCTCGAAAATCTTGATTTCCAAGTCGATACTATCCGAGCCTATGATAATCTCGGTGGGCGAGATTTGCGATGCCAGATAACCCTCGTTCTGATAGAGAGCATTTACGGTCGAAACATCCTCCGGGTCATCCTCCTTGCCCACGCCCAGACGCTCGTTGAGAGTCTTTTTGTCGTATGTATCGCCCTTTTTGAGTCCGAGGATGTTGTTGAGATGTTCGGTGGAGTATTTGCTGTTACCCACCCACTTAATGTCGCGATAGTGGTATTGGTTACCCTCGTTAATTGTGATGGTCAGACCGATGCGTTCGGGATTGATTACATACACCGAGTCGCTGACAATCATTGCATTACGATAGCCTTTCGAGTTGTAGAAGTCTATGATATTGTCAAAATCCTCTTTGAGTTCATCTTCGCGCAATTTGGTGTTGTGGAAGATGTTGATACTCTTCTGGTGGATTTTCTTCATAACCTTGCGGAGCTGTTTGTCGGTAAACACCTCGTTGCCCTCGAAGTTAATCTCGCCAATACGCACTTTCTCGTTTTTATTAACGACAAAGGTTACATTTACGGCGTTGCGGATAACGCTGTCGTTTTCGATGCGGGGTGTTACTTCCACATTCCTCCAACCTTTGTGGATATAGTGCTCTTTGATCTGGTTGATGCGCTTCTCGATGTTGTAGTCGCTCAGTGTCTCGGCTCCGCGTTTGAGTTTGAGCTCATCGGTGAGGGTTGTCGAGGCACTTTTGCTGATGCCTTCAAAGAGCCAGCGGAAAATGCGTGGACGCTCCGAGAGAACAATGTTCAAATCGACACTGTCGCCCACAGGAGTGGCAAAAATCTGCACATCCGAGAAGTACTGCTTCGACCAAAGTTTCGAGATTGCATCCGAAATCTCCCTGCCGGGAATGGTAATCTGCTCGCCCTCTGCCAAGCCCGAAGAGTTGATTTGCAACTGTGGATCGAGGAATTTGATGCCCTCGGCCGTGATTTTGCGAATCGTATAGCGCTTGGGTGCCGAATAGTCGGCAAGTGGGGAGTTTAGGTCTACGCTTATGGAGTCTGTCTTAGGCTCGGGCTCGTCAATTGCCACAATGGCAGGGTTGGTCTGCGCCCAAAGTGAGGCAGAGAGCGTAAGCAGTGCAATGAGTATGGGGAATTTTCTAAACATCGTATTTTGTGTGTATTCTCTTTTTCTCTTGGTGTGAGCGGGATTATTCTGTGGGTTCAACAAGTCCGAAACGACGATTGCGAGCGCCGTAGGCCTCAATGGCTGCGTGGAACGCTTCGTGGTCGAAATCGGGCCATAAAATAGGAGTGAAGTAGAGTTCGCTGTATGCCGACTGCCACAAGAGGAAGTTGCTCAGGCGATACTCGCCACCTGTGCGAATCACAAGGTCGGGATCGGGATACTCTGCCGAGTAGAGCGAGCGAGAAATAAGGTCGGCATTAATCTCCTCCGCACTCAACTCTCCGGTGGAAATCTGGTGGGCCAAACTCTTGAATGTCTCGGTCAGCTCGTGACGCGAACTGTAATTCATTGCAAAAATCAGCGTGATGCGCTCTCCTGCGGCTGTGTCGCTTTCGATGCGGTCGATATAGTGATTGACCTTTTCGGAGAGGAAACTCCTGTCGCCCATAATCCTTGCCCTGACGCCTTGTGCTTTGAGTTCGGGAGTCTCGGCAACAACGCTCTTGCAAAAGAGCTCCATAATGGCATTGACCTCCTCTTGGGGACGGCCCCAATTCTCGGTTGAAAAGGTATAGAGTGTCAGATACTTAACACCCTCGCTTACGGCTGTTTTGAGCGCACGGCGTACGGCCTCCACACCGGCAATGTGGCCTTCGGGGCGCTCCAAACCGCGCTGCTGTGCCCACCTGCCGTTGCCGTCCATAATGATTGCAACATGGGTGGGAATTTTGTGTTCGCTATTCTTGTTTGCCATTACTCTCTTAATTAAACGCGCAAATATAACACATAGTTCTCTTTTTTACAATAGGTTTGAACTTGTGTTTTGGGTGCGAATGTGGCGGTGGAATGGCTAAAATTTTGACTCTCTGCCATCAAGGCCCCACATCATTTTATTCTTTAACGCATCATAGAAAGATATATTTTGCAGTTTAATCAAAAAAACTTCCTCTTTGGCGCGAGTAATTGTGAATGATGAGTTGTTGTGGATAGTGAAATTCTCGTTGTCTATGGCTGCCACCGCTTGTGGGTCACGAGTGTCGATAGTGAGTCTTATGGTGCAATCGTCGGGCACCACAAGAGGGCGCATCGTGAGGTTGTGCGGGGCGATGGGTGTGAGTACCATACAGTGGCACTCGGGGGCAAGGATGGGACCTCCTGCGCTGAGCGAGTAGGCGGTGGAGCCTGTGGGGGTGGCAACGATTACTCCGTCGCTCCAATAATTGGCCACAATTCGGCCATCTATCTCCACCCTCGTACCAATCATTCCCATATGTCGGCGTTGTACGGAGAACTCATTGAAAGCAAGCGGAAAAGCAATCTCATTCTCAATATCTCCTTCAACTTGCAAAAGGGTGCGTCGCTCGGTTGTGAACTTGCCCTCCAAAAGCGCATCGAGAGCCTCCACGGCCTCCTCTTGCGAGACGGTTGCAAGGAAACCCAATCTACCCGAATTTATCGCCAAAATGGGGGTGTTTTTGCCGCCCAACAGACGCACCGCACTGAGCAGCGTGCCGTCGCCACCATAGGAGATTACTATCGCCTCGGGCGAAAGTACTTCGTCCATTGTGTCGTATTGAAGGCTTTTGTCGATTGGTGTGCCACCATTTTGGGCAAACCAATCGGCTGCGGAACTATTTACAGCATAGGCTATTGAGCGATTTTCGATACTCTCAATCAGTGCGCCGAAACGCTCTATGGATGCACCCGATGAAGGACGCGAAAACAAAATTATTTTCATTTCACAAAACTTTGTGATAACTTTACACCCTGCAAAAATACCTAAAACTTCTTTATAAACTAACTCTAAAAGCAGAATTTGTATGACAAAACTGAGTGTAAATATAAACAAAATTGCGGTAATACGCAATTCGCGAGGTGGAAATATGCCCGATGTGCTGCTGGCAGCACGCCGCATCGAGGGCTTTGGAGGTGAGGGAATAACCGTTCATCCTCGCCCTGATGGCCGACACATCCGCTACGACGATGTGCGCGAATTGAAAAAGTTGGTTACCACGGAGTTGAATATTGAGGGTAACCCTATCGACTCGTTTACCGACTTGGTGTTGGAGGTTGTTCCGGCGCAGGTTACGCTTGTGCCCGATGCCGCCAATGCCATCACATCCAATGCGGGCTGGGATACGATTACCCACAGAGAGTTCCTGACCAAGAAGATTGCCGAGTTTAAGGCGAAAGGTATTCGCACCTCGGTCTTTGTGGACCCCGTAGCAGAGATGGTGCGAGGTGCCAAGGAGTGTGGTGCCGACAGGGTGGAGTTGTACACCGAGGCTTATGCTGCGGGCTACGATGCCGACCGCGAGGCTGCCATTGCTCCCTATGTTGTGGCTGCCGAGGCCGCAAAGGAGTGTGGCTTGGGACTCAATGCCGGTCACGACCTCAATCTCGATAATCTGGCTTATTTTGTTGAGCGTATCCCCTGGACCGACGAGGTGTCGATTGGTCACGCACTCATTTCGGATGCACTCTACCTCGGTTTGGAGGAGACCGTGCACCGCTATCTCGAACAGTTGAAGAAATAACCCAACAAGAATGACCAACAGTAATCCGCTTTCGCTTCCCATTTTTGAGGAGATACGCGATATTGTCGAATCGCTCGGACTGAGAGCCTATGTTGTGGGCGGTTTTGTTCGCGACCACTACCTTCGTCGTCCCTCCACCGACATTGATGTTGTGGTGGTGGGCAGCGGTATTGAGGTAGCCAAAGCCCTCGGTAAGCGGCTGAAAACCAAGGTGTCGGTGTTTAAGACCTTTGGCACGGCAATGTTGCACGATAGGGAGGGACGAGAGATTGAGTTTGTTGGAGCCCGCAAGGAGTCCTACTCGCCCGATTCGCGCAAACCCGCTGTGGAGGAGGGTACTATTGAGGACGATCAGCTCCGGCGCGACTTTACGATAAATGCCCTTGCGTGGTCGCTCAATAGCGATACTTATGGCGAACTGTTGGATAGCTTTGGAGGTATGGCGGATTTGGAGTCGTGCATCATCCGCACCCCCACCGATCCCGATGTGACCTTCTCGGATGATCCGCTGAGGATGATTAGGGGTGTGAGGTTTGCCTCCCAGCTTGGCTTTGACCTTGCGCCCGAGACTTTCGATGCCATTGCACGCAATGCCGAGCGCATAAAAATCGTATCGCAGGAGCGCATCGCCACCGAATTGCACAAAATTGTAGCCTCGCCCGTACCATCCATTGGTTTTGAACTTCTGAGCCTTACGGGGCTTCTTCCCTACATTTTCCCCGAGTTGGAAGCGCTCAAAGGGGTGGAGGTTCGATGCGGTAAGGCCCACAAGGATAACTTTGTACACACGCTCAAAGTGCTCGATAATGTTGCCAAGAAGAGCGATAATTTATGGCTTCGCTGGGCTGCCTTGTTACACGATATTGCCAAACCTCGCACTAAGGCGTTTGATGGTAGGGTGGGGTGGTCGTTCCACGGTCACGAGGTTGTTGGTAGTAAGATGATACCCGACATCTTCCGTCGCCTGCGATTGCCGCTGAATGAGAAGATGAAATATGTGCGCAAACTCGTCTTTTTACACCTGCGCCCCATTATACTCTCGGAGGACGAGGTTACCGATTCGGCTGTGCGCCGATTGCTCTTCGAGGCGGGCGACGATGTGGAGGATTTAATGACTCTTTGCGAGGCGGATATTACCTCCGGAATTGACTCCAAGGTGCAGCGTTATTTGCGCAACTTTGCACTCGTGAGGGTGAAGATGAAAGAGATTGAGGAGAAGGATAGGGTACGCAATTTCCAGCCACCTATTACAGGCGAAATCATTATGCAAACCTATGGTTTAAGTCCTTGCTCTCAAATTGGTGAGATAAAGGCGATTATCAAAGACTCGATACTCGACGGAAAGATTCCCAACGACTATGATGCAGCCTTTGCTCTGATGGAAGAAATTGCCTCCTCGATGGGGCTCAAAAAAGTGGAATAGAGATGGCTCTTGTGAACAATAATAGCGCCTACAAGGAGCGCAATTTGGAGTTCTTGGAGGAGTATGCCCAGAGGGCGGGCGTGAGGCGTCTGTTCAATGGCGTTTTGGTGCGCGAAATTACCAAGGGCAAGGGCGCAAAACCAACCCCCAAGAGCATCATTACGGTGCACTACAAGGGTATGCTCATCAACGGCAAAACATTCGATGCGACCGAAAAGGGGCGACCTGCAACATTCCCTCTGCGCGGACTCATTGAGGGGTGGCGTACGGCACTGCGCGAAATGCCCGAGGGGGCACGCTGGGAGATGGTTATCCCCTTCAATCTTGGCTATGGTGCAAGGGGTGCGGGGGTAATTAAACCATTTTCGACTCTCATATTTGACATAACACTCCTCCGTGTGGAGTAAAAATGTGGCTGTGCAATAGTGAAATATCATTTATTTCACTATTTTTGTATATTAGAAACCGAAATTATTAACCAATAACACCCTAATATGACAAAAAAACTACTCCTTTTGGCAGCTGTTGCACTCTTTGCAACTTCGCTTTCGGCACAACTGAGCCGCCTCGATGTGGAGGTGCGTGGCGATTGGCAGTACGAAAATCTGGATGGAAATAATCTTGCAGGTCAATCGGGCTTTGAGGGCAAATTCCTCAATTTTAGAATGGATGGCTCGCTTAGTGAAAATCTCTCCTACTCAATTCGCTATCGTGCCCACAAGGTGCAGAGTAACCCCTTTGCGGCAACCGATTGGGCTACACTTAATTATTCCACCGACAAGTGGGAGTTTTCGGCCGGTAAGCAGGTGGTGGCAATTGGTGGTTATGAGTATGACCGCGCACCTATCGACATCTATTTTGCCTCGGAGTATTGGCACCAGATTGCTTGCTATCAGTTTGGTGTGAGTGCCGCCTATAAGTATGGCAACACCAAGTTGCTTGGTCAGGTGTGTCAGAGTCCCTACGACTTCAATAATCAGAACCTCTATGCCTACAACCTTATGGTTATAAATGATAGCACCCTCTCTTCGATGAACCTCTTGGAGTACGCTCCCGGTAAGTTTGCGGGCTATATTGCGTTGGGGTTCAAGGAATCTTTTGGGAATGTGGCCGTAGAGTGGGATCTGATGTACCGCAACGACCTCGAAGATTTGAAAAAGGGCGAGAGCTTTTCGGCCATGGTGGATGTTAATTGGGCTATGAATGAGAAACTTAACCTCTTTACGCACGCCTCTTGGGATGTTAACGATGGTAGTGTTGCGATGTTCGAGCCTACCGTTCTTCCAGGTACCAACATTTGGCGCATTGGCGGTGGTGTGGAGTATTTCCCCACCGGAAAAAGGAATGTTCGCTTCCACGCAGCAACTTGCTACACATTTGGCGAGGCGGTTTCCACGGCGGCATTGCAGAACAACCAATTTATGTTCCAGGCGGGCTTGACTTGGAAAATCAACCTCAGGTAGAAAAACTCTAACCCCACACTAATCTATATGGCAACTTCTCGACCAAAACGCGGATTTAGAATGCCGAGTGGCGTTGTTTGTCTGCTTGTTATTTTTCTGTTGTTCGGCTATCTCGGCTCGCAGATGGGTACGGCAAATATGCTCAACACCGTAATGAATACGGCGCACGATTTGCTCCTCAATACGGTCTTTTACCTTATGGCAATCTGTGTGATTACAGGAGCATTGGGTAAAGTTTTTGTGGAGTTTGGCGTTGTGAGGCTCTTCGAGAAGCTTCTCCGACCGCTGATGAAACCACTCTTTAATCTTCCGGGTGTGGCGTCGCTCGGTGCGGTAGTGACTTTCCTCTCGGATAACCCCGCCATCATCTCTCTGGCACAGGATAGGCGCTTTGCATCATATTTCAAAAAATACCAATACATCTCGCTCACAAACTTCGGCACCGCTTTCGGTATGGGCTTGCTTGTTATGGTCTTTATGATTGGTCAGGGCTTCTTTGTGGAGCCTATGGTTGGTTTTGTGGGTGCAATGGTGGGTTGCTTGGTATCGACACGCATTATGCAACGCTCTGTTATAAAGGCATATCCTCACTATAAGTACGAGCCCGCAGTGGTCTTGCAGGAGGAGAAGAAAGAGGAAGAATTGGAGTACAAAAAACCTATGTTCCAACGCATCCTCGACTCGCTACTCGACGGTGGCCGCACGGGTGTGGATGTGGGCTTGGCAATTATCCCGGGTGTGCTTATCATCTCAACACTCGTGATGATTTTGACCTTTGGTCCTTCGGCTTCGGGAGCATATACGGGTGCCGCCTACGAGGGTACGGAGCTGCTGCCTTGGTTGGCAGGTAAGGTAAACTTCCTCTTCGAGTGGCTCTTTGGCTTTACCGATCCCCACTTGGTGGCATTCCCCATCACGGCACTTGGTGCTGTGGGTGCGGCTTTGGGCCTGATTCCCAACTTCATTGAGGCCGGCTGGGTTGATGGCAACGCCATTGCTGTGTTTACGGCTATCGGTATGTGTTGGAGTGGCTACCTGAGCACCCACACCGCAATGCTCGACACCCTCGGCTACCGCAGCCTCACCTCCAAAGCCATTGGCGCCCACACCATTGGCGGTATTGTTGCCGCCATCGTAGCGCATTGGCTCTATATATTTGTTGGATTATTTTTATAGTAAACTGATTGATTGAGAAAAACTTTATATACCTTTGTGTAAATAACTAATTTTTTGCCTATGGAGCATAGCGTATAGTTTTGATACGCACATTTTAGACATATTTGGAAAAGCGTTTTGGCTTTTATTCTGGCTTCTGAAACTTCGACACTTTCAATTAAGCACCAAGAGTAAAGCGATGACGCTCACGCTATATACGGCGTGGGCTTTACTCGTTTATTTGGTGCAAGGTAGTCGAAGACCTCAGAAGCAGATAAAAGGAGTTTTGTCCCGCGCTTTTTTTGTGCGTAACAATTTGTTTGAGATGGTACAAATGGAACAACCCGAAAATCCACAATAGAGTAGGGGTAATACAAATAATAAACTAAAAAATGAAGAAAATTTTACTTTGGGCGATGGCTCTTATTGCGGGCTCAATGACAATGAATGCACAGGATATTTTGACTAAAAAGAGTGGCGAAGATGTACAAGTGATCGTAAAAGAGATTAATACCGAAGATGTGAAATATGTTCTGTTTAGTGAGCCCAATGGCGTGATTTATACAATGCCCAAGTCGGAGATTCTCATTATTCGCTACGCTTCGGGACGTAATGAGGTGTTTAGTCAGGCGCAGACAGCCCCTAAGAGGAATAATATGTATGCACCCGATTACGGTGGCGCAAACCTTGTTAGCTCGGGAATGAAATACAATGAGTTGAAAGAAATTTATGACTTCCGTGATTGGCAGGGCGGATATGAGAGGTATAGTCCCTTCTGGTGTGGTTTTGCGTCCTTCTTTATCACTGGTCTTGGTCAGATGTGTGCAGGAGAGGGGCTTAGGGGTGTTGGTTTCTTGTGCGCCAATATTCTGATTAGTACTGTTGGTTTATCCTCTTTGTATTCCGATGAAAGCGGTATGACATATCTGCTTTGTTCGTGTGCTAATTTGGGTTTGGGTATTTGGTCTATTGTTGATGCCACTCGCGTCGCCAAAGTAAAGAATATGTACGAAACCGATTTGCGCTCGCAGTATTCGGATATTTCGATTGATTTGTATCCCTCGCTCAATCCAGCATTCTCGCAGAGTGGTTTAGGAGTTGCTCCCGGCATGACACTTGCCATTACTTTCTAAATTCAAAAGGAGTTTGTCGCCTTTTGTTCACGGGTATCTTTTTTAATACCCGCGCCCCAAGGGCGCACCTAAAACCCGCACTTCGCATCGTCGGCGGGGAAGCGACCGACTCGTTGGTCGCGGCTGGCGAGAGTTGCAAAGCCGTGAAAAAACGAAGACGGCAAACGCTTTGCCTGCGTAGCATTCGTTTTAGGCTTTGCGACTCTCGACTCCGCCAGAGATGTGGTGCGTGGCTTTTGCGCCACTTTTGCCACCAAAAGTGGCAAAGAAAATGGGCGACCAAGTCGCCCAATAAATAACAGCAAGGTAGATACCAACCGCCCACTGTCTACCGACTGCGGGCGCGGGGCGCCCGAGAGGAAAGACAGGAAAGACAGGAAGAACAGGGAAAACAGGAAAGACAGGATTCTTGTTTCCCCTGTTTTTCTTGTCACTCCTGTTTCTCCCGTCACTCTTGTCACTCTTGCCCCCCTCGTTCACGGGTATCTTTTTTAATACCCGCGATTTATAGGAGGGTTGGGAAGACTAGGGTGTTTAGGGTGTTTAGGGTGTTTAGGGTGTCTAGGGCTCATAGAATGCTTAGACCTCTTAGACCTCCTAGTTAAACAAAATTCGGGCGCGGAAAGAAGTTTCGCGCCCGTTTTTGTGTTTTGTTGTTTCTGGGTGGGTTGACTTGGGGCTAATATTGCCTTTCGCCGAAGATTTTGGAGCCGATGCGCACCATTGTACTGCCGCACTCGATAGCCTCGCGGTAGTCGGAGGTCATACCCATCGAAACGGTGTCGAAAGCCTCGCTAAACTGTGGGCGCAACTCCTCGAAGAGTGTTCTCAGGGCGCGGAACTCGCTCTTGTTGAGTTCTATATCATCCGTTAGTGTGCCGATGGTCATCACACCCCTCACCCTCACATTGGGGTACTCGGCAAGCTTGCCCGAGGCGACAAAAGCCCTCAGTTCGCTCTCGTCCCAGCCACTCTTGCTCTCATCCTCGGCAAGGTGCACCTCAAAGAGAATATCAATAACCCTCCCCAAGCGCTCGGCTTGGCGTTGAATTTCCGCCACAAGTCTCTCGGAGTCCACCGAGTGTATGAGTGCCACAAAGGGAGCAATGTACTTTACCTTGTTGGTTTGCAGATGGCCAATCATATGCCACTCCACATCGGCGGGCAGGAGTGGCTGTTTGGCGCACATCTCCTGTGGGCGGCTCTCGCCAAAAATGCGTTGTCCTGCGTCGTAAGCCTCGCGGAGAGCCTCGATGGGGTGAAATTTCGACACTGCAACAAGCGTCACACCCTCGGGAAGGGTGGCGTGTAAATCGGTTATTTGTGTGCGTATAGACATTTTGTGCTCTGTTTGTTTGGCAAATTTAAGGTTTATTTTCTATATTTGTTTCTTCGAGCGAAACTAATTAACTAAAACTAATAAAGATGAATAAAAAAGCATTACTAACCGCACTTGCCTCCATTGTGGCTTGGGGCAGTGCATTGGCTTGTACAAACCTTATCGTAACACGAGGAGCCTCGACCGATGGCTCCAATATGGTCTCCTATGCAGCCGACTCGCACCAACTCTACGGTGCTCTCTACCACACTCCTGCCGCCAAGTGGGCAAAGGGTGAGATGTTGAAGGTGTATGAGTGGGATACAAGCCGCTACTTGGGCGAGATTCCTCAGGTGCGCTCCACCTACTCGACAATCGGCAATATGAACGAGCACCAGCTCATCATTGGCGAGACAACCTATGGCGGTCGCTCGGAGTTGGAGGACCCCGCAGGTCGTATGGACTACGGCTCGCTCATCTATATCACCTTGCAGAGGGCCAAGACCGCACGCGAGGCTATCGAGTGCATTGTCGACCTCGCCAATACCCACGGCTACGCTTCGAGTGGCGAGAGCTTTACGATTGCCGATAAAGAGGAGGTGTGGATTATGGAGCTTATTGGCAAGGGCCCCAATAATAAGGGTATTGTGTGGGTTGCACGCCGCATCCCCGATGGCTACATCTCGGCTCACGCCAACCACGCACGCATCACAACCTTCCCCAAGAACGATCCCGAGAACTGCCTCTATGCTCCCGATGTAATCTCGTTTGCACGCCAGATGGGTTACTACGAGGGCTCGGACGAGGAGTTTAGTTTCAGCGACACCTATGCACCTCTGGATTTCAGCGCAATGCGTGGTTGCGAGGCAAGGGTGTGGAGTTTCTTCCGCCAGTTTGCCGACGGTATGGAGGCTTACGAGGACTACGCTCTTGGTCACAATCCTGCAAACCGTATGCCTTTGTGGGTTAAGCCCAATCGCAAACTCTCGCCCAAAGATGTCTTTGATATGATGCGCGACCACTACGAGGGCACCAAGATGGATATGACCACCGACATTGGTGCAGGTGGTAGCAAGGTGCCCTACCGCTGGCGTCCTATGGGCTTTGAGGTAGATGGCAAGGAGTATGTTCAGGAGAGGGCTATCGCCACTCAGCAGACAGGTTTCTGGTTTGTGGCTCAGGCTCGTCCCCAGCTCCCCGATCCCGTGGGTGGCGTTATCTGGTTTGGTACCGACGATGCTGCAACCTCGCCCCTGACGCCTATCTATTGTGGCTCTACCGAGGTGCCCGAGTGCCTCTCGGAGAATACGGCCAACATTCTGACTTACTCGGATAAGGCTATGTTCTGGATTACCAACCGTATCGCACAGTTTGCATATCTGCGCTATGACTACATTGGTGCCGAGGTGCGCAAAGTTATCGACGAGTGGGAGAACGAGAAACTCGCCGAGGTGGCCGCTAAGGATGCCGAGTTTGCGGCTATTGGCAACACCGATGAGGCCAAAGCAGCCGTAACCCGCTACTCGGTTGATACTGCTCAGGCTTTGTTGGCAAAGTGGAGCAACTTGGATGACTATCTGATGGTTAAATACATCGACGGTAATATCAAAAAACAGGACGCCGAGGGTAATTTCCTGACCAATGGTCACAGCCCCGCACAGCCCGCCTTCCCCGACCAACCCGGTTATAGCGAGAAGTTCTTGCGTGCTATTGCAAACGACAACCCCGTGTTGGAGGTTAAATAATCTCTCAACCCAAAAACAACCAAAGAGTATGAAATACGATATTATAGTTATAGGTAGCGGTCCCGGTGGACATGTTGCCGCATTGAAAGCAGCCCGCAAGGGTATGAGTGTTGCTGTTGTTGAGCGTGCCGAGCTTGGTGGCGTTTGCGTCAACTGGGGATGTATTCCCACCAAGGCGATGCTCAAAAGTGCACAGGTGTATCACTACTTTGAGTCGGCCGCGGCATACGGTATCGATTTTGAGGGCACCGTTCGCCCTTCGCTCGACAAGATTGTTGCCCGCAGTAGGGGTGTAGCCGAGCAGATGAACAAAGGCGTGGCGTTCCTCTTTAAGAAAGCAGGTGTTGCGGTCTATGAGGGCAATGGCAGGATTGCCGCAAAGGGAGTGGTGGAGGTCGCTAAGGCCGACGGCTCGGTGGAGAGCATCGAGGCCGACCACATCATCCTTGCAACAGGCTCGCGCCCTCGCGAGATTCCAATTATGCCCGTAGATGGTAAACGCATCATCTCCTCCAAAGAGGCTCTGACGCTTTCGGAGCTTCCCGAGAGTATGATTATTGTGGGCTCGGGTGCTATTGGTTGCGAGTTTGCGTGGGTATATGCTGCCTTGGGTGTGAAAGTTACCGTTGTGGAGTACTTGCCCCAGATGTTGCCACTTGCCGACGAAGAGGTGAGCCGTACTTTGGAGCGCTCGTTCCGTAAGATGAAAGCTACGGTGCTGACTGCAACGGGTGTGAAGGCTGTGAGGGTTACCGACGATGGTTGCGAGGTTGACATCGAGGGCAAAAAGGGAGCCGAAACACTCCGTGCCGATGTTGTTCTCTCGGCTGTGGGCGTGAAGTCCAACATCGAAGGTCTTGGTTTGGAGGAGTTGGGCGTGAAGGTCGAACGCGACAAGGTTGTTGTGGACGACTACTTCCGCACCTCGGTGGAGGGTATCTACGCCATAGGCGACATTGTTGCAACTCCCGCATTGGCTCATGTCGCTTCGGCAGAGGCAAGTGTGTGTGTGGAGGCGATATGTGGCGAGAAACCCACCCCCATCGACTACACAACCATTCCCTCGTGTGTCTACACGACTCCCGAGGTCGCTATGGTCGGACTGACCGAAAAACAGGCCTTGGAGCAGGGTTACGAAATCAAAGTTGGCAAATATCAGTTTATGGCTTCGGGCAAGGCTACTGCCGCAGGCGATAGGGACGGCTTTGTGAAACTTATTTATGACGCAAAGAGCGAAACGCTGCTTGGCGCACACATCATTGGTGCCAGCGTTACGGAGATGCTCGGTGAGCCCGCTATGGCCAAACGACTCGGCATTACCGCACGCCAAATAGCCTCGACCGTACACTCTCATCCCACAATGTATGAGGGCCTTTTGGAGGCTACCGAGGAGATTTTATAATCATTGTTATTATATCGCAAAAGAAGAGGTGGTCGGAAACATTCCGACCACCTCTTCTTTTGTGCAAACGGTTGCCGCTTGCAGGTTACCTAAAAGCACTTTTGGCTCTTGTACATATAGAGGTTACCATCATTGTCCTCCCACGCAACATAGATTGCGGCATCGCTGGCTCCCGCACCTACGCTTACGGTTGTGGAGTACTCCTCGGTGCACTCAACTGCGCCAGGCATACCGTTCATAATCGAGTTGGTAAAGACCTCGGCCTCGTAGTAGTTGGTCTCGGGGTAGAAGTATACCCACATCTTCTTGGTGTTCTCGCCGGGAGTTACCGTAAATGCTACGCTCTTAGCATCGGTGTCGGCAGTGCAAGTGATGGTGGGCTGAGTGGCGCTCCACCTTGCGTCGCTCTGTTGTACGAGAGTGGGCAGAGCACGCTCCTCGGCAGCCTGATAGATGTTGCCGTCGGCATCCATCCAAATGAGGTGGAAATATACATTGCTACTATAACTTGGAATGTATGGGCTTGTGTACTCGCCATCGAACTCCACACTACCACCATACATCAAATCGTTGGCAGTTGCAAGCAACATCTTGTCAATACCCACCTTGGCAGCCTGACCTACGGGGATATACTCTGTGTCGGCAAGAGCTGCCCAGCACAAAATGGAGCCCTCCGAAGGAGTTACGGTAAAGCTGTAAGTCATTGTTCCATAGTCTGCATCGTACATCCTGTCGATGGTGTAGGATGGTTTGGTTGCGGCCCACCTTGCATCGCTGTTACGAACGATGGAGTAGGTGGGAATGTTGGGGGTGAAGCTAAACAATGCAGCCTGCGAAGGTGCTCCATCGGCATCCACTGCAATCATTGCGAATATATGCTCCACGCCGGTCTCCAACTCGCCAACAGTAAGAGTGTTGTTTACAACCTCACTTGCCTCGCAGATCCATACACCATAACTATCGGTATTGAGAACCAAATAGTTGGCTGCGGAAGAAGCCTCGCTCAAATCACCATACATCCAGCTGTCAACGCTAACGGCGGCGTAGATGTATTTTGCGGGGGTACCACCCGTAACATCGAATTTAACACTGACGGAGTTAATGCTGGCTCGCGATGCACTCTCGTCGATGGTGATTACCATCGAGTCGTTGAACGAAAGCTCTTTGGTGGTAAACTGCTCGCGGTACAACTCGCCATACTTACCACTCTTATCAACGGCAAATGCGCAAAGTGTAACACTCGCGCCACTTGCCAGGCTTTGAGCCGAAACGGTGCCGCTCTCGCCATAGATAATCGAGCCATAGTCAGGACACATCTGCATCATATAGTTGATGATATCTGCGTCGGTCGAGTAGTTGCTTTCGGATCCATTGCGGAAGAAGTAGTAGTAAATCATAGAGGTGCCTACGCTTGCACTAACGGTAGCCTCAATGGAGTTTAATGTTGCGTTGGCCGTAGCCGAAACAACACTCTGACCACCCTCGGCAAGATTTGCAGATTTAACAAACAGGTACTCAATGTCGTCCAACTTGTAGTCGGCCACATCGCGCCCCTTGGTCATAGGCAATACAAATGCCATATAACCCGAATTGGGGGCAACACTCATTTCGTAGTTGGCATAGAACTTCGAGATGCTGCCAACATAGTCGAGGTTGTCGATGGTAGTACCAAGGTCACCCCAACCCCTATTGAAATAGTCGAGGTTGGATTGGAGTGACTCTAAGGCAGACGCCTCGCTTGAAGCTTCAATCAAACCAACCTGATAGGAATCGTAACCCCCGGCCCTAACGCTAATCTCAATCTCGTTGAAGGCAACTTTAAGGGTGTTCATAGCTACGAACTTGGGAGCGTAGAGGGTGTAGACAACATCGTCGCCCGAGAGGGTGGTGTTGTCAACGATAGCCCAAACTACATAGTCGTTGCCGGCAGGAATTTTGGAGTTGTTGTAAATCTGGTTGTAGAGCTCTGTTGCGCTAACGCTCACGCTGCTCTCGTTGCTCTGGCAGTAGCCGCCCTGCTCCTTGCTGCTGCACATTTCTGCCACTGCGTCGGTCGAAAATTCCGAGCGAAGAGTCATACCATAATAGAAAGGTATGGTGTTGCCCTCGGCATCCTTGTAGCTATGCTCAATGGTGATATTCTCGTCCTTGATGGTGATTTTAAGGGTCTGCTCCGAGGCGGATACTGCGATTTTGCCCACTAAATTATTACCCTCGCTGTCGGTTGCCTGAATGGTAACAACACCCTCCAAGTCGGCCTCGCCCGAGGTGAGTTTGTTGGCCGAGGGAGCGGTGATGGTAATCACCTTGTCCTCAATAACGGCATTCCAGCCTTTGGGTGTGCTCAGTACCACCAACTCGCTGACATTCTCAACAATAAGGCCAATGGCAATGCTCTCGCCTGCCTTGAAGTATGTTTTGCCCGCCTTTACGCCAAAGTCTGCGCTCTGGGCCTTCTTGACGATGATGGTATCGCCACTTGCAAGGCTAACAAGCACTGCATCTTTGGTGTCCTCAACATCTGTGACAATGTGGGTGAAATAGGAGAGTTTGGAGCTATCTACGGCCGAAGGTACGGGGAACCAATTTGAGTCACCCACCGAGAACTCCAATTTGTTGCTACTATTGATGCGGAACTCGGGGGTGTTGCCGGCAACAGCCACCATATTACCACCATTGTCGGTCACAGGAGTTACCTTGCCGTTCTCCATAATAGCCCAATAGTATTCGCCATTGGCCTCTTTGACACTGAGGCGACCATTTGCGTCGATGGCAGCAGCCACGCTCTTGGGGGTAACAACTGCGCTCTCTTCCGAAGCCAAAATGAGTGTCCACGAGCCGTCGGGGTTGCTGGTTGCCTCTGTGACTACGGTTTGGTCGTTGATAAGGGTGGCAAATGTAGCCATCTCATCCTCAACATACTCTTCCAACTTCGACATCAACTCATTGAGGCCTTTGAATTCGTCGGGTGTTTCGTCTGGGGTGTCGGGATTGCACGATGTCATCAATAGGGTTGATGCCATCATTACCGCAAAGACACCTTTAAGGATTGCGTAAAACTTTTTCATATTGTTTACACTTGTGTTTTTAAGGTTTGGGGTGGGTGAATCAGGCACACACCCCAAAGTTCTTTTTCCCTTCTGCTCCTGATTTGCAGGGTATGGCTACTTTGTTGTATTAGTATTCGGGGTAGTAGTCTTTGAGGGTTTTGGCCTCTTTGCCGTCCCAAATGAGGTGCACCAAGTCGCCACGCACGCCATCCTTACCGAAGGGGATACAAACTGCTACCGAAACCTCCGAAGCGAGTATATCGAGGTCGGCACTGAGTGACTGGGTGGTAAGACCAAGATCCATACACTGTTGCCTCCACAAGTCTTCATACTCCTCGGGGATGAACATATCCGAGCCAAGAGAGCTTAAATAATAGGGGTCGTTGGGCTCGGAGATGCTACCCGTCAGGTACATCATATAGGCAGTGTCCTCGTTGGCAGTGAAAGTGAACTTAACGGCATTGCGGCCATCCTCCAATGGTACAATGCGAGCGCTAATTGCTGCCTCGGGGTTGTCACCGGGGATGATAGCCATGGTCGAAACATCGCCAAAGACAACATCGCTCACAACGCCATTCCAGTCCTCGAACATTGCAGCGAATTTGTATGTGGTATTGGGGTCTACAACCATAGTAAACGAGTCTACACCCATAGGATCGCCATTCCAATTATTGATGGGCACACCACCCATCTCGTCGGCACCCATTGTGAAGCCCAAGAAATCGAGGAACTCCTCGCGCGAAGAGTCGGCAGTGATGTTGTGAGAACCATCAAGGACGGGCGAGTAGTATTGGAAACGAACACCTGCGTGTTTCTCGAAGTCGTACTCAAACTTAATGGTTATCTCGGTACGCGAGTTGCTGGTGAGAATCATCTTGCAATCCGATTCGCAAGCCTCGGGGGTGTTGAAGATGTAGGGTTTGGTCTTGATGGGCTCCGTAAATCGAATCTCCGAGAGTTGCTGTGCGCGGTTGCGAGCCACATAGCCGAGGACATGCTCTTTGTCGGAGCTGGTGTAGAATACCTCGCGACCGGTGTATCCCTCGCCATAGGTGTCGGTTGCCTCGTCGTAGGAGTAGTTGCGGTTTACAAGTCCCCAGCCCTCCTCGTTGATTTGGAGTGCCAAAGCCATAAGTTCCTGTTTGGTTGCTTGGGTTTTGTAATACTCGGCCTCTTCGGGGGTGAACAGTTGCCACAAAACAACATAGGTGTTGGGAGTCATCGAGTACTCATACCAGAAATAACCTGCACCAATCTTATCCTCAACGGCTTTGATTTCGCCCTCGCCGGGCTGCATATTGTCGGGGATGGGTTTGAGAGTGAACACCACCTGGTCGAAGTCGGTTGCGGGAGTCATATTTGCATCAAGTGCAATAGCGGTAGCCATAATGGGCGCATCCGACGAAGCGTACTGACCAAAGTCCATATAGTAGCTCAAATTGATGGTGTCGTTGGCAGCCACAGCCTCGCCAATGGTGTGACGCATAAAGTCCGAGTAGAGTTTGTGGCCATAGGTGTTGATATAGGGCATCAAGTCAGACTCGTCGGAGGCGTAGAAGTAGAGATACTTGCAGTCTGCATTGGGGATGTGAGTAACCTCAAATGCACGGAATGTGGTTTTTACATCAAACTCCACCTTGGGGTTGCCAATCAGAGGTTTGGAGGGGGTGCGTACATAGCAAAGGCTCATCTCGCCATCCTCCATACCCTCGCTATCGAAGCAAGCGATAGCTACAATGACATACTCGGCATCGGGTACGATGGGAGCCTGTACATAGGAGGTGTTCATCCAATCAAACTCCTTGTCGGCATAGTCGGGATGACTCGAAGGGGCGAATGTGAAGGCGCCGGCACCTGTGGAATTGAATACAAAACTGCGAATCCAAGTGTCGATGTCGCGCTCCGAAGCCTCTGTCTTACCTGCCAATCTCATCTCCTCAAAAAGTGAGTTGTAGAGGCGGCAGAGTGGGAATACATCCAAACGATAGGATTGCACATACTCTCCGGGGCGAACATTGAATACGAAGTTGTTGCGCTCAATTTTGCTCACTTCAATCTCAACACCCTCGCCCGTTGAGTCCATAACCTTATTTACATAGGCTTCGACAGGGGTGGGAACATTGGGGTAGGGGTTGAAAAGCTCGCCCACAACGGGCTCCACGGTGGGAGTGTCGGGCTTGTCGTTGGGTTTGTCGGGTGTGGGCTCCTCCTGTTTGGGTTCTTCGGGATCTGCACCACACGAAACTGCAAGACCTCCGATGAGCATCGTGCAGAGAATTAGAGTTAAGAGTTTTTTGTTCATAGTGTTTGTTTATTGTGTTATGTTGTCTATTCTGCGTAGTCGTAGGAAACGGAGCCGTTAAGGGAGCACACTGCCACATTATTTACATAGCCGTTATTGTCGATTGCAAGGGCGTAAATAGAGCAGTTTGCGGCTTTACATTCGTTTCCGAGCTTGAAAGTGTAGTTTTTGATGCTCTCCTCGCCTGCTGCGAGCGTGCCAACGCTGTCGCCTTCGTAGATTTTGCTCAGCAGTGTGCGCACAACATGGTTGTGGGTGTAGTCGTTCTCCATCTGACCAAAACCATTGAGCTGGGGCGCTACAATGCCTTCCTCGACAATGTAGAGAGCCACTCGATAGCTGCCTTCGCTCGAAGCACAGAGTTTGACATCCACCGAGCCGTTGCCACTTACATCGCAACTGCTTGTGAGCGCAAGGCCACAAGTTGCGGGGTATTGTTCAAACGAACGATTGATTGCATCGCGCAAGTTGCTCTTGTCGTCGTTGCCGTATGCATCGCGCATATCGACAATGAAAGAGGGGAATACTCCGAGCTTAAAGGCGTTGTAGATTTCGTAGGTCAGAGGGGTGCCCATGGGGTCGTCCTTGGTGTCGTGGAACGCCATAATGTGAACGGTTTCCTCCGAGAAGTAGTCCTCAATGAGGTATTTGAGGTAGGTGTAACCTCCGGGGCAGAACGAACAGGTTGTGCCCGTAAACTCAAATACGGCCACATGGCGATTGAAGGAGCGTACCTCCGTAGGGGTGTCGCCACCATCGCCACCATCGCCACCATCGTCGGGAGTGCTTCCACCGTTCTCAAATTCGTACTCTACACTGCCGCCAACGACACATTGTGTCGTATTGTTGCAAGTGTAGGTTGCACCACCGTCGGAACTGTTGAGTGCGGCCACAACAACGCGCATTTTTGCAGGGTTCCAATCTCTGCTCAGAGTGACGGTGATGGCCGAGGAGAGGGGAGTGTCCTCGCCAGCCACAAGAGCTACGCCGCCATTGAAGCGAGTGCCATAGATGTTGTCCGAGAGTACTTGGCGCACAACATTATTGTGAATGTATGTGCCACTTGTGCCATATTGCGAGCCCTCAATGCCGTCCTCTACAAGCAATACAAGGTAGCGATAGGCCGTTGCCGTATTGGACATCAGTCGTGGCAGAATGGTTAGCTCTCGCGAGGTGCTATCGTAAGAAGTAGATATTGCAATGCCGCACGAGGGAGGATAGTTGGCGAGTATTTTCGCCATTTCCGAGTCAATGACGCTCTTGTTGCTGTTCATCTCCTCTCCGTCGCGCATATCGATGAAGAACGAGGGGAGTCCGTTGCCTTTGAGCTCGTTGTAGTAGCGGTCGGCAATGGGAATACGCATAGGGTCGGAAATTTGGTAATCCAGGTGGAACGATACGGGTACCAAGCGGTTGGGCTGTTCGTTCTGGATGGTCTTGATGATGTTGCTCAGGGTGGGGCAGTTTGTACAGCCCACCGAGGTAAACTGCATACCGAGCATACGGTGGCGGAACTGCTGTGAGCCCGAACTTGATGCGTTGGTTGCAAGAATTGAAATTTCGTTGTCGGAGTAGATGTTTCCACCTTTGTAGTAGCGAGCCTTGAATGTGTAGGAGCCTGCTGTGGTGGTTGTGAATGTGTTGGTGCCGCGCGCGAGCTCAATCTCCTCGCCATTGAAGGTGCGAATGAGATACATCGTGCCGGCTGTGCTAATATCCTCCGAGCCATATACAACCTTGAATGTTACGGTATCCGAACCGTCGGCCTTGATGGTTGTTTTATCGGCCGAGATGCGCACCACACCCTCGGGGACAACATCCTCGTTGCCACTATTCTCGGGGATTCCGTCATAGAAGTCTACGGGAGTGTAGTCTATGCTCTCGCCGACGGGGCACACATTGGCATTGTCAACCATAAATTTGTCGCCACTCTTTGCGAGTGCAAATATCACAATGCGCAAGTCGGATTTCTTGTCGCCATAGGGGAAATCCTCGATTGTGAATGTCTGACTGTGGGTGCCGTCGGCTCCGAGTATTACGCTTCCCTCGCTTCGGCCGTTGAAGTTGCTACTTACGGCACACACAATGTCATCATATATGCCGTCGGGCTCGGTGCCCTGCGTGTAGCGCTGATTGTCGAGCAAAACCGCGTAGCCGAGCTCGTACTCTCCGCCTTTGGGCGAGTGGAGGGTTGCCTCGACGGTAAGGGTGCTACCCTCAATATTGGAACTTGCTATTTTTACACCACAAGTTGCGGGGTAGTCGCGTAGGTGTTCCCTAATGATTGTACCAATACCCGAGGCGGTACGCTCACTGTTGCGATATGCCAAGTCGTAGACGCAGTCGGGGTAGCCCTGGCCACCAAACTGACCGAGCAACATCGAACCGAGGTCTTGTGCCTGCGAGCCGATAGCGTAGGGGTCGTTGTAGCTACCACCGTTGGTGTGAACACCCAGCACAATCATATTGGGTTGCCACTCTTCGCTCACATTTTCCAGCGCAGCAGCCATCGATGGGCAATAGCCACACCAAGTACCCGTGAGATCGTAGACGAGAACTTTTTGACCATAGGGCTCGTATTTCTCGCGATTTCGTACCTTTACCTGCACTGCATTGGTGCTCTGCTTTCCTTTGTAGGTTGCTACAAACGAGTAGTCACCGTTCTTGACTGCTGTCCACGAGGTGGACCACTTGTCGAGTCGTTGTCCGCTCTTCTCGTGTTTGATGTAGACACTTTGGAGCGTTTCGTCGTCATTCATAAGCTCCACGCCGTCGAGTTTGAGCGAGAAGTTTACGCAGTCTATGCCGTTGGCCTCAATGCTCTGTTTGTCGACACTCAGCACCAAGCCTTTATTGGTGGAGGGTTGGTTGCCGTTGTCGCCGTCTGCGGGGCGTTCCAGCTCATTGACATCGCCGTGGCAACCTGTTGCCACAACGAGGTGCAGTGCTGCAAGGAGCACAAGGCTCGCTATTCTTGATATCTTTTTCATCTTTTAGTCGGTATCTTAGAACGAGGTGGTAATCATGAGGTTTGCGCCCGTATAGGCGGGGATGTTGCGGCATACGCCACCCGAGCAGACAACGCCTGCGCGGTTGCGACCAAAGCTGAGTTGGATGCGTGTGGCAGATTGTGTGTAGCTCAAACCACCATTGTAGTAGTGAACTTTGGTGGTGCCATGGTTGTACATATCGCTCACAAAGAACGACCAGCGGGGAGCAAAATTGACCTCCCAAAGGGCTGCCATCCAATCTTTTTTGTCGTGGCGCGAGTAGAGATATTGCAATTCGAGGCGGGTGGAGAATTTGGAAGTGAATTTATAGAGCATATCGCCCACGAAGATGTGTGACTTCCAAGTGATGTTCGTTACGCCGTGCGAGTTGTTGTACTCCTGAAAAGCATAGAGGAGGTTGAGCTTAAACTTGCGGCTGAACTGCTTTTCGACCGTGAAGTTGAGGTTCTGCCACAAGATGTTGCCCACGCGAGCCGAACGGTCTTTCTCCAAAGCGTAGTATGTGGAGTAGTTAAGTCCGAGTTTCATACCATACTTTCCTCCGAGCCTTGTGCGACGAGCAACATTGTAGTAAATGTCCACCTGACCGCCAATCTCACCGGGGCTTGTGTAGGCTCCATAGAATGAGCTGGGCTGCACAAGGTAGGGGTTGATGTTGGTCAGCATATAGGAGTATTGTGCTGTAAGTGCGGGGATGTAGTTGATGGTGTTTGCCATAGAGGAGTTGCGGTAGACGATAGGGCAGTCCATATACTCCAAACGGCGTGCAGCAACATTCACACCCAAGCCGTGGCCACTATAACCCGCCTCAATCAACTGTGCGTTGCCGTTTTTGATAAGGTCGGGGCGTGGATCGTTTTTGCCGTCGTAGGCACTGTTGGGGTAGTGACGCTCTCCGGCATCAATATACTCACCCCTCAGGGTAAAGCCGTTGTGCTCAAAGTTGAGGCGTCCCGAAAAACCCGTTTGGTTGGGGCGTGCGCCCTCGCCTTTCAAATCGACCGTGAGAGCCTCGTAGCGGTTGAGTACCGAGCCCTCCAAGGCGAGGGTTGTGGCTTGCCAGCCCGCAAGCGACGAAATCATAAACGAGATGTCGCCTCCGCGCACCTGAGTATCCGAATAGGTCATACCCATACGAGGCATACCCCAGATGGCTTTGATGCCCAGAATGTCCTGATAGTGGTATGTGAAACGCGCGCCCATTACGGCGTTGTTCATTCCCAAAGTGCGGTCCTCGTAGGCGCGGAACAGTAGACCACTACCGAACTGCTCGTAGCACGAGCCGGCCGTGAGCGAGAAATTCTCGTCGCTCCACGCCACATAGTAGTTCGTGAGGGCTGCCTTTTCGAGGTCGTTGGGGTAGCCTGTGAGCACAGGGAGGTAGCCTTCCAATTGCAAACCTGCGGAGAATATTCCCTCGTAGTAGTCCAATTTGAGATAGTTGTTGGAACCGAAATCGTCGTCGGGTTTGACCGCTCCGGTCTTTGTGTCTTCAATGTAGAAGATGGAGTTTGTTTCGAAACTGCCCGTGAGGCGTCCCTTTTCTGCTGTGTTATTCTGCTGTGCAAAAGCCGAAGATGTCAGCACAGTAAGTGTTGTTGCAAGTGTTAGAAGAGTTCTCTTCATTGTTGCTTGTGTGTTAGAAGTTTTGGAGAGTTTTAATGTTTGTTAAAAAAGTAAAAAATTACCCATAGCCATAATTCTATTTTAACATAGAATTATAGGCGCAAAACTATGGATAAATTTTTGATTCTCCAAAAAATATAACACTCCGTGTTTACTCTACTTCGGTATTGTCGCGCAGAGAACGCCACAAATGCCACATCGCCCACACAAAGAGCAGTGTCGAAAGGCCGTAGAGGAGCCAATAGAGTAGGTTGGAAGGGATGATGTCGCGCAATGTGACATTGCTATCGTTGCCTACAAGGGCCAGGGTGGCGTAGGCGATGCCGTTGTTGAGGGCGTGAAGAATGATGACCGAGAGAAGTGAGCGGGTTTTGAGGTACACATATCCCAATATCAATCCCACCACAAAGGCGTTAATCATCTGCACAGGAATACCGTGCACAACACCAAAAAGGAGTGCCGAAATGAGCAGTGCCACTCCTTTGCCGTATCGCTCGGCACACGACTCGAAAATGAGCCCTCGGAAGAGAATCTCCTCCAAAATGGGGGCGGCAACAACCGTCGAAAGGATTGCCCAACCTCCCAAGCCAATAGCCTCTGTTACACCGTCGTATGCTTCCGTAGGGAAGAGTGCCAATAGTGGTTCGAGAATAATTCCCGATGCCAACATTAGCACCACTCCCCACAGAATCATAGGCATATTGAGGCGTTTGAGCCCAAAGTGAATAGCACTCCCACGACCTGCACGAAGACGCAGCCACATCACAAAGGCGATGGTGGGCAACATCTGAACAAGGTAGTAGACAAAGGTGATGTCTGCCGAGAGGGATTCGAGCCCCCTTGCTCGCATCAAAACAACCGAAAGCAGGCTGCCGATGAGTGCCGAGAGAACGAACACTCCGACGGTGGCGAAAAAGTCGGTCCAAGTGGGGAATTTACGAGGCTTTGAAGTGGGGGATTGCACCCTCTGCGCACCCTCTCTCTGCTGCTCGTTTTTCTCCTCTTTTGCGACCTCTTCGATGGCCATATCGACCACCTCGGTGTCGGTTGTTTTACCTTCGTTTGTACTATTCATCTTTTACTTTATATTACTGCGTATAAAACTCTTATTCTCCAAGAGTTGCAACCATCACGGCTTTGATGGTGTGCATACGGTTTTCTGCCTCGTCGAATACAATCGAGTGACGGCTCTCGAATACCTCGTTGGTAACCTCCAACTCCTCGGGGCCGAACTTCTCGTGTACCTCACGACCAATGCGGGTGTTGAGGTCGTGGAAAGCGGGCAGGCAGTGCATAAATTTAACCTCAGGGTTGCCGGTTGCGCGGATGACATCCATATTAACCTGGTAGGGCATCATGCACTCCAAGCGCTCAACCCAAGCCTCGTCGCTCTCGCCCATCGAAACCCAAACATCGGTGTAGAGGAAATCGCAATCTTTAACAGCCTCCTCCACATTCTGGGTGATGGTAATCTTACCACCTGTCTCGGCTGCAATCTTCTTGCACTCGTCAACAAGCCAGCCCTCGGGCTCGTAACCTGCGGGGCAAGCAGCGCGGAAGTCGATACCCATCTTTGCGCAACCAACCATCAGCGAGTTACCCATATTGTAGCGAGCGTCGCCAAGGTAGCAGAACTTCATCTCGCTGAGGGGTTTTGCGCAGTGCTCCTGCATAGTGAGGAAGTCTGCCAAAATTTGGGTGGGGTGGTACTCGTTGGTCAAACCGTTCCATACAGGAACATCGGCATAGTGCGCAAGTTCCTCGACAATCGACTGACCGTAGCCACGATACTCAATACCGTCAAACATTCTGCCAAGAACGCGAGCAGTGTCGGCAATACTCTCTTTTTTGCCCATCTGCGAACCGCTGGGGCCGAGATAAGTTACATGACCACCCTGGTCGTGAACAGCCACCTCAAACGAGCAGCGGGTGCGGGTGGAGTCTTTCTCAAAAAGAAGCACAATGTTCTTGCCTACAAGGTGTTGCTCCTCTTTGCCGGCCTTCTTGTCGGCTTTGAGTTTAGCAGCCAAGTCGAGGAAGTAGCGAATCTCTGCGGGAGTGAAATCGAGCAATTTCAAAAAATCTTTACCTTTCAATGATTCCATAGCGAAAAAGTGTTATTTGTGTTAATGTTTTAAGTGAATAGTCTGCATTGGGCCGAAGTAATCTTCGTTTCCAACCTCAAATATATGTATTTTCTCCGAAAGAATAGATATTTTTCCAAGAAAAATACTATTTTTGTGCTCTAATTAAAATGGGATACTATGGGTAAAATTGTAGCACTCGCCAACCAAAAGGGTGGCGTGGGTAAAACCACAACGGCGATTAACCTCGCAGCAAACCTCGCCATTATGGGCAAAAAGATTCTTCTTGTGGATGCTGATCCGCAGGCAAATGCCACTTCGGGACTCGGTTTTGATATTCGCAACGAGGGCATCTATGAGTGCATCATAGGCAAGCGCACAGCCGAGGAGGTTATCTTGCAGAGCGAGGATGTGAAAAAACTCTCCGTTCTGCCTTCGAGCATCAATCTTGTGGGTGCCGACGCCGAGCTTGCAACACTTGCCGACGGACACTACCGAATGAAAAGGGTGTTGGACGAGGTGCGTGACAAATATGATTACATCTTCATCGACTGCTCGCCCTCGCTCGGCTACACCACCGTCAATGCGCTTGTGGCTGCCGATTCGGTGTTGATTCCCGTGCAGTGTGGCTATTTTGCATTGGAGGGATTGGGTAAGCTGCTCAATACCATAAAGATGGTGAAGGGTAAACTCAATACTGCGCTCGAAATTGAGGGCTTTGTGATGACTATGTATTCGCGTTCGCGCCTGGCCAATCAGGTGACCTTCGAGGTGAAGGAACACTTCAAACACCTCACCTACGAAACCATCATTTCGCGTAGCGTTAGGCTCGATGAGGCCCCCTCGCACGGAGTGCCCGTAATTCTCCACGATGCCGCCTCGTCGGGTAGCAAGTGCTATATGGATCTCGCCAAAGAGTTCCTCAAACGCAATCGTAAAAAGTGAAAAATATATATAGAGCTATGAAGAAACACACAGGACTTGGTCGTGGCTTGGGGGCAATTCTCGAAGCCGAGAACTATATCGAAACGCTCCCCGCAGTGAGTCGTATGGAGGAGTTGGAGGTTGAGAGCATCATTCCCAACCCCAAGCAGCCTCGTACGATTTTTGACGACGATGCGCTCGAAGAGTTGGCAGACTCTATCGCAACGCTCGGTCTTATTCAGCCCATCACCGTTCGCAAGGAGAGCGACGGCAAGTATATCATCATAAGTGGCGAGAGGCGTTGGAGGGCAACAAAACTCGCAGGTAAGAAGACAATTCCCGCCTACATTCGCGAGGCCGACGATAGGGAGTTGCACGAGATGGCCCTTGTGGAGAATATCCAGCGTCAGGATTTGAACGCTATGGAGATTGCCATTTCGCTCCAAAGGCTCATCGATGAGTGTGGTGTTACGCAGGAGATGGTGGCTCAGAGGGTGGGCAAGAAGCGCTCGACGGTCGCCAACTACCTCCGCCTTGTGCAGATGTGCCCCGAGGTGCAGGCTGCTCTGAAAGGTAACCTCATTACTATGGGACACGCCAAAGCCATTGCGGCTGCGCCAGAGGAGGCTCAACCCTCGCTTGTGAAGAAAGTGGTTAAGAAGGAGTTGTCGGTTAGGGCTACCGAGGGACTTGTGAAGAAACTCTCGGAGGCGAAGGTATCCTCGGCAATAGAGCAGGAGGAAGAGTTTCCCGAAATCTACACCCGTGCGGTGGAGAGCCTTTCGCGCATTGTGGGCGAGAATATCAAAATCAAACGCTCGGCAGACGGTTCGAGCAAAATTATTATAGGTTTTTCGAGCGACAAGGAGATTGCAGCACTTGTCGAAAGGCTCGATAAATAGAGTATGAGGGTTACAAAACAAGCAATAGTGCGTTCCTTGTTGTTGGTGGTGTTTGCCACCCTCCTGCCTTGTGCGCTCTTTGCCCAGCAGAGTAGCGACGAAGTAGGGGAGGAGAAGAGCAAGAGGCGCAAGAGGAAAGAGGTGGTGGCCATTGCCGACTTTACGCAAGGTTTTAGCGTGAGGGGTGGCGAGAAGATTGTGCCCATAGTGCGCACTGCCGAGCAGGACTCCATTGAGGTTGCGCAGTTGGGAGTGATTATCGACTCGCTTGTTGCTGCACGCGAGAGTCTGCCACTCGACGATTCGCTGGCTATGGCGCGTGCGTCGGCACATATAGATTCGCTTGTCGCAAGGCGCACCGAGCTATTGCCCGCACCCAAAGATACGATTGCCGAAAAGGTGGATACGATTGCTACGGATACGGTCAAGAAGGCGCGATATAATTGGCTCTTCCGCGACTCGCTGTCGCTTACGACCACAACGCTTGCAAGTGTCGTACTGCCCGGTTTCGCTCAGCTCTACGAGGAGAAATACTGGAAAATACCGCTCGAATATGCTATGGTGGGACTCCCCCTGTGGGCGGGCTTGGAGCAGAATAAAAAATATCGCACCTACAAGGCCGAATATGACAAACTTGCAGCCTCGGGAGCTACTCAGGAGGAGCGCACCCCCGTGCAGAGCAAGATGATGCGCCACCAAAATTATAGCACCATATTGCTGGGTACGGCTATTGCCTCTTATATGGGATTTTTGGTAGACGGCGTGGTAAATCACCCCTCGGATATGTCGGATATTCAAAAGGCAACGGTTTTGTCGTTCGTCTGCCCCGGTGCGGGACAAATCTTCAATGGCAGCTATTGGAAATTGCCTATTGTGGTTGCGGGTATGGCGTCGATGGTATATGTTATCGATTGGAACCAAAGGGGTTACACCCGATTTAAGCTCGCCTACGACCTTGCGACGGATGGCGACGACGCGACCATTAGTGAGTTCCCCTATACCTCCGAAGACCAGCTGCGCTCAATCAAAAATGCCTATCGTCGTAACCGCGACTTGGCCATTATTGGTACTGTTGCAGTCTATTTGGTACAGGTGGCTGATGCGCATATCGATGCACATATGCAGGCGTATGACATCAGCGACAACCTTTCGATGAAGATTGAGCCACAAATTACCCAATCCGTTAGCCCGCAGGGCGTGGTCAATAATTTCGGGTTCAACCTGACGATGAATTTTTAGTTGGAGATGAAAGTACGATATATTCTTTTGGCCCTCAGTGTGCTGAGGGCGACCTTTGCTACGGCACAAGAGCCTCTGTACGAGTCCGTGCTTGTACCACAAGAGAACGAGGCTACCGAGATGGAGAGTATTGACGAGGCCCTCTCGTTGTCCCGCTTGGATTCGATGCTGGTGGCGTGGAGTGTGCGCCATAGTGAGGTTGTCAAGGAGCAGATGCTCAACCCTTTTATAGATGTGGATACGGTGGATTTGCCTGCGGGCGACATTCCCGACTCGGTCTATGTGGCTCGCTTGGAGGCTATTGGCTCGGCAATCCCGATGTCGTATAACGAGGTTGTGAGGAAATATATCATCTCCTACACCACTCGCCACCGCGCACATATTAGTCGCATTTTGGGGCGCTCGCTCTACTATTTCCCTATTTTTGAGCAGGAACTCGACGCACAAGGGCTACCCCTTGAACTGCGCATACTGCCCGTCATCGAGTCGTCGCTCATCCCCAAAGCTCGCTCTAAGGTGGGTGCTTCGGGTTTGTGGCAGTTTATGTACAATACGGGCAAGGGGTATGGCTTGGAGGTGACATCCTTCATTGACCAACGATTCGACCCAATACTCTCCACAAAGGCCGCTTGCCGACACCTTAAATACCTTTATAATATGTATGGCGATTGGAATCTTGCTCTGGCGGCCTATAATTGTGGCGCGGGCAAGGTCAATAAGGCGCTCAAAAGGATTGGTGGCAAGGGTGGTTTTTGGGATATTTATCCCTATCTGCCATCCGAAACAAGGGGCTATGTTCCTGCGTTTATCGCCACACTCTATGCCTACCACTACCACTCGCTACACGGCATTGAGCCCGAGAGTGAACACTTGCCTCTTGCGACCGATACGCTCCACATTGGGCGCATTATGCACTTGGAACAGATAACCTCAACCATTGGTACACCTATTGAGGTGCTAAGGGCTCTTAATCCGCAATTTAAGCAAGATGTAGTTCCTGCCGTAAGAGGGCGTTCGTATGACCTTGTATTGCCCCTCTCGGAGGTCGGAAAATTCCTCGACAAAGAGGCGGAAATTATGGGTAAGGACACCATCTACCTTGCCGAATATATGAGCCCTCGCAAGAATGGACAGATGCCTACATTTGTCATCGATAGCAAAATCCACAAGGTTAAATCGGGCGAAAATCTGTCGCTTATTGCAAAGAAATATGGAGTGACGGTGAAGCAGATTTGCAAGTGGAACAACATCAAAGATGCTTCGAAAATTCGCGTAGGCCAGAAACTTGAAATTTTCCTGAAATAAATGATACACAACGACATCATAGTAGCACCCGCAACCCCCACAGGAGGTGCCATTGCCATTGTCCGCATTGAGGGCGAAGGGGCAATAGAGGTGTGCGATAAACTCTTCCGCTCGCCCAAAGGCAAACTGCTGAGCGAGATGAAGGGTTATAGTATGACCTATGGCTACATCTACGACGGAGAACGAAGGGTGGATGATGTTATGGTGTCGCTATTTCGCAGCCCCAATAGTTATACGGGTGGCGATATGGTCGAAATCTCGTGTCACGGCTCGGCATATATTGTGAGTGAGATTGTTAGACTCGCGGTTGAGAATGGCGCAAGGGTTGCAACGGCAGGCGAATTTACCAAACGAGCATTCCTTGCAGGCAAGATGGACCTCTCGCAGGCAGAGGCCGTTGCCGATGTTATTGCTGCCGAGTCGAAAGCCGCACTCACTCTGGCAGATACCCAACTGAGGGGCTCGTACTCCTTGTCGCTCGCCAATCTTAGGGGCGAGTTGGTGCGCCTTGCTTCGCTTTTGGAGTTGGAGCTGGATTTTTCGGAGGAGGATGTGGAGTTTGCCGACCGGAGCCAACTCTCCGAACTGCTGGATAGGATTGAGGGCGAAATACAAAGACTCGCTCGCTCGTTTTCGACGGGAAATGCCATAAAGAGGGGTGTCGCTGTGGCTATTGTGGGTAGGCCCAATGCAGGTAAGAGCACGCTCCTGAACCGCATTGTGGGCGACGAGAGAGCTATGGTTAGCGATATTGCTGGCACTACGCGCGACACTATTGAGGTGTGCGTGACGATTGACGGCGTGCGCTTCCGCTTTATTGATACCGCGGGCTTGCACCAGACCGACGACAGGCTCGAAAGTATGGGTATCGAGCGAACTCATAAGGCTATTGGCGAGGCCCAAATTGTGATACAACTATGTGATGAGCCTACCGATGAAATCGTTGTTGTATCTGAAAATCAAAGTCTTATAAGGGTGCTTAATAAGTGCGACCAAAACAGATGTGCGGCACCGAAAGGCTGGCTGGCAATTTCGGCAAAATATGGCGAGGGTGTTGATGCTTTGCTTGCGGCCATACGCTCGGTGGTGGATACGGGCGATGTTATGAAGGGCGAGGCTGTGGTATCCAATGGCCGTCACTATGAGGCGCTGTTGAGAGCCGACGATGCACTCGGTAGGGCTCGCGCGGCGCTCGAAATGGGCGTTTCCACCGACCTTGTCGCACAAGATATCCGCGAGGTGCTCTCCACCATCGGCGAGATCACAGGCGAAGTCACTACCACCGACCTCCTCACCGAAATTTTCTCCAAGTTCTGCATCGGCAAGTGATTTTTGCACTCTAACGCCCACTAACAGATACTTACGCCTACAAAAATCGGCTGAAAATCATACAAAATAGACGAAAAATCCCGAAAGTTTATCAATCACTTTCGGGATTTTTTGTGTTTTTACAGAATTGTGCCCGAAATTGCCATTTTTCGTGGGCGTTGGTGTTTTGTCCAAAACCAAGAACTCGGAGAGGGAAATGTTTGTTTTTTGGGGTGACTGTATTCTGCGGAAAATAAGCAAAGAAGTCACACAATAACGGGCGGTATTTTGCGTATTTAACTCTAAAGAGTTATATTTGTGCCCGAAAATGAAAAAACCGATAATCCATATTGTGATAGTGATGCTCGCGGCAATGGTTGCGGGTTGTCAGTTGATACACCACGACGAGGAGGTTGCAAGAGTGGGCGAGAGTCGATTGTTGCGCTCTGAGTTGAATGTGGTCACAAGTGAATATTCGGGCGAGGATAGTATTTGTTTGGCCAATAAGTACATCGACCAATGGGTGCGTCGCGAGGTCAAGATGCAGGAGGCCGCAAGGGTGCTTGCTGCCGAGATGGGCGATGTGGAGCGTTTGGTGGAGGAGTATCGTACCTCACTGATGGTCAATAGGGTAGAGCAGCGCTACCTGAGCGGCAGGCTCGATACGCTCATTACGAGTGAGATTGTGAAGGAGTATTTCGAAGGCCACCGCAAGGAGTTTGTGATGGACCGCACAATCCTCAAAGGTCGCATTGTACGCCTCCCCGACAACTACCGCCAATCAGTAAAACTCTTCAAACTTATGGGCTCGAAGAGTGCCGAGAAACAGCAGGATTTCTTGGATTTGTGCAAGAAAAACGGCTTTGAGTTGCACACCTTCGATGCGTGGGTGGACTTCAACGAGTTTCTCTCCTATCTGCCTGTGCGCAGGGGTAAGGACTACAACTACATCCTCTCGGGTGGGGAGATTAGGGAGATGGCAGATGCCGATAGCAAGTACTTTATTGAGATAAAAGAGGTGCTGCGCAAGGGCGAGCCTGCGCCACTCGAAAGGGTGGAGGATATGGTGCGACGACTGTTGTACAACCGTCGCAGGGGCGAGATTGTGGAGCTCTACAACGACAGCCTCTACAATGCGGCACTGCTCGAAGGAAAGATTAGAATCAAGAATGAGTAACAAAAAGACAGATATGAAAAAGACAAGTTTGATTGCCCTTGTGGTTTTGTGTTGGACCATCGCTGCCCCCGCCCAGACGGTTGTTGCCGACAAGGTGGTGGCTGTTGTGGGTAATTCGGCAATTCTCTACTCGGAGGTGGTGGATTTCAGCAAGCAGATTCTTGCCGAGCGCAGGGAGCGTAACTATACCTCCGACCGCGACGCTATGAGCGAGTCGCTCGAAAAACTCCTCACACAGAAACTTCTTTACAATCAGGCTCTGATTGACTCCATTGAGATCAACACCACGATGGTGGCAGAGAATATAGAAAGTAGGGTGGAGGCGATGATTGCCGAGGTTGGCTCTATTGCAGCATTGGAGGCCGATGCGGGCAAGCCCATCTTTGAGATTAAGGCCGATATGCGCCGTATGGCAGAGGAGGGACAGTATGCCCAGATGATGCAGTCGACCATTATGCAGGCTGTGAAGATTACCCCCGGCGAGGTCGAGAGGTACTACAACTCGTTGCGCACCGATATGCTGCCAATTATCCCCGAGCAGTATGTCTATGCACAGATTACCAAGATGCCCTCGTCTACCACTCAGGTGAAACAGCGCACTCGCGAGCGCCTGTTGGATATGCGCGAGAGGGTAATCAATGGTGCGAGGTTTGATATGCTGGCGAGGATGTACTCGATGGACCCGGGTAGTGCTTTGCAGGGTGGCGAGATGGACTACACCCCCCTCTCGAACTTCGAGAAACCCTTTGCGGAGGCTCTCGGCAAGTTGCAGCAGCCCAATCAAATCTCGGGTGTTGTGGAGACCGTCTATGGCTACCACATTATTCAGCTGATTGATAAGAGGGGCGAGGAGTATAAGTGCCGCCACATCTTGTTGCGCCCCACCTTTACGGACTTTGAGTTGGCCGACGACCTGAAATTCCTCGACAGCCTTAGGAGTGATATTGCAGAGCATAAGATTACTTTCGAGCAGGCAGCTTTGGAGCACTCCGACGACACATATTCCAAGCAGAACGGAGGTTTGGTTACCAACCACGAGCTCTTGGAGGTCTACGGTGCAAACGATACGAGCTACTCGCGCACGGCTTTCTATAAGGAGGACTTGGGCCGCGACTATGCCTATATGCGCGGTTTGAAGGTGGGCGATATGTCGCAGCCATTCCAGAGCGCCGATATGAGGGGTAATACGCTCACAAAACTCATTAAACTTCTCGATATTATCCCTGCACACACCGCCAGCCTCTCGAACGACTACCTGCAAATTGAGCAGATTGCCCTGCAACACAAACAGCAGCAGGAGTTTGAGGCGTGGCTCAACAAGAAGATTTCGATGATGTATGTCCGCATCGACCCAATGATGGATACCTCGGAGTTTGAGAATAAGAATTGGATTAAATAGTCCTCAATGAGAAATTTTGTTGTCATATCGCTTGTGATGCTCTCGGTGGTGGCGGGTGGTGGCGACTGCTATGCCCAAGCCAAGAAAAAGAGGGTTAATGCCGAGGGTAAGGAGCTGACGCCGGTGGATATTAAATCGCGCCGTACACGCCCTGTGCCTGTGGGCGACACCACGGGATATGCCCTGACGGGCGATGTGGTGCTCTATCACAACGGGGCGGTTATTACCTGCGATAGCGTGGTGCGTTATAGCGAGAGGGAGATGACCTGCTTTGGCAATGTGATTATCAAGAAAGACGATACCTACATCTACGGCGATAGGGCCGAGTATAGCCGCGACGAGGGAGAGGCGAGGGTCTATTCGCCCCTCATTAAGGTTATGAACAAGGATGCCACGCTCTATACCTACAACCTCGTATTCAACACTGCCGACAATATCGGTCGCTTCTATGGAGGAGGTACATTTACCAATGGCGACAACCTTATGGAGTCCGAGAGGGGTTATTTCTATGCCGACTTGGACGAGATGGTGGGTGTTGAGAGGGTGCAGATGAAGAATGAAACCTACCAGATGAAGTCCGACTCGGTAAACTACAACTCCGAAACCGAGATTGCAAAATACTTCACTCGCAGTGTCACTTGGAAGAACGATGGCGAGATACTCTCCTCCGAAAATGGCGAGTATCACAATAAGGAGCAACGCTACCTCTTCCGCGACAATGCCTATGTGCTTAGTGGCGAGAGGGAGATGTGGGCCGATACGGTGGACTACCGCGAAATGGTGCAGTTTATTGAACTCAAACACAATGCGCAAATTCGCGACGAGGAGCACAAGAGCATTGTCTTTGGACACTATGGCAATTACAGCCACCAGACGGGCGACACTTTCCTGACGCAAAATCCCGCCTATGTGTCGTATGCCGATAGCGACAGCAACGGTACAAACGATACGGTTTATATGCGCTCCGACTCGATGTATGTCTATCTTATTGACTCGCTCGGTTATTGCACACTCACGCGCCCCGACTCGGCAACTCTGGCCGCAGAGCAGGCTGCTAAGTTGCAGGCAATCATCGACAAACGAGTGGCAGATAGTTTGGCCGTTGTGAAGGCCGAAAGAGAGAAGTTCGTGGCCGATAGCCTTGCACAAGCCGAGGAACAACAACGCAAAGAGTTGCTCGACAGCCTTTTCACGCTCCGTGCATCGTATGTGGCGGTGGAGGGTAACGACAGCATTGCGATGATGACCCAAAGGCTCGACTTTGTGATTGACAGCCTGCAAAATCCCCCTGTGGACTCTGTGGCGATTAAGGGGATGATGGACTCGCTCGTAAGAGATAGTGTTGTGGTGCCTCTCGACTCGCTCACAACCACCACCGATAGCTTGGCGTCGGATAGCCTGACCAAAAAGAGTAGCTCCGACCGTATTATGCTGGGACTGAGGAATGTTAAGGTCTATCGCACGGATTTTCAGGGTATTTGCGACTCTATGCTGATGTTCTCGGTGGACTCCACGGCGCAACTTCACCGCAATAGTGTGATGTGGAACGAACTGAACCAAATTGCCAGCGAGAGGGCAGATGTCTACACCCGCAACCAAAAACCATATAGGGTGCTCTTCTCGGAGGGTAAACCCATTATGAGTTCCGAGATTGACACCACGCGATACAATCAGGTGGCGGGCAAAACCATCGAGTCGCTCTTTGAAGATGGTGTAATGTATCGTACCGACATTAAGGGTAACGCCCAGACCTATTATTATATGGTCGATGATGCCGACGGCGCACTGATGGGCTTCCTTGTTGCCGAGAGTGCCGATATGACCTTCTTTATTGAGGATAATACGGTTGACGGCATTATGTATCGTGGCGACCCTGTCTATACGATATACCCAATGACCAAGATACCCGCCGACCAACCACAGCGTATGCCCGACTTTGTGTGGTATGCAGAGCAGCGCCCCACGGCAGAGGTTATTATGGGCGATTGGATTATAAACCCCTCCGAGAGGGAACGCTATGAGGCTATGAGGCGCCCGATGTTCCCCCTGACATACTCCATAGAGCGTCGCAAGGAGGTGCTTACGAGTCGTGGCGATTGGGCCGATAGGACAGACGACATTTCGGATCTTGCAAAAGAGTTTATCGAACGAGTTAAGGATAAATAGTAGATAGTAAATGGTAATTTATTAATACATAAAAATTTAGAGAAATGAAACTTAGGGATATTTTGGCAATTTCGGGTGAGCCCGGTTTGTATAACTATATTGCAGGCAGCCGCAATGGCGTTATTGCAGAGAGCCTTGTGGATGGCAAACGCAAGAACTTCTCGGGCACTCATTCGAGGGTTAGCTCGCTCGCCGAGATTAGCATTTTTACGGAGGATGATGATGTGGCATTGGCAGAGGTGCTGACCTCGCTCTACGCCCACACCAAAGGCGAGCAGACACTCTCGCACAAGGCTTCGGAGATTGAACTCCGCTCGCTCTTCGACGAGGTACTGCCCACCTACGACAGGGAGCGTTTCCACCTTTCGGATATGCGCAAACTCGTGCAGTGGTTCAACATCCTCGTAAAGGCGGGTATGACCGACTTCTCGCTCGAAGAGCCCGAAGAGGAAGCCGCAGAGGAGTAAATATGAAATAGTAAAGAGTAATAAAGGTTGAGCACATTGCTCAACCTTTATTAGTTACCCAACTTTGTTCACGGGTATCTTTTTTAATACCTGCGCCTATGTGGGTGCATTTTTGTTTTGTATGTTGATGGGGAAATGGGCGACCGTAGATTGGTTGCCCATTGGCTATTAGAAGTTAATCTCGAAGCGGCAGGCGAGCATATTGTAGCCCACGCCACTCTTGTCGCCCGACACCTCCTCTGGGTTGGTTGTGGGCTCTCCCTCGGCATTTAGGCCAATGTTGAGCTTACCGTTGCCGTTGGCATACTTATTATTCTTGACATACTGATAGTTGAGCATCATCTTGATGTTGCTGTTTACCCAGTAGTTTACACCCACAGTCCAACCATTGGCAGCACCTCCCGAGATACCTTGCGAGTCCAAGTCGAGGCGGTCGTAGCGAGCGCAGAGCTCCACATCACCCCAATCGCGACCGGGGGTTATGCGGGTGTATTTGGCACCACCTGCATCGTAGTTCTGACGGCCACCAAAGAGTAGTATTCCCGCTTGTGCATAGACACCCCAGAAGTGTTTGGTGGGGCTGTCGGTGATGTGCTCGTTGATGTGCACATCGTCACGCAGGTAGGCTGCTTCCCAGCGCAAACCCTTGTAGTGACCTGCAAGCTCGGCAGTGAACATCATCTCGAAGTTTACATCGGGGATGTAGCCCGTGTCGAGATACTTTTTGCGGTTTATGACCGTAGCGTTGCGCGACGAGATGCGCACCGAGCCGTAGTTCTTGGGCGAGAGGTCGGCTTTGGGCGTGCGGTACGACGCAGCAAGGCCAATGTGCAGCGAGGCGTCGTTCATCTCGTAGAGGGGGCGCACTACAACCTTACCCGTCAGCGAGTAACCCGTGCTATTGCCGAAGTCCTTGTTGTTGTCCTCAATGTTGGCGCGTGTTTCGGCTCCATCGACAGGCTGCAAGAAGTATCCTACGGCTGCCCACAATACGGGTACCTCAAATTTGGCCTGAATACCCAGGTGGCGCGAGGGGGCAAAGGCTACCGCCATAGGTCGTTCGATGAATTGCAGATAGCGCGAGGTGGTGTTGCGAGAAATAGAAAAATTCTCCTTGAAGTTACCCACCTGCAACTGCATATTGCGGATGCCGTCGAAACGCATATAGGCGTCTTTGAGCTCCACAACACCGTCGGCAAGGTCCATATCCAACTCGCCATACCAATCTTTACGAAATTGTCCCTTGATGGCAAAGCGTGCGCGGCGGATGCTGGCGCCGTTGCCTATTTTGTCGGCACCCTTAGTCGCGCCCCAAAATACAGCGCCGTCGGTCTGCACACGCACATCAAACCAGATACGATAGTTTGCAGCCTTGTTTTGGAACACAAGGAAGCCGTCTTGCGACTCGGACGAGAGTGGAATGACGCTCACCGTCTGCCCATATTGGTTGGTGTCGGTGGAGTAGGAGGGAGCTTTCAGGGGAGAGTCGGCACGCCTCGTTACAGTTTGTGCCGCAGCTGAGCCTGCAATTAGGAGGGTGCCCACGGCCATACAAATGGTAAAAAATCTTTTCATAAGCCAATTGTTTTTTTATGGTTATCGGCTCGTAGTGATGCAAAATGCTTGCCGTGAGTGGTGTTGCGGTGCTACTTCTGTGTGTTTGGACTCAAAATTTTTGAATTTTGAATTTTATTTGTACTTTTGTGCGCTCCGCAAGGAGAATATGGGTTGCCCGAATGGTGGAATAGGTAGACACGCCGGACTTAAAATCCTGTGGACCGAAAGGTCCGTACCGGTTCGACCCCGGTTTCGGGTACCAAAAAGGAGAGGAAAATGTCATTTTCCTCTCCTTTTTTTGTGAATGGTTGGCAAAAAGAAAGCGGAGGGCAACCACAAAAATCCCTCCGCTTGCCTTATGGATGTGACCATAAGGACTTTTTCTTAACCTAAGTAACCTTTGGTTATATTTTATCGCATAGGGGGTGGGCCCATAGGTCGATGACCTCCTCCGAAGCCGCCGCGACCGCCATGGCCGCCACCCATACCCATATTGTCGAAGTCTTTTGCCGACGAGCCCTTGCCATAGGCGCGGATGTTATAGACAAACTGCACTGCAACATACCTGCCAATGGCGAGGTTGGTGGTGTTTTGAATATAGTTGGCACCCACCGAACGGCGGAAGTCGCGATTTTGGTTGAAGATGTCATTCACACCAATGCTCAGCTCTCCGCGTTCATCCTTGAAGAGTTTTTTGCCCAAGTAGGCATTGCAAAGCAAAATCTCCTCGTTGTAGTTGTCGGTAATACCTTTATATTGGTTGTAGGTTGCGTTGGCCGTGAGTGTAAACCCTTTCCACGCCACCCACTTGAAGTCTGCGCGGACATTGTGGCTCAGGTACCTGTTGAGCTGCGAGTAGATATCCGACGAGTTGTCGTTAATCGAGTAACTGAAATTGTAGGCGAGCGTAAAGTCCAAATTCTCACTCACATTACTACCAATCTGCACACCCGACGAGTAGTACTGACCGCGCATTATATTGAGGTGATCGTTGATCTTACTTGGGGTGCTGTTGAAATTACCATTCAGGCTGAGGGTAATGTTGCTCTTGATGAATGGCAGTGGGAAGCCGAAACTTACGCCCGAAAAGATATTCCAGTTGTTGAAGCCCGAAATGTTCTCGTAGGTGCTGTAAGTGTTACCCACGCCCAGCGTTTGGTTGTTGTAGTTGGGAATGACAAAGTCGGGGTTGTTCATCTGCATAGCCGACGAAATGGACCTTGTTGTCGCCCACATACCTCCGTGCAACATCAGCGTCTGGCCCTTCTCGATGTTCGTATTGGTGTAGAACATCATAAGGCTGTGTGAGTAGCTTGGTTTGAGGTTGGGATTACCTGCCGAATAACTTGTACCATTCACATCCACTGCGTCTTGCAACTGATCGATGGAGGGGTTTTGTGTGCGCGAGTTCAACCTCACCCTCAGTGCATTTGTGGGATTGAAGTTTACCGTAAGGTTGCCACGATATGTGAAGTCGTGGAACTTGTAGTCCTGCAAGATGGGGCGGGGGAGAGTCTGCTCGTTGCTCAGCGAGGAGTACTGATACCTCAGCTGGAAGTTGAACTTGGTCTTCTCGGTGGAGTAGTTGAAACCGGGTCCGATGCGCTGGGTTGTGTAGCCACTCTCGGAGATGTTACTCAGCAGCTCCCCGAGGGCACTATTCTCTACATCGTCAATGAAAACCTGTGCCGTCTTGTTCTGGTTGTTCATATTGTGCTGGAACTCATACTCGAAATCCATCTGGGTGTTTTTGCCCAGAGGCTCGGTGTAGGTTGCCTCGGCACGCACCGAATTGCTGCCCGACACATTCTCAATGATGTTCTTGTAGAGCGAATCCACAGGAGTCCTATCGAATATGTAGGAGGGGATATTAAGACTGTTGGAGGTGTTCCAATTCACCCTCGAATTGACCGTGATTGTGCGACCGGGCTTTGCAAGGCGGGTACGATAGAGAACGAAGATGTTACCATAGGTACCTGTGCGCTCGTCGTTACGCTCCGAGGTCATATCTTTCAACACCTCTTCGGTGTCGGCATTCTTGATAATCTCCGAGCCGAAAGTGGCGTTGTCGTACTGCTGCAAACTCGCATTGGCACGCACCATAAGTGAGCTGGTCTTGCTGAATTTGTAGTCCAGACGCAAGTTCAGGCGGTGGTTCCAGTTCTCGCTCTCGGAGTCGGTGTTGCTCAGCGAGTGCTCCTTGTAGGAGCCACTACTGAACAGTGTTTTGTCGGTGATATTCTTGTTTACGGTACCCGAGTGGTTGAAGAAATAGCTACTCTGCAATTCGAGTTTGTCCCACTGGTTGGCGTAGTTCAAACCCACCGACTGAACGGTCGATATGCCCGCCATGGGACGCACCATAAAGTTTCGGGCCTGTCTCATACCGCCACCGCGCATACCGCCTCCTCCTCCCGACGAGGCGACATTATTGTTTGCCGAAGCACCCACAATGTCCTCAAACGAGAAGTTGAGCTGGTTGATATTGTTGGCCATGGCGATAATCGAGATTTTCTCGTCGCCATTGAAGATGTTGGCGTTGCCGCCGACGCTATACTTGTCGGGATAACCATAGGAGCCATAGACCTTGCCGAAGACTCCGCGACGCTTTCCGAGGGTGGTTACGATATTAATAGCCTTGTAGCCCTCGCCATCGTCGAGGCCCGTAAATTCGGCCTTGTCGGAGAGTTTGTCGTAGACCTCCACTTTCGACACCATCTCGGCAGGAATGGTTTTGATTGTGGTCGAGACATCCTCGCCAAAGAACTCTTTGCCATCGACAAAAACTTTCTGTACGGTCTCGCCCTGTGCATTGACCGAGCCGTCGCTGCCCACCGTGATGCCGGGCATCTTCGAGAGCAGTCCCTCGGCACTTGCATCCTTCACGGTTTTGAATGCCGATGCGTTGTAGCTAATGGTGTCGCCCTTTGTGGAGGTGCCCAGAAAGCCGCTAATCTGCACTTGGTCGATGATGGTGGCATCCTCCTCGAACTTGATGATTCCGAGGTTGTTGTCGCCCGCTTTGACCTTTACTTGGCGCTTGTAGTCCTTGTAGCCAAGGTAGCTGATGACCATATCGTAGGTGGCAGGCGCAAGACTCGTAATGGAGATTTTGCCCTGATGACCACTTGTGTAGTACTGCTGTTTGCCGTTGGCGGAGGAGGTGAGTTCGATTACCGCACCATTGATACCCTCGCCACTTTTGCTGTCTTGCAGTGTGGCCCTCAGAGTGCCACTATTCTGGGCAAAGGTCGCACCAATGCCCAGAATTAGTAGTGTATTTACCAACAAGATTATTTTCTTCATCTCGCGTTTGATTTGTCGCTATTGCGCTTTGTGTGTGGTTGTTTTTTTGAGGGTGTAATCCCTATTTTTCTTGTGCATTGCAGGGAACGCACTGCTTATTTTGGTTGCAAGTGTGGCGTCTTGCGTGGTGCTCGCGAAGTTTTGCACTCTGCTCGGGGGTGAGGATGGTGCCGAGTTGCTCAAAGGTGGCTTTCTTTCTCTCGGGGCTTACAAGACTATGGTGACGGAAGTGCTTTTTGTGGTGCTTGTATCCCTGCTTGCACTCAGCCTTCTTGTCGCAAGGTTTGTTGCACTCTGCTTTCTTTGCACAAGGTTTCTCGCATTTTGCCTTGTCGCAAGCCTTTGCGCACTCTGCTTTTTTGTCGCAAGGTTTGTTGCACTCTTTTGCGCACTCTGCTTTTTTAGCACAAGGTTTCTCGCATTTTGCTTTGTCACAAGCCTTTGTGCACTCTGCTTTCTTTGCGCAGGGTTTGTCGCACTCGGCCTTTTTGCATCCCTCTGCTTTTTTGCAGTCGGGTTTTTTCATCTCGCCACACTCCTTTTTCAAGGTCTTAATGTTCTCCTTAATCTCTTTGCCTTGTGCGAGGTAGAGAGCATAGACCTCTTTCTCTTGTGCGTCCGAGAGCTCAACGATTTTATCCAAGCGCTCGGTCTTGCGCTCGGCATACTCTTTGGCGTTAAATTTGGGTTTGTCGTTCTGTGTACAAGCAGTCATTGCTGCAATGGCTACTACTGCAAGAGTAAGTTTCTGGATAGTTTTCATAGCTCTATAATTTTAATGTTAGGTATAAATCCGTTTTCTCGGATACAAATATAGTGCAACGAGCCCGCAAAGAGAGCCCGCAGAGGGGTGAAACGACCAAATTAGGGGGTGAAGTGACCTGCCCCAAGGGCAAAATTACAAACAAGAGGGCATTTAGCTGAGCCACGACTTAAACTCCGAAGCCCTCGCCTTGCTGATGATGATGCGCTCGGGGACCTCCACAGAGAGGTTTACGGCAAGGCGGCTGCCAAACCATACCGAAATATCTTTGATGGCCTTGCGGGCAATGATAAATTGGCGATTGGCCCTGAAAAAGCCCGCACCCGAGAACTCTCCATAGAGCCCTTCGAGCGTGCCGTCTATTGGGAATGTTTTGCCCTCGAATGTGGTGAGCGTCACCTGCTCGTTGGAGGTGTAGAAGAATGCTATTTCGCTCTCCTCGATGGGTACGATGCGGTCTTTAATATGCGCAAGGATGGTCTTGGGGCGCGACTGCTCAACCATCTGACCTATGCGCTTGGTGTAGTCGCTCAGAGCCGAATGGGTGAGCGAAGTGAGCTTGCCGACAGCCCTCTCCAACTCCTGCTGTTTGATAGGTTTAAGGATGTAGTCGATACTGTTTACCTTGAAGGCCTCCAAGGCGTATTGGTCATAGGCTGTTGTGAAGATGATGGGCGAGGGGATTGCAACCTTGTCGAAGATGCGGAAGGCGTTGCCGTCGGCCAAGTGAATATCCATAAAAACAAGGTCGGGCACATCGCCCCTCTCGAACCACTGAACGCTCTCGGCCACACTCTCCAAGGTGGCAACCACATCAATCTCGGGGAATGACGACGCCAAGAGAACTTTCAGGTTGCGAGCAGCTGCGGTCTCGTCTTCGATGATTACGGCTCTCATTTTGCTGGGCGGATAAGTGGAAGTTTTACAACAAACATTTCGCCATTTTCAACGACCTCAATTGTGTGTCCCGTGATGAGTTCGTAGCGGCTCGAAAGGTTCCTCAGGCCAATACCCGTGCTCTTTTTGGCTTGGAGTTTGGGGTGTATGGGGTTGCTCACAACAATGTATCCATCCTCGGCTGTGATGGTTATCTCCATTGGCAGCGAGGAGGTTATGGTGTTGTGCTTTACGGCATTCTCGATGAGGGGCTGAATGGAGAGCGGGGGCATTTGCCACGAGTGATACTCCTCGCCCACATCGGCCCTGATGTGTAGCTTACCGGCATAGCGAATCTCCAACAGATAACCATAGGCCTCCACAAAACGCAACTCTTCGCCAACGGTGGTCTTCTCGGCCTCGCCCTCCTCTATAATGTAGCGATAGGTGTCGCTCATCTGCCCGATGTAGGTCAGGGCACTGTCGGTCTTTTGCTCCCTGACGAGCATCGAAAGTGAGTTCAAGGAGTTGAAGAGGAAGTGTGGGTTAACTTGGTTAATTAGAGTGTTGTACTGCCAAGTGAGGTTTTCATTTTTGAGTTTTTCGTTCTCCATCTCCACCACCTGCTTTGCGTAGAGTAGTTCGTAGATTTTACCATAGAGCACACACACAACAAATGTTGCTGTGAGTTTCAGCAGCGTCATAGGGTTGAAAAGGTGGCGGGCATTGGCCGTGATGATAATATCCCCCCTCCAAGTCATCTGCGGAGCAAGCAGGTAGGCAACAACCAGCACAGCAACGGCAACCACAACTTTGCGACCAAAACCGCCACCTGCATTTTTACGCAAGGGCTGGTGTGTCATAATGGTCAGAAAGAGCATTGCCGCAAGCATATAGAAGATTAGGTCTATTCCCATAAAGAGATTGCCGCGCGAGGTTGCCATTGGATGCACTCCGTTGCGTTGGCGGCTATGGCGCGTGATGCTCTCCTCGCGGATGATAACCTCTCTTCGGAGCGAATCGCGCTCTATTCCTTCCACAGTACGATTTTCCCCACTACGCTTATTATCAACGACTTGCTCGGTGTGGGGCTTTATGGGCTTTTGCGGTGCAGGCTCTCGCTCGGCACCTACCATAACAAATACCAAGTACGAAAAATTAAGCACCAACGATATGAGAATGGCAATGAGAGTGTTGATTGCCACTTTGCGATATTGTCCTCTGCGGTGTTTCATATTCTCGGCATTGTTTGGATTTGTAGCAAGTAAAATTACTCTTTACTCTTTGTCAATGTTGTATTCGGGGAACCACGAGGCGTAGTGCATATAGTCGCGAGTGGTGCGCTCCAAGGTATTAACCTTCTGCTCGGGGGTGACATCTTTCAACCTCTTGGCGGGAACGCCTGCATAGAGTCCGTTGGGCTCCAATACGGCACCCGAGAGTACCAAAGCGTTGGCTGCGATGATGCAACCCTCGCCAACTTTTGCATTGTCGAGTACCGTGGCACCCATACCAATAAGACATCCGTCGCCAATCTGTGCGCCGTGAATGATTGCGTTGTGACCAACACTAACATTGTCGCCGAGAATTGTTTGCGAGGGGTGGGGCGAGAGGTCGTAGGTGGCGTGCAGACACGCACCGTCCTGAATGTTGCAACGCTTGCCGATGCGAATGGCGTTTACATCGCCACGAATGATGGCACCAAACCAAATGCTGCTCTCTTCGCCAATCTCAACATTACCCACAATCGTGGCATTCTCGGCCACCATTGTACCCTTACCAATCTTTGGGGTAAAGCCCCTAACACTCTTAATTACTGCCATATATTCTAATTTTTAATTTTCATTTTTTCTTAGCCTCTTGCCAAAGGGCCTCCATTTCGTCGAGAGTCATCTCTCCAAGACCTTTGCCCATTTGGGCAGCACCCTGCTCGATGTGCGAAAAACGGGCCATAAATTTCTTGTTGGTGCGCTCCAAGGCGGTTTCGGGATCTACGCCATAGAGCCTCGAAGCGTTGATAAGGGCAAAGAACAAATCGCCAATCTCCTCCTCAATACCATCCTTGTTGCCACTGCAAATTTCGTTCTCGACCTCCGAAATCTCCTCTTTGACCTTGGCCCACACATCCTCCTTTTTCTCCCAATCGAAGCCTGCCGAGGCCGCCTTTTGACCTATGCGGTAGCCCTTGACCATTGCCGGTAGGCTGCGTGGCACGCCCGAGAGGACACCTCCTGCTGCCTTGCGCTCCTTTTTGGCTTTTTCGCGGAGTTTGAGCATCTCCCAATTGTGGATAACCTCCTCGGCATTGTCGGCCTGCACTTCGCCATAGACATGGGGATGTCGATATATAAGTTTATCGCACAAGTAGTTGCACACATCGGCAAAGTCGAACTTACCCAACTCTTCGCCCATCTTGGAGTAGAAGACAATGTGGAGTAGTACATCGCCCAGCTCCTCGCGAATACCCTCCATATTGCCGTCGGCAATTGCATCCGTCAGTTCAAAACACTCCTCAATGGTGTTACTCCTCAGGCTGTCGAAGGTCTGCTCTTTGTCCCAGGGGCATTTCTCCCTCAGGGTGTCCATTACCTCCAAAAGGCGGGCTGCGGCTTCAAGTTTCTTCTCGTACATATCTCTGTTTTGTCTGTATTCTTTCTTGTTAAACGAAATCTTGTTGTGCAAAGATACTCTTTTCGCCAAAAAAATGTTTAATTTTGTGGAAAGAAAAACGATTGCGAGCCAATGAAACGGAGTTTTTTGACCATAATACTGCTCTTTTTGTGGGGCGTGGTGGCTGTGAGTGCCACAACACCCGACGGCTCATTTGTGGAGGGCAACGGGCGACTTGCGGAGTATATCCACCTTTTGCAAGGCAGAAGGGTGGGGGTACTCGCCAATAATACCTCGCGCCTCGACGAGCGACACTTGGTCGACACTCTGCTTGCCAGCGGTGTGGATGTGAAACTCATATTCGCCCCCGAGGAGGGCTTTCGTGGGGATGGCGCGGTGCGATACCGCGACTCCTATATGGGCATTGAGGTCATAAATCTCGTTCAACATCCCAAGGCCAACGATGTTTTCAGGTGCGATGTGGTGGTGTGTGACCTTCGGGACGAGGGTGTGCGTACCTCTTCGGCACTGAGGGCTATGGTGCGACTAATGAGCGTGTGTGCCGACATAGGTGTGCCGTTTGTTGTGCTCGATAGACCAAATCCCAACGGAAGGAGGGTGGATGGCGCAATCGTGGAGCCGCAATACCGCACTTCGGAGGAGATGTTGCCCCTGCCACTTGTGCACGGAATGACGCTCGGTGAGTTGGCCCGTATGATAAATGGAGAGGGGTGGCTTGCCGATGGCAAGAGGTGTTTGCTGACGGTTGTGCCGTGCACCACATCTGCCGAGGCGATTGCCGTGGAGCCTGTGGTGGTCTATGCCTGTGGGCTTGCCGAGCCACTGCCCGTTGCATTTTGGGAGGGCAGAAGTGGCATCGACCTTTCGGCCATTGTGGAGGCCTATCGGTGCCGCCATACCGCCGAGGAGTTCTTTGTGGGCGAGGAGTTTGCAAGGCAACTTGGGGCAAGCTATGTGCGCGATATGATTGTGCAGGAGTTCTCGGCCGAGGAGATACACAGCATGTGGAGAGGCGATGTTGAGCGATTTGTGGAACAACAAAGGCCCTATCTAATCTATGAAAAATAGTCCAAAATATATCTTGACGCTGGTGGTGTGTGCACTTCTCTCGTGGCGTGCTGTGGCTGCCGAGAGTGGCGATTGGCTCGGACTGCTCCCTCGGCCCGTAAGTGTGGAGATGCTGGGTGGAGAGTACCGCTACACCCCCTCCGCAAGGGTTGTGTGCGACAAGAGCATACGGAGCTATGTAGCAGAGTATCTGGGCAGTGGCTTTGGGGCTGCGGAGATTGTGCTGCGCATCAACACCTCGCTTCCGCTTCCGCAAGAGGGGTGTGTTTTGGAGATTACCCCAAGTGGCGTTGTTGTGGAGGGTGTTGATAGAGCGGGTGTACTGAATGGTTTTCATACGCTCCTGCAACTCTTTCCCAACGATGTCTATGAGGGCGGATTTGAGCGCACCTGCCTGCTACCTTGTGTGCGGATTACCGACTATCCGGCCTATCACTATCGCGGACAGCACCTCGATGTGGCTCGCACCTTTTCGACAGTGGAGCAAATCAAGGAGTTTATAAAACACCTTGCGCATCACAAAATCAACACCTTGCACCTCCATCTGACCGACGATGAGGGGTGGAGAGTGGAGATTGGCTCCCACCCACGACTTGCCGAGGAGGGCGGTTGGAGGGGTGGCGACTCGCCCATCTGGTCGGTCTATGGTGCGTGGGGAGAGCGCTATGGCGGCTACTATACGCAGGCGAAGCTTCGTGAGCTTGTGGCTTATGCCGACCAAAGGGGTGTGACCATTGTCCCCGAGATAGACCTCCCGGGGCATAGCCTTGCGATAGGCAAAATATACCCCGAGGTATTGTGTCCCATTGAGTTGGATAACTCGCGGGCAGCGGGCTACGACAAACGCAATGTGTGGTGCGCCTCGCGCGAGGAAAACTACCGACTATTGGAGGATATTTTGGGAGAGATTTGCGACATTTTCCCCTCGGAGTATATACACATTGGTGGCGACGAGGTAGATACCTCCTATTGGAAGGCGTGCCCCCACTGCTCGGCACTCTACCACAAAATGGGTATGACAGACCACCACCAACTCCAAGAGTATTTTATGAACCGTCTGGTGGCAATTTTGGAGCGCAATGGCAAAAAGGCGGCAATGTGGAATGAGGCAACCGATGGCGGTCGACTCTCGCACAAGGTGCGAATACACGGTTGGGAGGGGCTCGAAGAGTGTCGTAAGGTTGCCGAGGCGGGCTATCCTACGGTCGTGATGCCCGGTCCATACTTCTATTTCGATATGCGACAGAGCAAACACGAAGACGGGCACAATTGGGCAGGTGTCGTGACACTCGAAAAGTGCTATTCGGTAAATCTTGACGCACTTGGGTACTCGGCAGCCGCCAAGAGGAATGTTGTGGGTTTCTCGGGAGCCTTTTGGAGCGAGCTCTACCTCACCCATAGCCACAAATACGAAAACTATCTCGAATACCAAACCTTCCCTCGCATCTGTGCCCTCGCGGAGATTGGCTGGATGGCGCAGGAGAGAAGAGAGTGGGAGAGTTTTGCAGAGCGCTTGGAGGTGCACAAGGGACGAATGGAGGCTATGGGTATCAGCTACCGCCGAGGTGAGCCCGCAAAACCACAAGGTAGGCAGATAACCCCTTCGTTGGAGGTTACGACCTCACTTCCGCTAACAAACGACAAAGCCCTCTCGAAACTCTCGGCCTACGCCAACGACTACGGCTATCGTACCTCGCGCACCTGCCACAATGGCGATTGGATTCTCTACTCGTTTGCCCAACCACAGAGGAATGTGGAAGTTGAACTCACAACGGGTTATCGCCATGTTCCGCGCGGAATTTTCCCGTTTGGCGTTGTGGAAGTGAGTGAGGATGGCAAGAACTTCAAGCAGGTGGCGGTGCTCGACAATGGCTCGGCAAAAATAACTCTCACACAGCCTGTGCGCCACATACGACTGCGCTCCACGGCCACTGGCAATGGCGACAGGTTTGTCTATCTGCAATTTCCCATAATCAGAAAATAATAGACAAAGAAGTGGGTACACACACTGCTGTGTACCCACTTCTTTGTGTGAGAGGGCTCTCCCGTTACTCTCCCAAAATGTCGGCCGGTATGGTGGCGCGGGTGTAGACGCACCACTCTTCGGGGCTGTCCTTAGCCACAAGTTTCATCCTGTCGGCCGTAAGGCTCTCGACAATGTAGCGGTGGTTCCACTCGCCTGTGCCGTGGTCGTACTCGCCACGCAGCACTGCAACACCCAACTCCTCGTCGATGTAGATGTAGTACCTACCCGTAAGGGTGCGGGTGTAGTGGCTGTCGATGTTCTGGTACATCTTGAATGTGCGGTCGGAGCGCACAAAGTCGATGTAGACAAATACATCCTCGGGCACATCGCTGCCGTTCCAAAGAGAGAGCTCCCAACTGCCCGAGATGTTATTGGGGGTAACCTCCAACTCAACGGTTCCGGGGTTTACGGGCTCATTGGTGGGTGACTCGCAAGCGTAGCCAGCAAGTGCTATTGCTCCAATAACCAAAAGTTTAACAATTCTTTTCATCGTTTGTTGTTTTTATCTATTTTTCAATTTCTATCTCAATTTTGCGCTCTCGTGGGGGTGCGCTGATGCCTGCAAGGTAGAGCATTGCGGGTGCCGCCTCTGGCGAGAACTCAATACACAACACACCCTCTTTGCCAGCCTCCAAAACCGCGGGCTTGGTGTATGCCTGAACTCCTCCCAACGAGAGTTTGCCATCGTGCGTGACTCTCAGCGGAGTGCTGCCGCAGTTCATAACCGCAATTTCCACTCTTCCTCCCTCGGCGGGTAGTCTTACGCTCTTTGTTCGGAGCCCCAGCGTTCCTGCCAAGTGGGGGTAGAGAGAGGTGTGGTCGGCGGAGGGCTCAACGGTGCCCACAACCTTTACGATGGCTGTGGGAGTGTCGTCGGAGAGGGTGGTGTAGACAAATATGCGTTGTTCTACGCTCCCTGTGCGCCCCTTGGGGTGGAATGTGACCTCCACATCGCCACTCGTGGCATTGGTTGCTGCGCGACGACTCCACTCTGTGCCCACACATCCGCAAGTGGTCTTGATGCGTGTGATGGTCAGCGGCTCTTCGCTCTGCCAATGGAGCGAGGTCTTCCACTCGCCCAAATCCTCGCCAATAGTTCCAAACGACACCTTGTCGCCCACGGTGAAGTGCATTGGAGAGTTCTTGATGGTCGAGGGGTTGGCGGCCTCCTGTACTCTCTCTTGGGGAATGATAACCATCTGTGCCACAATCTCTTTGGGGAGCATACATAGCAACCCCAAAACAACACCACAGAGTATCATCCTCGCCTTACGCATCTTGCTCTTTGCTAGTTACATCCAGCCGTTGGAGCCTGCGCCCTTGCGCACGGTGATTGTAAAGGTGTGCTGCTCGCCATCGGCAACCAACACGGCAGAGGTCATACCACTCTTTACGCCCTCGAAGATGAGTTTGTCGCCCTCCATTACACAAGTGGCAATGGTGCCGTCTTGGATAGTGACCGAGTAAGTCTTATCGGCACCATCCACAAAGTACTTGGCGGGTTTGATGGCGAACTTCTCGCCCTGGCCAACATAGATATTGGGGAAGCGCATAGGTACGCCCACGCCCTCAATCTCGGCAAGCAGTGCCGCAGCATCCACCTGACCTGCACCCATCTTACCTTTGTAGAGGCTCAAATCTATCTTCATAGGCTGCAAGGGGCCGATGTCGGCAACATAGCGTTTGTAGAACTTCTCGCCCACCATATAGTCGTCAATGTTCCTGGCTGTGGAGTAGAGCGCCTCTTTGAGTTGGTCGGGAGTGATGCTCATAGCCCTCTCGGCTGCGTGCGAAATGGCAAGTGCCAACACGCCCGAGATGTGGGGACAAGCCATCGAAGTGCCCTCCATCCAACCATAGCCGCTCTCGCTGACATTGAAGGGGAGGGTGGAGAGGATACATCCCACCTCGCCGTAGTTGTGCTCGTCGTCCACAAAGTCCCAATAGTAGTCTTGGTCGCCACCGGGGGCAGAGATGGTAGTTCCGGGGCCATAGTTGGTATAGACCGCAGGGGTGAAGTCGGCAGCCGTTGCCGCAACCGACACCGCAAAGTCGGCAGCACCGGGGTAGCCCGCAGCAGGTGCGCTCTCGTTGCCACCGGCAAAGACCACAACACCACCCGTAATGGGGCCATTGGCAGAGCCCGCATTGTGCACAAAGTAGTCGAGGGCCTCATACTCCAAAGGAGAGCCCATCTTCCACTCCTCCTCGGAATGGAAACCCTGCTCGCCCCAATCGTACTCGTTAGCTTCGCCCGAAACATAGCCCCAGCTGCACTGCAAAATCACAGCACCATTGTCGGCAGCATATTTCATTGCCCTTGCGACCTCCAAGACACTCGTACCAACATTTCCCGAGAAAATCTGGCACGACATAATCTTTACACCACCCTTGGTGCCGTTGCCGCCTGCAATGGAAGAGATACCCTCTCCATTGTTGTTCACGGCCGCAATAACGCCTGCCACATGGCTGCCGTGGCCCGAATCGAGGTAGTTGTTCCAAGTGATAATGCCGCTATTTTTAACAAAGTTATAGCCGTTGATATCGCCCTTATAGCCATTGGAGTCGTTGTCCTCGCGGGAGTAGGCAATCTCGTCTTCGTTCACCCAAATGTTGGCTTTCAGGTCGGGGTGTTCAACGCACACGCCCTCGTCGAGAACGGCAACGATAACATCCTCACAACCCGTACTTAATTGCCAAGCTCCCTCGGCACCAACATCGGCTCCTTCGATGCACTTACTCGAAAGATTTGCACCCGTATTAATAAGGTTCCACTGCTCTCCGAGCATAGGGTCGTTCATAGCTGCCACCGAGCCGCCTGCACGGCTGAGCGACAGAGTCTTCATAGGCACAGCCTTGCCGTTGTAGGCGCGGCGCACGGTGCGGTTCAAATCAACCCTCTGAATCTCGCCAAGCGACGAAAGGCGCGTAGCAACAGCCTCCTCATCCTCGCCCTTGAAGCGCACAACATACCAGAGGTGCATACCGCTCTTGCGGGTGACATCCTCGCGCGAGAGGTCAACGGGAAAAACTCTCTCCAAGTCGTAGGCTCCCACCTCGTCCAAAATCTCGTCCACCTCGGCAATGGTTGTGCGGGTGGGGGTGGTGCGGCTTTGCAAGAGGTGCTCAACCTCGGGTGCAAATTTGATGATAACCTCGCCCTCCACAAAGGCTTTGTTCTCCTCCATAGGTGCAGAGCTATCGCCCACCGAGCCGAGCTCGTTCACGCAACCCGTAAGCGAGAGAGTCGCAGCAATGGCAAGGGCCACAGACAGTATATTTTGTGTGATTTTCATACTCTTTTATTTCATCATTCTTTGTGTAGTTATATCCTCTACGCCTATTCTCCGATTTCAATGTCGGGTTTGGTCTTGGTGGTGTAGATATCGTAGTAGTAGTTCAGATTTACGGGCTCGTTGTCGAAGCGTGCGCGTGTGCCGTCGGCAGCCACACCCTCCTGCGAGAATATCAAACTATACGGCACCCACCTGTCGAGGTTGGGGTGATAGAGCAACCAATCGGGAAGGTCGCCCGAAAGACGGTTGCCGTTGATACTGAAAAGCTTGGTATTGGTCATAATCTTCACAATGTCCTCATCCACAAGTTTGCGGGGCAGGGTGTCGTTCGAGGCGGCCAAGTCCTCCTCGGTGTAGAACCACTCGGGGTCTGTCTCGCGGGTTTTCTCCTTGAAGTCGGGGAGTTTGCCTTGCAGGTAGTTGATGGAGAGGTTGAGTGTGTCGAGGTTCCACTCCAAAAGGTGTACGGGGAACTCCTCCTCGCCAATGAAACCTCCGAGGTCGGTCTTCGAGGTTGTGGTCAGGTCGGCAATGAGCGAACGCTGGTTGGCATTGAGAATGAGGGTCCTGAGTTTGGGGAAGTTCTCCTTGGTCAACACCTCGGGTACGGTCATAAAGTTGTTGCTACCCAAGTCGAGGAACTCCAAATTGCAAAGGTTCTTAAAACTCTCGTCCAACTCCACAAGGCCGTGTGCGCCAATAGTCAGGCGTTTGAGCTGTGTGAGGGTTGCCAAATCGTCGCCCACGCTGAGGCTTTTGAGGAAGGTGTTGGTGTTGCTGAAAAATACCAACTCCTCGGCAACAGTCAGATACTTCACTTGGAAGGGGATGGGCTCGTTGGTGTTGTAGAGCATAAACTCCGCCGACTTAACGCGCCCCTTCTTGTCGGGGGTGTAGCCCTCGTGTTTTTCGTTCCACAGTGTTACACCGCTCCAACGCTCCATAGGAATCGACACATCCCAGCCCGAGAGCGTTTCGAGTGTGCGCTGGATGCTCACGAGTGCCACCGAGTCGCCCTTGCGGGTGTTCTCCTCAATGGGCTCCGAGGCTTTCTGCCTAATCTTCAAGCCGTCCTGACGGGCGAGAGTGATGTTTGCATCCTTGGGCTCAAAGCGAATCTCTGCCACGCGCTCCTCGGGGAGGGTGTTGATGTTCCACTCAAACTCCACATCCACCCTGCGAGGGCGAATACCACGATTGAGTTCCAGCGTGTGGCGCTTGTTGGATACCCAGCGGATATTCTCGGGAATTACAACATCGAAGTCTGTATTGGCCAAGATGCTAACCTTGAATTTGCGCTCGTCGAGGCGTTTGTAGTTGTCAATCGCCACCTCCTTCTGGTCGAGCTCGATGGTGTAGGGAAAACCCTCCTGAGTGATGTTGATGGTGTAGGACTCGTTGGTCGAGAGGTTCTGAATGAGCACCTCGTCGTAGCGCTCTGTGTGGAGCAGGGCCGAGTCGATAATGATGTCACACTTGGTGCTGCCCTTACCATTGGCGGGCGATACGGTAATCCAAGGAGCCTTGGTGGAGGCCACCCAGCTGTCGTTCGAGGAGATTTGCACCTTGCGCTTGCCTCCAACGGCACCAATCTTAATCTCGTTGATGTCCGACTCGAAGTTTACGGGCTCCAAATTGTTGCAAGCAAGCGTCATAGCTCCCACCGCAACAATCGTCATATATCTAAAAATCTTTTTCATCTCTGTAATCTCTGTTTTTCGTGGTGGGTTGTACTTCTATTCCAACATTGCATTGCAGTTGAGAATGTTTTGCGTTCTGTCGTAGATGAGAATGTATGCACCCACACTCCAAGCATAGCAAATATCCGAAGCATCGAAGATGATGTTTGGGTTGTCGCTAATGTCGAGGTAGTAGATAAGCGTAGAGATTGTATCCTCAATGAGGCCCAAGTCGTTGGAGCCGAGGTACAAACCCCTGAGTCCGCGATGAGAGCCGATATTCTGGGGCCACTCGCTAAGACAGCGGTCACCCTCCTCGTCGCGCTGACTGCGGACAGCGAGCACCGTAAGGCCCGAACTGTCCAGAGGCTCATAGGGGAACTCGCTGAACGAGTTGAACGACACATCGACACCATAGAGGTAGGGCATATTGCCCGCGTGCATATCCTTGGGCAACTTGCTGATGTTGTTGTACGAGAGGTCGAGCGAGGTCATATCTACGCTGTTGCGGTATGTAAACGAGCCCTCGGGCACCTCGGTGATGTGGTTTGCGCGGAGGATGATGTAGTTGACCATAGAGTTACTCCTTGCCAACTCGATGGGGTAGGCTGTGAGGCAGTTTTGGGAGAGTGTGAATGTCTCCACCCTGATGCCTTTGTAGTTCTCGCCATCCTCGAAGCCGTCAATCTGGTTGCCACCGAAGCTCACCGATGCCATCGTAAAGATGCTGTTGGCGTCGAAGATGTTGGGCACCTTGGTCAGACGGTTGAAATTGACCGAGAAGTTCTCTACATCGTCGTAGCCACAGAAATATCCCTCTTCGTCGCGAGGAAGTTCCGAGATTTGGTTGAAGTCGAGGTAGAGCTGCACAAACGAAATATCCTTACCCAGAGGGTGCACTTTCGAGATTTTGTTGTAGGCCAAGTCCAAAAGGCCAAGTTTCTTCATATTTTTGAACGAGGCGGGCAACTCTTCGAGGTTGTTCTGGCGGCAGTAGAGAATCTCGATACTCTCCTTGCTTGCGCCATTTGCCAGAGCGTCCAAGCCTGCATATATCTCCTCGGCGCTCCACTGGGCGTTGTTGGCGATATTAACCGACTTCAAAGTGGGTAGTTGTGCAATACCCAGAGGGAACTCGGTGAGGTTGGGGCAGTTGTAGAGCTCGAAGTCGGTCAGTGCCGTGAGGTTTTCGAGCGACGAGGGGAAACTCTCGATGGTGCTGTTGGCAACATAGAGATATTCGAGTTTGGTACAGTTGCCAATCTCCTCGGGGATGCTCGTCAGGCCGTTGCAGATGGTGCCGTGAGAGGTGTCCATAAGTGCAAAGGATTTCTGCGAGCCACTCTTGCGGTCGATAACATCGCCCTCCTGCATCTTCTCATAGAGCCCCATCTCGGGTACCGAAATACCGTTCTCGGCCAAAGCCCTTGCGCAAGGCTCCGACATCTGAATGGGGGTGTGGATGCTCCTGAGCCACTCGCCGTGGTTCTTCATACGGTTGCGACTACGCTCGGCTACGCTCTTTGTATGGTCGAGGGTGGGGTCGTAGTAGGTGAAGTTGGTGTCGTTGTGGGTGCCAATGTAGAGCTCCACCAAGTCGGTAAGTTTGCCAATCTCGGGCGAGAGAGCACCATTCACACCAAAGCTGCTAATGTCGATAAATGCCACACGGCCGTTGGGGTGGAGTTTCACGCCGGGCTGGTCGCCCCACAAATCCACATCCTTGTTGAAGTCCCAATTACTACCCTCGGCAAACTCCTCGCCAACATAGTACCAATTCTCGCCATCGAGCCCCTCCCAAATGGCCTTCAAGACCATATAGTCCTGAATGTAGTCGTCGGCACGATAGAGGGTTATGCCAATGTTGGCCTTGGTTGTTTGGTTGTCTTTCACAACAAAGGGACTCTCTTGTGGGTTGTTTTTGGTTTCGAGCAGAGTCTTGCTCTCGTCGTAGGTCTCGTAGCGAGTGACGATGTAGTTGCCCGCAGGGAGCCAAAGGAGCGTGTCGCAGAGTATCGACGAGGTTTTGTAGCCATCCTCCTTGTCGTCGTCCTCGAAGTAGTGGAGGTCGAACTTGCAGGGGAGATCTCGGAGAGTGGTTTGGGTGCCACGCGAGGTCTCCTTGACCGTGATATTCACCTTTCTAATCTCGTCGAAGGAGTACTGCCTATTGGCGGCACGGGTACCCTCTGCATCTTGGTCAAATTGACTCCAATCCTTGCGCAGAGTGAACTGCACCTTACCACGAGGAGTGACATTCACCGTAATGTCGTGGATGGTGAGTCCGCCGTTGCCGACGCTGAACTTGCCGTCGCCCTCGGGACCACTGCTGTAAAGCTCATTATCCTCTGCATCGTAGAGCATAAAGGTGATGAGCTGGTAGTCGCCGGCCACGAGTTTGAGTTTCTCGCTGCGGAGTCCCCACTCGGCATTCTCGCCCTCGCCACCGCTCAATTTGAGGGTTTGGATGACGGTCATATTGCCATAGACGAGCGTTACTTTCACCTTATAGGCCTCCGAGAGCCACTCCAATTGGGGAACAATGGCCTTTGTGCCCTCTGCATCGTAGGAGGCTTTTTTGTAGAGTTTGAATTGGGCGTAGCCGTAGCCGTCGTCCAAAACCACCTCTTCGGGGGTTGCACACGAGGCCGCAAAGGCCATAATCAGTGCCACAACCAACCCTTTTATTGTTATTCCAAATCGCATTTTCTATCTATTTTATAGGCGTGGGAACTATTGAAACTTATATACCAAAATCAAGTGTACGGCCTCGGTGGAGCCACTTCCGCTATAAAGCGACACATTGGTGCGAACCTCTGTTGTGGTAGCGTCGGGCTCGGGCAGCAGTGCTGTGTTGATGGCGATGGTAACCATTCCTGCTGCATTCTGGGATGTTGTTGCCCAACCCGCATAGGCATAAACCATTGTGAAGTTGGGGACAAGCAGCGTTGCCGAGGTGCAGTTGGGATTGAGGGTGAGTTTATATTGCAATGTGCCATAAGTGGCCAACTCGGGCGAATACTCCTCATCGCCTTTAACAAGCTCTTTGAGTTGTGCACCCAGAGCCTCGTAGTCTTTGTTGGTCGAGAAGATAACGGAGCCCTCGGGGCGGACAATGGGGGTGGAGTAGTTGGGATCGAGTACTACATAGATAAGGGCATAGGCTGCGTCATTCTCATCGAAGAAGACGATGGTAGCCTCGTTCTCGCCATCCCATCCAGCCATAGTATTGGTGTAGGTGTAGTTATCAATTGTTTCGCCCAAACGACTCTTGATAATGTAGCCCTTCTCCAACTCTTTGTGTTCGGCACTTGGCTCGATAGTCAGCCAGCAACTCTCCAGGTTATACTTGTCGGCATAGAATGCATCGAAACCATAGATTTCGTAGCGCGAGAAGGGAATGGTGAAGATGAGGTCGTCTGCCGAATCGTTGCAATTGTAGGTCAGTTTGTAGCCATTGGGGATGTTGCTCCAATCGCCCTGATAGGGCCACGAACCGGGCACGAGGGATTCGAACTTGCCGTTCAGGCTCGCCAAAACCTCCTCGTCGTTGGGGTAGATAACACCTTTGTCCTCCTCTTCGACAACGCCCTCCTGCAACACGCTGCAAACGATGTAGTCCTCGGTTTTGTAGTTTCCGGCCTTCACTGCGGAGAGGGGAATGGCGGCAATTACACCCTCGCGAGGGGTTGTTTCGGTGAAAGGTTCAACATCGAGTGTAAGGGCGCGCTCCCAAACACCATCGTTGCCAGCCTCCTCGGGGAACGACTCCTCGGTGAGGGTAATCCACTCCGCACCCATTGGGGAGTAGCGACCATTGGCGTCTTTGTTAAGCACCACCAACTTGGCGCCACGGGGCGAACGAATATTGCCCATAGCATACTCACTATACGACTCCGAGGATGCCTGGTAGTACTCGCCGGCAGCATTGAATGTGAGGCTCGAAGGGAGCGACACCTCGCACACATCCTTGCAACCCTCCATCTCGGTGGGGTAGGAGGCCACGGCCTTAAAGCCCGCATCGGTGCTATTGTCGATGGAGAGGGTGCCAAGCTCGATGTTGCAATAGGTTTTTTCGAGAGGGAGTGCCTGCTCGTTAATCTGCAAGAAGAGCTCTTTGCGGCCTGCGGTACTCTCAATCTCGTTGATGCCAACCCAATCCATGTCGCTCTTCCTTACGGTGATGTTGAGCCACTCGGGAGTCTCGGGCGAGAGGTACCAATCAAAGTTGGCCTCCACAACAACCCTCTGCATCCACTTGCCGTTGCTCTCGTGCCATACCCAGTCGATTTTCTCGACAGGGGTGGTGCCATAGATATACTGCTCGTCGCTCTCCTCGTCGTCGTTCTGGGCGAACATCTCGCTCTCGGCATCCCACTCGGCAACATACATTTTTAGCGTACGCTCCAAGCTGCCGCGGGTGATGGTGGCCACAACCTTTGTTTCGCCACCCATTGTCATCTCAATGTGGCACACCCTCACAACATCAAACTCCTCGATGTTCGATACACCAACCGTGATGGTGTGGGTGCCGGCTACGCCATTGAGGGTGTATTGCTCACTCTGGCCAACAATAAACTTGAAGAATGTTGCAGACTCGGTGGGAATACGCATACTCCACGCCATATTGGGGTCGATGGTGAACTCGTAGGTTTCGCCCGCAGCAACCACAGCCGACACTTTCTCGGGGAAGGCGGGAGCCTCCACATCGGGCTCTTGGCAACCCACAAGAGAGAGCATTGCGCCCATAAGCACTGCAAAGAGTGCACTAAGGATACTTTTTTTCATAGTTCTATCTTTTTTTCGTTATTATTTTCTCTCTGTTTGCGGGGGTTATTGCAACTCCTTCATAAGGTCCAATGCCTCCTCTTCGCTAAGCCACTCCACAATGTTGTAGAAGTGGCCAATGGTGCCCACAGCCTCGCCGAGGTCTTCGACATAGACCTCTGTCCACAACACCACAAACCTCTGACACGCATTGAAATAGGAGTCGTAGTAGGGGCTGTCTGTGATGAGTATTCGGTTGTCGCCGTGGAACATACCCAGCACCGAGCCCTCGTCGCTAACGACTTGGTCGTCGTCCATAGAGATGATTGGCTCTTCGGGATTGTCGCCGTGGAATTTCATTGTCAGGTCGTAGCCGTCGTAAAAACAGTTGCGCAGGATGATGGTGTTCTTCTCGGTGGGGTGCAACTCGGTCTTGATGATGCGCTGGTAGGAGACATTGTCGCCCATATAGGTCTGCAACAACATCGAACTCACAATGGCATAGCCCGTAAAGTCGTTGATGTCGTAGGGGCAGCTCTTATACATAACGATCTTGCTCTGGGTGGCATCCTCGTAGAGGTCGTTCCACTCCATCTCCTCGGGGACCACAAGGCGGAGAATGAAGCCGAGAGAGTCGGTTGCCGAGATGTTGTCGTACATACCCTTAACCCTCACTTCGCCCGCCAGTGAGCCCGCAGGGATGGTTACACTGTTGGACAACAGGCGGTAGTGCAACCCCTCGATGGCGTTGGCTCCCTTGTCCACCACCTCCACACCAAATGTGCGGTCGTGTTTCGACTCGGCCGTGGCCGACACCATAACGCTGAAATAGTCCTGATTCTCCTGCACAAGAAAATACTGTTCTTGTTCGGCGAACATCACATAGTTGGTACCCTGCAGTGTGGTGTACTGCTCGTCGCAGGCCACAAAGCCCACAGCCACCAACAGCGATACCATTATATATATAAACGAGTGTTTCATATCTTGGTTATCTCTTGGTTGTTTTTAGTTGTTACTCTCATTCTTTACGACCTCCGAGCCGGGTGCCTCCAACTCGTGCTGAGGAATGGGCCATACAAGGCGTACATCGTCGGCCTTGATGGAGATGGAACTACCCTCCGAGAGCGAACTCTTCTGAGGGGTGCGGGTGAAGCCCTCGCCACCACGGTAGAGTTTACCCCAGCGTTTGAGGTCTTGGAGTCGGTGGCCCTCCATATAGAGTTCCCTAATGCGCTCGTTGGCAATCTCTTCGATGAAGTTCTCCTCCGAGAGCGACACGGAACCACCACTTGCAAAGCGATTCTCGCGGAGTGTCGAAAGGTCCTTCGAAGCGCCCGAGAAATCGGGATTTTGCTTGCGGCATAGAGCCTCGGCACGAATGAGATACTGCTCGGCCAAGCGGAAAGGCTTGGGAGTGGTTACATGGTAGATGTAGTTGGCTATGTAGTCCTGATTGCCGTAGTACTTAACAAGCAGAGGCCACTGCAAGCCGTGGTCGTAGCCCGTAGAGAGGGTTGCAAAGTAGGCGTTATAGCGCAAATCGCCCGACACATAGAGGTCCAGCACCCATTGTGCGGGGACATAGTCGGGGTAGTAGTATGTGAAATCGTTGTTGAAGTTGAGAAAGACCTGACCGAGGGCTCCGCCATAGGAGGTGGTGGTGAAGCCCACCTGCCAGAGGGTTTCGTACGAGAAGTCGTAGTTCCACATACGGTCGAAGTACGACATACCGCCACTCCACTCAACATTTGCGGGCACGAGAATGTAGTGAGTGTCGCGCTCGATGACCTCGGTGGCGTGCTCAATGGCCGACTCCCAATCCTGCATATAGAGTGCAACCCTTGCGTGGAGGGCGTGGGCAACGGCATTGGTCATATAGGGACTGTTGTAGCCGTCGTAGTCGGGATCGAGAATCTCCTCGGCCTTCTTCAAGTCCGACAGTACAAACTCGTAGGAATCTTTGAGCGAAGCCCTCACGCTCCTCTCGGGGGTGGAGTAGTATTTGCGAATCACCACACCGAGTTCGTTCTCGGCCGTTGCGGGGTCGTAGGCCTTGCAGTAGAACTTCAAGAGTTCCGAGTAGCAGAGAGCACGAATGGCATAGACCTCGCCCGTATATTGCTCCAAAATGGTAATTTTCTCGTCGAGAGTCTGTTTGGCGATGATGCCGTCAATCTTTTCGAGGTAGAAGTTGCAGTTGCTGATGATGCCATAGAGCGCGGCATAGACCGACTCCACTTCGCTGTTGGTCGAGCGGATGTTCCACAGCCAATGCTGGCCGTAGGTGTTGGAATATCCGTCCACAGCATAGACAAGGTCGGTTTGGATGTCGGGCAGCAAAGTGATGAGACCGCTCCAAAGTGCACTGCTCTTCATCATTGAGTAGATGCCCGTAACGGTCTGCTCGGCATCGTCGAAGCTCTGCATTGCCTCGTCTACGGGGATTGCCGACTCGGGCATCTTGTCGAGGCAGGAGGTTGCGCCCACCATCAGGGCTGCCACAACCACAAAGTATTTTTTGATTATTCCGTATTTCATAGCATTAATCGTCGTTGGGGTGGGTTAGAATGTGAGGTCAATACCGAAGGTGTATTGGCGAGCCATTGGGTACTGCGCCGCATAGACATTGGTGGTACCCTCGGGATCGAGGCCCGAGAAGTGCGTGAAGGTCAGCAGGTTTTGTGCCTGAACATAAACCCTCGCACCGCGCACAACATTCTGCCTTGCGAGCCACTCCGAGGGGAGTGAGTAGGAGAGCATAACATTTTTGAGCCTCAGGAACGAAGCGTCTTCCAAAAGACGGCTGTCGAACTCGGTGTAGACGCCGTGGCGGGGAATGTCGGTAATATCACCGGGCTTTTGCCACCTGTCGAGCAGGCGGCTCGATTGGTTGTAGGTTGCAAAGCGACCGTTCGATTCGTCGAAGTAGCGGTCGTTGTTGAGCATCCACCTGTCTGCCACCCAGCTGAATTGTGCACTCAGCGAGAGGCCCTTGTAGGTGAGCGCTGTACCAAAGCCGCCCTGCCAGGGAGCAATGTAGCTCTTGCCCACCAAAACCTTATCCTCGTCGCGCAACTCGTTTGTGAGGTTACCACTCTTATCATACCACAGAGCGTCGCCATTGGCGGGGTTTACGCCCGCATAGCGGTTGATGTAGAACTGGCCCAGAGGATGACCTACAACGAGTTTGGTGTTCGTGCCCGAGTTCTCATACTCGGTGATGCCGCCATAGAGTTCGGTAATCTCGTTGTGGTTATACGAAACATTGGCATTGGCAGTCCAAAGCAGGTCGTCGGTAGCCACGAGTGTGGCATTGACGCTCAACTCGGCACCCGCATTGACCATCTCGCCCACATTGTCCCAATAGTAGCCAAAACCACTTGTGGAGTATGGCACGGGCACCTGCATAAGCATATCGCTCGTGACCTTATAGTAGAGCTCGAAATCGATGTTGAGCCTATTCCAGAGGCCTGCGTGAATGGCGAAGTTGGTGGTCCAGGGTTTCTCCCAGCCGAGTTCTTCGTTGCCGGGTTGTGCCAAGCCTACACCCGCATCGCCCATATAGTCTGCACCGCCGCCAACAAGCGCCAAGTGTTCGTAGTTGGGGATTGACGAGTTACCGCTCGTACCCGTCGAGAACGACACCTGAGCCGTTGTGAGCCAGTCGGTGTAGGGGAGAACGAACTCCTCGCGGAGCATATCCCACATAAGGCCCATAGACCAGAATGCACCCCAGCGGTTTGCCTTACCAAACCTCGACGAGCCGTCCAGACGGAAGGCAGCCTCGGCATAGAGTCGGCGGTCGTAGTTGTACTCGCCACGCGAGAAGAACGAAAGAAAACCATAGTCCGAGTCGGTCGTATCGTCCCACGAAGTGGCCCTCGTACCGGTTGAAATGCTTGTCAGGCGGTCGTTGTTTTGTCCCTCAACCAAGACACTGAAAGCCTCGTAGTGGTAGTCCACGCCCTCCTGACCAAGCAGGAAGGTGAAGTGGTGGTCGCCATCGAGGTCGAGGTTGTAGGTTGCCGTGTTGGTAATCGTGAGGTTGTAGCCGTCGGTCGAAGAGCGCGAAGCCGAGCCGTTGCCCTGATGGGGAGCATAGCTGGGGTAGGATTTACCATAGCCTGTGGTGTGCGAATAGTCCACACCAAACTGCGAACGCAGCGAAAGGCCCTCGATGGGGCGTGCCTCCACAAAGAGTGTGGAGAGGAGTTTGTACTTCTGATAGTGCACGGGATTTGCTTCGAGCCATTCGAGAGGGTTCTGACCATTACCCTTCCACGAGCCATCTTCGATGGAGGCTATGGAGCCGTCTTCCCTGCGGGGATTCCAGTAGGGGAGCATAAAGCGTGCAGCCGAGATGGGCGTAACAAGCGTGTAGGCGCCCTCGTCGGCCTGCTGAATCTTCTGGTAGTTGAGCATTGTGTTGGTGCCCAGCGTGAGCCACTCTGCCGCCTTGCGCTGCACATTGGCCCTCATCGAAAAACGCTCAAAATTGGAGCCCACAGCCGTACCCTGCTGGTTGTAGTAGCCGCCCGAAATGTAGTAGTTGGTCTTGTCATCTGCACCCGACACCGAAACCTCGTAGTTCTGCAACGGAGCCGAAGAGTTGAAGACCTCCTCCATCCAATTGACATTCGTTTGGCTCAGCAGTGCATAGTTCTGACCTGCGGTCATACCCGTCTGTTTTTCGTACTCAATGCGCTCGGGGGTGGTCATAAGGTCCCACTTGCTGGCGTCGGCCTCGGAGAAACCGAGCTGCATACGGTAGTCGATGCGGGGACGCTCGGCAATCCTACCACGCTTGGTGGTAATCACAATCACACCATTTGCCGCCCTTGCGCCATAAATCGAGGTCGAAGAGGCATCTTTGAGCACCGAAAGGGACTCGATGTCGGCGGGGTTGATGGTGTTGAAGTCGCTTGCCGAGATGGGCACACCGTCGAGGATGTAGAGTGGGGCAGTACCCGAGTTGATGGAGTTGGTACCGCGAATGGTCATTGTTGCCGAGGCGCTTGGCTCACCCGACGAGGAGAGCACCGAAAGGCCCGCAACCTGTCCCTGCAAGGCTTGGTCGAAAGCAGCCGTTGGGGTGCTCTCCACCTTGTCGCTCTTGACAGTGGCCACAGAGCCCGCCACCGTACCCTTCTTGCGGGTTGCATAGGCAATCACCACAACATCTTCGAGCACCTCGCTCTCGCTCCTCAGGCGGACATTGTGGATAACCTCGCTCGCACCTGTGGGTATTTTCCACACCTCCTCCTTGTAGCCCATATAGGAGTAGGAGAGAGTTGTGCCCTCGGGGGCGGTGATTGTGTAAGTGCCGTCGATGTAGGTTGTTACGCCATTCATCGACTCCGAGAGGATTGTCACGCCAATTAGCGGCTCGCCATTGGCATCATCGACAACCCTGCCACTAACTACAACACTCCCTTGCTGTGCAAAGGAGAGTGTTGCCAGCACAGAGAGTAGTGCCGAAAGTAAGAATTTGGTCAGTTTTGTATTCATAGTGCGCAAAGGTAAATTATTTATCCAAACAATTAACACATCAATACCTCTTTTTTATTAACATTTTATTGTAAAATGAGCGTCATTGACAGGGAGTGGCATAAAAGAGAGCGTTACAGTGGGGTGTTTTGTGGATTTTGTATTCATTTTTCAATTCAAAGTTCTATCTTTGTGCAAACAAAAAAAGAATACGCAAAAACGATGAAACGCCTGACTCTTTTATTGGTGGTGATTTGCTCGGCTATGAGCCTTGTGGCACAGAGTGTGACGATGCAAACCTTTACTTTCGCTCATAGGGGCGAAAAGGCTCTCTGTCTGGATGTTTACTCCTCGAACAACAAAGAGGTGCAGCCGTGTCTTGTCTACATTTTCGGAGGTGCTTTTTTGGCAGGTCAGCGAGCCGAGGAGAGCGTTGTGGAGGTCTATGAGTACTTTGCCCAAAGGGGGTGGAAAGTGGCGGCTATCGACTACCGATTGGGGCTTCTGCCACTACTCGAAGAGCCCAACAAGAAACGCTCCCTTTTGGAGTTTCGTTCGATGCTCATCGATGCCATCGATATGGCCACCGAGGATTTGTTGGAGGCGACCGCCTTTCTGGTCAGCAATGCCGAGAGTCTCGGTATAGACCCTTCGCGCATCGTGACGCTCGGAGCCAGCGCGGGAGCCATCACAGCACTGCAAGCCGAGTGGGCAATTTGCAACCGACAGCCCGCAGCGACACTTCTGCCCTCCGACTTCAACTATGCGGGTGTGGTCGCTATGGCGGGAGCCATCTGCGCCAAGGGTAGGGAGTTGGAGTGGCAGCGGGAGCCCTGTCCCGTGATGCTCTTCCACGGCAATGCCGACCGCAATGTCCCCTTTGGCACTCAGTCGCTCTTTGGCGTGAGGCTTTTCGGCTCGGAGAGTATTGCCGAGTCGCTCCACAAGAGAGGTACGCCCTATTGGTTCTACGAGGCGGAGAATATGGACCACAACCTTTCGTGGCGACCGATGTACTTCCTGCGTCCCGAGATGGAGCGCTTTGCCGAAACTATGGTTTTTGGCGGTCAGAGGCTGCAAATTCACCAAAAAGTGAACGATATGACGCTCCCCGAGGCGGAGCACGACTTCGGCCTGAGGGATTACATCGAGGCCAACTTCGCCCCCGGCAAACCCCACGGAGCGGAAGCAGCGACATACTAAAAAAACCTTTGGCACGAAAAAAACGGAATGAGAGTTGCGGTTTTTCGTGCCAAATGATTATCTTTGCGTGATTTGAAACCTAAGCGGCAGTTATTATGGATACTCCAAAGACTATGATTAAAATTGAGGGTGGACTCAAAGAGAACTCCACACCTCACGATATTATCCACCGTTTCGAGAAGATTCCCACCAAGGTCTATGCCGACGAGAGCGAGGCTGTGAAGAGCATCGCCGACCGCATTGTCAATGCCATCAACGACTTTGCGCAGAGTCCTATGGACTTTTTGGGCTTCGACGAGAAGACTTTTTCGTTGGGACTGACTACGGGACGCACACCGCTGGGTTTGTATCGCGAGCTTGTTGCCCGCCACAGGGAGGGTAAGGTTAGCTTCGAGAGGGTGTCGGTCTATTCGCTCGACGAGTTCTATCCCATTGGCGTTCTCGACGAGCAGAGTCGCAATATGCGCATCCTCCACGAGTTTATCGACAATATCGACATCCGCCCCGAGAATGTCCACCTGATAAATGGCAATGTGGACGCCGAGGACTTGACCGACTACTGCAACTACTACGACAAGAGCGCCAGCCACATAGACCTCATGATTATCGGCGTTGGCGAGCAGGGACAGATAGGTTTCAACGAGGCGGGCTCGAATGTAAACTCCCGCACACGCCTTGTGCAGCTCTCGCACCACTCGCGAGTGACACAGAGCAAGGTCTTTGGTTGCGACCTGAACGCAACGCCCCACATGGCTCTGACTATGGGTGTGGGCACTATTCTCGACGCCAAACGCATCCTTGTTATGGCTTGGGGCGAGGATAAGGCCGATGTTGTGAGGGATATTGTCGAGGGCGATATTACCCCCGCAATTCCCGCGTCGCTCTTACAGGAGCACGAGCGCATCACGGTCTATGTCGACGAGGGCTCGGCGTCGAAACTCACCCGTTGCTCGACACCTTGGCTTGTGGGCTCGTGCGAGTGGACTCCCCGCTTTGTGCGCAAGGCTGTAACCTGGCTCTGCGAGAAGGTCGATAAACCCATCCTGAAACTCACCTATAAGGACTATGTGAAGAACTCGCTGAGCGAGCTTTTGGAGCAGAGGGGCCCCTACGATAAGGTCAACATTGAGGTTTTCAACGACATACAGCACACTATTACGGGTTGGCCCGGTGGTAAGCCCAATGCCGACGACACAACGCGCCCCGTCAAGTCGTTGCCTTTCCCCAAGAGGGTTGTAATCTTTTCGCCCCATCCCGACGACGATATGGTGGGTATGGGTGGCACCTTCCACCGCCTCATCACACAGGGCAACGATGTGCATGTTGCCTACCAGACTTCGGGCGATGTGGCAGTGAGTGACGATGTGGTGTTGCAGAATATCGACACCGCACGCGAAATGGGCTTTGAGGATTACTACGAGAGGGTTAAGGCGCTGATTGCAAGTAAGGTTAAGGGCGAGGCCGAACCTCGCGAATTGCTCGATATTAAGGCGGGTATCCGTCGTGCCGAGGCGAGGGCTGCGTGTCGCTCGTTGGGGCTCAACGACCGCACCAACGCACACTTCTTGGCAATGCCTTTCTACGAGACAGGGCGCATCAAGAAAAACGAACTCTCGGCAAGGGATATAGAACTTATTGTGGAACTGCTCAGGGAGATTAAACCCCACCAGATTTATGTTACGGGCGAGTTTACCGACCCCCACGGCACCCACAAACTCTGCACGAGTGCGGTCTTTGAGGCACTCCGTCAGACAGCCGACGAGGAGTGGAACAGGGAGTGTACGGTGTGGCTCTACCGCGGTGGCTCGCAGGATTGGAACTTGGGAGTTGTGGATATGGCAGTGCCCCTTAGCCCCAGCGAACTTCTGGCCAAGCGCAATGCCATCTATCGCCACCTCTCGCAGAAAGAACACCTGCCCGAGCACAGCAGCTACAAACGCGATTTGTGGATGCAAGCCGAGGAACGCACCATAAATAACGCACGGCTCTACGACAATCTCGGAATGCCCGAATATGAGGCAATAGAGATTTTTGTGAGAGTGCAATAGGAGCAAAAGACGAAGGGCTTTCCTTCGTCTTTTTGTTTTTGTCTAAGGTCGAAAGTCTAAGGTCTAACCGACGCGGGCGCGGGGCGCCCGAGAAATGAGTTAATTGAAAATTGAAAATTGAAAGTTGAAAATTGTGGTGTGCCTTCGGCACGAATTTTTAACACTGCGCCCAATGGGCGCGCATTTTAATTCCCCCTCTAAGTTAGAGGGGGTGTCGCGGAGCGACGGGGGCGTGTGTCTAAACTCGTCTTGCCACGCCTCATCATAAGATGAGGCGGTTGGCATCTACCGCTCTTTTTCCCGTCGACCGACTGCGGGTGGCTGAGAATGATTAAAGCCCTTTCTCAAACTTACATTTCTAAATTATTTTTAATAATTTTGAATTTTGCATTTTGAATTTTGCATTATTCTGCGTACTTTTGTGGGCAAATAAGTGACAAAAGAAGCCCTATGATTTGCAAACAACATAGCTTGGCGGTGCAGAAAAACCGCAATGAGAGCCCCAAGTGCTCGCGCTGTCTTTTGTTATTTTCGGTTATATTGAGGTAAGTCGCCCCCGCGAGTTACCTCTTTTTTTATACCCCACCGAGGGGTTAATTTACAGAGTAAAGATGAATTGCAATCAGGGAGTTACGGTGCTCATTAAGGGCGCGAAGGTGTGGTACGAGGGCAAGTTTGCCACTCGTGATGTGCTTGTGGAGGGTGGCCTCTTGGCGAAGATTGCCGAGAGTATCGCTCCCGTCGAGGGCGTAAGAGTGGTGGAGGCATGCGGCAAGCACCTTCTGCCCGCACTTGTCGACATGCATGTCCACCTCAGGGAGCCGGGCTATGGCTATAAGGAGACCATTGCCAGCGGTACGAGGGCAGCAGCCCGCGGAGGCTTTTCGGTGGTGTGCCCAATGCCCAACCTCAATCCTGCTCCCGACAGCGTTGCCACTTTACAGGAACAACTCGATATTATTGAGCGCGATGCGGTGATAGGAGTACTTCCCTATGCAACCATCACCAAGGCACGACAGGGCTCCGAGACAGTCGATTATGCGGCACTTGCCCCTTGTGTTGCGGGCTTTTCGGACGACGGTACGGGTGTGCAGTCGGCCGAGGTTATGGAGGAGGCTATGAGGGGCATTGCACCTACGGGTAAACTTCTGGCTGCCCACTGCGAGGTGGAGAGCCTTTTGAGGGGCGGTTATATCCACGATGGCGAGTGGTGCAGGGCGCACGACCACAAGGGTATCTGCTCCGAGAGCGAGTGGGGCGAGATTGAGCGCGATATTGAGATTGCCGAGCGCACGGGTTGCCGCCTGCATATCTGCCACATCTCAACCAAAGAGAGTGTTGAGCTTATCCGCAAGGCCAAGAGTAGGGGAGTGAGGGTTACTTGCGAGACCGCACCCCACTATTTGGCGCTCTGCGACGAGGATATGAGGGAGGAAGGACGCTTTAAGATGAATCCTCCGCTGCGTTCGAGGGCCGATATGGAGGCACTGAGGGCGGGCGTTGCCGACGGAACGATTGATGTTATCGCCACCGACCACGCACCCCACTCGGCCGAGGAGAAGTCGCGCGGCTTGGAGAAGAGCGCAATGGGCGTTGTGGGCATCGAGACATCGTTGGCCGCAACCTACACATTTATGGTCTGCGGCGGGCTTGTGTCGCTCGAAAAGTTGGTCGATATTATGTCGCTCGCACCCCGCAGATTGCTGGGCATTGGCGGTGGCATAGTGCCGGGCCAGAGGTTGGATGCAACGCTTGTAGATTTGAGCAAAGAGTTTGTCGTTACCCCCTCGGAGTTTCTCTCTATGGGCAAGAGTACCCCGTTTGAGGGTATGAGCCTTAGGGGCGTGGTGGAAATGACCATTGCCGGCGGCAGGGTAGTGTACGAAAGATAGCAACAAAATAGGACTATGTATAAGAGAAATATATATAAGGTAAGGACAAACGAGAGTGTTTCGCCCAAGACTATGAAGATGGTCTTGGAGGGAGATACGCAATACCTCACTGCGGCAGGGCAGTTTGTGAATGTCGAGGTGGAGGGTAAGTTCTTGCGTCGCCCCATTTCGGTGTGCGACTACGACGAGAGTACGATTACACTTCTCTACGATGTTGTAGGCGAGGGTACAAAGGCTATGAGCGCGTGGCGCGAGGGCCGTGAGGTTGATTTGCTCACAGGCTTGGGCAACGGCTTTTCGGAGCAGAAGGAGTGCCGCAAACCCCTGTTGCTGGGTGGCGGTATCGGCTGCGCACCACTCTACAATCTGGCCAAGAAACTCCTCGCAAGAGGCATCCAACCCGCTGTTGTTCTGGGCTTTAATACGAGTGCCGATGTGGTATCGAGGGATATGTTCGAGTCGCTAGGCGTTGCGACCTATGTTGCTACGGTCGATGGCTCGGAGGGCACGCGGGGCTTTGTTACGGATGTTGTAAGGGAGAAGTCGCTCTCGGATTGCGACTATTTCTACGCTTGCGGTCCTCTGCCAATGCTGAGGGCAGTGTGTGGCGGTTTGGAGATGTCGGGCGAGGTGAGCCTCGACGAGAGAATGGCTTGCGGTTTTGGTGTGTGTATGTGTTGCAGCATCGAGACCAAGAGTGGCGCAAAGAGAATCTGTAAGGAGGGGCCCGTGTTCCCCAAGGAGGAGTTGATATGGAAGTAAAACGAGATATGAGTGTGGTGTTGAGCGGTGTCAGGCTCGACAACCCCGTAATCCCTGCCAGCGGATGCTTTGGCTACGGCTACGGAATGGCAGAGTTCTACGATATTGACATTCTGGGCTCAATATCGTTCAAGGGAACCACTCGCGAGGCCCGCTATGGCAACCCTCTGCCCCGTGTTGCGGAGTGCCGCGAGGGTATGATTAACGCTGTGGGGTTGCAGAACCCGGGCATCGACGCTGTCATCGCCGAGGAGCTGCCCAAGATGCGCGAGAAGTTCCACAAACCCATTGTGGCCAACATTAGCGGCTTCTCGATTGAGGAGTATGTGGAGTGCTGCGCCAAGATTGACAAAGAGGAGCAGGTGGCCATCATTGAACTCAATGTGTCGTGCCCCAATGTGCACGGTGGCGGTATGAGCTTCGGCACTTCGCCCCAGAGCGTTGCCGAGGTCGTAAGGGCCGTAAAGAGAGTCATCACAAAGCCTTTGTATGTAAAACTTACGCCCAATGTTACGGACATTGTGTCGATTGCCAAGGCTGCCGAGGAGGCAGGAGCAGATGGTATCTGCCTGATTAACACGATGCTCGGTATGAGGATTAATACTCGCACACGCAAACCCGTCATTGCCAATAAGATGGGAGGTTTTTCGGGCGCAGCGGTATTCCCTGTGGCTGTGCGAATGGTCTATCAGGTGGCCAAGGCGTGCAACATTCCCGTTATTGGTTGCGGCGGTGTGGAGAGTGCCTCGGATGTCATTGAGATGATGATGGCGGGTGCTACGGCTGTGGAGGTGGGCGCTGCCAACCTGCGCAACCCCTACGCCTGCAAGGAGATTATTGAGGCGCTACCTGCCGAGATGGCGCGACTTGGAATTGAAAATTTGTCGGATATTATAGGAATTGTTGAATAAGATATGAACGCAAAAGATGTAATTATCGCCTGTGACTTTGCTTCGGCAGAGCAGACAATGGCATTTTTGGACAAATTTGAGGGCGAGGAGCGTAAACCTTTCCTCAAAATCGGTATGGAACTCTACTACGCAGAGGGTAACGCTATCGTTAGGGAGATTAAACGCCGTGGACACAAGGTCTTCCTCGATTTGAAACTGCACGACATCCCCAACACGGTGCGTAAGGCTATGAAGGTGCTCTCGGCTCTGGATGTGGATATGGTCAATGTTCACGCCTCGGGCACTGTGGAGATGATGAGGGCCGCTAGGGAGGGACTCACTCGCGAGGATGGCTCGCGCCCCCTGCTTATTGCCGTAACGCAGCTGACCTCCACCTCGGAGCAGGCTATGCAGGAGGAGCTCCTGATTGGTGCCACCATTGGCGATACCATCATCAAATATGCCCAGAACGCCAAGAAGGCAGGGCTGGATGGCGTTGTATGCTCGCCCCTCGAATCGACCATCGTTAAGGAGGCTTGCGGCGGGGAGTTTATGACCATCACCCCCGGTATCCGCTTTGCCGACTCGGCCGCCGACGACCAGGTGAGGATTACCTCGCCCGCAAGGGCTCGCACCCTCGGCTCGGACTACATCGTTGTAGGTCGCCCCATTACGGCTGCCGAAGACCCCGTTGCGGCCTATCGCAGGTGCGTTGCAGAATTTTTGAAACTTTAATTTAGCAGACAGATATAGAGTATGTTGACAACCGAGAAATTGATTGCTGCCGAGCTTCTGAAAATCAAGGCAGTGTTCCTCAGCCCCGATGAGCCTTTCACTTGGGCAAGTGGCATCAAAAGCCCCATTTATTGCGACAACCGCCTGATTCTTACCGCTCCTGGTAGCCGTACATTGGTGGAGAATACCATTGTGCAGACCGTGAGGTATCGCTTCCCCGAGGCCGAGGTGCTGATGGGTACAAGTACCGCGGGTATCGCCCACGCAGCCATCGCTGCCGACATTATGAACCTGCCTATGGGCTATGTTCGTGGCAGTGCCAAGGATCACGGCAGGGGTAACCGCATCGAGGGCCGCTTGGAGAAGGGCGCCAAGGTGGTGGTTATTGAGGACCTTATCTCTACGGGTGGCAGCTGTATCGATGTTGTGGAGGCTCTCAGAGAGGCTGGTGCCGAGGTGTTGGGCGTGGTTAGCATCTTCACCTACGGTATGCAGAAAGGCCTCGAAAGGCTCGCTGCTGCAAATGTTACGAACTACTCGCTCTCGAACTTCGACACCCTTGTGGAGGTTGCCGTAGAGCAGGGCTACATTGCTCCCGAAGACGAGGTGCGCTTGAAGAGGTTTATGGCCAACCCCTCCGACGAGAGTTGGATGCAGAAATAACCGACATTCAACCCAAAAACAACTAAGAATTTAATCCGAATAGGTTAGTTAAATAAAAACTTTAATCCAAATAAAACAATTACACGAATATGAGACACTTGATTGACCCCACCGACCTTTCAATGCAGGAACTTAACGAGATTATTGCTCTTGCAGAGGATATTATCGAAAATCGTGACAAGTACACCGAGGCTTGCAAGGGCAAAAAGCTGGCAACACTCTTCTACGAGCCCAGCACCCGCACCCGTTTGAGCTTCACCTCGGCAATGTTGGAGCTTGGTGGCTCGGTACTCGGTTTCTCGGATGCCAAGAGCTCGTCGGTTGCCAAAGGCGAGACTTGTGCAGACACCACCAAAACCATCAACTGCTTTGCAGATATTATCGCAATGCGCCACTTCGAGGAGGGTGCAGCACTCGTAGCGGCTTGCAACTCGCGCATCCCCGTTATTAACGCCGGCGACGGTAGCCACAGCCACCCCACACAGACTCTTACCGACCTTCTGACCATCAAACGCGAGGTTGGCCGCTTCGACAACCTTACTATTGGCTTCTGCGGTGACTTGCGCTTTGGTCGTACCGTACACTCGCTCATCAAAGCAATGTCGCGCTATGAGGGCATCAAGGTTGTGCTGATTGCCCCCGAGCAGTTGCGTTTGCCCAGCTATATGCGCCACGAGGTTTGCGAGAAAAACAACATCCCCTATGTGGAGGTTTCGTCGATGGAAGAGGTTATGGGCGAGTTGGACATCCTCTATATGACTCGCGTACAGAAAGAGCGTTTCTTGGACGAGGATGAGTTTGACCGCGTAAAGGATAGCTTTATTCTCGATCCTGCAAAACTCAAAAACGCACGCCCCAATATGTGTATTCTCCACCCCCTGCCTCGCGTAAACGAGATTACCGTGGATGTTGACGCAGATCCCAGGGCTGCATATTTCCGCCAGGTAGAGAATGGTAAGTTTGTGCGTATGGCTCTCATTATGAAACTCTTGGAGTGGGCTAAGGACGACAGCAAGACCATCGACCTCATTCCCGCCGACGCTGTTCGCAACGAGTATGTATGTAGCAACAAACGCTGCATCTCGAACCTCGAAAATGTGGGCACCTTGTTCCGTCCCCGCACCGACAAACCCGGCAAGTACCGCTGCGTATATTGCGAGTCGAAAGCCAAATTGTAGGTTGCTACAACAGAATTGTTAATAAGTTATTAAAAACTTGTCTTTTCTCTTAGAGAAAAATAGAGTACTTTTGTGCGATGAATCAAAAGGGAGGGTTTTAATGCATAGACATCGAAACATATCCGCTGCTGGGCAAGGGCAACAGCGTGTGGTGGGCGCGAGTAGCATCCATCGAGTTGCTTGGGGGCTGGAAACGGCTCTTGCTGCCGAGAAGTGCGCCCTTATGATGGCAGAAAGTGCGACTAAAAGAGAAAGATAAGGGAAAGTGTGACCGCCAATGTTGTGACTTGGCGGTCACTTTTTTACACTAAACAAAGGATAAAATTTTACATATGAAAGTAGGCGTTGTTATGGGCTCGACAAGCGACTGGGGCGTTATGTCGGGTGCTACTGCTATTTTGGAGCAGTTTGGTGTTGAATACGAGAAGAGGGTACTGAGTGCCCACCGCACTCCCCACGAGTTGGAGGAGTGGGCAAGCGGTGCCAGGGAGCGTGGCGTTGCAGCCATCATTGCAGGTGCCGGAGGTGCTGCCCACCTTGCAGGCGTTGTTGCAGCCTTCACAACTCTTCCCGTTATCGGCGTACCCATCAAATCGCGCTCGTTGGAGGGCTTGGACTCGCTGCTTTCGATGGTTCAGATGCCTTCGGGTATCCCTGTGGCAACCGTGGGTATTGACGGTGCGAAGAACGCTGCGCTGCTGGCTGTGGCGATGATGGCAGTTACCGACGAGCAGATGAAGCTCAAACTCGACGCCTTCCGCAAGGAGCAGGCCGACAAGGTGCTCGCCTCGGAGATTTAACAACGAAGAGAACAACTTTTTTCTTAGATTCAGACAGAGAAATAGAGATATAATCCAAAAGTAAAGAGATAAATGAATACCTACCGCATATTTGTCGAGAAGCGCGAGCCTTTCAGGGTGGAGGCGGAGAGCCTTCGCCACGAGCTGAACTCCAATTTGGGGCTTTCGATTGGTTCGTTGCGTCTTTTGTGTGTCTATGACCTCTTTGGTTTTTCGCGCGAACTACTCGAAGAGAGCCGCTACCGCGTCTTTGGCGAGAGGGCTACGGACAGTGTTTGTGACGAGGTGGAGATGGGCGGTATGCCCCACCTTGCCATCGAGTGCCTGCCCGGCCAGTTCGACCAGAGGGCCGCTTCGGCCAAGGAGTGCGTAAAACTCCTTTCGCCCGAGGCCGATGTTGAGATTCGTAGCGCTAAACTCATCATTTTCGACCAGAGTGTCGGCCAGGAGCAGATGACCAAAATCGCCAACTACTGCATCAACCGTGTGGAGTCAAGGGAGAAGAGGCTCGATATTTTGGCTCCTGCCGAGAGGGCTACGGCTCGCCCTGTTGCCCTGCTCGAAGGCTTCCGCGAGATTACTCGTGAGGATGCCGACCTCTATTGCAAGGAGAACGGCTTGGCGATGAATGGCGACGATTTGATGGAGGTTGTGGGTTACTTTACAAAAGAGGGTAGGGACCCCAACGAAACCGAGCTCCGCATTTTGGATACCTATTGGAGCGACCACTGCCGCCACACTACCTTCACCACCGAACTGACTGATATCGAGGTGGAGGAGTCGTTTGTGGGCGACGATATTAGGGATGCCGTGGAGATGTGGAAGAGCATCCGCAAAAGGCTCGGCAGGGAGAACAAAAGCCTCTGCCTTATGGACCTTGCGACCATTGGCGCACGCTATCTGAAAAAACAGGGCCTGCTCGACGATATGGAGCAGAGCGAGGAGAATAACGCTTGCAGCATCTATGTCGATGTGGATGTGGATGATAAGGTCGAGCGCTGGCTTCTGATGTTCAAGAACGAGACACACAACCACCCAACCGAGATTGAGCCCTTTGGTGGAGCTTCGACCTGCTTGGGCGGTGCCATTCGTGACCCGCTGAGTGGTAGGAGCTATGTCTATCAGGCAATGAGGGTTACGGGTGCCGGCGATATCTACCAGCCCGTGGAGAATACAATGAAGGGTAAGTTGCCCCAGAGGGTTATCTCGCTGAGAGCCGCTGCGGGCTACTCGTCGTATGGCAACCAGATTGGCCTTGCTACGACACATGTGAGGGAGGTTTACCACCCCGACTATGTTGCCAAGAGGCTCGAAATTGGTGCCGTTGTAGGTGCAGTGAAGGCCGAGAATGTAAGGCGCGAGAGCCCCGCCGAGGGAGATATTATCCTGATGTTTGGTGGTAGAACGGGCCGCGACGGTATTGGTGGAGCTACGGGCTCGTCGAAGGAGCACAACACCTCTTCGATTGAGGAGTGCGGTAGCGAGGTGCAGAAGGGTAACGCCCCCGAGGAGAGGAAAATTGCCCGCCTGTTCCGCCGTCCCGAGGTCACAAGGCTCATCAAGAAATCCAACGACTTTGGTGCGGGTGGCGTGAGCGTTGCCATTGGCGAGCTCACCGACGGCCTTGATATTTACCTCGACAGGGTACCCACCAAGTACGACGGTCTGAACGCTACGGAGATTGCCATTAGCGAGTCGCAGGAGCGTATGTCGGTTGTTGTGGAGGCCAAAGACAGGGAGGAGTTTGAGCGCTACTGCCACGAGGAGAATATTGAGATTACCCATGTTGCCGATGTCACTTCGAGCGGCAGGATGAGGATGTTCTATAAGGGCGATATGGTGTGCGACCTGGCCAGGGAGTTTATCGACTCGGCAGGTGCAAAACACTACGCTTCGGTTGTTGTTGGCGGCGTGGAGGAGAAGAATCCCTTTGAGCGCACGGTGGAGGGCGAAAGCCTCGCAGAGCAATTTAGGAATATGCTTGCCGACCCCAATGTGACCACCCAGAAGGGCCTTGTTGAGATGTTCGATTCGAGCATTGGCCGCTCTACGGTATTGATGCCCTATGGTGGTAAGACTCAGACTACCGAGTCGCAGGTTAGCGTTCAAAGGCTGCCTGTCGGTAACCACACGACCAATACCGCAAGCCTTATGGCCTACGGTTTCAACCCCTACCTGAGCAGTTGGAGCCCCTATCACGGTGCTGCCTATGCAGTTGTGGAGGCTGTGGCTAAGGCTGTGGCTGCTGGTGCGGAGTACGACAAGATGCGTTTCTCGTATCAGGAGTACTTCGAGAAGATGACTTCGCCCAAGGCGTGGGGCAAACCCCTTGCGGCACTGCTTGGTGCTCTGCGTATGCAGGTGGCTTTGGGACTCCCCTCGATTGGCGGTAAGGACTCAATGAGTGGTACCTTTGATAATATAAGCGTTCCTCCCACGCTCGTAGCCTTTGGCGTTTCGAGCATCGACAGCAGGGTTGTTATCAGCCCCGAGTTTAAGCAGGCCGGCAACTACATCTATCTGGTGCGCCACACTCCTTTGAAGAACTATATGCCCGACACGGAGGAACTCATCGACATCTACGAAACCCTGCGCCACAAGATTTTTGCAGGCGTTGTGAAGGCTGCTTGGGCTGTGGGCTTTGGTGGTGTTGGCGAGGCTTTGGCAAAGATGAGCTTCGGTAACGAGATTGGTGCAGAGGTTAGTGTGGAAGAGAGAGATTTGTTCGGTTGGAACTACGGCTCCATCGTTATTGAGAGCACACAGCCCCTCGACCACCTCCACTACGAATTGCTCGGACAGACCACTTCGAGTGCAACCTTGAAGGTCAATGGCGAGGTGTTGAGTATCGACGCCCTCCGAGAGGCCAATAGACTGAAATTTACGGAGGTTTACCCCGACCGCAGCGGTTTGGAGGGTAAGACGGAGAATGCCTCTTCGGGTGCGAATACCACTCGCTATGAGGGCGAGGCTGTGGAGAATCCCATTGTATACCTTCCCGTCTTCCCCGGCACCAACTGCGACTACGATATGACTAAGGCCTTTGCGAGGGAGGGTGCCGAGGTGCGCACTTCGGTGTTCTGCAACCTCTCGGCCGAGGATATTCTGCGCTCTACGGAGGAGATGGCCCGCCATATCGACGAGTGCCACATCTTCGCTCTGAGTGGCGGTTTCTCGGCAGGTGACGAGCCCGACGGTAGTGGTAAGTTCATTGCCAATGTACTTATGAACGATACCATTAAGAGCGCTATTGAGCGACTTATGGCAAGGGGCGGCCTTGTTTTGGGTATCTGCAACGGCTTCCAGGCATTGGTTAAGTCGGGATTGCTGCCCTATGGTAAGATTGGCGAACTCACACCCGAGTCGCCCACGCTGTTCCACAACGACATCAACCGCCACATCTCGCAGATTGTCAGCACAAGGGTTGCTTCGATTGCATCGCCTTGGCTTGCGGGATTCGAGATTGGCGAGCTGCACTCCATTGCCGCTTCGCACGGCGAGGGTAAGTTTGTGGCAAATGCCGAGTTGGCGAAGGCACTCTACGAGGCAGGACAGATTGCGTTCCAGTATGCCGACGCAGAGGGCAATGCCACAATGCACTCGCCCGAGAACCCCAACGGCTCGACAATGGCTATTGAGGGTATCATCTCGCCCGACGGCAGGATTTTGGGTAAGATGGGACACTCGGAGCGCTTCGAGGAGGGCCTCATGAAGAACATTGCCGGCAATAAGGAACAGAATCTCTTCCGCAATGCTGTGCGCTATTTTAGGAAGAAATAATTTGAAATATAGAAAGTTAAACATATAAAAAACATCAGGGAAAATGAAACAGTTGGATATGCTCTATGAGGGCAAAGCAAAACAGGTTTACGCAACAGACCAGGAGGATAAAGTAATTATCCACTACAAAGATGCTGCCACCGCATTCAATAACATCAAGAAGGCGACCATCGAGAACAAAGGTCTTTTGAATAATAAAATTTCGACCATTGTGTTCAACCGTCTTAAAGCAGCCGGCATTCCCACACACTACATCGAGACTCTCAACGATCGCGACCAGCTGTGCTTGAAGGTGTCGATTGTACCTTTGGAGGTTATTGTGAGGAATGTTATTGCAGGCTCTATGGCCAAACGCCTTGGCATTGAGGAGGGTACTCAGGCCCCCAATACCATCTACGAGATTTGCTACAAGGACGACGCGCTTGGTGATCCTCTGATTAACGACCACCACGCTGTGGCTCTGGGTGCTGCAACCTACGAGGAGTTGGCAGAGATTTACGCTCTTACGGCTCGCATCAACGAGGAGCTTATCAAGATGTTCTCGGAGGTTAATATCCGCCTTGTGGACTTCAAGATTGAGTTCGGTAAGACCGCAGAGGGTAAGATTGTGCTGGCAGATGAGATTAGCCCCGACACTTGCCGCCTCTGGGATGCTACCACCAACGAGAAACTCGACAAAGACCGTTTCCGCAGGGATATGGGCAAGGTTATCGAGGCCTACGAGGAGATTAATGCTCGTTTGAATACCATTAAATAATTAACCACGCTAAACCAAGCAAACACAATGAGCAAATTGCACGAAGAGTGTGGCGTATTCGGCATCTACGGCTCGGAGGATGCTGCCAACATCTGCTACTACGGTCTGCACTCGTTGCAGCACCGCGGTCAGGAGGGTTGCGGCATCGTTGCGGCCAACGACGGAGTGCTGAAATATGTCAAGGGTGCAGGACTTGTAAACAGTGTCTTCAATGAGGGTAACATTGCGTCACTCAAAGGCGACATCTCTATCGGTCAGGTGCTCTATACCAATGCGGGTGGCGGTGATGTGTCGGAGAATATCCAGCCCATTGTCTTCCATCACCGCACGGGCGACTTTGCCATTTCCTACAATGGCAAGTTGGTCAATGCCGACAGGCTGCGTAAGTATTTGGAGGACAAGGGAAGCCTCTTTTTGACCTCATCGGACTGCGAACTTATCGCCAACCTCATAAAGAAAGACGCTGCACAAGCACATGTAGACCGTATTCACTCCATTATGGAGGCGCTGAATATGGTGGAGGGTGCATTTGCATTCCTCATTATGACACCCAAACGCATCTATGCGTGTAGGGATAAACACGGCCTGAAACCTCTTTCGCTGGGTAGACTGAAAGATGGCAGTTGGGTGGTGTCGAGTGAGAGTTGCGCCTTCGAGGTTATCGGTGCGGAGTATGTGAGGGATGTGGAGCCCGGCGAGATTGTCACTATCGACCACCACGGTCTTCGTAGCAACCACTTTTCGAGCTTTAAGCACCACAATATGTGCTCTATGGAGTACATCTACTTTGCCCGCCCCGATAGCGACATCGACGGCTGCAATGTCCACACCTTCCGCAAGGAGAGTGGCAAATTGCTCCATAAGGAGTCGCCTGTGGAGGCCGATATAGTAATAGGTGTGCCCGATTCGAGCCTCAGCGCAGCCATTGGCTATGCCGAGGCGAGCGGTATCCCCTACGAGATGGGCTTGGTTAAGAGCAAATATGTTGCTCGCACCTTCATCCAGCCCTCGCAGAGTATGAGGGAGAAGGGCGTGAGGATGAAACTCTCGGCCGTGAGGAGTATTGTTGGTGGCAAGAGGGTTGTTATGGTCGATGACTCTATTGTTAGGGGCACAACCTCCAAACGCATTGTCCGCCTGCTGAAAGAGGCGGGAGCAACGGAGGTGCATGTGAGGATTGCCTCGCCCGCAATGAAACACCCCTGCTTCTATGGCGTCGATACCTCGACCTACGAGGAACTTATCTCGGCACATAAGAGTGTGGAGGAGGTTAGGGAGTATATCGAGGCCGATTCGCTCGCATTCCTCTCCACGGAGTCACTTATGCGTTCGGGCGATAGGTGTGAGATGTGTATGGCTTGCTTCGATGGCAAGTACCCCACCGACCTCTACCAAATCGACGAGAACGCAACACTCTACAAACGATATAAAATTAAAGCGAAATAGACTCATAATTAAAGATATGGCAAAAAGTTACGAGGCTTCGGGCGTAAATCTCGAAGCAGGCTACGAGGTTGTTAGCCGCATCAAAAAACATGTTGCATCGACCACCCGCAAGGGCTCGATGGGTAACATTGGCGCCTTTGGCGGTATGTTCGACTTGGGCTCGCTCGGCTACGAGCACCCCGTATTGGTTAGCGGTACGGATGGCGTGGGTACGAAACTCAAACTCGCCTTCGAGATGGACAAACACGACACCATCGGTATCGACGCTGTGGCTATGTGTGTGAACGATGTGCTGGCACAGGGTGCCGAGCCACTTGTGTTCCTCGACTATGTAGCAGTGGGCAAGAACCACCCCGCAACTGTGGAGGCTATCGTGTCGGGTGTTGCCGAGGGTTGCCGCCAGGCAGGCTGTGCACTTGTTGGTGGCGAGACTGCCGAGATGCCCGGTATGTACTCCGAGGGAGAGTACGACATTGCAGGCTTTACGGTGGGTGCCGTTGAGAAATCGAAACTCATCGACTGCTCGAAGGTTGCGGTGGGCGATGTGCTTGTCGGCATCGCTTCGAGCGGTGTTCACTCCAATGGTTTCAGCCTTGTGAGGAAGATTGTTAGCGATAACGGCCTGAAACTTGGTGAAAAATACCCCTTGACGGGCGAAAAGACTCTGGGCGAGATGCTTCTTACCCCCACCAAAATCTATGTCAAACAGATGCATAGTGTGTTTGCCGAGGTGGATGTTCACGGCTTGGCACACATCACAGGTGGCGGTTTCGACGAGAACATTCCCCGCATCTTGAAGGAGGGACAGGGCGTGGAGGTTACCGAGGGTAGCTGGGAGATTTTGCCCGTGTTCCGCCTTTTGGAAGAGTATGGTGGCGTGCCTCACAGAGAGATGTTCAATATCTTCAATATGGGCGTTGGTATGGTTGTGGCTGTTGCCGAGCAGGACGCTCAGAGGGTTGTGGATATTCTTTCGGAGTGTGGCGAGAGGGCTACCATCATTGGACGAGTTGTTGAAGGCGAAGGCGTAAAACTCTTGTAGATGAAACGATTGGCTGTATTTGTGAGTGGCAACGGCTCCAACTTTGAGGCGATAGCCGAGGGTTGTAGGTCGGGTGCTGTGGTAGACGCCGAGGTGGTGCTCTGCGTGTGCGATAAGGCGGGAGCCTACGCGCTCGAAAGAGCCAAGAAGTTCGGCGTGCCCACTTTGGTCTTCAACCCCAAGGAGTTTGCCTCGAAGAGGGACTTTGAGAGGATGATTGCCGATAGGATGGATGCCGAGGGCGTGGATTTGGTCTGCTTGGCGGGCTATATGCGCATCGTAGGCGACGAGCTGTTGGAGAGATATGGCGGTAAAATCATAAATATCCACCCTGCACTTCTTCCTGCTTTCCCCGGAGCGCACGCCATCGAGGACGCCTTTAAGTATGGCGTCAAGGTCTATGGCGTAACTATCCACGAGGTGGATGCTACGCTGGATGGCGGCAAGATTATCTCGCAGGTGGCTGTCCCTTATGAGGGCGACGACATCGACGAGTTGGAGACGATGATTCACAAGGCCGAACACAAATTGTATATAGAAACGATAAATAAGATAAATAAAAGGTCATGAAGGCGTTAGTTAGCGTTAGCGATAAGAGGGGAGTGGTTGAGTTTGCCACAGCCCTTGTTGATATGGGTTGGGAGATTATCTCCACGAGTGGTACTTTGGCAGCACTTCGCGCAAGTGGTTTGAAGGTTACGAACATCAGCGATGTTACGGGCTTTCCCGAGATTTGCGAGGGCCGAGTTAAAACCTTGCACCCCAAGGTGCACGGTGGTTTGCTGGCTCGTAGGGATAAGGAAGAGCATATGGCGGCTCTTGCCGAGAATGGCATAGAGACCATCGATATGGTTTGCGTAAACCTCTATCCCTTTGAGGCTACCATCGCCAAAGAGGGCGTAACTATGGAGGAGGCTGTGGAGAATATCGATATTGGTGGTCCTTCGATGTTGCGCTCGGCTGCCAAGAACTTCGCCTCGGTGAGCGTTGTGTGCGACCCCAATGACTACGAACTCGTGCTCGGAGAAATCCGCGAGAGTGGCAATACCAAGCCCGAAACAAGGCTTATGCTCTCGGCTAAGGCATATACTCATACGGCTCTCTACGATAGCCACATCGCCACCTATATGCGCAAGGCTGCGGGCCTCGATGAGAAACTATTCCTCTCGTTCGACGCAGTGCAGAGCCTCCGCTATGGCGAGAATCCCCACCAGCAGGCCTCGTTCTACCGTGCCGGCGAGGAGGTTAGCTATTCGGTGGCCTTTGCCAAACAGCTTGGAGGTAAGGAACTTTCGTACAATAACATTCAGGATGCCAATGCAGCATTGCAGATTGTCAGGGAGTTTTCGGAACCTTTCTGCGTGGGCCTCAAACATATGAATCCTTGTGGTGCAGGCGTGGGCAAGGATATTGCCGAGGCTTGGAAGAGGGCTTACGAGGCCGATAAGGTTAGTATCTATGGCGGCATTGTTGCTATGAATAGGCCCCTGACGAAAGAGGTTGCCGAGATGATGAAACCCATCTTCTTGGAGATTGTTATGGCTCCCAAGTTCGAGCCCGATGCTTTGGAGGTCTTTGCATCAAAGAAGAACCTCAGACTTTTGGAGGTTAAGATGGATGATGTGAAGGCGCCCCAGAAACAGTATGTTGGAGTTACGGGTGGCTTGTTGGTGCAGGATGCCGATATGCAGTGCCTCGATGTGACGGCCGAAATGTGCGTTACCGAGCGCAAACCCTCGGCTGGGGAGTTGCAGGATATGAACTTCGGCTGGAAGGTTGTGAAACATGTCAAGAGCAACGCCATTGTGGTTGTTAAGGACGGTATGACACTTGGTGTGGGCGCGGGCCAGATGAACCGCGTAGGCTCGGCCGAGATTGCCCTGAATGAGGCTAAGGCTGCGGGGGTTACTGAGGGCTTGGTACTCGCCTCGGACGGCTTCTTGCCCTTTGACGACACCGTGGAACTCGCTTCGAAGTATGGCGTGGCGGCTATTGTTCAGCCCGGTGGCAGCATCCGCGACGAAGACGCCATTAAGAAGGCAAACGAAAAGGGTATTGCAATGCTCCTGACGGGTATGCGCCACTTTAAGCATTAGTAGAAACCTATGAAGAATAAGAAAGTATTGGTCGTTGGTAGCGGTGGCAGGTGCCACGCTATTGTGGATGCTCTCTCTCGCTCGGAGCAGGTAGAAAAAATATATTGCGCACCTGGCAATGCAGGTATTGCGGCTCAGGCAGAGTGCGTAAAGATTGGCGTGGAGGATGTGGAGACTCTTGTGGAGTTTGCAAAGAGGAACGCCATTGACCTCACGGTCGTGGGCCCCGAGGCAGCACTCGCAGTGGGCATTGTGGACAGGTTTACCGAGGAGGGCTTGCGCATCTTTGGCCCCACAAAGGCGGCAGCTCAGATTGAGAGCAGTAAGGAGTTTGCCAAACGACTGATGGCAAAATACGACATTTCCACGGCTGGTTATGAGGCTTTTGAGGAGTATGAGGCCGCGTGGGAGTATGTCAAAAATCGCCCTCTGCCCGCAGTTATCAAGTACGATGGCTTGGCGGCAGGTAAGGGTGTGGTTGTTGCCGAAAGCTACGAGGAGGCCGATGAGGCCCTGAAAGATATGCTCCTCGATGCGAGCTTTGGCAAGGGTAGGGTGGTTGTAGAGGACTTCCTCGCAGGCCCCGAATTCTCGTTTATGTGCGTAGTCTCGGGCGAGAAGGTCTATCCTCTGGCTATGGCCCAAGACCACAAGAGGGCCTACGATGGCGACAAGGGCCCCAATACGGGCGGTATGGGTGCATATAGCCCCGTTCCATTTGTTACCGAGGAGGTTAGGGCGTATGCCTTGGAGAAGATTATGATTCCTACGGCCAAGGCGATGGTTGCCGAGGGTGTGCCCTTTGTGGGCGTTCTCTATGGTGGCCTGATACTTACCGACGAGGGTGCAAAGGTTATTGAGTTCAATGCTCGCTTTGGCGACCCCGAGACCGAGGTTGTTCTGCCCCGCTTGAAGAGCGACATCTACGACCTTTTCGATGCGGCTATCGACGGCAGGGATTGCGCTACGGAGTGGAGCGACGAGGCTTTGCTGGGCGTTGTTCTCGCCTCGAAGGGATACCCCGGTAGCTATGCCAAAGGTGTGGTTATTGAGGGCTTGGAGAAGGTCGAGAGCGCTGTTTATCATATGGGCACTGCCGAGAAGGAGGGTAAGGTTGTTACCGCCGGAGGCAGGGTGCTGATGGTTGTCGGCAGGGGTGCAACCCTTGGCGAGGCACGCGAAATGGCACTCAGGGACATTGCTCAGATTGAGTGCGACGGCCTGTTCCATCGCAGCGATATTGGACATAAAGTTTTGAATTAGACATAAAAATATAACAGTATGATTATTAGTGGCAAAGATTTGGCTGCCGAGATTAAAAAAGGCATTGCGGCAGATGTGGTGAAATACACCGCACAGTATGGCAGAGCTCCCCACTTGGTTGTAATCTTGGTGGGCGAAGACCCTGCAAGCGTGTCGTATGTTACGGGCAAGGCTAAGGACTCGGAGGAGGTGGGCTTTAAGAATACCACCATTCGTCGCCCCGAGAGCATCACCGAAGAGGAACTGCTGGGACTTATCGACGAACTCAACCGCGATAAGGAGGTGGATGGTCTTTTGGTACAACTTCCTCTCCCCAAGCATATTAGCGAGGAGAAAGTGATTGCTGCCATCAGCAAGGAGAAAGATGTGGATGGCTTCCACCCCCTGAATGTTGCTGCGCTGTGGCAGAAGCAGGAGTGCATTCTTCCCTGCACCCCCAAGGGCGTCATCAAACTGCTCGATAGGGCCGGCGTTGAGATTGAGGGCAAGAAGGCCGTTGTGATTGGCCGAAGCAACATTGTAGGCCTTCCTGTATCGAAACTTCTGCTGGATAGGAACGCCACGGTGACTATGTGCCACAGCCGCACCAAAAACCTTGCGGAGATTACTCGCGAAGCGGATATTTTGGTGGTGGCTATCGGTCGTCCCAAATTTGTCACTGCCGATATGGTTGGCGAGGGTGCTGCCGTGATTGATGTGGGCGTAAACCGCGACCCCGCAACGGGCAAACTCTGTGGCGATGTCGATTTCGAGGGCTGCAAGGATAAAGCCTCGGTAATCACTCCCGTTCCCGGTGGCTGCGGTCCTATGACCCGCGCGTGCCTTATGGAGAATACTGTCGAATGTTATCTTAACCAAGTTGCTAAATAATAGAACACCTATATAGTTATGATTGAGAGATATGGGCGCGAGATTATGCGCCAAGTTTGGACCGAAGAGAATAAGTTTAACGCCTATTTGAAGGTTGAGATTCTTGCTGCCGAGGCGTGGCGAGAGTTGGGCGTGGTGCCTGCCGAGGATGTTGAGAAACTCTGGGCAAAGGCGTCGTTCAACATCGACCGCATCAAAGAGATTGAACTCCAAACCCGCCACGACATTGTTGCTTTTACGCGCACAGTGAGCGAGTCGCTCGGCGAGGAGCGCAAGTGGGTACACTATGGCCTGACGAGTACGGATGTGGTAGATACCGCCAACGGCTACCTCTTTTTGCAGGCCAACAAGATTATTGAGGAGGACCTTGTGAAATTTATGGCAGTCTTGAAAAAGCAGGCTCAGAGGTTCAAATACACCCCCTGCATCGGCCGTACACACGGTATCCACGCCGATATTACCTCTTTTGGCCTCAAATGGGTGCTTTGGTATGAGGAGATGAGGCGCAACTTGGAGCGTTTCCGCTCGGCTGCTCGTGGTGTGGAGGTTGGTAAGATTAGTGGCGCTGTGGGCAACTTCGCCAACATTCCTCCCTTTGTGCAGGACTATGTGTGCGAGAAGCTCGGCATCGACTCGGCAAACATCTCCACTCAGGTCATCCAGCGCGACAGGCACGCATACTATATGGCAACTCTTGCGGTTATTGGCGCAAGCTTGGAGCAGATGGCTCTCGAAATCCGCAACCTCCAACGCACCGAGGTTCACGAGGTGGAGGAGGCTTTCGGCAAAGGCCAGAAGGGTTCGAGCGCAATGCCTCACAAACGCAATCCCATTAGTAGTGAGAACATTTGCGGTTGTGCAAGGGTTCTGAGGGGCTATATGGTCACCGCCTACGACAATGTGGCTCTGTGGCACGAGAGGGATATTTCGCACTCGGCAACCGAGCGTATCATTATGCCCGACGCGACCATCCTGCTCGACTATATGCTCAATAGGATGATGGGTATTTTGGACAACCTTGTGGTCTTCGAGGAGCAGATGAAGGCCAACATCTACCGCACCAACGGTGTGATTTTTGCCCAGAGGGTTATGAATGCACTCATCGAAAAAGGTTTTGCAAGGGAAAAAGCCTACGACACCGTACAGCCCGTGGCAATGAGGGCTATGGCCGAGGGCGCTTCGTATGAGGCACTGCTGAAAGAGGAGCCTACGGTTATGTCCACCCTCACCGCAGAGGAGTTGGAGGGCTGCTTCACTTTGGAGTACTATATGAAGAATGTTGATTATATCTACAAACGCAACAAAATTGAGGAGTAGGGAGCTATGTCGGAAAGATTGGTTGTTATAGGTTCGCAGTGGGGCGACGAGGGTAAGGGTAAAATTACCGACTACTTCGCTTGTCGTGCCGATATGGTTGTACGCTATCAGGGCGGCAACAATGCAGGTCATACGGTGGTCTTCGATGGTCACAAATACTCCTTGCAGAGTATTCCTTCGGGCATTTTCAACCCTAAGACGGTCAATGTTATGGGCAACGGTATGGTTATTAACCCCGTGTCGCTGTTGGAGGAGTTGGATAGGCTGCACAAGCAGGATATTACCGACTACCAGCTCTACATCTCGGACCGTGCGGCTGTGGTTATGCCCTACCACTCGGCTCTGGATGGTGCCTACGAGGCCTTGAAAGGAGGCTCGCAGATTGGCACCACAAAGAAAGGTATCGGCCCTGCCTATTCGGACAAGTATAGCAGAATAGGCATCCGTATGGGCGACCTGTTGGAGCCCGAGTACTTCGCCGAGAGATTGAAGGAGGCTGTTACCATTAAGAATATGGAACTTGCGATGTTGGGACTGCCCACATTCGAGTTCGAGGCTCTCTATGAGCAGTATATGGCTATTGCCCAGAAGATTGGCCATATGATTTGTGACACTTCGGCGCTCATCAATAAAGCCCTTACGGAGGACAAAAAGATTCTCTTCGAGGGCGCACAGGGTATGATGCTCTGCATCGACCACGGAACTTATCCCTATGTTACCTCCTCGACACCTTCGTCGGCGAGTGTTCCCGTGGGTGCGGGTGTGTCGCCCAAGTGGATTGATAATGTGCTGGGCGTGGCCAAGGCATACTGCACAAGGGTAGGCGAGGGTCCTTTCCCCACCGAGTTGTTCGATAATAGGGCCGAGGAAATTCGCGAGCGAGGCCACGAGTATGGTACGGTTACCGGTCGTCCCCGCAGGGTGGGCTGGTTCGATGCCGTTGTGGCACGCTATGTGAGCCGCTTGGCAGGTATCGACTCGTGGGCACTGATGCTCTTTGATGTGCTCTCGGGCCTGGATAAGGTCTCCATTTGCGTGGGCTATGAGGTCGATGGCGAGGTTATCGAAAATCCTCCCGCAACCATCGCAAAACTCGCCCGCTGCAAGCCCGTACTCATTGAGTTGGAGGGCTGGAAGGAGGATATTTCGAATGTTAAATCGTTCGACGAACTCCCCGAGGCTGCCAAGGCCTATGTAAGAAAGATTGAGGAGGTTACGGGTGTTAAGGTTGGCGTTATTTCCGTTGGTGCCGACCGCTCGAAGACCATCATTATTGACGAGAAATTGAAGAACTTTTAATACAGAACTACTATGTCGTTTATTGAAGAGAAAATCGCACAAGAGGGTATGACCTTCGATGATGTGCTGCTGATTCCCGCCTATTCGGAGGTAACTCCCAATATGGTGTCGCTCGGTAGTCGCTTTTCGCGCAACATCCGCCTCAATATCCCCGTTGTTTCGGCAGCGATGGATACCGTAACCGAAGCAGATATGGCTATTGCCATTGCTCGCGAGGGTGGTATTGGTGTGGTACACAAAAATATGTCTATTGCGGCTCAGGCTGCACAGGTGAGGAAGGTGAAGCGTGCCGAGAGTGGTATGATTTACGACCCCGTAACAATCACAAAAGAGGAGACTGTTGGCGATGCGCTGAGGCTTATGAAGGATAACCGTATTGGCGGTATTCCCGTGGTGGATGGCGATATGAGACTCATTGGTATCGTTACCAACCGCGACCTTAGGTTCCAGACCGATATGTCGCTCCCCATCGCAGAGGTTATGACTTGCAAGAACTTGGTTACTACCACCAACCCCGACTTGCAGGAGGCTTCGCAAATTCTCTTGAAGAATAAGATTGAGAAGTTGCCCGTTGTGGATAAGGACAACAAGCTGATTGGTCTTATCACCTATCGCGATATTACCAAAATTCAGGACTATCCCAACGCTTGCAAGGACGACAAGGGCCGCCTGAGGGTTGCCGCAGGTGTGGGCGTGACGAGCGACACCTTGAAGAGGGTGGAGGCTCTCGTGGAGGCCGGTGTTGATGCAGTGGTTATTGATACAGCCCACGGCCACTCGGCAAATGTTACCAACACATTGAAGGCTGTGAAGGCTGCCTTCCCACAGATTGATGTTTTGGTGGGCAATATCGCCACAGCCGAGGCTGCCGAGTACCTTATCAAGGCTGGCGCAGACGGCATTAAGGTGGGTATCGGCCCCGGCTCGATTTGTACCACCCGTATTGTTGCCGGCGTGGGTGTGCCCCAGCTTACCGCCATTTTCAACGCTGCAAAGGTTGCCCACGAGTACGATGTACCCGTCATTGCCGATGGTGGCTTGCGCTACTCGGGCGATGTTGTGAAGGCTCTGGCAGCAGGTGGCGACTGCGTAATGATGGGCTCGATGCTTGCAGGTGTGGAGGAGTCGCCCGGCGAGACCATCATCTACAACGGCCGTAAGTTCAAGTCCTACCGCGGTATGGGCTCTATTGAGGCTATGGAGGCAGGCTCGAAAGACCGATATTTCCAGAGCGAGAAGTGCGATTCGAGCAAGTTTGTGCCCGAGGGTATTGTTGCCCGCGTGCCCTACAAGGGTACCCTGAGCGAAACCATCTACCAGCTTATTGGTGGTCTGCGCTCGGGTATGGGTTACTGTGGTGCAAAAGATATCGAGGCTCTCCACAATGCCAAGTTTGTGAAAATCACCTCGGCAGCAGTCGTTGAGAACCACCCCCACGATGTAACCATCACCAAGGAGGCTCCCAACTACACCCGTGGCCAGTAATAATGAAATTCTAAATTCAAAATATCAGGAGTATGAAACAGGATATGATTGTAATTCTCGACCTCGGTAGCCACCACAACACCGTTGTGGCAAGGGCTATTCGTGCGCTCGGTGTTTATAGCGAGATTTACCCCCACGACATCACTGCCGAGGAGTTGAAGGCTCTGCCCAATGTTAAGGGTGTGATTATCAACGGTGGCGAGAATAATGTTATTGACGGTGTGGAGATTGATGTTCTGCCCGAGATTTACGAGGCAGGGTTGCCCATCATCGCCGCAGGTCACGACAAGGCTCTCTGCGAGGTGAAACTTGCCGAGTTTGCCGACAACGAAGAGACTATCAAAGAAGCAGTTAGGGGCTTTGTATTCGACACTTGCAAGGCTGAGGCCAACTGGAATATGAAGAACTTTGTGAGCGACCAGGTGGAGCTTATCCGCCAGCAGGTGGGTAACAAAAAGGTCCTCTTGGCACTCTCGGGTGGTGTCGATTCGTCGGTTGTGGCAGCACTGCTGCTCAAAGCCATTGGCGACAACCTCGTGTGCGTGCATGTAAACCACGGCCTGATGCGCAAGGGCGAGAGCGAGGCTGTTGTGGAGGTTTTCGGCAAACAGCTCTGCGCAAACCTTGTATATGTTGATGCCACCGACCGTTTCCTCTCGAAGTTGGAGGGCGTGGAGGATCCCGAGCAGAAACGCAAAATCATCGGTGGCGAGTTCATCCGCCTCTTTGAGGAGGAGGCTCGCAAACTCGACGGTATCGAGTTCCTTGGCCAGGGTACAATCTATCCCGACATTGTGGAGAGTGGCACCAAGACCGCCAAGATGGTCAAATCGCACCACAATGTAGGTGGTCTGCCCGAGGATATGCAGTTCGCCCTCGTAGAGCCTCTCAAACAACTCTTCAAAGATGAGGTTAGGGCTTGCGGTGTAGAGCTCGGCTTGCCCTACGAGATGGTCTATCGTCAGCCATTCCCCGGCCCCGGTCTGGGTGTGAGGTGCTTGGGCGCCATTACTCGCGACAGGTTGGAGGCCGTTAGGGAGAGCGATGCCATTCTTCGTGAGGAGTTTGCAAAGGCAGGCTTGGACAAGAAAGTGTGGCAGTACTTCACCATTGTGCCCGACTTTAAGTCGGTGGGTGTGAGGGACAACGCTCGCAGCTACGATTGGCCCGTAATCATCCGCGCGGTGAATACCATCGATGCAATGACCGCTTCGATTGAGCATATCGACTGGGCTATTCTCGACAAGATTACCAAACGAATCTTGGAGGAGGTTCCCAATGTAAACCGCGTATGTTACGATATGTCGCCTAAGCCATCGGCTACCATCGAATGGGAATAAAAAGCATATAACGCGCGTCTGCTGCGTTATACTTCGATAAGCGGAGTTCCTCATTTACCCCAAAGTAAACTGCGGACTCCGCTTTCTCGTATGCCTTGCATCCATCGCGTCCTATGCTTTTTCTTTGTTTTTCAAAGGAATTTCAGCGAACTCCGCTTTCTTGTGCGCCTTGCATTTATCCAACTATATTGCTTTTCTTTGTTTTTCAGAGGAATTTCGGCGGACTCCGCTTTCTCGTATGCCTTGCATCCATCGCGTTATCTGCTTTTTCTTTGTTTTTCAGGGGAATTAAAAAACGAAGAGGGTACCCAATGACTTGTTGGACACCCTCGTATAATTTTGAATTTTGAATTTTGAATTTTGAATTCCCCTTAGTACTTCACATCCGTAAGGAAAAGGCCACTTGCGGGGGCAGAAGAGGAGGAGCGCGAGAGGTCGCGCGAGGCGACAATCTCCTCAAACTCTGCGACGCTTATCTTACCCCTGCCGACATCTACCAGAGTGCCTACAACGGCTCGCACCATATTTCTCAGAAAACGGTTGGCGCGGAAGATAAAAACGGTCATACCGCACTCAATTTCAACCCATTCGGCTCGGAAGATGTGGCAGATGTTATTCGTATTATTACTGCCAAGTTTAGCAAAAGTCGTAAAATCTTCGGTGGCAAGGAGCACCTTTGCAGCCTCGTTCATAGCCTCAATATCGAGTGGGGTGGTAAGCTGCCAGGTGGTAGCCTTCGTAAAGGGGTCTTTGCGCGATTGGATATAGTAGCGATACTCCCTTTCGGTGGCATCAAAACGCGCGTGGGCATCGCTTGCAACCTCGTAAATGCGACCAAAGGCTACATCTTCGGGCAATAGCGCATTGAGGTGGTAGACAAAATCTGCGGGGTTGGCAATCTCTTTCGAAGTGTCGAAGTGGGCAACATAGAAAGCGGCGTGAACGCCCGTATCCGTACGCCCCGCACCCACAATCTCGATACTCTCGCGCAGAATGGTCGAAAGAGCCTCTTCGATGGTCTGCTGCACAGAGCGTGCATTGGGCTGTCGCTGCCATCCACAATAGGCTGTTCCTTTGTATGAAAGTTCTGCAAAGTAGCGCATAAAAATCTCTCTTTTGTGTTTTTGATGGACAAATATACGAGAAAAATCGTTATTTTTGTAAGTTAAAACCTCCAAATGAGATGAAAGTTGCAATAATAGGATACGGAAAGATGGGGCACGAAATCGAGAAGGTGCTCATCGAGAGGGGACACGAGGTTGCCCTCAGGATTGATGTGGATAACCGCGAGAGCGATATGGTGCCCGAGAAATTTGCGGGTGTGGATGTTGCCATTGAGTTCACTTCGCCCCACACAGCCTACGACAACATCACGCGCTGCCTGCGTATGGGAGTGCCAGTGCTCAGTGGCTCAACAGGTTGGTTGGAGCGCAAAGCCGAAGTGGACGCACTCTGTCGCGAGCTGGGCGGTGCATTTTTCTACTCTTCGAACTACTCGTTGGGTGTGAATATACTCTTCCGCCTAAATCGTTGGCTTGCAAAGGTTATGGGCCCAATGGAGCAGTATGGTGTGAAGATTGAGGAGACTCACCACATCCACAAGCTCGACGCTCCAAGCGGTACAGCTGCAACGCTTGCCGAGGATATGGCGGTGGCGAGCGACGGTCGCAAAGTGGTTGCAAAGGAGGATATTATCTCCTACCGCGAGGGCGAGGTTGCGGGTATTCACACCATAACCTACGACTCCGAGGAGGATACACTGTCGGTAACTCACAGCGCCAAATCGCGCCGTGGATTGGCTCTGGGAGCAGTTTTGGCCGCAGAGTGGCTCGTGGGCCGCAAGGGAGTATTTTCGATGGATGATTTCTTGCAGATATAATTGATTATGAAAAAGTTGTTGAAAAATAAATGGTTTAGGTTTGCCCTTGTGGCTGTGGTCTACACACTGTGGTTTGTGGTGTGGAGCGAGAATTTGTGGTTCCTTTTGGGATTGCCCATCATCTTCGACCTCTACATTACCAAGTTCATCGCCCGACTACTTCGCTTGGAGCGTCACGAAGAACGCAAACGCAAGAGTAAAACCTACAAGGAGATTTGGAGCTGGATTGACGCCATTGTCTTTGCGCTCGTATTTGCTTGGCTCATAAATATATACATCTTCCAGATGTACACTATCCCCACCTCCTCGATGGAGAAAACCCTCCTTGTGGGCGACTACCTCTATGTCAGCAAGGCAACCTATGGTCCTCGCTTGCCACAGACGCCCCTCTCGTTGCCCCTGATGCACCACACCACTCCTTGGGGCACAAAATCATATTCGGAGGCTGTGCAGCTACCCTATAAGCGCTTGGCAGGCCTTAGGGGTGTGGAGCGTGGCGATATTGTGGTCTTCAACTTCCCCGCAGGCGACACGGTGGTGTTGGAACGACAGAACGAAACCTACTACGACATCGTGCGCCAATTTACGGCGGCCTATGGCGAGAAGAGGGGTAGGGCGGAGATGAATCGCCGCTACCACATCACCTCTCGCCCTGTGGATAAGAGAGAACACTATGTTAAGAGATGCGTGGCCGTTGCTGGCGATAGCTTGGAGGTGCGCAGCTCGGTGCTCTATATCAATGGCGAGGAACAGAACTATATTGACAATCAACAATATATCTACTATGTGCAAACCTCGTCGCCATTCTCAAAGAAGAGTTTCGAGAGGCTTGGTATCTCGCCCGACGATGTTCACTACTCAGCTTCGGCAGGCATTTATACTATGCCTCTGACAAAAGATATGGTGTCGGCTCTGGAAGGTATGAGCAATGTTGTTTCGGTGACAAAGCACGAGAGTACCGACTCCCACTTGGCCATTTTCCCCAACAACGAGGGTTACCGCTGGACGGAGGATAACTTTGGCCCCCTGTGGGTACCTCAAAAGGGTGCAACGGTGGCTCTTACTGCCGACAATCTTCCTCTCTATGAGCGCATTATCAAGAACTACGAGGGACACGACCTGAGGATTGAGGATGGCAAAATACTTATTGACGGCTCTGTGGCAGAGGAGTACACATTCCAGATGGATTACTACTTTATGATGGGCGACAATAGACATATGTCTGCCGACTCGCGTTTTTGGGGCTTTGTACCCGAAGACCACATTGTAGGCACCCCCTCGTTTGTGTGGCTATCGTTGGATAAGTACAAACCTTTCCCGAGCAACATCCGCTGGAACAGAATGTTTAAGGCTCATAAGTAAACTTTTGATTGAAGTGGCAGAGGATACCTACAAAACCGTTGTCGGCAATGCCGAGACCATCATCAGGGAGCGCAGCAGTAAGTTTCTTGCGCTCTCATACCATGTGACTTCGGCAGATGAGGTGAGGGATATTATGGAGCCTCTGCGCAAAAAGTTCTACGACGCAACCCACCACTGCTACGCCTACCGACTTGGCCCCAAGGGCGAAGAGTGGCGTGCTAACGACGACGGCGAGCCTTCGGGTACGGCGGGTAAACCCATTCTGGGACAGCTGCTTTCGCGCGACATTACCGACTGCCTTGTGGTTGTTGTGAGGTGGTTTGGCGGCACGAAACTTGGCGTTGCAGGACTCATTGAGACCTACCGCGAGGCCACGGCTGCTGTGTTGGATGTGAGCAGGGTGGAGGAGAGAACGGTGGATAGAGTCTTCTCTATTCGCTATCCTTTCGAGTGTATGAACGGTGTGATGAAGGTCGTAAAGGCTATGGAGCCCAAAATTTTGGAGCAGGTGTTCGACAATATGTGCGGTATGAGGCTTGCAGTAAGGCTGTCGTTGGCCGACGAACTCCTTGCACGATTGGAAAAGGTCGAGGGAATCAACATTGAAGATGAAACAGAAGTATAACTCCATATATATCAAAGGTGCGAGGGTTCACAATCTCCAAAACATTGAGGTAGAGATACCTCACAACGAATTGGTGGTTGTTACGGGACTCTCGGGCTCGGGCAAATCGACTCTCGCTTTCGACACCATTTTTGCCGAAGGACAGCGTCGGTATGTCGAGAGCCTTTCGACCTATGCCCGCCAATTTTTGGGCAGGATTGAGAAACCCGATGTGGATATTATCCGCGGCATTGCACCAGCCATTGCCATTGAGCAGAAAGTCACCTCGCGCAACCCTCGCTCAACCGTTGGCACTTCGACCGAGATTTACGACTACCTGAAACTCCTTTTCGCACGCATTGGTCGTACCTATTCGCCCATTTCGGGCCGCGAGGTTGTGCGCCACCAGGTGCAGGATGTGGTTGATAGTATTGCCTTGCTCGGCGAGGGCGAGGCTGTGATTATTGCCGCACCTTTTGTGCTACGCGAGGGGGAGAGGGTTATTGAGAAAATCACTCTGCTAATGGAGGAGGGTGTGCAACGCTTCCGCTACCGCGGCGAGATGATGTTGGCCGAGGAGTTTGTGCAGAGCGTTGGCGAAAACCTTAATACAGAGGATGTTCTGGTGGTTATAGACCGCCTTCGCGCCTCAAAGGACGAGGAGATGCTGAGCCGTGCGGGCGACTCTGTGGCAAGGGCTATGGAGGTGGGTGGAGGAGTGTGCCGCCTTGTGATTGCGGGTGGCGAGGAGCGAGAGTTCTCGTCGCGTTTCGAACTCGACGGCATCACCTTCGAGGAACCTACCGAACACCTTTTCTCGTTCAACAACCCCCTTGGAGCCTGCCCCGTGTGTGAGGGTTATGGCAAGGTTGTGGGCATTGACGAAAATCTTGTTATTCCCGACAAAAACAAGAGTATCTTTGAGAATGCCATTGCTTGTTGGAGGGGAGCCACAATGAGCTGGTTTAGAGATAAATTGGTGGAGAATGCCCACCATTTCGACTTTCCGATACACACTCCCTACCACGCACTCACTCACCAACAAAAACGACTGTTGTGGTCGGGCAATGAGCATTTTCACGGACTTGACGAGTTCTTCAAAATGCTCGAAAAGGAGCGCTATAAGGTGCAGTATAGGGTTATGCTTTCGCGCTTTACGGGTAAGACCGTTTGCCCCGAATGTGAGGGTACGCGCTTGCGTCGCGAGACTCTCTATGTGAAGGTGGGCGGACGGAGTATTGCCGAGTTGGTACAGATGCCCGTAACGGAGTTGGTTGAGTTTTTTGCGTCACTCTCTCTCGCACCACACGAATTGGCAAAGTCCGAGAGGGTGCTTAAAGAGATTTGCACACGACTGCAATACATTGAGGATGTGGGGCTTGGTTACCTCACGCTCGATAGACTTTCGGCGACACTTTCGGGTGGCGAGAGTCAGCGTATCAACCTCTCTACATCGCTTGGAAGTAACCTCACGGGCTCGCTCTATATTCTCGACGAGCCAAGCATTGGCCTGCATCCGAGGGATACGCACCGCCTTATAGGGGTGCTAAAAAAGTTGCGCGATATGGGCAATACGGTTATTGTCGTCGAGCACGAGGAGGAGGTTATCCGCGCTGCCGACCGCATTGTCGATATGGGCCCCGAGGCTGGCGAGAATGGTGGCAAAGTGGTGTTTAATGGCTCTTTTGACGAGCTTGCGAGTGCCACCGAGAGCCTTACGGCCGACTATCTCTTGGGGCGCAAGGCCATTCCGCAACCCACCCATAGACGAGGTTGGAGCAACTCTATTAAAATTTGCGGTGCCAGGGAGAATAATCTAAAAAACATAGATGTGAATATTCCGCTGGGCGTTATGACTTGTGTGACGGGTGTGAGTGGTAGCGGTAAATCGTCGCTCGTGGAGGGTATTTTGTATCCCGCACTGAGGCGTCACATATACGAAACGGGCAACCGCCCCGGGGGTTACACCTCACTTGGGGGCGATTTGGGCCTTATTCGCTCGGTGGAAATGGTGGACCAAAGCCCTATTGGTAAGTCACTGAGGTCCAACCCTGTAACCTACACCAAAGCCTACAACGACATCCGCCAACTCTTTGCTGCACAGCCATATGCGAAACACAACGGCATTACCCATTCGCACTTTTCGTTCAACCGCCCGGGTGGTAGGTGTGAGGAGTGTCAGGGAGAGGGCGTCATCCGCGTGGAGATGCAATTTATGGCCGATGTGGAACTCAGGTGCGAGCACTGTGGTGGTAAGAGGTTCAACGAGGAGGTCTTGGAGGTGCGCTATCGAGGAAAGAGTATCTCGGATGTGCTGGAAATGAGCGTCGATGAGGCTGTGGAGTTCTTCTCGGCCGAGCAGGAAGCTATCAACCAACGCATCGTTGCAACACTTTCGACCTTGCAGAGTGTGGGCCTTGGTTATATCCGCCTCGGACAATCCACCTCGACACTCTCGGGTGGAGAGATACAGAGGGTTAAACTCGCCTCGTATCTTATGGGGGAGGATACAACCGACGGCACAATGTTCATCTTTGACGAGCCAACCACGGGCCTTCATTTCCACGACATCAGCAAACTGCTGACGGCTTTTGACGCACTCCTGCGCAAGGGGCATACGATTGTGGTTATTGAGCATAATATGGAGGTTATTAAGTGTGCCGATTGGGTTATCGACCTTGGTCCCGAGGCGGGCGAAGGTGGTGGTAATCTGGTATTTGAGGGCACTCCCGACGACCTTGTGAGGTGCAAGGAGAGCCATACAGGCCGCTTCCTTAGAGAGCATATCGCCACACAAAAAGCGGGTAAAAAATAGAGTTTCAACACTATGGCACGCGAAGAATTCTTTGTTCATACACTCTCCAACGGCATACGATGCGTACTCAAAACGGTGCGTAGCGAGGTGTGCTATTGTTCGATGACCATCGGTGCGGGCTCGCGTGACGAGCTCAAAGGGGAGAGAGGAGTGGCCCACCTGTTGGAACACACCCTCTTCAAAGGCACCTCCAAACGCAAGGCTTGGCAGGTAAACTGCCGACTCGAAAACCTCGGTGGAGAGATTAATGCCTTCACAACCAAGGAGGAGACCGTTGTGCACTCCACGGTTATGAGGCGCGATTTTGGCAAGGCCGTAGAACTTATCAACGATATTATTTTCCACTCCACCTTTCCCGATGCGGAGGTCGAAAAGGAGAAGGAAGTGATTGTCGATGAGATAAATATGTATAAAGACTCGCCCGAGGAGCGCATCTACGACGAGTTTGAAGATATGCTTTTTGAGGGCTCGGAGCTGGGACACAACATTCTCGGCACAAAGCGCGACTTGGCACGCCTCGACTCGCAAAAAATCAGGGCCTTTGTTGAGCGGAACTACACCACCGACCGTATGGTCTTTGCCGCCATCGGCAACATCTCGCCCAAGAGGTTTGTGGCTGCCGTTGAACGATATTTCGGCTCGGAGAGGACAACTACGAGAGCTACTCAAAGAGTTGCACCACAAGCGATTGAGCCTTTCTGTAAGACTGTTTCGCACCCCTCGCACCACCAAGTGCGCTCAATTATGGGTGGCAGGGCATATTCGCTCGACAGCAACAAGCGCTTGGCCCTCATCCTAATGACCAATTTGCTCGGAGGGCCCTCGGCCGCTTCGAGACTCAATGTGGCACTCCGCGAACGCAACGCCCTGACATACTGCGTCGAGGCGCTCTACACGCCACTGAGCGACAGCGGTATGTTCTCAATCTATTTCTCGTGCGAGAGGGATAAGTTGGAGCAGTGCCGAAAGGTTATAAACGAAGAGCTGCAAAGACTTGTCAGTGAGCCACTAACCAAACGCCAGCTCGCCATTGCCAAACGACAATTTATGGGGCAATTTGCCATTTCGGCCGAAAATAACGAGGCCTATATGTTGGGCGTGGGCAAGAGCTATCTTGTGTTTGGCTCGGTGGACAACCTCGAAGAGGTCTATCGCAAAATTGGCGAGGTGTCGCCCGAAGATATTATGAGCGTGGCGCGTGAAGTTGTGCCCTCGCTCTCAACGCTTACCTATATATAATACTTTCACCCTATGAAGGAAGAACTCGAAAGATATATCCGCAACCTCTCCTCGCCCGAGGATACACTCCTTGCCGAGTTGGAGAGCGAGAGCAATCAGCGTGTTGTGCAGCCCCAGATGGTGTCGGGGCATGTGCAGGGCAAGTTTTTGGAGATGCTCACCCGTATGATTGCACCCCGCAAGGTGCTCGAAATAGGCACCTTCACGGGCTATGCAACCCTCTGCTTTGCAGCGGGTATGCCCAGCGATGGCGTGATTGATACCATAGAGATTGAGGATGAGTTGGAGGGGATACAGAGTGAGTTTTTTGCACGCTCGCCCCACGGATCAAAAATTCGTCGCCATACGGGCTCGGCACTCGATGTGGTGCCCGGGTTGGGGGAGTGCTACGACCTCGTATTCATAGATGGCGACAAGAGGGAGTACCCCGACTACTATCGTATGTTGCTCGATGGCGGTTTGGTACACTCGGGGAGTTACATCTTGGCAGACAATATCCTTTGGTATGGCAAGGTCACCGAGCAGAACATCAAGCCCTCCGACCTGCAAACTCGTGGCATTGTGGAGTTTAACCAGATGGTAAGGGAGGACGATAGGGTAGAGAATGTCATCATCCCCATCCGCGACGGCATAAACCTAATCCGCGTGAAGTAAATTGAAATTTGAAATTTGAAAATGGAAAATTATGGTGCGCCTACGGCGCAGGTATTTAAAAAGATACCCACGACCAAAATGGGGGATTTCGTGGGGTGGATTTTGATAATTGAAAACATATTGTTATTTTTGTGAAAAGAAATTAATAGATTCTGCCTATGAAACATTAGCGTATTTAGTTACGCACATTTAGACATATAGAAGAAAAAGCGTTTTAATTGCTTCCCCTCTGACGAAAGTTTGGCGACTGATATTTGAGGATAAACTCTGGAATGGTAATTGAAATGCTCACGCTGTATATTGGCGTGGGCTTTTCGTTATCTTGGAGTTTTCAGGTTACGCCAAACACCTTGTCAGAGCGAGATACGAAAAGTACCGCGCTTTTTTTGTGCGTAATAGTTACCTATTATATAATTGGGTACTTGCGGCAGTTCCCGAAAAGCCGACCGAAGAGAGTAGGGGAAATTACTTAAAACTTAAAGAAAAATGAAAAAGTTTATGCTTTTGGCAATCGTAGCAATGTTTGCCACTATCAGTACTGCAAATGCATCTATCAATCGTGAAGACCCTCCTAAAAAAAGAGTGGAATGGGAAGTAAGTGACCAATGCCGAGAAACAAATGTTAACTACGATGCAAATTCCGCAACCGTAACTATCCATAGGTCAAACAATGAAAATTATAAGGCAACTGTACACCGCGAGGATGGCAGTGTTCGCCAATGGAACAACGATGATCAACATTTAAGTGGTAGTAGCTATGACTACGGAAATAATGACAACTCTAGAGATGGTCACGATAATAAAGCAACAAAAATTAAAGTTGATTGCTGGGGTAAAGATGAATAATATAAATGGGGACTTTTGCAGTCCCCATTTATAGTTTAGTCGTTAGTCGTTAGACTTTCGACCTTAGACCAAATTGAGCTCTTTCTTCATCTGCTCAATCTTCTGGTCGAGTTGAGCCGAAACCTTGTCGTAGTCGGCGAGCGATGCGAGGGGCTCTTTCACGCCGAAGTAGAACTTAATCTTAGGCTCGGTACCGCTGGGGCGAATCGAAAGAATTGTACCATCGGCAGTGAGATACTGCAAAACATTCGATTTGTCAATATCGAGAGTCGTGGTGGTGCCACTCTTAACATCCAGAGCCTCGGAGGATTGGTAGTCCTTAATGGTCACGATGTCCGAGCCGCAAATCTGTTTGGGAGGGTTGGCGCGGAAGTCAACCATCATCTGCTTAATCTCGGCAGCACCCTCCTGACCTTTGCGAACAACGCTTACAAGGCCCTCCTTGTAGAAACCATACTCCACATAGAGCTCCTTGATGAGGTTGTAGAGCGAGGTGCCGATGCTCTTGGCCCAAGCAGCAGCCTCGGCAGCCAACGAGCAAGCCGAAACACCATCCTTATCCCTCAGGAACGAGCCTGCAAGGAAGCCGAAACTCTCCTCGCCACCACCAATATAGGTCTTGCCCTTAGCCTCCTCCTGGCGGATAACCTTGGCGATATTCTTGAAGCCCGTGAGGCAGTCGAAGTACTCCAAACCAAAACTCTTGGCAACATCTGCCATCATCTCGCTTGTCACGATAGTCTTAACGATGTACTGTTTGCCGTCGAGCATACCGTTCTCTTTCCAGCGGCGGCACATATAATATGTAAGCAGCACACAGGTCTGGTTGCCATTCAGCAGTACAAAGTTGCCGTCATTGTCGGGCACTGCGATACCAATACGATCGCTATCGGGGTCGGTAGCCATAACAATCTCGGCGCCCTCTTTCTGGCCCTGCTCAATGGCCATACGCATAGTAGTCCTCTCCTCGGGGTTGGGCGACTCCACAGTGGGGAAGTTGCCATCGATTACCATCTGGGCCTCCACGGTCGAGATGTTCGTAAAGCCGTAGTTGCGGAGCGAAGCGGGAACGAGTTTGTGACCGCAGCCGTGAATGGGGGTGTAGACAATCTTCATATCGTGGTATTTGGCCACAGCATCGGGCGAGAGCGAAAGGCCCTTAACCCTCTCCAAGTAGATTTTGTCGAACTCCTCGCCAATAATCTCAATGTTCTCGGGATTCTTACCACTAATAATCTGGTCTACGGAGGTAATCTTACCAACCTCGTCGATGATATTCTTGTCGTGGGGAGCGATTACCTGCGAACCATCCTCCCAGTATGCCTTGTAGCCGTTGTATTCGCGGGGGTTGTGCGAAGCGGTAACCATCACACCACTCTTGCAACCGAGCTCACGAATTGCAAAACTCAGCTCGGGGGTGGGGCGGAGCGACTCGAAGAGGTAAACCTTGAAGCCGTTGGAGGCGAAGATGTCGGCAGTGCGCTCGGCAAACTCGCGCGAGAAGTTGCGGCAGTCGTGCGATACAGCAACCTTAATCTCTTGTCCCTCAAAGCATTTCTTCAAATAGTTGGCCAAACCCTGAGTTGCCATACCTACCGTATAGACATTCATACGATTGGTGCCAACGCCAAGAATACCGCGCAAACCACCGGTGCCAAATTCAAGATCCTGGTAGAAGCTCTCCGAGAGTTCTTTGGGGTCGTTTGCCATAAGGTTGCGAATCTGCTCCTTGGTCTTTTCGTCATAATTTCCATCGAGCCACTTCTGTGCTCTGTCAAGAATGTACTGTTCCATAATAAGTTAGCGTTACTATAAGTTTTATTTATAATCCTAATCTTTTCTAATCTATTTTTCCAATATGCAAATATAAGAAAATTTTCGTCAATTCTCAATATCAGAGGGTTAAAAAGAAACGCAAAAGTGCACCAAAAATTACCATAGCAATTAAAATTAATTTTGCAATAGTTGAAGATATTTTTTTTAACAATTTTATGCACAATTTTGCAGTCGAAATCAAAGTGAATTACCCAATTCTATAAATGATAACGAACGCGACAACATACAGCGATGTGTGGCAGAACTGCTTGGCTCAAATCAAGGAGCAAACTACCGAGGAGGAGTTTGTAAAATGGTTTAAGCCTATTGTTCCTATCGGCTACGACGGCAAGACTTTGCGTCTGCGTCTGCCGAGCGAGGACTGTGTCTTCCACATCGAGCGCAACTACATTCCTTCGTTGCGTCCGATTATCTATGCCCACTTTGGCAACAACACCTCATTGCGCTACTCGGTGCTCGCGCCCGAAGTGTCGCAGGAGGAGCAGAGGAAGGCTGCCGAGTCGAGCGTGGCAACTATGGGTAAGGTTGTCACTCAAAACGACACTACAAAGATAAAAAATCCTTTTGTAATTCCCGGCATCCGCAAGCTCGAAATACCCTCGCAGCTCAATCCCAACTACACTTTTGAGAATTTTGTCGAGGGCGAGTGCAACCGTTTGGTGAGGAGTGTCGGTATGGCCGTGGGTGTTGAGCCCGGTAAAACTGCCTACAATCCATTGTACATCTTTGGTGATTCGGGCCTTGGTAAGACTCACTTGGCGCAGGCTATTGGTATGGATATCAAGCAGCGCCACCCCGAGTTGCAGGTTTTGTATGTGTCGATGAACAAATTTCAGGCACAGTACACCACCGCAGTTCTCAACAAAGAGCCCAACGATTTCATCAACTTCTACCAGATGGTCGATGTGCTCATTATTGATGATATTCAGGAGCTTTCGGGCAACAAGGGTAGCACCCAAAACGCCTTCTTCAATATCTTCAACCACCTCCACCTGTCGGGTAAGCAACTTATTCTTACATCCGACAAGCGCCCCTCGGAACTTAGTGACATCAACGACCGCTTGCTGACGCGCTTTAAGTGGGGTTTGGCAGCCGAGCTCACCCAGCCCGACTACGAAACAAAGGTTAAGATTATCCACAACAAGGCTCGCACTTTGGACGGTGCCGAGAATATCCCCGAGGAGGTTGTGGCATACTTTGCGGAGAATATCAACGGCAATGTGCGTGAGATTGAGGGTGCTCTGTCGGCACTTGTGGCAAATGCCAAGTTCCTCAATCGCAAAATCACCATCACGCTGGCCAAAGAGGTGCTCAAAACCTATGTCAAAATCAGTCCCAAGGAGATTTCCATCGAGAATATCCGCAAGATTGTATGCGACTATTTCAATATTGACGAGGAGACATTCGATTCGCCCAAGCGTACCCGCGAGATTGCTCAGGCACGCCAGATTGCGATGTACCTGTGCAAACAACACACCAAGTCGCCACTCTCGGCCATTGGTGCGGCAATTGGTGGCAAAAACCACGCCACAGTGCTCCACGCTTGCAAGGCCGTAACAAACCTTATGGAGACCGATAAATCATTCTTGCACATCATCGAAGAGATTGACCGCAGGGTAACCAGCAAATAAAAAACCAAGAGGCTGCCGAAAAGCAACGGTAGCCTCTTTTTTTTTCGTCATCGGTGGCGATATTTTCCTGTAATTTTATTTTGCTTTTTCATCAATTTTTCCGTAATTTTACCATAGATTTCCGAAATTTCGTTTAACGGTAAGCAGATATGTTGAAGATTGGCTACAAAGCACCTTATTTTGAGGGTGTTACACAAGACGACAAGAAGATTTCGCTGGGCGATTTTGCCGGCAAAAAACTCATTTTGTACTTCTATCCGAAGGATAACACCTCGGGGTGTACGCTCGAAGCCAAGAGTATGCGCGACGGCAAGGCGGCACTCGCCGAGATGGGCTTTGAGATTGTGGGCGTAAGTCCCGATAGTGTGCGTTCGCACCAGAACTTCTGCTCCAAACACGAGCTCAACTTCTCGCTCATTGCCGACACCGAAAAGGAGATTGCCGAGGCCTATGGCGTATGGAAGGAGAAGAGTATGTATGGCCGCAAATATATGGGCATCGTGCGCACAACTTTCATCATTGACGAGAATGGATGCATTGTCCACATCTTCGACAAGGTGAAGACCGCAACCCATTGGGAGCAAATAGCCGAGTGGGCAAAGAAGAATTTATAAGAAATAAAAACAATAAACAATTATGGCAGAGAAAGTTACAGTAAATCCCGACAAACAGAAAGTGCTGAGCGCTGTGTTGGATAAAATCGAGAAAGATTTTGGTAAAGGCTCAATTATGAGGATGAACAGCCAGAGCGTTGAGCAGGTGGCTGTTATCCCCACAGGTTCAATTACTCTCGACAACGCTCTCGGAGTGGGCGGCTACCCCAAAGGTAGGATTATTGAGATCTATGGTCCCGAGTCGTCGGGTAAGACCACACTCGCAATTCACGCCATTGCCGAGGCTCAAAAGGCGGGCGGCATTGCAGCATTCATCGATGCCGAGCACGCTTTCGATAGTTTCTACGCTTCGCAGTTGGGTGTTGATATCGACAACCTTCTGGTGTCGCAGCCCGACAGTGGAGAGCAGGCTTTGGAGATTGCCGAAACACTGATTCGTTCGAGCGCAATCGATATTATCGTCATCGACTCGGTTGCAGCACTTACTCCCAAGGCCGAGATTGAGGGCGAGATGGGCGAGTCGAAGATGGGTTTGCAGGCAAGACTTATGTCGCAGGCTCTTCGCAAACTCACCGCTGCCATCAGCAAAACCAAGACCGTATGTATCTTTATCAACCAGCTGAGGGATAAAATCGGTGTGGTTTATGGTAACCCCGAAACAACTACTGGCGGTAACGCTCTGAAATTCTACGCCAGCGTGCGTATCGACATCCGCAAGACCTCTGTGATTAAGGATGGCGACGAGCAGCTCGGCACTCGCACCAAAGTTAAAGTTGTTAAGAACAAAGTTGCGCCTCCTTTCCGCAAGGCTGAGTTCGATATTATGTATGGCGAGGGTATCTCGAAGATTGGCGAAATCCTCGACCTCGGTGTTGACTATGGCGTAATCAAGAAGAGTGGCTCGTGGTACTCCTACAACGATAGCAAACTTGCGCAGGGTAGGGATGCAACCAAAGTCCTCTTGGAGCAGAACGCAGCTTTGGCTGCCGAGATTGAAGAGAAGGTTAGGGTAGCACTGAAAGAGGCTAAAAACTAACCAACAAAGCGTGAGCGGGTGGTTGCAGAGATTGCGGCAACCACCCTTCGCACACCTTACCACAAGGCGACACACCTTGCAATCAACGAGCAATAAATCACTCTAACACACACTTTTGGTATGGCTGGCTATACGGCAGAAGACGAGCAGATAATCACACAGGAGTTTAACGAACTACTCGCAGCGTGCAATAAAATCTGCAAAAATGAGTCCGATTGGGAGATGATAAAAAAGGCCTTTTTCCTTGCAAAAGAGGCACATAAGGGCGTGCGCCGTCGTTCGGGCGAGCCCTACATTCTACACCCGCTGGCCGTGGCTAAAATTGTCGTGTGCGAAGAGGGGTTGGGTGTTAAATCCACCGCAGCGGCACTTCTGCACGATGTTGTAGAGGATACGAGCTATACAGTGGAGGATATCGAAAACCTCTTTGGCCCCAAGGTCGCATCGATGGTCGATGGACTCACAAAGGTTGCTGCCGCCCTGAGTGAGGATGTGAGCGCACAGGCAGAGAGTTTCCGTAAAGTATTGCTTACGCTATCGGACGATATCAAAGTGATTATCATCAAGATAGCCGACCGATTGCACAATATGCGCACCCTTGGCTCTATGCCACGACACAAACAGATAAAAATCACAAGCGAAACGATGTATCTGTTTGCACCTCTGGCATATAGGCTTGGACTCTACGCCATAAAGACCGAGCTCGAAGACCTCTCGCTCAAATATATGTACCCCGAGCAGTATGCCGAAATTGAGCAGAAATTGCAGGCTACGGCAACCGAGCGCAATGAATTTATCGAGCGATTTATCCAACCCATCAAGGACAAACTCACCGAGAGTGGCATAGAATTTAGCATTTCGGGTAGGATTAAGACGGTCTATTCGATCTGGTCGAAAATGCAACGCAAGCAAATACCTTTTGAGGAAATTTACGACCTCTTTGCGGTGCGTATCGTATTTAAGCCCAATGATTTAACGCCCGAAAAGGCTCAGTGTTGGCACATCTACTCTTTGTTGACCGACATTTACACTCCCAAGCCCGACCGTATCCGCGATTGGGTAAGTTTCCCCAAAGCCAATGGCTACGAGGCACTCCACGCCACTTTTATGCGCCCCGACGGCATCTGGTCGGAGGTGCAAATACGCTCCGAGAGGATGGACGAAATTGCCGAGAGGGGTTTTGCGGCCCATTGGAAATACAAGCAAGACCACGACGGCGAGGATGAGTTCGACAAGTGGCTCAAAGATGTGCGCAATGCTCTCACGCATCCAGCCGGCAACGCGGGCGACTTCTTGGAGAATGTCAAGATGACGCTCTATATGACCGAGATGGTGATTTTTACCCCCAAAGGCGAGGCGCGCAAATTCCCCGTGGGTGCTACGGCCCTCGACTTTGCGTATGATATTCACACCAATGTGGGCAATACGGCCATCGGAGCAAAAATCAACCACAAAATAGAGTCGATTTATACGACGCTAAAAAGTGGTGACCAGGTGCAAATTCTCACTGCCGAGACTGCACACCCCACCATTGAGTGGCTCGACCATGTGGGCACAATGAAGGCCCGCCAAGCGATTATTACATACCTCAAACGAGTGAGGCAGAATAACATAGAACACGGAATTTCGATTTTCGAGAATCGTATGCGCGAGTTTGGTATCACCCCGAGTGCGCGTCTGTTCCGCAAACTACTGCCCGCCTACGACTGTACCAACAAAGACGAATTTTACAGTAAACTTGGCTCCGAGATTATCAATCTCAACGACATCGACAGCGTGCTCCGACAGAATGCCAAGAATAAAGTGCTGAAATTCTGGACCTTTGAGATGACAAACAACAAGGCCAAGGATGTTGTGGTGAAAAATGCCGATGTAGATAGTATTGGAGAACCTAAATTTGTGGCTGCCGAGTGCTGCAACCCAATTCCGGGCGACAACATTACGGGCTATAAGGATCCCCGCACCGGCGACATTATTGTGCATAAGACAGATTGCAAGGAACTGATTAGCCTTGCAGCGCAAAAGGGCGAAAACCTTGTTGGCAACATCAAGTGGTCGACATACAAGGCCGTGTCGTACCTCTCGGAGATTAAGCTGAGAGGACTCGATAGGGTAGGTGTGTTGCGCGATTTGGCTCAGGTTATTACTGTCGAGCTCGACATCAACATACGCGAATTGCAGATTCAGAGCCACGACGGCATTTTCGAGGGTAAAATCAGCGTCTATGTGTCCGACACCGAGAGCCTCTATTCGCTAATGGACAAGGTTGGCAAAATTAAAGGAATAGATAAAGTTGAACGAATGTAATTATTAATAGACACTAAGTTATGGCTACAATTTTTACCAAAATAGCACAGGGCGAAATCCCAAGCTATAAAGTTGCCGAAGATGAGAACTTCTACGCATTTCTCGACATCAACCCCTTGACAAAGGGACACACTCTTGTTATTCCCAAGCGCGAGGAGGATTATTTCTTCGACCTTTCGGACGAGGAACTTGCAGGTATGATTAAGTTTGCCAAAAGGATTGCTCAAAAACAGAAAGAGGTGTTTGGTTGCAAAAAGGTCGCAACCATCGTGCTCGGTCTAGAAGTTCCTCACGCCCACATCCACCTTATCCCAATGAACAACGAGGCCGATGTGGATTTTCGCAAACCCAAACTACAACTCACTCCCGAGGAGTTTGCACAGATTGCCGACTCGATCAGGGTAGAGTAGCACTCTTTGAATATAGTATTCATTGGTGTGCAAATAACACATATACTTCTTCACCCAAAGGGTAGGGGAGTAATGAAAAGCGAGGGCAAACCCTCGCTTTTTTACTACCACCCATTTTACAAATGTAAAACAATGACGCGATTCACAAAAACAACCCACAATACTCACGCCACAATAGCAAATTCAAAAATCAAACATTTAAGATGCAAAATACTAATAACCAATAAAATAACAATCTTAAAATAAAGTATAAATTTATATTGAAATTATCTCATATACACTTTGACCACCACATGCACATCAATAATCGCAAAACAATACAATTAATACCTTATTTTCAATCACTTACATATTTTCATATAAAGCTTTACTTTTATTTGTATATAATACGGAAAATTCAATAAAGTTCACCTGTTGATAAAGCCAACATTTTGAGTTTATAAAAGTTTATTTTACATTTGTAAAACAAATTATTACACTTATGAAAGAGAGAATTGAGCATATCATTAAGGCGGAGTCGTTGTCCAATTTGCAGTTCGCACAACTACTCGATATTAGTCCTGCATCGGTCACACATCTGCTCTCGGGAAGAAACAACCCAAGTTTGGACCTTATAGTTCGCATTGCGCGAAAACTTCCTCACTACAACCTTCGTTGGTTAATTCTCGGCGAAGGCCCTATATATAATAATGGTAATGACACAAACATAGGCTTGCGTCAGGCTAATACTCCCGAGCTCTTCCCATCGGAACAAAAAACAACCGAAGACGCAACTCGGTCATCCACTCCAAACAACCAAATAAAAACCAAGACCGGTAATCCGTCTTCCTCGACCAACAGGGAAAATGCTCCTGCACAACAAACTCTCATTGTTTGCCTTCCCGACGGCACCTACCGCGAATACACCAAACAATAGTTTATACCGAGCGACATCGAAAATAGTCACAATAGCGCCATCTCTCACAAATAACCTCACCCCGACTAATATCTACGAATTACAAAATATAGGCATTATGTAAAGTGAAGTATTGGGGAATGAAGGTTGTTAAAGGGGGTTAAAGGGGGTTAAAGGGGGTTAGAGGTTGTTTAGGAGGTGGAATGTATTGAGAGGTGTTGCAAAAGAACTTGCGAAGTGTCGGGAAGAGTGATTTTTGGGGATGCATCCTCTTTATAGTGAATGGTGTTGCAAAGAAGTGTGCAAAAAGGTGCCTGGAAGAGTAATTTCGGAGGATGGAAGTTCTTTTACATGTCGGTTTTAAGGTTGTTTTGTACCAAATACGCACTCTATTTTGTATATTTGTGCTGCGGAAAAGCACAAATAAGGTTATTAAAATGATTAGGTTAAAGAAGAAAATAGGCTCATTTTTGGCAACATTAGCAATTTTGGCAATGGTTGCGTGTGGTAATAACAGCTCTAAATCGCAGAGCAGCAAAGTGATAGCCGTAACAATACCGCCACTGCAAGGGCTTGTGGCTGAAATTGTTGGCGCAGATTACCACATCGAGTGCCTGTTGCCTTCGGGCAGTTCTCCGGAGACATACTCCCCCACTGCTCGTCAAATTACCGCACTCTCCAACGCCGAATTCATCTTCGCAGTTGGCACAATGCCCTTTGAGGTAGAACTTACGGAAAGAGTTGAAAATCAGCAAAATAACATCATTATTACTTCCACAGGCATTGAGTTATTAACAACCTCGTGCGAGCACCACCACAAGGAAGAGCCTCACGCAGAGGGCAAAAATCACTCCCACGACCACTTATCAACACACTCGCACCACCATCACGGGAGCGATCCTCATGTGTGGCTGGCCCCCGATGAACTTCAAGTGATTGTTGATAACATAGCCTCGGAAATCATTGCTGCACACCCCTACTCCACTAAGTATATTGCTAATTACAAGCAACTTAAAGCAAAACTTGAAGCTCGCAAATTACATTATGCAGAGTTGTTGAAAAACGCCCCCAAGTCATTTCTTATCTACCACCCTGCCCTCGGCTACTTGGCGGAAGATTTTGGCTTGGAGCAGATTTCTCTCGAAAACGAGGGCAAGAGCCCTACCCCTTCGGCACTTGCCAACATTGTTGATAAGGTTGAGAGCGAGGGGCTGAGTGCGGTGCTTTACCAACAGGAATACCCCCTTGATATAGTTAAACCTATTGCCGAGATACTCGGTGTTAAATTGGTTGAAATCAATCCATTAAGCAATAATATAATTGCCGAACTTGACAGGATTATAGCAATACTTGCCAACAATTATGAATAGGAACGAGATTGTAAAATTAGAACACCTTTCGGTGGCGTACGACGGGCGCGAAGCTCTGCGAGATGTCAATATCTCGTTCTACGAGAACGATTTTGTGGGGATTATAGGCCCCAATGGTGGTGGCAAGAGTACGCTGATTAAGAGCATTTTAGGACTTGTACCTCACGAGGGTAACATTACTTTTGGTGGCAGTGTGACGGGGCGTCATCGCATTGGCTATATGCCCCAGCAAAACCTCTTCGACAAGAGTTTCCCAATCTCGGTTTCGGAACTTATTTTAAGTGGCTTACAGTCCGAAAAAGGACTCAAAAGATACACTCGCGAGGATAAATCAAAGGTTAAAGCCATTCTTGAACAACTCAGCATTACACACCTGTCAAACAAGCAGATAGGAGAACTCTCGGGCGGCGAATTGCAAAGGGCTTTGCTTGGTCGCGCCATCATCTCCGAGCCTGCGCTGCTCATTCTCGACGAGCCTGCAAACTTTGTTGATAACCAATTCGAGGGCGAACTCTACGCTCTTTTGGATCGCCTATCGGAGCGAATGGCGATAATTATAGTGTCGCACGATGTGGGCACCATCACTTCGCTTGTGCGTAGCGTGGTGTGTGTCAATCGCACCGTTCACCGCCACCCCACTGCCGAACTCACGCCCGAGCTGTTGGAGAACTACCACTGCCCCATCCAGGTTATCTCGCACGGCGCAGTGCCCCACACCGTACTGGCTCACCACGATCACTGCAACTGCGATCACCCTCACGAGTAAAATCGAGAGTTGAAAAATGAAAAATCAAAATGCGTCCCCAGCGGCGCATTTTTTGTTTTCCCAAAACAAATCGCTATATTTGTAGTGTCCTAAGGCTTGATGTCGAGGGCGAACATATTTTTGATGAAAGTGTATTAGCTTTTATCCTTGAATGGAAATCTGGAAAATTTACATTGCACAAGGAAAGCAACCACACTCGTCACCTTGTATTAGAATCATTCGTGGCATACTCTGCGCCTCGTCTAATACGGGTGTGGAGTATTGTGTTTATTTGTGCAAGGGTATTCCAGAACCTCCATTCAGATAAACTAATCGACTCCACACTTTCTTTTTGTTAACATTGTACCATATTGGAGCCGTATGGTTTTGAGTTGCAACAACTTATTTACTAACTCAAAACATAATACGCTTATGCAAACAAAAAACAAAGTGGGTTACCTCGCCCCTGAAATAGAGGTAGATTACATCGTTGTCGAACAAGGAATTGCCCAATCCAATATGGAGCAGATTGGCAACGAATACGAAGATATCGAATGGTAAAAATCAACAAAACAATTAACACTATGAAAAAACTTACATTATTTGCAGTCCTTTCAACCCTCGTTTTGGCAAGCTGCACCGAAAACAAATTTGACACCACTGTGGATACAGAAACACTTCCCGACCTTACTGCCGAGTTTGCAGATGGTAAAACCAAAACCTATGTAGATAACAATAAGTATCTCCGTTGGCACGAAGCAGACCTCGTTACAGCTTTTTATGGTAATGCCCTCAATCGCCAATATAAATTCAATGGTATTACGGGCGATAATAGTGGTACTTTCTCGCTCGTACCAAGTGGCGAACTCGGCACTGGCAACACCCTCGGTGCTATCTATGCAGTTTATCCCTACGATGCAGGGGCAACTATCACAGATGAGGGCACAATCTCACTCACCCTGCCCGCCACACAAACATATGCAGAAAACTCATTTGGCAGAGGTGCAAATACGATGATTGCTGTAACCGAAAATATTGAGGATACTTTCTTGGGTTTCAAAAATGCCTGTGGCTACCTTAAAATAAAACTCTATGCACCAGAAGGAGGAATAGTAAAAAGTATCTCTATAAAGGGTAATAATAATGAAAAAATCGCAGGCTCGGCAACCGCTACCATAAAGTTTAGCGAAGCACCCATCGTTGCAATGTCAGAGAATGCAACCACCTCTATTACTCTTGATTGTGGCATAGATGGTGTTATACTTGGTACCTCTGCCGACACTGCCACCGAATTTTGGTTTGTCTTGCCAGAGGTAACATTTGAGGCTGGTATTACCATCTCGGGTTTAGATGTTTCAGGAGAACTATTCACACAAACAACCAACAAACAAGTCGTGATTAAACGAAACACAATTCAACCAATGACAGCATTGGAACTATCAGACATCAAAATCAAAGTGGGTGATATAATTAATTATAATGGAGGTTTGGGAATTGTTTATTCAATCGTAGATTCGACGGCAAAACTCGTATCTGTTACATCTGCTGAAAAAACATGGGCAAAGTCATCATATGCAAATAAGTCAATTTATACTGAGAATTTTGAAGACGGGCGAGCGAACCTCCAAATCATAAAAGATAAAGGTATCCTTGATTCATTTCCTGCATTTGCTTGGTGTAATGCATATGGAGAAGGTTGGTATCTTCCAGCATACAAAGAGCTCCTTAAGATTGATGACATCAAAGATTTACTTAACGAAATTCTTATAGAAAATGGTTATTCTAAATTTAGCGGCTGGTATTGGTCTTCAACAGAATCTAACTATGATAAGGTTTGGGGCACTTATCTAGATAACACCTATTCCATGCAAGATTGTTATAAAGCCAGCACAATGGGTACAATTGCAGTTGCAACTATAGAATTAAATTAAGAAAATAGAATATATGTACAGCAATAATAGTCGAGATAAAGAAACTTTGGACAAGTTGTTGCGTGGGTTATACAACTATTATTTATATCATGATGGAGAAGGGTTTGCTCGCATAACTACTATTATTCCTGACAGAAAAGATTGGAGAATAATTGCAGGAGTATTGTATGAAGAAGGATTGTTAGTGTTTAGTTCTGGTGAAAATAATGGTTGTGCTGCAAAATTAACCAATAAAGGTTTGAATTTTTGCAAGTATTCCTCATTTGCACAACCTAACACATCTCTTTTGCAACCATAAAACAGTTTCCATTGTTCGCGGGTATTAAAAAAGATACCCGCGAACTTTTTTTAGCGGGGACTTTAAGGTCCTTTATGGCTTCAATGGCTTATAAGTCTTATAGGAAAATACTTAAAACAGCAAGCGGGACTGCCACCAAAGGCAGTCCCGCTCTATTTTTCTCGCAAAGGAGTGTGGGCTGATTACTCAAACTTGCAGATCTCGCTCAGTTTGCCCCAGAGCTCCTCGGTGCGCTCAACGAGCTGTGCGCGGATGTAGGCATAGTGTTTGCGAACCAACGAAGGGTTGTGTTTCTCGGCGGGGTTGTTCACGAGCTCCATCAGGTTGTTGCGCATATCAACAGCACCCTGCATAATGGCGATAATCTCGTCCTGTTTGTCGCCGTGGAAACCGAGCGAAAGGTAGCAATCATAAACCACCTCGTTTACGGTGTAGTCAATCTCTTTTTTGATGTCTCTTAAACTTGCCATAGTAAAAAAATATGATTTGGTTGTATTTTTTATTCAACGAGAGCAAAGTTAGTAATAATTTCGACACACTGCACTCCGCGGGGCGAAAAATATCACTCCCCCAGCCTACTTTTGGCGTTTTTTGCCATAATCATTCACCATTTTGATGACAAAAATGATGGTGCTCATCGTGGCGGTGAGTCCGTTGGCGATAGCGAGGGGCACATTACCCGTCACAACGCCCTGCACAAAGAAGCAGGCCGCCCCAAGAGCCATAAGCACAAACGAGCCGAGGGCGATGTCGTCGGTCTTGCGGGTGCGGATAGTCTGAATGGTCTGGGGGATATACCCGAGCACCATCAGCACCGCAGCACTATATCCAATAATCGTTGCAAAATCCATAATTACTCCATTTAGTGGCGTAAAGTTAAGAAAATTTTTGTATATTTGTAGTGCAATCTTCGGATTGTATGACATATTTTGATGAAAGTGTATTAGCTTTTATCCCTTTCGGAAATCTGGAAAATTTCTATATCACAAGGGAAGCAACACACTCGTCACTCCGTATTGATTTTTCATCAGTTGGGGTGCTTTGCCCCATTCTTGTAAATTGATACGAGTGTGGGGTATTGTTTATTTGTGATAGGGCATTCCAGAGCCTCCGAAAGATAAACTAATGTGCCTCACACTTTCTTTTTGTATAAAATCTTATGGGAGGCAGTAAGGGTAAATAAACTACTAAAACCAATGGCCAATATTGTTAATATTTGGTACAATGTCACACAATGGTTTCGTGACAGACATGAGAGAAAGGAACTTATAAAAGAGTGGAATACAGCAGCAAAGCATGCCTATATTTTTGGCGAGGTTCCCACTTTATTAGAAGCAAGCATATCCAAAGGCTATTCTCCATTTCGCCACTCCCATTCCAAGCTATACTCAGGTTTCAGAATTAAGGTTTTCGCAGGCAAATCGTTATCAAAGGATGAGATTAAAATCATAGGTGTAACCATAATCTGTGACCCAACCCTAATGAGGCGTTTGGTCGTCCTTGGTTTTGATACGCTCGAAGTCTATGGTTCCGAAAATGAATTTGGGCTCCACTGGCCCATAAAAGATTTCCTACAACTAAACAGCACTTTTGACTAACCCTATAACTTAAACCTTATGTTTACATATTTATTACAAACTATTGATTCAGTATCATTGATTCCAAATCAAGGTATCGTGTCCACAACTTCCACAGAAGTAAATAACAGCACCAATTGGTGGCTGATTATTGCTATTATCGAATTAATTTTAATCATTTTACTACTCGCTACAAGAACAAAACACAAGCCAACCAAAACGCAAGTATTGAAAGAAGAAATACTTAAAGAAAAAATTGATTTTGGCAATATTGTAAGAAGTAGTTTCGGCGCAACCGAATTGTACGACAAACTCAAAAAACACATTCACCCCGATCGTTTTCCAAACGATCCTCAAAGAATTGCGATAGCAACAGAGTTAATGCAACTTGCCGGAAAAAACAAAACAAATCTAAAAGTCCTCGAAGAGATAAAACAGAGGGCCATTTCAGAACTTAACATCAATTTATAACTTTCTAAATATAATTTATTATGGATACAGCAGCGCTTATTTTGAGTATTATTTTGAGTTTCGCATTTGCGGCAATTGGTAAAAATCGTAAAATAGGCTTCGGTTGGGGCTTGTTCTTCTGCTTGATTTTGGGACCTTTTATTGGTTTAATTATCATTTTATGTTCCAAAAAGAAATCGGTTGAATTTTTAGATGATAACCACCAATAATATAAAATGAAAACAGTTGGGATAATTTTAGTAGTCATGGGTGTTTTATCACTCATATCCTCGTTGATGCAAGCGGGTTATGTGGATGAGCAAATTGTTGCATCGTCCACACGCGGAGCATTCTTATTCATAGGTATTGGGGCATTTCTCATCTACCGAGCCAATAAGAAGAGCGAAGAGGAAGAAAAACGAAATAAATGGAATAAGTAAATATGGAAGACGCGATGGCATTAATTATAACATTAATAATACTGGTGATTATTCCTATCATTATCTATATATTCACATCTGATGATAATAATCAGCCGACTCAAACATCTGCTCAATCCACCACAGCACCGAAAGTGGAGGAGGTACATTCACCCGAATATAATGCTATGGTATTGTTATTAAATACCGACAGCGGTATATTGGCCAAAGAAATATCCAGGTATCTCAAAACCACAATCAAGAAAGGGTGTGATGATATTATGTCTAAATCTACCAATCAGATGTTATGTGGCGTCCAAATAAAGGACTATATCACAACCGCTCGCAATATATACCGAGAGCACACAACGCTATCTTCGTTAAGCGGATTGAGCAACGAGGCGTGGTGCAAATTGGTGGATAGTATATGCATTATGTTACATGAATCATATTTTGGCAACATAACGGACACCCCAACAACCAACAATTAAAAAATCGCAGGCTATTTTCGCAAGGAATAGCCTTTTTTCTTTTCTTTATGTACGGAGTTGATTTTATTACTAAGTTTTTTTGTATATTTGTGTGCAAACGGTTTGGAGTTTGCACCGACTTAATAGACAAAAGACAGATTTATGAGCGAAAACAAATTTATGCGTATGGCCATCGAGCTCTCCAAGGAGAGTGTGGCCAAAGGTGGCGGGCCTTTTGGTGCGGTCATCGTTCGCAATGGCGAAGTCGTTGCCGCAGGTTCCAATAGCGTCACTCTACTCAACGACCCCACGGCCCACGCCGAGGTTAGCGCTATTCGTGCGGCCTGTCAGGCTGTGGGCAGTTTCAACCTCAAAGGTTGCGAGATTTACACCTCGTGCGAGCCTTGTCCCATGTGCCTGAGTGCTATATATTGGGCCGGCATCGACAAAATCTACTATGCCAACACGCGCGACGACGCAGCAGCCATAGGCTTCGACGATGCATTTCTCTACGAACAGATTCCCCTTGCACCCACCGCGCGAGCCATCCCCTCCCTCCCCCTGATGCGAGCCGAGGGCTTGGAGGCCTTCCGACTCTGGGAACAGAAAGAGGATAAGGTAGAGTACTAAACACAAGCGGTTGCCAAACAATTTGGCAACCGCTTTTTATAATTGAGAATTGAAAATTATAGTGCGCCACAGGCGCGGGTATCAAAAAAGATACCCGTGAACAAGGGGGGGGCAAGAGTGACGGGAGAAACAAGAGTGACAAGACAAACAAGGGAAACAGGAATCACTGCACTTCCTGTCTTTCCTGTTCTTCCTATTTTTCCTCTCGGGCGCCCCGCGCCCGCAGGCGGTTGACGGCAGGCGGTTGGCACCTACCGCTCTTGTTTTTATGCGCAACAAAGTTGCGCAAAGTTCTTTGCCACTTTTGGTGGCAAAAGTGGCGCAAAAGCCACGCACCACATCTCTGGCGGAGACGAGAGTCGCAAAGCCTAAAACGAATGCTACGCAGGCAAAGCGTTTGCCGTCTTCGTTTTTTCACGCCTTTGCGACTCTCGCCAGCCACTACCGACTAGTCGGTCGCTTCCCCGCCGACGATGCGAAGTGCGGGTTTTGGGTGCCCTCTTGTTTACGGGTATCAAAAAAGATACCCGTGAACGAGGGGGCAAGGACAGGAGGGACAAGAGAAACGGGCGTCCCTGTTTCCCTTGTTTTTCCTATTCTTCCCGTCTTTCCTGTCTTTCCTCTCGGGCGCCTCGCGCCCGCAGTCGGTTGATGGTAGACGGTAGTCGGTAGGCAAAAAAACACAGAGAACGGAGGGATTTTTGTGCTAAACAAGAAAGCGGAGTCCGCAGTTTACACGAGGTAAATGAGGAACTCCGCTCTTCGCAGTGCAACGCCAAAGACGCCGCTTATATGCGCTTTTTAACTACCAAAGTTATCGTACATAATGTTCTCGGGAGGTACGCCCAAGTTGTCGAGCATATTCACCACAGCCGAAATCATCATAGGAGGACCGCACAAGTAGTACTCGATATCCTCGGGTGCGGGGTGGTTCTTCAAGTAGTTGTTATAGATGACATTGTGGATGAAGCCAATGTAGTTGGGATCCCAATTGTCATCGGGTCTGGGGTCACTCAGACCGATAGCGAACTTGAAGTTGGGGAACTCCTTAGCGAACTCCTCGAACTGCTCCTGATAGAAAATCTCCTGCTTCGAGCGAGCACCATACCAGAACGAGATGGGCAGGTCACTCTTAACGGTTTTGAAGAGGTGGAAGATGTGCGAACGCATAGGCGCCATACCTGCACCACCACCGATAAACATCTTCTCGTTGGGAGTATCCTTGATGAAGAACTCACCGTAGGGGCCCGAGATGGTCACCTTATCGCCGGGTTTGCGCGAGAAGATATACGACGAGCAGATACCTGTGGGAACATTCATAAAGCCACCGGTTGCCCTATCGAAGGGAGGAGTTGCGATACGAACATTGAGCATAATGATATCGTCCTCGGCAGGCTGGTTGGCCATCGAGTAAGCACGGAAGGTTGGCTCGGGGTTGTTGGCAACCAAATCCCACATCTTGAACTTAGTCCAATCGGCGTGGAATTTGGGATCAATATCCATGTCGGAATACTTAATTCCCTCGTACTTAGGAATATCAATCTGGATATAACCACCACTCTTGAAGTTGAGTTTCTCGCCCTCGGGGAGTTTCACAACAAACTCCTTCATAAAGGTCGATACGCTACGGCACGATACAACCTCGCACTCCATCTTCTTAACGCCCAAAACGCTCTCGGGGATGCGAATTTCCATATCGTTCTTAACCTTCACCTGGCAACCGAGGCGCCAGTGCTCTTTCTGCTGTTTGCGGGTGAAGAAACCAACCTCGGTGGGCAAAATCTCGCCACCGCCGTCCAACACCTGAACTTTACACATACCGCAACTGCCCTGGCCACCACACGCCGAAGGAAGGAAAATCTTCTCCTGCGCGAGAGTGTTCAGCAGCGAGTTGCCACTTGCAACTTTGAGGCTCTTCTGCCCCTCGTTGATATTAATCGTAACCTCGCCCGAAGAGGTGAGTTTTGCCTTTGCCACGAGCAACAGTGCCACGAGCAAGAGCAAAGCCACGAGGAAGACTACGACTGCAACTATAATTGTTGTATTCATCTTTCTTAACTGTTTTGCTGATTAAACTACATCTGGAAGCCCGAGAAAATCATAAACGCCATACCCAGCAGACCGGTGATGATGAAGGCCAAACCGGGACCACGCAGACCCTTGGGAACATTGGAGTATGCAAGCCTCTCGCGAATGGCAGCCATCACGAGGATAGCGATCCACCAACCAAAGCCCGAGCCAAAGCCGAATACGGCAGCCTCGCCAACGGTCGCAAAAGCCCTCTGCTGCATAAAGAGTGCACCACCCATAATTGCACAGTTTACTGCAATAAGGGGCAGGAAGATACCCAGCGAGTTATAGAGCGAAGGCGAGAACTTCTCGATAATCATCTCCAACAACTGAACAAATGCTGCAATAACAGCAATAAAGAGAATAAAACTAAGGAAACTCAAATCAACCGATGCCAACTCGGGAGAAATCCAAGCGAGGGCACCCTCTTTGAGCAAGTAGTTCTCGAGCAGATAGTTCAGGGGCACAGTAACGAGCATTACGAAAGTAACCGCCAAGCCCAAACCATTTGCAGTCTTCACGCTCTTCGAAACGGCAATGTAGGAACACATACCGAAGAAGAACGAGAACACCATGTTGTCAATAAAGACAGACTTAATAAATAGTTCTAACAAATTCATATGCTATGCTCCTTCTTTTATTTTTCCTGTAAATCTTTGTTTGCGGTGCGGTGTACCCAAATAATTACACCTACAATAATAAGTGCAGCAGGGGGAAACAACATCAAACCGTTATTAACATAGCCGGCCTCGTAGAAGCACTCGGGGATAATCTGGCAGCCAAACAAGGTACCATTACCAAACAACTCCCTAACGAAACCAATGATTACCAGCACTGCGCCATAACCAATACCGTTACCAATACCATCGAGGAGCGAAGGCAGAGGTTTGTTCGACAAAGCGAAAGCCTCCACGCGGCCCATAATGATACAGTTGGTAATAATCAGACCAACATATACCGACAACTGTTTGCTCACATCGTAAACATAAGCTTTCAGAACATCATTTACAACTGTTACAAGTGCAGCAATCACAACCAACTGTACGATAATACGGATACGGTCGGGAATGGTGTTGCGCAACAGTGAGAGGATAAGGTTCGAGTAAGCACACACAGCCGTTACCGACAAGCCCATAACGAGCGCAGGTTTGAGCTGGGTGGTAACTGCAAGTGCCGAGCAGATACCCAAAATCTGAACCAGAACAGGGTTGTTTTTTGCCAACGGATTAGTCAGCGATTGAAAAGTCTTGTTTTTCATTGTCCTACTCTGCATTTACGGTTTCAACAACTTCTTCGTTTGCAGCGGCGGTACGAGCCTTAAAGAAAGCATCGTAGCACTGCAAGCAATCTTTAATCATATTCTCCAAACCAATGGAGGTTTTAGTACCACCGGTTACGGCATCAACCGAGTGAGCAGCGCCCTTAGCACCACCCTTAACCACATAGATACCAACCAACTCCTCGCCCTCATAGATTGTAAGACCGGGGAACTGAGCCTGATACTTAGGAGTTGCAATCTCGGCACCCAAACCGGGAGTCTCGCCTGCGTGGTCAAAGATAGCACCCTTAATGGTGTTCATATCGGCACCCAAAGCAACATAACCCCAGATGTCGTCCCACAAACCTTTACCGGTAACGGGAATAACAACCTCGCCACTCTCTTTGTTCTCGAAGACTACATATTTACCCTCGGCATAGTTATCGGCAAGTTTGTTGAGCAGCGAGATAACCTCGCCCTCTACTGCAACCTTTTCACCTGCGGCATTAACCACATAGGCGTCGATAACCTGATCGTAAGTACCTTTCTCCAAGCCAAGCGATGCAACAATAGCATCTTTCTTCTCGTTGATCTCGTTTGCCTGCTGTTTGTCTTTGAGCGAAAGCGAAGTAACAGCGAGCAAGAGTGCCACGAGCACAACCATTACGGTCGAATAGAATACGATGTAGGCGTTGCTATTCTTGCCGCCCAAAAATCCTTTTTTACTCATAGTTCTATCCTCCATTCGTTATGCGTTAATACTCTTTTTTGCCCTGCGGTTGCGACGAGCCACATTTGCCTGAACAACATAGTGGTCAACAACGGGAGCAAGGGCGTTCATAAATACAATGGCGAGCATCATACCCTCGGGGTAACCGGTGTTGAATACGCGCACCAAGATAGCAAGCGCACCAATCATAAAGCCCACGATGTATTTACCCGTGTTGGTCTGTGCCGAGGTAACGGGGTCGGTAGCCATAAATACAGCACCGAAAGCGAAACCACCAAGCAACAAGTGCTGCCAAGCGGGAAGTGTCATATACATCTCGGTTGCGGTCTGGGGCTCTGCGGGAGCAAGGAGGTTGAAGATGCCACCCATCACAAGACCACCAACAAATACACTTACCATAGTCCTCCAACTTGCAGTGCCCGTAGCAAGCAACACAATAGCACCCAACAAGATACACAAGGTCGAGGTCTCACCTACCGAGCCGGCCATAGTACCAATAAAGGCATCCATCATCGAGAAGTTCTCGGGCAGCATACCGGTATTTGCCAACTCGCCCAGAGCGGTAGCACCTGTGCGTGCGTCGCTGTACCATACGGCCTCACCCGAAATGCTCGAAGTGTAGGAGAAGAAGATGAACAGACGAGCGATAAGCGCGGGGTTAAAGATGTTCATACCCGTACCACCGAAAATCTCCTTGCCGATAACCACTGCAAAAGCGGTTGCCAAGCCGGTCATCCACAGAGGAGTGCCGATAGGAATAATCAGAGGAATCAGGATACCCGACACAAAGAAACCCTCGTTTACCTCCTCTTTGCGAATCTGTGCAAAAGCGCACTCAATCGAAAGACCTACAACATAGGTTACGAGAATAGAGGGAAGCATCTGCCAGAAACCATACCAGAAGTTCTGCCAGATGGAGAAGTCTGCACCATCAATCCTCTGGAAACCAATATTCCACATACCAAACAAAATAGTAGGTATGAGGGCGATGATTACCATAAACATGGTGCGTTTCATATCATTACAGTCGCGGACATGCGAGCCTTTTTTGGTCACATCCGTAGGCACATAGAAGAAAGTCTCCATTGCCTCGTAGAACGAGTGCAACCACGCGAGTTTGCCACCCTCCGAGAATGTGGGGGCGAACTTGTCGAGCAATCGTTTGGGAAGGGGTTTATTGTTAATCTGTTTCATACGCTTACATCTCTTTAATCATGAGGTTAATACCATCGCGGACAAGAGCCTGCAAATCCTGCTTCGAGGGGTCAACAAACTCGCAAAGAGCCACATCCTCCTCAATAATCTCATAGATACCGAGGTTCTCCATCTTCTCAATATCGCCTGCCATGATTGCCTTGAAGAGGTACATGGGATAGATATCCATAGGCAGATATTTCTCATAAAGACCCGTAACCACAAAAGGACGCACGCCACCATTGAGGCCCGTACGGAGGTCGTATTTCTTGTTGGGCATAAGCCACGAGAAATAGGTGCGCGATACGGAGAATTTGTGGAAACGAGGAGCAAGCCAACCAATGAGTTCCAACTCGCCACCCTCAGGAATAACGGTTACCTGCGAGGAGTAGATACCCATATAGTCGTTGGCGGTTGCCTTAACGCCCGAAAGAACATTACCCTCGATAAGGCGGAACATCGAGCCACCACCCTGGGGTTTGATGCGTGCGGGCATCAGTACATCGCAGAGCGACGAGCCTACAAGTGTCCTTACATACTGAGGATGAGCAACCTGCGAACCCACAACTGCGTAAGTTTTAGTCATATCAACCTTGCCGTTCAAGAAGAGGCGGCCGATGATAGCCACATTCTGGATAGCAACGGTCCAAACCTTCTCGCCCTTGTTTACGGGGTCGATGTGGTGAATCTGCACACCTACATTACCTGCGGGGTGAGCACCTGCAAAGTAGTGTTTCTCCACACCTTCAACGCCCTCCAAAATACTCTTCTCGCCAGCTTTGAGCGAAAGGTGAACTTTGGGACAGAGTTTTTTCAGTGCATCAAAACCCGCCTGAATGGCCTGCAAATCATCTTTCAGTGCGATGTTCATGTCGGGAGCAAGGGGTGCCGAATCAAAGCCCGAGACGAAGATAGCCTTAGGGGTATCCTTCGAGTCGGCAATGATGCCATAGGGGCGCTGCATAATAGTCGCCCACAGACCACTCTGCAAGAGAGCAGCCACAACCTCCTCGCGCGAGGCGCTTGCAAGATTGATGTTAAAGGGTTTGTAGTTCTGCTCGGCATCAGCAGCAACTTCAATGGCAAGAAGTTTGCGCTTCGCACCACGGCGAACAGCCGAAATCGTACCGCTGACTGGCGAAGTAAACATCACCTCGGGGTGTGCTTTGTCGTAGAACAGAGCGTCACCAACAAGGACTTTGTCGCCCTCTGCCACCAGCAGCTTGGGTACGACACCCTCGAAAGTGAGAGGCGAAACCGCATAGCGCTCCCCGATAGGAAGTTCGAGAACGGTTTTCTCCGCTTCACCTACAAGCTTGATGTCGAGACCCTTTCTGAGTTTAATGACTTTCGACATATCTGTTAAGATAAGTTAATAAATTATGGTTTGTTGAAATGAAATTGTATTCAAAAATGCGTTACCCCTAAATAACGCGCACAAATATAACCCTTATTTTTTATAAATAGGTAACGAAACTGTTATTATTTTCACGCATTTTTTCAACAAAGTGAGTTATCTTTGTGGTCGGTATGGCAAATTTCGTCGACATACACACCCACAATCCCCGAAAAGAGGGTATGGAGATTGGCAATTTCAGGCTCGGAATTGACCGTAAGCAGCCTCAAACTCCCTTCTCGGCAGGCGTTCATCCGTGGGATTGCGAGGTCCTTTCGGAAAAGTTTGGGGACCTTCTCGCCGTGCTCAATACCGCCCCTTGTGTTGCCATTGGTGAGATTGGACTCGACAAGGTTTGCAGAGTGGATTTCGAGGTGCAGAAAAGATGCTTCGAGGCGCAATTATCCATTGCCCAAGAACGAGGTTTGCCCGTTGTAATACACTGTGTAAGAGCCACAAACGAATGCCTTGCAATACTCCAAAATTACAATCTCAAAGGCGTGGTGTTTCACGGTTTTGTGGGCTCGACACAAATGGCAAAGTGTGTTATAACCAAAGGATACTACATCTCATTTGGCCACACGGCACTCGCCTCGCCCAAGACCCTCACAGCTCTTGCCGATGTGCCCCTCGAAAGGGTGTTTTTGGAGAGCGATACATCGAGCACCCCGATTGAGGAGTTGTACAACGCCGTGGCTCGCATTAAAAACATTGACACCGAAACTCTTACGGAGATAATAGCAAACAATTACAACACCCTTTTTCGATGAGTTGGAAAGAGAGAACGCGCCTACTTTTAGGCAAGGAAAAATTGAGTAAAATCGAGCAAGCGCATGTGCTTGTTGTGGGGCTTGGGGGCGTTGGTGCATATGCTGCCGAGATGCTCGCAAGGGCCGGTGTGGGCGAGATGACCATTGCCGATGCCGACACCGTTGGCGAGAGCAACATCAATCGTCAGCTCATTGCCCTACATTCAACCATTGGTAGAGATAAGACGGAGGTACTTGCTGAAAGACTGCAAGATATAAACCCCGATATTACACTACACATCCACACCGAATACATCCGCGACGAGAAGACTTACGAACTTTTGGATGCAGCGAAATATGACTATATTGTGGACTGCATCGACACCCTTTCGCCCAAGGTAAATCTCATTGCAGGAGCTCTCGACAGAGGTTATCCCCTGGTGAGTTCGATGGGCGCAGGAGCAAAGACCGATCCTACAAAAATAGAGGTCAAGGACATTGGAAAAAGTCACCACTGTCCTCTCGCCCATATGCTCCGCAAGAGGTTGCACAAGATGGATATTAGGAGCGGTTTTTGGGCGGTATTTTCGCCCGAGCCCGTACGCGAAGGAGCTATGATTATTGCCGAGGAAACCAACAAAAAATCCAATGTCGGCTCCATATCCTACATACCTGCATCGTTCGGGTGCGTGTGTGCAAGCGTCGTTGTGCGCGACCTCTTAGGAGAGTTTGAAATTTAACCTAAAACATTGATATTATGAAAATTGCATTTCTTGATGAATACACTCTCGGAGGGGCCGATTTGAGCATTATTCGCTCGCTTGGCGACTACACAGGCTACCACAAGACCTCTGCGGAACAGACCATTGAGCGTGCCAAGGGTGCCGAGGTGGTGATTGTAAATAAGGTCATCATTGGTCGCAAGGAGATGGAACAATTGCCCGACCTTAGGCTTATTTGCGTGGCCGCTACGGGTGTAAATAACATCGATTTGGAGGCTGCCAAGGAGTTTGGTATCTCGGTGCGCAATGCCGTAGGCTACTCCACCCATACCGTTGCCGAGGCTACCCTTGGCAGTGTTTTGGCACTCCTCAGGCAGGTAAACTACTACGACCGCTATGTCAAAAGCGGTGCTTACAGCGCATCGGGCGAGTGGGTTAATTTTGACCGCCCAACTCACCGCCTTTGGGGCAAAAATTGGGGTGTGGTTGGTATGGGTAACATTGGTCGTGAGGTTGCCCGCCTTGCCGAGGCTTTTGGTTGCACGGTGGCCTACGCTTCCACTTCGGGCTCTTCGCGCGAAGAGGCGTTTGAGCGCAAAAATTTGAACGACCTTTTGGCTTGGGCCGATGTTATTTCCGTACACTGCCCACTCAACGATACCACTCGCGGACTTATTGACAGTGAGAGAATTAGCCTTATGAAGCCTACGGCGTTCATCGTCAATGTAGCGCGTGGTGGAATTGTGGTCGAAGAGGCCGTTCGCAAGGCTCTCAACGAGGGCAGATTGGCGGGTGCGGCATTCGATGTCTACCCCACCGAGCCAATGCCAGCAGACTCTCCCCTACTGCACACCACCGACCCCGACCGCCTGCTCCTCTCGCCCCACAATGCGTGGTCGGCAGTGGAGTCCATCGACGGCTTGGTCGAGTGCATAGCCAACAACATAAAAAATTATCAATCGGGGAATTAACCTTACAACAGAGCACAAATAAGGGGCAAAACGGTCTGTTTTGCCCCTTATTTATATACTAATAGAAGCGGTAGTCGGTGGGGTTGCGGAAGCCGCGGAGGAGTTCCTCGGCAGTCATTCGTTTTTTGCCCGAGAGTTGCAGTTCCTTAACATCTATCCAGCCGTCGGCACACGCCACACGGATATATTTTTTACCATCAGAATTTATCGCACCACACTCGACATCAACGCTTTGAGGCTCAAACGCCACCTCAAAAATCTTTGCCGACAAGCCCTCCGAGAGGTTTGCCCATGCCGCAGGATAGGGCGAGAGGCCTCGCACAAGGTTTACAATCTCCACTCCCGAGCGCGAGAAGTCTATATGGCAGTCCTCCTTGAAAATCTTTGGAGCGGGGCGGAGTTCGCCATCACACATATCACTCTGCTCTATTGGTGTCACATTGCCCTCGGCAATTTTCCCAACCGTTTCGAGCACCAAATCTACGCCCACATTCATAAGTTTATCGTGCAGAGTGCCAACATTATCACTCGGCTCAATGGCGACCTTTGTCTGACCGAGCACGGCTCCCTCATCAATCTGAGGGTTGAGTAGAAATGTCGTAACACCCGTTTCGGTTTCGCCATTCATAATGGCTCTATTGATAGGCGCAGCACCGCGATATTGTGGCAGTAGAGAGGCGTGCAAATTGAAAGTTCCGAGGCGTGGCGCAGCCCAGATAATCTCGGGCAACATCCTAAAAGCGATAACAATTCCAAGGTCGGCTCGCAAATCCTTAAAGGCGCTCACAAACTCCTCGTCGCGCAACTTAACGGGTTGCAGAATTGGAAGCCCCACCTCCGTAGCATAGCGTTTAACGGCGCTTTCATTCACTTTCAATCCCCTACCCGATGGTTTGTCGGGCGTGGTAACCACCGCCACCACATTATAACCACCCTCCACGAGAGCCTTCAGGGGTGCCACCGCAAAATCGGGCGTACCCATATATACAATGCGCAACTCTTTTGCCTTATTGTTCATCCTATTTTGTCGTTTTGGAAGTTCGAAGGCTCTGCAACTTAGCCCTCAATTTATTATACTGCACAACATACCAATCCATATTGAACAGGTTGGAGTCGTTTGTTGCTATTCGTGTGAGATAGAGCGCGATGGGTAGCAGTATTATGGCCGAAAACCACATACCGAAAGCTGCATCCCAAGTTCCCTCTTTGGCCATTTTCTCTCCTGCAATACTAATCACATAATAGACCACAAAGAAGAGCACCGACACCACAACGGGCATCGCCAGACCACCCTTGCGAATAATTGCGCCCAACGGAGCACCAATAAGGAAGAAGATGATAACCGAAATGGGTAGCGACACCTTCCTATGCCACTCCACCTGTGAACGATAGAGCTTATTGAGGGTATCTTTGGCCGTATCCTCGTTGCGATTGAGCGAGTTACGCGACATTCGGGCATTACTCTTTGCCTTGTTGATAATATCGCTCTTGCGCGCAATAGCCATAGTATCGAGAGCCCCCATAAGGTCTGCCGAGCGTTTATAGGAGTAGTCCATAGCCACCGTATCGAAGAGTCCGAATGCCGATTCATCCTTCGTCATAAGGTAGTTTTTCAGTAGCGGCTCGTAGGAGCGTGCCGAACCTCTATCGGCCTCCACCCTTAGCGAGTCGATATCCACCTGCAATTCATTCACATTCTTGGTCTGGTGGTTGCTAAACAGGTTCATATCCGTACGCGAGAAGTCGAAACCCTCGATGGACATTGCACCATTTTGCACCACAAACTTCTGGTGACGAATGGCATTCTCCGTACTCCACTTGTAATTGCGTGTTGTTTCGTAAGTTTCGCCATTATAGAGCTTTACCATCAGAAATTTCTTATCGTCGGACATATAGATATAGCCCGAGTCGGCAACCGTGGTGGTCATATTGCCGTTTCTGTCGCGGGTGTCGTATATGAGCACATCGGTAAGAAGTTGTGTTTCGGGGTCTTGGTGTCCCACTCGGATGCTCATATTGTCAATACCGTTGAAGAACATACCGTCCTTAAACTCCATACTCTCCTTTTGTTGGCGAATGTCGTATATAATCGCCATCATCTTTTTATTGGAGTACGGGACTAAGTTATTCACCACAAAGAAACTTGCCACAGCCACAACGGCAACCACCACCATAAGTGGCGAGAGGATGCGTGGAAGTGACATACCTGCCGACTTCATAGCCAACAACTCGTTGTGCTCACCCAGATTACCCATTGTCATAATGCCCGCAAAGAGCGTTGCCAGAGGAATACCGAGGGGCATCATATTGGCCGTGGCGTAGAACAGAAGCTCCACGATGATGCCAAAACTCAAACCCTTACCCACCAACTCGTCGATATACCTCCACACGAAATTCATCATGAGGATAAACATCACGATGAAAAACGAGAGTATCATTGGCCCCAAGAAGGCTTTGAGGGTAAAACGATGTATGGTCTTCATTACTTTGTTCTTCTTAATCAACTTTTTGCCCTGCGGCGCAGGGATACATTTTGCAAAGTTAGCAGTTTTACGATAAAAAGCGCAATGGCCAACACAATTATTGTGGTTGCGCCCACAGGAAAATCTATTTTCCACGCCACATACAAGCCCACAACATTACCCACAACCGCAAAAATCGCTGCCCAAAGGGCGATGCGATTATAGGATTTGGTGAAACACGAGGCTATGACGGGAGGTATCGTAATGAGCGAAATGAGCAAAACGATGCCCACAATTCTAATCGAAAGCACAATGGCTACCGATGTCAGAACGGTCATCAAGGTGAGTATGGCATCTGCCCTAACGCCCTGACTTATGGCATATTCGCGGTCAAAGGCGGAGTAGATAATGGGGCGCGACAGGAATATCATAACAAGCAGCAACACAATAACTTCCACCGCCAAAGCCACTATATTGGAGCGACTCACGGTCAGAATGTCGCCAAAGAGAAAGCTCATCAGATTGGGCGCATAACCGGGCGTAGCAAAGATAAAGAGCAAGCCCACAGCCATACCAACACTCCACACAATACCGATTGCCGAATCCTCGCGCATCTTACCCTTTGCGCCCGCCCACTCAATACCGAGTGCCGACAGCACGGCAAAAACCAAAGCCCCACCTATGGGATTGAGGCCGAAATGATAGGCGATGCCTATTCCGCCAAACGAAGCGTGGGTAATTCCACCACTGAGGAACACCATTCGACGAGCGACAACATAGGTGCCGACAATTCCACACGCCACACCCGACAACAAGGCTGCCAAGAGCGCATTTTGCATAAAATCGTATGTCAGAATTGCGGTAATAAAATCCATAGCCCTATGCTCGTTAATAAAATCGTGCAAAGTTACTCAAAAGTCGCAAAAAATTTCATATTTTCGCACCGAAAAAACCTATTTTATTTGGACAAAATGAAGGTATGTTTTTATACGCTTGGCTGTAAACTCAACTTTTCGGAATCCTCCACCCTCGCCCGCGAGTTTGTGGAGAACGGTCACACGCGCACCGAGGATTTCAAAGAGGCCGATGTGTGTATCATCAATAGTTGCTCCGTGACGGAGCACGCCGACAAAAAGTGTCGCAACATCATTCGTCGCATCCATAAACTCAACCCCGAGGCAATAATTGCGGTTACGGGTTGTTACGCGCAACTAAAACCACACGAGATTGCCGACATCGAGGGCGTAGATATTGTGCTGTCTAACAACGACAAAGGGGATATGTACCGCAAAGTTGTAGAACTCGGCAAAAAGGGTATCAGACAGGAGGTTACGAGCTGCACAACAGAGGAGCTTACGCGCTTTTTTGCTGCCTTTTCTTCGGGCGACCGCACTCGTGCATTTCTCAAAGTACAAGACGGTTGCGACTACTGTTGCAGCTACTGCACCATCCACAATGCTCGTGGAGCAAGCCGCAATATGCCCATTGCCGACCTTGTGGCAGAGGCCGAGCGCATAGCAGCCGAAGGACACAAAGAGATTGTTATCACGGGAGTTAATACGGGCGATTTCGGGCGCACTACGGGCGAAAAATTCTCCGACCTACTGAGGGCTTTGGATGGCGTAGAGGGCATTGAACGCTACCGCATCTCATCCATCGAACCCAACCTACTAACCGACGAGATTATAGACATTTGCGCTCGCTCCGACAAGTTTCAGCCCCACTTCCACATCCCCATTCAGAGTGGTTGCGACAAGGTGCTGAAAGATATGCGCCGTCGCTACAACACCGCAATGTTTGAGGCTCGCATTGAGGCTGTCAGAAAAGCAATGCCCGATGCTTTTATAGGCATTGATGTAATTGCAGGCTTCCCCGGAGAGAGTGACGAGGATTTCCAGCAAACCTACGACTTTTTGGAGCGTTTGGCCCCGGCTTTCCTCCATGTTTTCCCATTCTCCACACGAGCCAACACCCCCGCAGCCGCAATGAAAAACAAGGTTCAGGACTCTGTGAAGACCGCTCGTGCCGCACGCCTCGAAACCTTATGCGAGAGGTTGCACCGCAATTTCTACAACAAATATGTGGGCACAAAGGCAAAAGTACTCTGGGAGAGTTCGCCCAAAGCGGGTTGGATGGTAGGCTTTACGGAGAATTACATCAAGGTCAAAACCCCGTTCGACAGAGCCAAAATCAACACCACCGAGTGGGTAAAACTCACCGAAGTTGATAATATGTGCGAAATGTTGTGCCAACCTATCGAATAAAACATTACCTTTGTTATGCAATAACAACCCCAGCAAAGAGATGAAAACAATTCGCAAAAAAATATCAATGGGCTTCATTGCCCTCTCGGTGGTACTTTTGTGTGCCATCGTCATCAACATTTTTGAGCTCACACGATTGAGCCAGAGTACCGAGGAGATTATTGCCGAGGGCGCAGAGAGCACCAAGTATGCAACCCGTATGCTCAACGCTCTGCAAAAGCAAAACAGGGCTGTGCTCAATATGGTACTTACGGGCTCTGCCACCTCTTCCTCCGAGTATCAGGAGGGCGTTGTGGAGCTCAGTTCGGCAATTGTAGAGGCTATGGAGAGCAACCCCACAAGCACCCTTTTGGGCAATGTTTATGACGCTAACTCGGTCTATCACAACATTGTAGAGCAGCACTCACTCTCTCAGAACCAGAACGACGACAGGGCGTGGTTTGTGGAGTCCTATGTGGAGTCCTATTATGCGCTCGACAGTGCCATAAAGAGTTATATGACCTCTCCCAAGAGTTCGGTGGCTGTCCGAATGTCGAAGCTCGAAAACAACATCTACAAAACCATCACTCCCAGCATGCTGACTCTGTTGGTTGCGGTGCTCATCTTGCTACTTTTCTACTTCTTCATCGACACCTACTACACCAAACCCGTTAGGCGCATTTCGACTTCGCTCGACAACTTTGTCCAAAACAAAGTTCCCTATCAGGTGAAAATTGAGGAGAAGAGCGAACTCTCGTCACTCAACGACAACATCATAGAGATTATCAATCACAACAAAAAACAGCAATAGACTATGCGTTTGCAGGTGGTTTTCAGATATATAGGAATGGTGCTGCTCTTCGAGTCGGCATTTATGCTCCTATCTGCCATCATCTCCTATGCCAACGGTATTGACGGAGGTTTTGCACCGCTGTTGCTATCGTTCCTCTTCACCGCCTTATTGGGCAGTTTCCCGCTTATTTTTGTCGATAAGAGTTCGCGCCTTAGCTCCAAAGAGAGCTATGCCATTGTAATTGGTGCGTGGCTCTTTTCGTGCGTTGTGGGCACATTCCCATATTTGCTGTGGGGTGGCGAATTTTCAATCCTAAATGCTTGGTTTGAAAGTGTTTCGGGCTTTACGGCCACGGGCGCATCCATCCTTAACGACATCGAGGCACTGCCCAAAGGACTACTTTTTTGGCGCTCCGTGACACAATGGATTGGTGGTGTGGGCATCGTGCTGTTTGCGCTCGTGATTATGCCTATGATTGGTCGTAGCCGTATGACCGTTTCCAATTTGGAGATTTCATCTATGGCTCGCGACAACTACCGCTACACCTCCTCGACCATTATCAAAATTTTGATGGGTGTCTATATTGGTATGACCGTTGCCAACATTGCAGCTCTGAAAATTGCGGGAATGGGTTGGTTTGACGCAGTCAATCACGGACTTACCACCTCGGCTACGGGTGGTTTCAGCACCCGCAACGCAAGTATCGGATATTATAATAATGTGTGGATTGAGGGCATCACGGTCTTTTTTATGTTCCTCAGCAGCATCCATCTCGGCATAACCTACGCCACCATTGCAGGCCATCGCAATAACATTTTCCGCAACGAGGGATGCAAGTTCTACATTTTCGGCACCATAATTTTCTGCCTCGTATTGAGTGTAAACCTTTGGAGTAATGGTATTTACGATGGATTTGGCACCTCGCTCCGACACGGAGTTTTTCAGGGCGTTTCGATTGTAACCAGCTCGGGTTTTGCAACTGCCGACACCAACCTTTGGACACCTCTTTGTATCTGCATCCTCATATACCTCTCCATTCAGGGCGGTATGGCAGGCTCGACGGCCGGTGGTTTGAAGAGCGACCGAATTTTGATGGCCGGCAAGGTTATCAAGGCGCAAATCAAGCAACAACAACACCCCGGAGCGGTCATCCGCATCAAGAATAATGGCGTGGTGCAGGATGCCAGCGTGGTTAATTTCGCAATTCTCTATATTGTCATCTATGTGCTTATCATTCTGGTGGGCACGATTGTCAATACGGCTTGTGGTTTGGATGTTCTAACGGGCTTTACCGCCTCCGTATCGTCAATGGGCAACATTGGCCCCGGCTTTGGCGAGGTGGGCTCACTCAATAATTTCTCGGCAATGCCTGCTGTGGTGAAGTTGATGAGCACCTTGCAGATGTTGCTTGGCCGTTTGGAGATTTTCGGTTTGTTGCACTTCTTTACAATGAAATGGTGGATTTAAAGAGATTATACATATCACTACTTTTCAGCCTTGTGTTGCTCACAGCGGTGGCTCAAACTCCTATGGGCGGATTTATTGAGCGACAACTGAGCCAACTCGCGCTTCGTGGCGAGAGAATTACGGCAGAGTTGGACACCGCTCGTCAGCTCTACCTCACCTCCCCCACCGACTCACTCGCAATGGCCATACACGAACTCGAAAAGCAGTCGCTGGCTATCGAGGGGGCTATTGCCCGACTTTCGGAGCAGCAAAAGGCTGTCGTAGAGAAGGCTCGGTCGGAGGAACAAGAGGTCGTAGCAGGAGATGCCCAACCGGAGCAGACAATTAAGGTGCCCGCAGAGCCCCAAGAGGTTGTCACACCCGCTCCCGAACAGGCAAAAGAGCAGGTTGCGGTTGCTGAGGATAGCACGGAAGAGCCCGATGTTATCATCCCCCAAGAAGAAGTTGCACCACAAGAACAACACACAGAGGATAAGGTTGTTGTGAGCGAAGAATTAAAGTCATTGTTCAGCACGACAACAAGGCGCTATGCACTCACAGAGCAAGAGATTGATGGACTGATAAACGACTACGGCAAGGCCTACAAAGAGATATTTGAGGCGCTTGACGGTTATGAGAAAGCAACCGCGCTCTCTACGCTCGAAAAGCACTATGCCGACTACCTGGGGGCCGTAGAGCGCAGTTCAAAAATTGCCGATGCGATAGCCGACCGCAGCGACCTGTTGTTTACAAGCAAGGCAAAGGCCTATCTGATGTTTACAGACACCCTCGGTTTGGACTCGCTCCGCGCCGATTATATCGCTTTGGCCGAACAGACAGAGGCTACAATGACCGAAAAATTGGCGGGTAGATGTACCGACCTCGACATTGCGATGTACCCACATCGCTTGCGCGGAACGCTCTATTTGGAGGCAATGCTTGCTCGCCACTACGCTCCCAAGAGTGCCGACTCACTCCTAAAAAGGTATGAAGAGTTCGACACCACCCACACCCTCTTCACCCCGTGGAATACACCCAAGCGCTCCAACGCCACATTCAAGGGAGTGAAAATCAACAAGAAAGCAAAAGACAAGGCTGTTTCGTCGTTACCCACACTCAAAATCCCCTCCGAGGGCGAGCTCTACTCCATCACGGTGGGCAACTACGCAAGCCTTCCTCCCTCCACAAAAGTCTTCCGAGGTGCTACCCCACTCTATCGTGAGCGTCGCGAGGATGGTCGTACTTATATTTATATCGGTCTTTACCCCACCGCCAAGAGTGCGCAAGACGACATTGCTCTGTTGCGTAAGGCAGGTTTCAAACAACCCGAGCTCGTAATGTGGCGCGACGGTATTCGTAGGGACGACTTTGTGGATAGAAGCTCGGCAACCACATCGACCTCCAAAGTGTCAATGTGGCGCATTGAGATTGGAGGTATAAGTGGTGGTGCTCTGCCTGCCGAGGCTCTTGCCGTAATCAGGGAGAAAGCCCCACGCAAGGAGATCTCTAAATTCAGCAACTCCGATGGCACAACGCTCTATACCATAGGCATTTTCACAAAGGAGAGCGAGGCTAAAACTCTTGCAACTGCCATAGGCAAAGCCTCATCAGAAATTTCTATTAAGGTTGTACCTGTGGGCAAAAAATAGCGACACCTCATATAAAGCGCAAACAAAAAGAGCGACACACAATGATGGTGTGTCGCTCTTTTTGTATCTCAATGAGAGCATTAGTCCATTTTGAGAACTGCCAAGAATGCCGACTGTGGCACCTGAACATTACCAATCTGGCGCATACGCTTTTTACCCTTCTTCTGTTTCTCCAAGAGTTTGCGTTTACGCGAAATATCGCCACCATAACACTTAGCCGTCACATCCTTACGCACCTGACGCACCGTTTCGCGGGCGATAATCTTTGCGCCAATGGCCGCCTGAATTGCAATGTCGAACTGCTGTCGTGGGATGAGCTCTTTGAGTTTCTCACACATCTTGCGACCAAAATCGTAGGCGTGGTCGGTGAAGATAAGCGACGAGAGAGCATCCACAGGCTCGCCATTGAGCAGAATGTCAAGTTTCGAAAGGCGGCTCTCGCGATAGCCAATCTGGTGATAGTCAAACGATGCGTAACCGCGCGAAATACTCTTCAACTTGTCGTAGAAGTCAAAGACAATCTCCGACAAAGGCATATCGAAGTTAATCTCAACCCTCTCTGGGCCAAGGAATACCTGATTTACGAGCGTACCTCGCTTGTCGATGCAGAGTTTAATAACCGCTCCAAGGTAGTCGGTTTTGGTAATAATCTGTGCACGAATATAGGGTTCCTCAATTTTGTCCACCATAGTCAAATCGGGCAAACCCGAAGGGTTGTGAACATCGACAACCTCGCCCTTCTTGGTCGTAACCTTAAACGACACATTGGGAACGGTGGTAATCACATCCATATCGAACTCGCGATAGAGCCTCTCCTGCACAATCTCCATATGCAACAATCCGAGGAATCCGCAGCGGAAACCAAAGCCCAGCGCGAGCGAACTCTCGGGCTCAAAAGTGAGCGAGGCATCGTTGAGTTGCAGCTTTTCGAGCGAAGCCCTCAGATCTTCATACTCGCTTGCATCAACAGGATAGACACCTGCAAAGACCATAGGCTTAACATCCTCAAAACCAGCCACTCCCTCCTCGCAAGGATTCTCCACATGGGTAATCGTATCGCCCACCTTCACATCCTTCGACGACTTAATGCCCGACATAATGTAGCCCACATTACCCGCCTTAATCTCGTCCTGCTGGACAAATTTGAGTTTCAGCACGCCAATCTCGTCGGCATCGTACTCCGAGCCTGTATTGAAAAACTTCACATGGTCACCCTTACGAATCGTACCGTTCATCACACGGAAATAGCCGATAATGCCTCGGTATGAGTTGAATACCGAGTCGAAAATCAGAGCCTGCAAGGGGGCATTCTCGTCGCCCTTGGGAGCCGGCACCCTATCCACAATAGCATCCAAAATCTCCTGTATGCCCACACCCGTACGAGCCGAAGCGCACAAAATGTCACTTTCGTCGCAACCGAGCAATTCGACAATCTGGTCCTTAACCTCATCGACCATTGCCGACTCCATATCAATCTTGTTGATTACGGGGATAATTTCGAGGTCGTGTTCGAGAGCGAGGTAAAGGTTAGAAATCGTCTGTGCCTGAATACCTTGCGAAGCATCAACCACCAACAGCGCGCCCTCGCACGAAGCAATGGCACGCGACACCTCATAGGAGAAATCGACATGTCCGGGGGTGTCAATAAGGTTGAGAGTGTAGAGTTCGCCATCGCGCTCGTACTGCATCTGAATTGCGTGCGACTTGATGGTAATACCCTTTTCGCGTTCGAGGTCCATATCGTCGAGCACCTGATTTTGCAACTCGCGCTCGGAGAGAGTTCCGGTCTCTTCCAATAGACGGTCTGCCAAGGTACTCTTACCGTGGTCGATATGGGCTATAATACAGAAATTGCGTATGTTTTTCATCTTCTTTATATATATGGGTGCAAATGTACTAATTTTCTCTCAAATTCAAAACCCCCTTTGTTGTGTTTAATCATTATGCCCCGCCAATGGAAAAGAATGGAAATTTTGCGCATTTATTTTTGCAAAATTGACAATCTTATATTATTTTTGAACTCCGAAAGAAAAATATAACCAAAAATAACCACACTTAACAAAATGATTTCTATTCCAAGCGCAGTCGAGACTGTCATCAAAAAACGCCCATTTCTCGAAGGGGCCCTCATTGAGGGGCTAATTAACCTCTCGGCATTGGCTCGCCAGCTCAAACCCGAGATTGAACAGATCGTAAACCGCGAGGTAAACGATAGTGCTATCATTATGGCTCTCAACCGCCTTGTTCCCCGACTTGGCGAGGTTACTGCTGAGAGGGCTCAGGCTGTGGTGGAGAATTTGGGAGATATTACCGTAAGGAGCAACCTTTCCGACTATACTTTCCACAATTCGCCCTCGCTGCATCAGAAACAGACCAAGCTTTTGGAGAGCATTAAGGATTTGAGCAACATTTTTTGCACATTCTCGCAGGGTATCTCCGAGACCACCTTGGTTGTTACCGAGAGCGTGAGCAATATCGTGGAGGAGATTTTTGCCGACGAGCAGATGATTGCCAAGAACTCCGACCTCTCACTCATCACCGTAAAACTTCCCAGCGACAACACCCTCTATCCCGGTGTTTACTACTTCCTCTTCAAGGAACTTGCGTGGGACAACATCAACATTATTGAGGTTATCAGCACCACCAACGAATTTACTATCGTGCTGAACGACAAAGACATCCAGCGTGCGTTTGCAATTCTTATGAACGCCAAACAGAAAGGGGCAAGGGTTAAGAGTATTTAATGCTAATACTCGGCAGTTGTCCACAACAAACACACCGCCCGACACTCGTAAAAGTGTCGGGCGGTGTGTTTCTTACACCATAATTATTTCACTCTCAGGCGTTGTCCTACACGAATGGGCGTACTGCTCTTAATACCATTCAGGCGGCAGATTGCGCCAACGGTTGTGCCATATTTCGCGGCAATTTTGTAGAGATTATCGCCACTTTTAACCTTGTAGTAGATTGCGTCATTGACCGTAGGCTTGGGTTTTGCGGCTGCCTTTTCGAGATTATCCACAATAGCCTCCGACGATAGCGGGTTACCGTTCTTATCCACAAACATATCGCCCATATCCTCCTCATTCTCTTCGAGGGCCTCGGTGAGTTTTGACGACACATTGAAATATCCCCTTTCGAGCACAAAATTCTGCCACTTCAAATCGCCCGTCGAAAAGTCGATAATCCTCTCGGGATCGAAGGTAAGGTCGGCATATCGCACCTCGTAGTGGAGGTGTGCACCCCTACTGCGGCCCGTATTGCCACCATAGCCAATAACCTGACCTGCAACAACATAATCATTAACTTCGACATTGAGTTTACACAAGTGACCATAGTAGGTTTCGAGCCCATTGGGGTGGCGCAAAATCACAAGATAGCCATAGCCGCCCGAATTCCAACGAGCATAGCGCACCTTGCCCTCAAAGGTGGCATAAATAGGCTCGCCCGTAGGTAGGCTGATATCGATACCCTTGTGCATACCTCTGCCACGGGGACCATAGCGCGACGACACGCGACCCAACACCGGAAAATGGTAGTCGGCAAGACTCTCCACGAGTTTAATCTCCATAGTTTCGGGCACATCCGAAATGCTGACATCGCGGTAGGCAAAGACCTGATTTGTAACCCAATGATTTAGGAAAACCTCCTGATTGACAAGGTTGTCGTAGTCGGGTATCCAATAGCGCCAAGTATTGTTGGTGTATGTGATAATTTTAGCCTTGGGGTTGGGGGTATCGAGCGTATCGAGAGCCATTTCGGGCAGCTCTTCGAGGGTGTATTTTCGCTGTGCCAAAGTGGGCATTGAGCAACTCAACACCACGCACAACACAACTATCCACATCCCAAAGTCTCTTCTCATTCTACCCTACTCCCCTGCTTACTCTTTTTCGTTTGCAATCATCTCGGCAGCCTCACACAGTTGTGCATAGAACTCCTCGCCAAAGCACCTCGTAAGAGGCTCTTCGAGAGCGCGATATACCTTCACGCCATTGCGCCTACCGCACGCAAAGGCACAGCGGCATATATCCCAGCGGTGGAGATTGAGGCCATAGAAGCCGTGCGAAAATTTCTTCACACGAATGGGATAGAGGTGGCACGAAATGGGCTTTTTGAACGAGGTTTTGCCGTCGCGATAGGCCTTTTCGATGGCACACAGTGTCACACCATTCTCCACAACCGAGTAGGCACACTCGGCATCGTTCACAAGAGGTGTGCAGTAGTCGCCATCGGTATCCACATACATAAAGCCCTCGCGCTCAATGACTGCAATGCCCTCGGGAGTCATATATGGTTTGTAGTTTTCGTACTCCTCCTCCAAAACATCCACCTCCTCGATTTCGAGCGGAGCACCTGCATTGCCATCCACACAGCACTCGCCCTTGCACTCATCCAAGGGGCAGCAAAACTCCTCCGTAAGAATCTCGGTAGAGATGATTTTGTCGTCTATCTCAATCATTGATTGCATAGTGCATCTTCGATTACAAGTGTCAGTATTTCGGTCATTGTCATACCCGCAGCGCGAATCTGCTTGGGCACGATGCTACCACCACTCATTCCGGGAATGGTATTTATCTCAATCATATAGGGTTCTCCCTCGGGGGTAACGATAAAATCAACCCTTGCCAAGCCTTTGCAACGGCAAGCCTTATAGGCTGCAAGAGTCATTTCGTGCAACCTCTCAGCCACTTCGGGAGTAATATCGGCAGGAGTAATCTCGTCGCTCATACCCGCGGTATACTTTGCCTCGTAGTCGAAAAACTCATTCTTGGCAATAACCTCGGTAATGGGGAAAAGGTACTCTTTATCGGCCGTAACAAGCACACCGCAGGCCATCTCTCTACCCACAATACACTCCTCAATCAACACCTCCGAGCTCTCATCAAAAGCCTTAAACACAGCTTCGGGGAGCTCCTCGGCACTCTTAACTTTCGTCACACCACAGCTGCTACCGCTCGCATTGGGTTTCACAAACAATGGCAACCCGAGTTCAGCAACAATCTGGTCGGGTGCAACCCAATCCTCTTCGCGCAAAAGGATACCCTTTGCGAGCCTCACGCCCGTATCGGCAACAGCCCTTTTGGTCGTAACCTTGTCGAAGGTCACAACCGACGATACCATATCGCACGACGAAAATGGCACACCCATCATCTCCAAATAGCCCTGAATGTGGCCATCCTCGCCGGGTGTACCGTGAATCATAATATAGGCAAAGTCGAACTCCACCCTTCTATCGCCAATCGTAAGCGAAAAGTCGTTCAAATCGACATAATACTCCTCGCCACCCTCGCGGTAGGTAAAGCGACGACCATATACATCAATAAGCCACACATTGTAGCGCTCCCTATCGAAAGCCTCGGCCACCTGTGCAGCACTCTGCAAGGCAATCTCCCTCTCCGAGGAATTACCGCCTGCCAACAATGCTATATTCTTCATTTTCTATTCTCTATGGGTTATAGTAATCTTTGTGTCGGAATGCCAAAATATCCTCAATCATATCGAGCCACTGCTGAGCCTCGCAATTCTCCTTATCGAGTCTGAGCACCGCTCCGAAGTGATTTTTGGCAACACCAAATTCACTGCGAGCAAAGGCCTCTTTACCAAGAGCCAATTCTCTCTCAATATCGTTGTTTTCCATATATATTTTATGTTTCGTTATATACTCTGCAACAACCTCGGGCACAAGCATTTGCCACTTTCCACCCTCGGCAATAAGTCGTCTTACTTTTGTGGAAGAAATATCCATTTTCGGAGCCCCGGCAAGCATTACGAAAGGCTCTCCGAAAGACTCGTCACTCTCGCGCGGATAAATCAAAATCCTATTCTCGCTCATCAACCTCTCGCCCTCTCGCCAAGTAGCAATCGTGCGTGCCACATCGCCACCTCCGAGAATTGCAAACTCGCGCTCGGGATAGAGTTGTTTCAAGTGTTGAATGGTGCGAATGGTGTACGAAGGTCGCTCCATTGCAAACTCCACATCGCAAACTTTCAGCCCCCTTTTGCCCTCAATGGCCCTACGCGCCATCTCCAATCGCATCTTCTCGGGAGCGAGTTCGGAGGTTGCTTTATGTGGATTATGGGGCGAGACGACAAACCAAACTTCCTCTGCAAGCCCCTCCCCTACAACATACTCTGCCACAGCGAGATGCCCATTATGAAAAGGGTTAAATGAACCGAAATAGAGTGCGGTGATTGCCATCGGGCCTAAGACTATTTAATAAACTCCTCCACAGCCTTGCGCACGCCCTCGACAGCCTCTTCGAGATTGTCGTTCACAACCACAAGGTCAAACCTCTCGGCATAGGTAAGCTCCTCGCCTGCCTTTGCCACGCGCTGCTCAATCTTTTCGGGCGAATCGGTAGCCCTACCTACGAGCCTATTGCGCAACTCCTCAATCGAGGGGGGCATAATGAAGATGGAGAGAGCCTGAGTGCCAAAAATATCTTTGAGTCTCACACCGCCCTTCACATCCACATCGAAGAGAATGGTGTGTCCCTTTGCCCAAATTCGCTCCAACTCACTACGCAGCGTGCCATACTTTGTTCCGGCATAGACCTCCTCCCACTCCACAAAGGCATCTTCGGCGATTTTCCTGTCAAACTCCTCGCCCGAAAGGAAGTAGTAATCTTTGCCATTTTGCTCCACACCACGAGGAGAGCGCGAGGTGGCCGAAACAGAAAATTCCAACCCCTCTACCAACCCCATAAGGCGGTGTACAATAGTGGTTTTCCCCGAGCCCGAAGGAGCCGAGAATATAATCAGTTTGCCCATTTATAAAATGTTGAGTACTTGTTCTTTAATCTTTTCGAGTTCATCTTTCATTTTAACTACCAAAATCTGAATTTCGGAGTCGTTGGCCTTTGAACCCATAGTATTAATTTCGCGTCCCATTTCCTGAGCCACAAATCCGAGTTTGCGACCTACATTATCTTCGCCCTCGGCCACCTCGCGGAAGTAGTCACAGTGCTTATCGAGCCTAACTTTTTCCTCGGTAATATCGAGTTTTTCGAGGTAGAAAATCATCTCCTGTTCGAGACGGTTGGCGTCGTAATTTACAGCAAGTTGAGCAAGCTGGTCGAGAATTCGCTGCTTGATAACCTCCGTACGGCGTACCTCAAAGGGAATAACGCTCTGCTTGTAGCCCTGAATGAGATCCACACGGTGCAACAGGTCGGCAATAAGCACCTCGCCCTCCTGCTGGCGGAACTTGTCGTGGGCAGCCAAAGCCTCGTCCACCGCCTTCATAAGGGCAGCACTCTCCTCCTCGCCTACCGAGTCCACATCGTTCAACACAACCTCGGGCATACGCATAACCGAGGCGAGAACCTGCGACTGTACCTCACTGCTACCACCCAATCCCGATGCCAAAGCGAGAGCCATAAGTTGCTCACTGTAAGCCTTGAACAGCTCGACATTAATATTTGCCGAGGAGGGTTTGGAGGCGGTGTTTTCAACCGTCACAAAAATATCCGTTTTACCACGCTGCAAAACCTTTGCTGCACGGTTGCGAATCTCGTACTCAAATTGACGATAGCGGGCGGGCAGTTTCACCGAAAGGTCCAACTGCTTGCCGTTGAGCGAGCGCGTTTCCACTGTAATTTTGCGCTCCGAAGTGGTGATTTCGGACTTACCGAAACCTGTCATTGACTTAATCATTCTCTTAGGTTTGGTTCTGACCGACAAAGATATGTTATTTTTTCTTTCGTTGGGACAAAAATAAAGACAGTTTAGGTTGTTTTACTCCAAAAAAAGGCATATATTTGCGGATGCAATCTATGATTGAAGAGAATTTTTGAATTTAACACACAATACTAACTTTTTAACCTATTAAATCAAATCATGGTAAAGCACAATTTCAATGCAGGACCTTCGGTTTTGCCCGAGGTAGTTATTAAAAAAGCAGCCGAGGCTGTTTTGGATTTCAACGGTAGCGGTTTGTCGATTCTCTCGATTTCGCACCGCACAAAAGACTTCGACGCTGTTATGGACGAGGCTAAGGCTCTCTTCCGCGAGTTGTTGGAGATTCCCGACAACTACCAGATTTTCTTTGTTGGTGGTGGCGCAAGCACCCAATTCTTCCATATTCCTTACAACTTCCTCGGCACCAAAGCTGCTTATGTAAACACCGGCGTTTGGACCAAGAAAGCTATCAAAGAGGCTAAACTCTTTGGTGAGGTTGAGGTTATCGCTTCGGGCGAGGAGAGCAACTTCTCGGCTATTCCTAAGGGTTACACCATTCCCACCGACTGCGACTATCTCTACACTTGTATGAACAACACCATCTATGGTACCGAGAATCACATCGACATCGACTCGCCTATCCCTCACATCTGCGATATGAGTTCGGATATTTTGAGCCACCCTGTTGATGTTTCGAAATACGCCATCATCTATGGTGGTGCACAGAAGAACTTGGCACCTGCCGGCGTAACTTTCGTTATCATCCGCGACGATATGTTGGAGAAAGTTGTTCGCAATGTACCCAGCATGGTTCACCCCAAAACCCACACCGACAACAACTCGATGTACAACACTCCTCCCGTATTCCCCATCTATGTATTGCTCGAAACTCTCCGCTGGATGAAGAGCATTGGTGGTATGAAGGAGATGTATCGCATCAACTGCGAGAAAGCAGACCTCCTCTACAACGAGATTGACCGCAACGCCCTCTTCCGTGGCACCGCTGCTAAGGAGGACCGTTCGAGGATGAACATCTGCTTCGTTATGAATCCCGAGTACGAAGAGTTGGCTGGTGAGTTCTTGGAGTTTGCAAAGGCTCGTGGCATGGTCGGCATCAAAGGTCACCGCTTGGTTGGCGGTTTCCGCGCAAGTTGCTACAATGCTCTTCCCATCGAGAGTGTTAAAGCCCTCGTAGAGTGCATGCAGGAGTTCGAGAAACTTCATGTAAAATAAGAATAATTCACCTAATAACTAAACATTAAAAGTCCACCGTATGCCTACCGTTGTGCCATACACCTATGAGCATCAAAGGGAGCGTGCAGTGGACTTTTATGGCTTAATAGAACCTATGAAAATTTTAGTTGCAACCGAAAAACCCTTTGCAAAAGCAGCCGTAGAGGCCATTGCAAAAGTTGTTGAAGAGGCAGGTATGGAGCTTGCACTCTTGGAGAAATACACCGAGAAAGCTCAGCTTTTGGAGGCTGTTGCCGATGCAGATGCGCTCATCGTTCGTAGCGATAAGGTCACTGCCGATGTTATGGCTGCTGCTCCTCAGCTGAAAATTATTGTTCGCGCAGGTGCGGGTTACGACAATGTTGATTGCGCTGCTGCTTCGGAGCGCGGTATTGTTGTTATGAACACCCCCGGTCAGAACGCAAATGCTGTTGCAGAGTTGGCTCTCGGTCTTATGATTTATATGTCGCGCAACACCTTCAAACCCGGCACTGGTAAAGAGGTTAGCGGCAAGAAACTCGGTATCCACGGCTACGGCAACATCGGTCAGATTGTTGGTCGCTATGGTAAAGCTCTCGGTATGGAGGTATATGCTCTGTCGCCCTCGATTACCGATATGAGCATCTTCGAGAACAACGGCGTAACTCGCGTTGAGACCGCCGAGGAGTTGTATGCAAAATGCGACTACATCTCGCTCCACATCCCCGCAACCCCCAAATACCTCAAATCGGTAGATCGTCACCTCTTGGAGAGCATGCCTAAGGGCGCCATCTTGGTAAACACCGCTCGCAAGGAGGTCATCAACGAGGAGGATTTGATGGCTGTTTTGGGCGAGAGGGAAGATTTGAAATATGCCAGCGACATTGCTGCTGCTTGCCAGGCAGAGCTTGTTGAGAAGTATGGCAACCGCGTATTTGCTACCCCCAAGAAACAGGGTGCAGAGACCGCCGAGGCCAACTACAACGCTGCAAAAGCCGCTGCTACCCAGATTGTAGACTTCTTCGTAAACGGCAACCGTAAATTCCAAGTTAACAAATAAAAATCGAAGTTTATGGTAAAGATTAAAGCATTTGCTGGTGTTCGTCCACCACAGGCATTGGCTAACGAGGTAGCTTCGCGCCCCTACGATGTACTCAACTCGGTTGAGGCAAAGGCAGAGGCTGGCGAGAAGAGCCTTTTGCACATCATCAAACCCGAGATTGACTTCGATCCCATCATCGACGAGCACGACGAGGCTGTCTATGCAAAGGCCGTTGAGAACTACAAGGCTTGGAAAGAGAAAGGTTGGCTCGTGAAGGAGGAGAAGGAGTGCTACTACATCTACGCACAGACCATGAACGGCAAACGCCAGTATGGTCTTGTTGCTTGCTGCCACTTCGAGGACTACTTGGAGGGCCGCATCAAAAAGCACGAACTCACACGCGCCGACAAGGAGGAGGATAGGATGAAACATGTTAGAGCTCAGAGCGCTAACTTGGAGCCCGTATTCTTCGCCTACCCCGAGAGGGAGGATATGAACGCCATTGTAAACCGCATCATTGCCGAGGCTCCCAAGTATGACTTTGTGAGCGAGGATGGCGTAGGTCACACCTTGTGGCTGGTTGATGGTGACGAGGATATTAAGAACATCACCGCTATCTTTGAGCAAATTCCTGCTTTGTATGTAGCTGACGGTCACCACCGTACTGCTGCTGCCGCAGGTGTTGGCAAAGAGCGAATGTTGGCTAACCCCAACCACACCGGCGAAGAGGAGTACTGCTACTTCTTGGCAGTTATCTTCCCCGATGCACAGCTCAATATCATTGACTACAACCGCGTGGTTAAGGACCTGAATGGCTTGTCGAAAGAGGAGTTCTTGGCAGAGATTGCAAAAGACTTTGTTGTTGAGAAGAAGGGTGCGGATATCTACAAACCCAACGCACTCCACAACTTTGGTCTTTATCTCGATGGCGAGTGGTATTCGATGACCGCCAAGGAGGGCACTTATGACGACAATGACCCCATTGGCGTTTTGGATGTAACCGTTCTGTCGAACCTCGTGTTGGACAAAGTTCTCGGCATCAAAGACCTCCGCAGGGACAAACGCATCGACTTTGTTGGTGGTATCCGCGGCTTGGGCGAGTTGCAGAAGAGGGTTGACAGTGGCGAGATGAAGGTAGCCTTTGCGCTCTACCCCGTTTCGATGCAGCAACTCATCGACATCGCCGACAGCGGCAACATTATGCCTCCCAAGACCACTTGGTTTGAGCCCAAGTTGCGCAGCGGTGTTGTAATCCACGAGTTTTAGAAACTAAACAAATTATACCTATTTATTATTAACTACTAAACAGTATGGCAAAAATCAAGGGAACAATCGTTGTTGATACCGAGCGCTGTAAAGGTTGCGAGGTATGTGTTGCCTCTTGCCCCTGCGATGTTTTGGCACTCTCGCCCAATGTCAATGGCAAAGGCTATAACTACGCCCACATGGCAAACCCCGACAACTGCACCGGATGTGCTAGTTGTGCAATTATTTGCCCGGACACTTGTATCACAGTTTACAGACAAAAATTTGAGTAAGCGCTATGGGAGAAGTTAAATTGATGAAAGGCAACGAAGTTATCGCAGAAGCTGCGATTCGTTGCGGTGCCGATGGTTATTTCGGCTATCCTATTACCCCCCAGAGCGAGGTAATGGAGACACTTATGGAGCGCAAACCCTGGGAAACTACCGGTATGGTGGTTGTACAGGCCGAGAGCGAGGTTTCGTCCATCAACATGGTGTATGGCGGTGCTGCTTGCGGTAAGAAGGTTATGACCTCTTCGTCGAGCCCCGGTATCAGCCTTATGTGCGAGGGTATGACCTACTTGGCAGGTGCTGAGCTTCCTTGCGTTGTTGTGAATGTTACTCGTGGTGGCCCAGGTTTGGGTACCATCCAGCCCGCACAGAGTGACTACTTCCAGGCAGTGAAAGGTGGCGGTCACGGTGACTACAAGACCATCGTACTCGCTCCCGCATCGGTTCAGGAGATGCACGATTTCGTATTTGATGCTTTTGATTTGGCTTTCAAATATCGCAACCCCGTAATGATTCTTTCGGATGGCGTTATTGGTCAGATGATGGAGAAGGTAGAGCTCGCCGAGCAGCGTCCCCGCTGGACCGACGAGGAGATTCGCCAGATGCACAGCAGCTGGGCTACCACCGGTAAGACCGCAGATCGTCCCTACAACATCATCACCTCGTTGGAGTTGGATCCCTATGCTCAGGAGACTTTCAACTACAAGATTTTCGAGAAATATGCTCGTTGCGAGGCAGAGGAGGTTCGTTTCGAGGAGTACAAGTGCGAGGATGCCGACTACCTCATCGTAGCATTCGGCTCGTCGGCTCGTATCTGCAAGGAGACCATCGAGATTGCTCGCGCCAATGGTTATAAGGTAGGTCTTATCCGTCCTATCACTTTGTGGCCCTTCCCCAGCAAGAAGATTGCCGAGGTTGCAGCCAAGACCAAAGGCGTTCTCGTTGCTGAGTTGAACATGGGCCAGATGGTTGAAGATGTAAGGCTCGCAGTCAATGGCGCAGTGCCCGTTGAGCACTACGGTCGTACAGGTGGTGCAGTTTACACCCCCGATCAGGTATTCGAGGCACTCAAAACCAAAATCATTAAATAAGTTAAATCATTATGGCAGAATATATTGTTGAGAAAACCAAAGAGAATTTGGTATATTCAAAGACTCCCATCCTGACCGACAAGGTTATGCACTACTGCCCCGGATGTAGCCACGGTACAATCCACAAACTCATTGCCGAGGTTATTGACGAGATGGGTGTTCAGGAGAAGACCATCGGTGTATCGCCCGTAGGTTGCTCGGTATTTGCATACAACTACCTCGACATCGACTGGATTCAGGCAGCTCACGGTCGTGCAGCAGCAGTTGCAACCGCTGCTCACAGGCTCTACCCCGACAAACTCGTCTTCACCTATCAGGGTGATGGCGACTTGGCTGCTATCGGTACTGCCGAGAGTATCCACGTTTGCAACCGTGGTGAGAGCATCGCTGTTTTCTATGTAAACAACGCAATTTATGGTATGACCGGTGGTCAGATGTCGCCCAATACCCTGATTGGTATGAAGACCGCAACTTGCCCCTATGGTCGTGATCCTCAGTTGCACGGCTACCCCTACAAAGTTGCCAACTTTGTATGCCAGTTGCCCGGTGTTTGCTATGTTACTCGCCAGAGTGTTCACACTCCCGCGGCTGTACGCAAAGCAAAGAAGGCTATCCGCAAAGCATTGGAGAACTCGCTTGCAGGCAAAGGTTTGTCGTTCGTTGAGTTCGTAGCAACTTGCAATAGCGGTTGGAAGATGAGCCCCGTACAGGCTAATAAGTGGATGGAGGAGAACTTGGTTCCCGAGTATCCTCTTGGTGATATCAAAGATGAATAAACCCTTAGACAGCAAAGAGATATGAAACAGGAATTGATTATTGCAGGTTTCGGTGGACAGGGTGTCCTCTCGACCGGTAAAATTTTGGCATACTCGGGTATGTTGCAGGGTTATGAGGTATCGTGGTTGCCCAGCTACGGTCCCGAGATGCGTGGTGGTACGGCAAATGTAACCGTTGTGGTTAGCGACCAGCCCGTAAGCTCGCCCATCGTTCAGATGTGCGACACCATCATCGTACTTAACCAGCAGAGTTTGGATAAGTTCGAGGGTAATGTTCGCCCCGGTGGTAACCTCATCTACGATACCAATGGTATTACCCACCACCCCACTCGTAAAGACATCAACATCTACACCATCAACGCTACCGAGGAGTGCGCAAAGATGGGTAACGCCCGCTTGTTCAACACAATGATTTTGGGTGGCTACCTGAAAGTGTGCCCCATCGTAGATATGGAGTATGTGAAGATTGGCTTGAAGAAGTCGCTTCCCGAGCGTGCTTGGAAGACTCTTCCCGCCAACGAGGAGGCTATTGTTCACGGTGGTGAGATTATCACCCTCGTACACAAAGCCGAGTAAGAGAATGAGTGCGTAAGGCGTGGGGTGCATTGCGCCACCCCACCCTTGCAATCAACCCCAAAGGTCAAAATAGATATAGACAATCTTTAACGGAATAATCTATTTGACCTCTTAAAACTTCAAAGGAGAGGGGCGATGCAATCCGCATCGCCCCTTGTTTGTAAATTATCTGTTGGGATCACCAATTTCACCTATTTGTTTAGGGTATTCATGTCCGCATATAGGACATATATATTGAAATATTTTGGTATCCTTACAATTGTAACAAAAACGATGTCCACATTCTGGGCATACATAAACAGGATCACCCTCGTGAGTATTACCACAACTCACACACATTGCATACTTTACTGACATAATATAAAAATTATTTCTCCCACTCTTACGGCTTCGTGGGTCTTGCCTAAATCTTTT
>JAZOWE010000008.1:0-62409 GCA_045659085.1 Tidjanibacter sp.
AAAACGCATATAAGCGGCGTCTTTGGCGTTGCACTGCGATAAATCTCCCCCTCATTTGCGTCAAGCAAACTGCGGGGGAGATTTTCTTGTGCGCCTAAAATACGCTCGCTTCTATGCGTTTTTTCAAAAAACGCATACAACGGGTGCTTTTCGCACCGCACTTCGAAGAGCGACAACCTCATTTGCGTCAAGCAAACTGCGGAGCCCGCTTTCTTGCACGCCTAGAACTCGCTCGCTTCTCTGCATTTTTTGTCTACCGTCTACCGACATCGGGCGCGAGGCGCCCGAGAGGAAAGACAAGAAAAACAATAAAAACAAGAAAGACAGGAAGGACAGGAATTCCTGTTTCTCTTGTCCCTCCTGTCCCTCTTGTCTTTCCTGTCACTCCTGCCCCCCTATTTTGTCCTCGCCCCCCCCTTTGTTCACGGGTATCTTTTTTGATACCCGCGCCGTAGGCGGTCGGCCGTTGTCGTTACAAGTCTGCCGAGTAGCTGCGGGGAATCTCCAAAGTCATAACATCCGCAAGTCCGCGCGAGGTGGTTTCGATGGTGTTGGTACCATACTCCATCTCGACATCTTCCCACACAACCACTCCTCCGGAGCTCTCCTTCGAGCCGAGGAACTTACCGTTTACCGTAAGCTCTGCTTCGGGCAGGTTGGTGAAGACTTTGATGGTTTGGAGTGTGTCGGCGCGGCGTGCCCAGCGACGCTCGGCAATGTGCAGAAAATCTTCTGTAGTATTCCAGCGGGCCTTGTAGAGGTAGAAGGCATCCTTGCGAGCTTGTCGGTTGAAGCTCACAACGCCCATATCGCACACCCCTCCTGCCGAACGATGCACATCCACCGAGGCGTAGTCGAACAGGCCGTCTACGAAGATGCCCCAAAAACGGGTGTCGCCTTCGAGCGAGTTGAGATATGTTTCGTGGAAATGTGTCTGCCACCTCTCGGGGTGCCAATTGCTCGACGAGAGTGGTTTTTCGAGAAGGTCACCCTGCTGGAAGATGTTGCCGCCACACTTGTAGCTCACAGCCGAGTGGAGTGCATCCCATTCGGGCACGGAGTGGAGTTGCTCCTGCCATACGGCAATATCGCTTGGCAGCCCCTCCATCCAGCCAAACGAGTGGCTCCACACAATGAGGTCTGTGACAAAATTAATCTCGCCATCTTGATTACTCCAACCCGCAGTCAGGCGGTTGGGGTCGAGCCTCTTGGCCAGCGAGTGCAGCTCGCGGATGTAGTCTACGGGGTCTTCGCCACGAGTTTCAAGCTCCGAGAAGAGGTTCCACACCACCACTGAGGGGGCGTTGTAGTTCTGGTAAATCATCTCTTGTAACTGCTGCTTGCCATTCTCGCGGAAGGGGGTGGTGTTGAAAAATCCTTTGCCGTTGAGGGTTGTGGCACCCATCAGAGGAAGGTCGTTGATGACCAATATGCCGAGGTTGTTGCAGATGCGGTAGAATGCGGGGTGGTGCGAGCCTCCGACTATGCGGATTGTGTTGGCTCCCATTTCGAGTGCAAACTCCACATCTTCAAGCATTTCGCGCTCCGATACGGCTGTGCCGTTGAGTGCCCTGTCGCGGCGTAGGAGCACACCCTTGATGGGGTATTTTTCACCGTTGAGCACAAAGCCCTCGGTGGTTATCTCGTAGTGGCGGAAGCCGGTCTGCACGCCCACATTGTCGCACACCGCGCCCGCAGTGGAGAGTGTGATGTTGAAGGTGTAGAGCGCGGGATTGAGAGTGCCGTGCCAGAGGGTGGGGTTGTCAATCTCGAAGGGTATGTATGTTGCGGTCGTACCCTTTGTGGTACGCACCTTTTGAGTGGCGGTGAAAACCTCCTCGCCGTGGGGGTTGGTAACCGAGAGTGTGAGCGATGCGCTCTGTGCCGCAAGTGCACTCACACGCACCTCCACTTCGCCCGAGGCAACCTCTGCGCCAACCTTCTTGTTGTGGATGTAGACACCGTCGGTGGAGAAGTGGTCGAGGGCGATATGGGTGGGCTCTTCGATAATGATTTGCACACCCCTGAATAGTCCTCCATAGGATATTTCGTTGCCTGCTGTGGGCATAACCTCGCTCTGGCTTACATTGCCCACGATTACCCAGATGAGGTCTTTGCCGTTGAAGTTTACAAAGTCGGTAATCTCGAATGTAAAGGCACTGCTGCCGCCCTCGTGTCGCCCTACATAGCGACCATTAATAATAAGGTCGGTCACGAGGTTTGCGCCGCCAAAGCGGAGGTAGATGCGTTTACCCTTCCATTCGGGGCGGAAATCGACATATCGCAGATAGTTGCCCGTTCCGCGATAGTAGTCCAGACGACCACTCAGCGCGTCGGAGTTCCATTGGTGGGGGAGGTTGACTATCGAAGAATAGTTCTCCGAATAGGTAAAAAACTTCCAATCGCGGTTGAGTGTGTAGCTCTCTCTTGCCCATAATGCCGAGGTGCTAAATAGCACTGCCACAAGCAATAAATATCTCGTAATGCTCTTTTTCATTTTTCTCTCTTTTTGGGGGATACTACCCCCTAAAAGGGGGTATATTTGCACAAAGATAAAAAAATTACTACATTTGAGAAAATTTTGGAGAAGAACAAGAGTTAATTAGGGTTAAAAATGAACATTACAGACATTATTTTGGCGATTGTGCTCGTGTGGGCACTCGTTAGCGGTCTGCGCAAGGGCCTTATTTCGCAAGCCTCTTCGTTTGTGGGTTTGTTGTTGGGTGTGTGGCTCGCTTTTAAGTTCAATGGCAATCTTTCGGAGTGGATTGGAGTGGAGATAAAGGGGGTTGCGGCCTATGCCGTACTCTTTGCCGCAGGTGTGGTGCTTGCGTGGCTCTGCTCTCGCATTTCGGGCTGGATATTAAGAGGAATAGGCCTCGGCGTGGTGGATAAAATTGGCGGAGCGCTCCTTTCGCTCACGGTCTATGCTTTGGTGCTGAGCCTGCTCTTGGGACTCTTCCGCAACATCAACTCCACAACACACATCGTAGAGGATAAAGTGTTGGAGGAGTCGGTGCTCATCGAGCCCATCGAGCGAGTGTCGGAGGTTGTCTTCCCCTACCTTGTGGAGCTCAAAGATTCCATCGTGAATAGCGACTCGTTCCGCCTGAACGACGAGAACAACGGGTTGAAAACTACTAATAATAACGAGTTATGATACAGGAAGGCTTTGTTGTGGAGTGTACCGGCAGTTGGTATAAGGTAGAGATTGAGGGCGCGGTATACGATTGTCGCACTCGTGGCAGACTGAGGCTCAAAGGTGTACGCTCCACCTCGCCTGTGGTTGTGGGCGATAGGGTAGGCGTGGAGTTCTCGGAGGAGGGCGATGGTGTGATTGTGAGCATCGCCCAGAGGCGCAACTACATCATCCGCCGAGCTTCCAACCTCTCGAAGGAGAGTCATATCATCGCAGCCAACATTGACTGTGCAGCGGTGGTTGTGACCATAGCGGCCCCTGTTACGGCCCCCGAATTTGTAGATAGATTTTTGGTGACCTGCGAGGCCTACAAAGTGCCCGCAGTCATCATCCTCAACAAGATAGATACCGCACGCCAGCATCCCGAACTGCTCGCCAAGTTCCACGAGGTGTATGACTCGGCCGGCTACCGCATTATAGAGTGCTCGGCGCTTACGGGCGAGGGCTTGGAGGAGGTTGTGGAACTCCTTAGGGATAAGACCACACTGCTGGCCGGCAACTCGGGAGTGGGTAAATCCACCCTCGTAAATGCCATAGAGCCCTCGGCGGCTGCCAAGACGGGAGCCATCTCGGAGGCGCATTTGCAGGGCAAGCACACCACCACCTTCTCGCATGTCTATGCCCTCTCGTTTGGTGGCAGACTTATCGACACCCCCGGTATTCGTGGCTTCGGACTCATCGACATCAAGCCCGAGGAGCTCTATCACTACTTTCCCGAGATTATGCGCGAGAGCAAGGGATGCAAATTCTACAACTGCACACACACTCACGAGCCCCAATGTGCCGTTATGGCTGCTGTGGTGGATGGACGCATCACCGAGAGCCGCTATGAAAGTTACCTCAAAATGCTCGACGACGATGGCAAATATCGCTAAACCCAAAGAGTGGTACGACGAGCGTGTCGAGTACCTTGCGGAGTTTATGCTCCCCGAACGCTACGCCACAATGAGGCGCGTGGTGGCCGACCGCACACGCTATATGACCGTCTGTGCCGAGAACACCTTTCATCCCCAGAATGCGAGTGCACTGGTGCGTCACTGCGAGGCTTTTGGTGTTCAAGAGCTGCACGCCATAGAGTTCTTGTGTGGCTTTCAGGCCAACACTCACATCGTTAGGGGTACGGATAAGTGGGTGGATATTATGCGCTATGAGAATACTCCTCAGGCTGTTGAACACCTCAAAAGAGAGGGATACCGCATAGTCGCTGCCACACCACACACCAACGACCTAACGCCCGATAGTTTCGACATCGCCAAGGGAAGGTTTTGCCTTGTATTCGGCACCGAAAAGCAGGGTATCTCGCCCGAGATTATGGCCGTGGCCGACGAGTTCGTGAAGATACCGATGTATGGCTTTGTGGAGAGTCTGAATGTGTCGGCTTGTGCGGCAATACTCATTCAGGGGCTGGTTGAGAGGCTCCACCGCAGCGATGTGGAGTGGAGACTCTCCCCCGAGGAACAGAGCGAACTTCTCTATCGTTGGATGCGCGAGAGCATCAAGGATGATGAGGGTATTTTACGCAAGCGATTTGGCTTCGATATATAGGCGAGCACATCTCGGTGGCGAGTGTGCCTTGCGGGTGCTTTTTGCACCAAACTGCGTCTCGCAACTTCCTCATTTGCGCCCAGCAAACTGCGGAGTTGCTCACTTGTTTGGCACAAAAATCCCTCCGCAAAACCCACTCGCGGGTGGGGTTGAGTAAACTGCGGAGCAAAATCAAAACCAAGCCTTGAACTCGCCTCGCGATATGCACTCGCTTAGGGAATTGAAAATTGAAAATTTCTGTTTTTCTTGTTTTTCCTGTCTTTCTTGCAGGAGTGACAGGAGTGACAAGAGCAACAGGAAAAACCGGGGAGTTTGAGAGTGGCCTTTTTTCGGGGAGGTGTGAGGCTCTCCGGAGGAGAGTGGCAGACGAAATGGTAGCCCACTCAAACTTGTTTGAAAGTGGGCTGGCAGTTCGGCTGCTGCACTATCTGCGAAAGATGGCCACGCCTCACCGCAAGGGCTACACTAAAAATTTTTGGGCGACTTTTTATAAAAAGTCGCAAAAGGAAAGTCGCAAAAGAAAGCTTTTAGCAAAAAGCTTCGATAAAAAGGAAAAAGTATGAAACCGATTATTAAACCCGTATCGAGGGCTCTGTTGATGAAGGAGCTGAGGGAGGAGTTTTTCTTGCGCGAGACCAACCGTGCAGGCAACGAGATTTATATCATAACGGCGGCCGAGTGTCCCAATGTTATGAGGGAGATTGGCAGGCTCCGCGAGTGGGCTTTCCGCAGTGCGGGAGGTGGCACGGGCGAGAGTGTCGACATTGACGAGGACGACTTGGCCCCCGATGGCTATAAGCAGCTTGTGGTGTGGGACCCTGCGGCAAAGGAGATAGTGGGCGGCTACCGTTTCATTGTCTGCTCCGACAAAAATCAGAAGCACATCTCCACCGAGCACTACTTCCGCTTTACCGACAAGTTCCGCGAGGAGTACCTACCCTATGCCATAGAGCTCGGCAGGAGCTATGTCCACCCCAACTATCAGAGTACTCGTGCCAACGCCAAGAGTCTTTATGTGATGGACAACATCTGGGATGGCTTGGGGGCGATTATTGTCAACAATCCCGACAAAAAGTACTTCTTTGGCAAGGTTACCATCTATGGTCACTACAACGAGGAGGCTCGCAATATGCTCATGTATTTCCTCCACAAGCACTTCCCTGCCGAGGAGGGTTTGTTTGAGCCCATCAACAAGATCGATATGAATATCGACACGCACGCAATGGAGCGTCTGTTCTCGGGCGAGGACTACACTGCCGACCACCGAATACTCTCTCGCGAGTTGAAGGAGAGGGGCGAGCATATCCCGCCAATGATTAACTCCTATATGAATGTGTCGCCCAATATGCAGGTCTTTGACACTATTCTGGCTCCCGACTTGGGAGAGTTGCAGGATACGGCCATATTGCTCTCCATCCCCGACCTCTATCCCCACAAAACCGAGCGTCATACGCGCGGTCTGAAACGCCGTCGTCCTCTGCGCCGACTCTTCGACCACACAATGATTGCCATCGACAATGTTGTTACTGGTAGGGCTGTGTCGGGAGTTAAGGTGGCTCTGCGTCGTCGCAAAACCGAGCGTACACGAAGAGTCGAAAGGGGACAGACTCAATCGTCGCAGGCCGAGGATAAAGAGTAGCCATAGCACAATAAAAACGGCAGAGTTTGCATTATATTTGTGTACAAAAAACAGACACACAAGAGTATGAACAACGAGATTAACATACTATGGGTTGATGATGAGGTGGAGCTGCTCAAACCGCACATCCTCTTTCTCGAAAGCAAGGGTTACGAGGTAGACACCTGTAACAATGGTTTCGATGCGGTGGATATGGCTCGCACCACCCCCTACGACCTCATCATTCTGGACGAGATGATGCCCGGTATGACAGGACTCGAAACGCTGCCGCAAATCAAGGAGGTGCGCCCCTCGACACCCGTCATTATGGTCACCAAGAGCGAAGAGGAGAGCATTATGGACAAGGCTATCGGCTCCAAAATTGCCGACTACCTCATAAAACCCATAAACCCCAATCAGGTACTGCTCTCGGTCAAGAAACATGTTATGAGGGAACGATTAGTTACGGAGCAGACCACTGCCGACTATCGTGCCGAGTTTGGCAAAATCAGTTTGCTCTTGGGCGAGGCCCGCACCTTTGCAGATTGGTGTGCTATTTACCGCAAACTTGTGGGGTGGGAGATGGAACTCTCCGAATCGACCGACAAAGGGGTGATGGATATCCTCTCCTACCAGAAGAACGAGGCAGGTGTGGAGTTCGGCAAGTTCATTAGGCGTAACTACCTCGACTGGATTAGGGGTGGCGACGACGAGCGACCTACAATGTCGCACACCCTCTTCCGCAACCGAATAATCCCCGCTGTTGAGGAAGCAAAGGGGGGGAAGGTCACACTGCTCGTGATAGACAATTTCCGCTATGACCAATGGCGTACGATTTGGCCACTGTTGCACTCCGTCTTCGATCTGCTGTCGGAGGAGTTCTATTGCAGCATCCTGCCCACCGCCACCCAATATGCGCGCAACGCTCTCTTTGCAGGATTGATGCCGCTGGCGATAGACAAACTTATGCCCGACAAGTGGCTCAACGACAACGAGGAGGGTGCGAAGAATAAATACGAAGAGGACTTCCTGCGCCGCCAACTCTCGCGTGCGGGCAAGAATTGGAAAGTGTCGTTCGACAAGCTTGTGAGGCCCGAGTCGGGACGCAAGCTGATAGAGAATTTCCAGCGTGTAAAGGATGCCGACCTGTCGGTTATTGTCTACAACTTCCTCGATATTCTCTCGCACGCCCGAACCGAAACAGAGATTCTCCGCACACTGACAGAGGAAGAGGCGGCCTTTCGCTCTCTCACCCGCTCGTGGTTCGAGCACTCCGAGCTCAACACAATGCTCCGTATGCTTGCCGAGGCCGGTCATACGGTAATCATAACCTCCGACCACGGCACTACGCGCGTGGAGAATCCTGTGAAGGTGCAGGGCGACAGGGAGACCTCGCCCAACATACGATATAAGACGGGACGCAATCTCAACTATAACCCCAAAGAGGTCTTTGAGATTACCCGCCCCGAGGAGGCACAACTGCCACAGAGCAACATCACAAGCAGTTATATCTTTGCGCTCGGCAGGGACTTTTTGACCTACCCGACCAACGCAAACCAATTCATACGCTACTATCGTGGCACATTTCAGCACGGTGGGGTGTCGATGGAGGAGATGATTGTGCCGTACATAGTGTTGAGGCCCAAGAACTAAGGCGAGTGTGCCTTGCGGGTGCTTTTTGCACCAAACTGCGCATCGCAACTTCCTCATTTGCGCCCAGCAAACTGCGGAGTTGCTCGCTTGGTTGGCACAAAAAGCCCTCCGCAAAACCCACTCGCGGCGAGCGCATCTCTCGGTCGATTTCCGCGTTATGCTTTTGATTTTGCTTCCTCATTTACCGCGAGTAAACTGCGGAGCAAAATCAAAACCAAGCCTTGAACTCGCCTCGCGATATGCACTCGCAAGGGAATTGAGAATTGAAAATTGAAAATTGAAAATTCCTGTCCTTCCTGTCTTTCTTGTTTTTCCTGTCTTTCTTGCAGGAGTAACAGGAGCAACAGGAGCAACAGGAGTAACAGGAAAAACAGGGGAGTTTGAGAGCAGACTTTTTTCGGGGAGGGGTGAGGCTCTCCGAAGGAGAGTGGCGGGCGAAATGGTGGCCCACTCAAACTTGTTTGAAAGTGGGCTGGCAGTTCGGCTGCTGCACTATCTGCGAAAGATAGCCACACCTCACTGCAAAGGCGTCAGAGTGACGCTTCTGTTATGGTGGTACTAAATTAAGGCATAGCAAAGTAATACAGCGATACGCAGTATCGCCCAAAAGTTTTTGGTAGCACCTTTTTACAAAAAGGTGCGAAAGAAAGCTTCGAAACAGAAAGAAATAAACAAAACAAACTTAATATAATGGAAAACAACGAATTTTTGAAGGACAAACGCGAGCGTAGGCCTCGCACCGAGCCCGTGGTGGCCGTAAGGGAGCCCGAGTATGTGGAGGCTCGTGACCTCAATTGGGAGGAGCGTACTCGTTCGGCAAAACCCGCCCCTCGCAAGGAGGCAAAACCCCACAGGGAGGAGCGTCGTGAGCCACGCGCCGGCGAGGAGAACATTGTCTATGGACTTCGCCCCGTAATTGAGGCGATAGAGACGGACAAGCAGATTGAAAAACTCTATGTCCGCAAGGGTGCCGAAGGACAACTTATGGCCGACCTGCGCGACTTGTGTTACCGTGCCCGCATCCGCTATCAGGAGGTGCCCGTGGAGAAACTCAACCGCCTGACGAGGGGTAATCATCAGGGTGTGGTGGCCATCATCGCCCCCATTGCCTATGTTGAGTTGGAGGATATTTTGGATCGTATTCCCGAGGACGAGAAGGCTCTTATTGTGGTCTTTGACGGTGTTACGGATGTCAGGAACTTTGGTGCCATAGCTCGCTCGGCGGAGTGTGCCGGTGCTCACGGACTTATCTGCCCGCTGAAAAACTCGGCACCTGTCAATGCCGATGCTATTCGTTCGTCGGCAGGCGCTCTCACCCGCATCCCCGTACACCGCGCAGGCAGTATCCGCAATACGCTCAAAACCCTCGCTCAGCAGGGTATGCAGATTGTTGCCGCCACCGAAAAGGCAGACACCTTGCTCTTTGATGCCGACCTCACAAAGCCCACCGTGCTGGTTATGGGCAACGAGGAGACGGGTATCAGCAAGGAGGTGCTCAAACTCTGCGACTGCAAGGCTGCAATACCTATGGTGGGCGCCATCGAGAGTCTCAATGTGTCGGCCGCAGCGGCTGTTATGCTTTTTGAGAGTGTAAGGCAACGCTACTGCAAGGAGTAGTAATACCGTCACCAACGAATGGACTACTCGGTTGAGGTTGTAAGGAGTCGTAGGGCAAGGCGCACATCGTTGCGAGTTACGCGCGAGGGCGTTGTGCGGCTGACCATCCCCTTGTGGGGCTCCAAGAAGGCTGCCCTGAGGTGGGTGGAGAGTCGCCACGAGTGGATTGTGGCGGCCCTCGAACGCCTGCAAAGGAGCCGCGAGGAGAATCCTCCGTTGAGCGACGAGGAGGTCGAAAGGCTGAGGAGGGTGGCAAAAGAGAAACTGCCCGCAATGTTGCAGGCCGCAAGCCTCCGTACGGGGCTCCGATATGGTCGCCTTACGATTCGCAAGAGTCGCACTCGCTGGGGTAGTTGCACAAGGGAGGGAAATATATCTCTTTCGCTCTTTCTGGCGGCACTGCCCGACGAGCTTATCGACTATGTGTGTGTCCACGAATTGTGCCACACCATACACCACAACCACTCGGCAGAGTTCCACGCGCTGGTCAACCTCCACACCGAAGAACGAGAAAAAGAGTTGCAAAAACGGCTCAAAATGTATCGTCCGAGGTAGAAATTTTTTCTTTTTGAGAAAAATTTGTACCTTTGAAGACTGAGAAAACAAACCTACTGAATCTATGATAATTTTAATGCACGAACCCACCGATGAACTTTTTCTCGGTGTTATGCACCCCGATGCAGCGCTCTTCTCGGATTATTTCGACATAGAACTCGCTGCGAAAGAGCACGCAGAGTATCGCAATGCTCTCGAAAAGTTTGGAGCAAAGGTACTGACCGTTAGGCAGATTCTTCTCGAAGGCACCCTCGACAAGGAGGGCCGCCCTGTGGAGGGCAAGGAGCTCAACGACCTAAGGGCTTTTGCGTCGCGTTTTCTGACCTACAACACCTCCAACATCCCCGACGAGGCTAAGGCGCAGGAGCGTTACAAAAAGATGATTATCGACCGAGCCCACCCCAAGGACCTCGTGAAGATGATTATGCTCCAACCAGAGATTGTCCTCTCCTACACCGAGAGCAATACGGGCTTTGCGGCGACCTACATCCAGCGCCCCATTATGAACATCTTCTTTATGCGTGACCAGATGATTTCTACCGCCAAAGGTATTGTCATTGGCCGTATGCACTCGGCGCAAAGGCAGTTGGAGTGTGAGATTGCCGAGTTCTGCCTCAATAAGATTGGCTTCCCACCAATCTACCACATCGAGGGCGAAGATGCCTACCTCGAAGGTGGCGACTTCCTGCCCTTTGGCGACATAGCCTTTATTGGTATGGGCTTGCGCACCACACAGGCGGCTATCGACCAACTTATGGAGAACGACCTGCTGGGCTGCAACAAGGTGGTTGTCGTGAAGGATATTTGGGATGAGCAGGAGCAGATGCACCTCGACACCTATTTTAATATCATCGACCGCGACCTATGCACCCTCTCCGAGGCCCGCTACTTGGCCGCTAAGGGCGACTCCCAATACCTCAAAATAGACATCTGGGAGCGCGAGTCACCCGACGAGCCCTATCATAAGGCTTTTAGCGACATCTCCTTTGTGGACTACATCGAGGACGAGTTGAAGATGAAGGTTATCCCCATTCAGCGCAGTGACGAACTCACCTATGCCAACAACTTCCTTAATGTTGCGCCTCGCAAGATTATGGCTGTTGCCGGTCAGTCGGTGGCGTTGCAGGAGGCCTTCAAGGCAAACTTTGTGGATGTCACTTGGGTGCCCCTTTCGAACCTTACCAAGGGTTATGGTGCGGCACATTGTATGACGCAGATATTGGATGATGGGGATGTCCTATTCTAAAAAACGCATATAAGCGAGCGCATCTTGCGGGTAAATTTTGCACCGCACTGCGATAGGCGAGTTCCTCATTTGCGACGAGCAAACTGCGGACTCGCCTTCTTGTTTGGCACAAAATTTCCTCCGCAATCTGCTACTCGCCGCTCGCGCATCTTGCGGATACCTTTGCTCCAAATTCCCACAATGAGTTCCTTACTTACGGGTAGTAAGCTGCGGACTCGCCTTCTTGTTTGGCACAAAATTTCCTCCGAAATCTGCTACTCGCCGCTCGCGCATCTTGTGGGCATCTTCGCCCCAAATTGCCACAACGAAGCCCCCCTTGTTCACGGGTATCTTTTTTAATACCCGTGCCCCAAGGGCGCACCATAATTTTCTATTTTCAATTCTCAACTCCCAAAAGGTTGCCGAGCACCCCGAGGAAGTCCTCAACAGTGGGGTCTTTCATCATCACACGCTTTTGGTCGTCAAGAAGATAGAGTGTGGGTATGGCTTTTAGGTCATAGAGTTCGTTGCGATTGATTTTCTGCCCTTTGTCGTAGGCTGAAATCCACCATTTGGGGTTGTCGGGGAGTCTTCGGCGCCACTCCGTAAGGTCCTCGTCGGGGTGGATGGCAAGAACCTCCACAGCGCCCATTTCGTGAAGTGCGTCGAGATAGCCCGAAGCGTCAATCTGCGCCTTTGTGCGGGTGCACTCGCTACACCCGGGATTGTAGAAATAGATGACTACAAAGGGGGCTTTTATGTCGTATAGACGGCCCTGTGAGCCGTCGGCACGAGTGTAGACAAAGTCGGTGGCTTTTTGTCCCTGCTGGTTGCGGCTAACGAGTTTGAGCATAGAGCGATAGCGCTCCTTGGAGCTCTCATCGAGGGGGCTCTTTTCGCCCACGGCGTGGTGCAAAAACATCTCCCACAGCAGGTCGTTGCGCATGGGCGAGGTGGGGTCGTAGAGAGCCATCTCCGCTATCTCCAAAAAGTACCAATAGCCATCCTCGCTCTTTGCCGCCCTCTGCATCATCTCTCCAATGGCTTTGGCGGAGTATTCGGGCGAGGTGGCATAGAGAACCCCGATGTAGTTTACAAAGCCCTGTTTGTTGGCCTCGGGGGAGTATTTTGTCTCGGCTGCCGAGAAGTCGTAGGAGTCCCAAAAGTGGAGTGCAAACCACTCTGCTCTCGCCCCCTCGGAGGCTATGGTGTAGGGGATTGTGACATAGGGGAATTGCTCGCGCGGTTGCGCTCCTGCTCCGTTATGGGCACAGAGAATGGAGAACAGAAGAGCCAAAAAGCGTTTTTTCATAGACAAAAGTGGGTTTTGGGTGTGACAAAGTTACCCAAATAATTGTGTTATTCAAAAAACAATGATAACTTTGCGCAATTAATGGGCATACTATGCCCCATCGTAGATGGGAGAGACCACCAAACGACGCACACAAAACAAACAAACACATAAATTTTTAATCTCTTTTAACCTAAAAAATTATGAGTGGAAGTATTTTTACCTCTTCAATCGGCAAGAAGATGTTTATGAGCATCTCGGGCTGCATTCTCATCTTGTTCCTCACATTCCACATGTGTATGAACTTGGCACTTGTTTTCTCGGATAGTGCATACAATGCTATCTGCGGATTTCTTGGCGCAAATTGGTATGCAGTTGCCGCTACCGTATTGCTGGCAGTGGTAGTGTTCCTGCACTTTGCTTTGGCAATCGTTCTCACCATCCAGAACCGCAAGGCTCGTGGTACTATCCGCTACCGTGCAAATGCGCACGAGAATGGCGTTGAGTGGTCGTCGAAGAACATGCTCGTTTTGGGCTTCGTGGTTATCATTGGCCTTGGTTTGCACCTTGCACACTTCTGGTACAACATGATGTGGACTGAGCTTATGGGTGAGCATGTGGTTGTTCTTGCAGAAGGCGTTACTGCTGCTCCTACCGAGGGTGCTGCTATTGTTCGCTACTACTTCGCACAGTGGCCCTACGCTCTTCTCTACCTCGTATGGTTTGGTGGCATCTGGATGCACCTCACCCACGGTGTGTGGAGCATGATGCACTCGCTCGGTTTGAACAACCAGATTTGGTTCAAACGCATGAAATGCATTTCGTGGATTGTTGCTACCCTCATCTGCGGTGGTTTTGCACTTTGCACCATCGTTCTCTTCTTGCAGGGCAGCGGCATCCTTCCCAACCCCCTTTTCTAATCTGAAACTAAAAAACTAACACGCGATATGATTAAACTTGATTCCAAAATTCCCGCAGGTCCTATTGAGGGCAAGTGGACGAAACATAAAGGCGATATCAAAGTTGTTAGCCCCGCTAACAAACGCAAATTGGATGTTATCGTTATCGGTACCGGTCTTGGTGGTGGTGCAGCTGCTGCTTCGCTTGGCGAACTTGGCTACAATGTGAAAGTTTTCTGCATCAGTGACTCGCCCCGTAGGGCTCACTCGATTGCTGCACAGGGTGGTATCAATGCTGCAAAGAACTACCAGAACGACAACGACTCGGTTTACCGTCTTTTCTATGACACCATCAAGGGTGGTGACTATCGTGCAAGGGAGGCCAATGTTTACCGCCTTGCAGAGGTGTCGAACCTCATTATCGACCAGTGCGTAGCACAGGGTGTACCTTTCGCTCGTGAGTATGGTGGTCTTTTGGCCAACCGCTCGTTTGGTGGCGCACAGGTATCGCGTACCTTCTATGCTCGTGGCCAGACCGGTCAGCAGCTCTTGCTTGGCGCTTATGCAGCCCTGAACCGCCAGATTGCTGCAAAGACCGTTAAGAGCTACCCCCGTCACGAGATTTTGGACATCGTTCTGATTGATGGTAAGGCAAGGGGTGTTATTGCTCGTAACCTTGTGACCGGTGAGTTGGAGCGCCACGGCGCACACGCTGTTGTTATGGCAACCGGTGGTTATGGTAATGTATTCTTCCTCTCGACCAACGCAATGAACTCGAACGGCTCGGTGGCTTGGCAGGCTTATAAGAAGGGTGCTGCATTTGCAAACCCCTGCTTCACCCAGATTCACCCCACCTGTATCCCCGTACACGGCACCCAGCAGAGCAAACTTACCCTTATGAGTGAGTCGCTCCGTAACGACGGCCGTATCTGGGTTCCCAAGAACCTCACCGATGTTAAGGCTCTCCGCGCAGGTATCAAACAGCCTTCGGACATTGCCGAGGAGGATAGGGACTACTACTTGGAGCGTCGCTACCCCGCATTCGGTAACCTCGTTCCTCGTGATGTGGCTTCGCGTGCTGCTAAGGAGCGTTGCGATGCCGGCTACGGTGTAAACGAGACCGGTTTGGCAGTATATCTCGACTTCAAGACCGCCATCAACCGCCTCGGTATCGACAAGATTCGCGAGCGTTATGGCAACCTCTTCCAGATGTATGAGAAGATTACCGCTGTGAACCCCTACGAGCAGCCTATGCAGATCTACCCCGCAGTTCACTACACTATGGGTGGTACTTGGGTGGACTACAACCTCATGACTACCGTTCCTGGTTTGTACTCGATTGGTGAGGCTAACTTCTCGGACCACGGTGCTAACCGTCTTGGTGCTTCGGCTCTGATGCAGGGCTTGGCCGACGGCTACTTCGTATTGCCTTACACCATCGGTGACTACCTCTCGAAAGAGATTCAGTCGCCCAAGGTTGATACCAACGATCCTGCATTTGAGGAGGCAGAGAACGCTATCCGTGCAAAAATCGAGAAACTCTATGCAATTAAGGGAAACCAGACTCCCGACGAGTTGCACAAGAAACTCGGTTGCGGTATTATGTGGGAGAAGGTAGGTATGGCTCGTACCAAAGAGTCGTTGGAGCAGGCTATCGTTGAGATTCAGGCGTTGCGCAAGGAGTTTTGGAGCGACCTGAAACTCACCGGCAAACCCGAGGAGTTCAACCAGGAGTTGGAGAAAGCTCTCCGCTTGGCAGACTTCCTCGAACTTGGCGAACTGATGGCTCGCGACGCACTCAACCGTAACGAGAGCTGCGGTGGCCACTTCCGTGAGGAGTTCCAGACTCCCGAGGGCGAGGCTTTGCGTGACGACGAGAACTACGCTTATGTTGCAGTTTGGGAGTACCAGGGTGAGGACAAAGAGCCCGTTCTCCACAAGGAGCCTCTCACCTTCGAGACTATCCACTTGCAGCAGCGTAACTACAAAGACTAATTTTGGTCGAAGAGAGTACTCAAACAATTAACAGGTAAAAAACAGAACACAGAATATGAATTTAACACTTGAAATCTGGCGTCAGCCTAACGCCAAAGCAGAGGGCAAATTCGAGACTTATGTAGTTAAAGATGTCTCGACTGAGAGTTCTTTCTTGGAGATGCTCGACATCCTCAACAATCAGCTTATCCACGAGGGTATTGATCCCGTAGCATTCGACCACGACTGCCGCGAGGGTATCTGCGGTGCTTGCTCGTTGCGTATCAACGGCCACGCACACGGTCCCGAGAGCGAGGTTACCACTTGCCAGTTGCACATGCGTAACTTCAAAGATGGCGACAAAATCGTCATTGAGCCTTGGAGGAGCCGCGCATTCCCCGTTATCAAAGACCTTGTTGTTGACCGCACAGCATACGAGACCATCCTCCAAGCAGGTGGCTTTGTGTCGGTAAACACCGGCGGTGTGCCCGATGCAAACGCTATTCCTATTGCTAAGGATGACGCTGAGGAGAGTATGGACGCAGCTGCTTGTATTGGTTGTGGTGCTTGTGCTGCAACTTGCAAGAACGGCTCGGCTATGTTGTTCGTTGCTGCTCGTGTTTCGTCGCTCGCCAAACTGCCTCAGGGTCAGGTTGAGGGCGCTCGCAGGGCAAAAGCAATGGTTGCAAAGATGGACGAGCTCGGCTTTGGTAACTGTACCAACACAGGTGCTTGCCAGGCAGAGTGCCCCAAAGGCATCAACATCAGCCACATTGCTCGCCTCAACCGTGAGTATCTGAAAGCTAAATTCCGCAGCTAAACAAAGCAAACGATGTTGTGGGGAGGGTGCAGTCGTATCCTCCCCCAACAATGCTATAAAAACAAGTTAGGTTATTTTATTTATTCACTAAAAAACACAAAAGATGTCTGAAATTTTAGGCGTACACGCAAGAGAGATTCTTGATTCGAGGGGTAACCCCACTATCGAGGTAGAGGTAACTACCGTAAACGGTTATGTAGGTCGTGCTGCTGTTCCCAGCGGTGCTTCGACCGGTGAGAACGAGGCTCTCGAACTTCGTGACGGCGACAAAGGTCGCTACCTCGGCAAGGGCGTTTTGAAAGCCGTTGCTAATGTAAATGAGAAGATTGCTCCCGCAGTTATTGGTATGAGCGTATACGATCAGGTGGGTGTAGATAAGGCTATGATTGAACTCGATGGTACCGCAACCAAGAGCAACCTCGGTGCAAACGCTATCCTTGGCGTTTCGCTCGCAACCGCTCACGCTGCTGCTGCCGAGCTCGGTATGCCCCTCTACCGCTACATTGGTGGTGCTAACGCAAAGAGCCTCCCCGTTCCTATGATGAACATCATCAACGGTGGTTCGCACTCCGACGCTCCTATCGCATTCCAGGAGTTTATGATTCGCCCCGTAGGTGCTCCCACCTTCCGTGAGGCTCTCCGTATGGGTGCAGAGGTGTTCCACAACCTCAAAAAAGTTCTCCACGCTCGTGGTCTTAGCACCGCAGTGGGTGATGAGGGTGGTTTCGCTCCCGCATTGGAGGGTACCGAGGATGCTATCGAGAGCATCTTGAAGGCTATCGAGGCAGCAGGTTATGTTCCCGGTAAGGATGTTATGATCGGTATGGACTGCGCATCGAGCGAGTTCTACAAAGACGGCATCTATGACTACACCAAATTTGAGGGCGAGAAGGGCGCAAAACGCACTTCGGCTGAGCAGGTTGAGTACCTCAAAGGCCTCGTAGAGAAATACCCCGTAGACTCGATTGAGGACGGTATGGCAGAGAACGACTGGGAAGGCTGGAAGATGCTTACCGAGGCTATTGGCGACAAGTGCCAGCTCGTGGGCGACGACCTCTTCGTAACCAATGTAGAGTTCTTGAAGAAGGGTATTGAGATGGGCTGCGGTAACTCGATTCTCATCAAAGTTAACCAGATTGGCTCGCTCACCGAGACTCTCGACGCTATCGAGATGGCTCACCGTGCAGGCTACACTTCGGTTACTTCGCACCGTTCGGGCGAGACCGAGGATAGCACCATTGCCGACATCGCTGTTGCTACCAACTCGGGCCAGATTAAGACCGGTTCGATGAGCCGTAGCGACCGTATGGCTAAGTACAACCAGCTTCTCCGCATTGAGGAGGAGTTGGGCGACGAGGCTGTTTATGGCTACAAGAAGATCTACCGCGTAAAATAATCCACGCATAGGTTTCCAATAAGAGAGGCTCGGAGTTTTCCGAGCCTTTTTTTGTGTCTTTTTGTAAAGGGCGTGACACTTTTCCGCGCTTTTTGGTAAAGATGCGACCTCTTTGAAGCTTTTTGTAAATAGCTTCACCAAAAACTTTTGAGCGATACTGCGGAGGAAATTTTGTGCCAAGATAAAACTACAAAGTTGAGATTCAATATTGTTATTAAGGTATATAATTGAGAACTTTGCACATCAATACCCCGCCGAGTGTTGTAATTTGCGAAACAATTACTATCTTTGTTGTGTCGCAAGGCGAGAGCTTGTGATACACATATTTGTTAGTGAAAGTGTTTCGCTAATCCTTGGTGATAAAATTTGGCGATTTTAAGAGTACAAGGAGAGCAATAACACTCATTACTTGTATTAGTATGCTTGTGTTGGCATGTTCTGTGCCCACCCCATACTGTACAAGTGTGGGGTATTGTTTATTTGTACTCGGGCGTCGCCAAATGCCTATCACCAGATAAACGAACAACTCCACACTTTCTTTATTTTTAGAACATTGCCATAGGAGGAGTTGCTGTGGTTTGATACTAAAACCACCAAGAGTCATGAAGAAACTGTTTTCTTTCATTGCATGTGTTGCCCTGCTGAGTTCTTGTGGCGCCACAAAACCCGTAACCACCAATGTATTATCGCGCCAAAACGCCACAAGTCTCGAAGGCAACAAGGTTGTTGTTGAGGAGATTGCAATGTCGGGTGTCGAGATTGTCGAAACCCTTAGCGAGGATGGTATGGAAATCACCAAACGCCCCTATAAATGGTATGCGGGTACAGGTACTGCCGACAACAAACAAATTGCTATTGAAATGGCACAGAGCGAAGCCTATGCTACCATTTCGCGTGTGCTTAACAGTGTTGTACTTGCCGAGAGCGAGCGCGGTGCACTTGTAAATAATGGTAAGATACAAATGGCTCTTCGCTCACACTGGGAGCAGGTAAGCACCTCGCTTATTAAGGGTTGCGAGCCCTTTGGCAATGTTAGCGTGGAGTATAATCCCGCAAACGGAATGTACACCGCCACCGCCAAGGTCGGCATTCGTGGCGACAAATTCAACTCCCTTCTCGCAAACGCAGGAAATTTCCAACCCACCGACCTCAGCAAAGAGGAGTTGGAGCAGTTTGTGGCTACCAACAAATCTATTATGGAGGCGGCAAAGGGTAACTAACACACAACGAATCGAAAGAAAGAGTATGAAACGCAAAGTTTTGTGGTTGTTGTGTGTTTTGAGTGTGCTGTTTCTGCACACCCTGCCCACTCTTGCCCAAATCCCCGCAACTTGGGTGCTGTACACCAACTCTTCTAAATATCTCCACGAGATTCGTAGCGATATCAATAATGCCAAGCAGGCGGAGAGCGTCTTTTGCGAGACTTTGCGCCAATCGACCATTGTCGGTTTGGCTTTGCAAATCGAGGCAAATGTGAATAGTGGCTCAAAGATAGATAAGAGTTCGGTGGATGGTCGTAGCCACACCTCATACTCTTCAACCTCGACACTATATACAAATGTCGATTTGCAACTCGTAAATACGGATGTGCAGTATAACCGCGCCACGGGCGAAGGTGTGGCTATTGCGTGGATTGACAAACAAGAGGCTCGCCAACACTACGCCAACGAGGTGAGGTCGCGATATGCCGCTGCCGAGAGCGCGATTGCTTTGGCAGATAGATATGCTGCCGATGGTTACACAAGGCGTGCGACCTCCGAGTTGGAGGAGTGCCTGCCACAGTTGGACAGGTGCGCCGACTTTGTGTCGCGCCTGTCGTTGTTCGGAGCCTCCCAAGAAACTGTTTCGGCACTCTCGACAAAGGAGAACGCTTTAAGGGGCGATATTTATGCACGCCTGAAAGAGTGGCGCCATAGTCTTACGCTCTGCATAGAGTGTCGCGCTTTGCTCTTTGATGGAAAGTTTGTGGGCTTGGGCGATAAGTTGAAAGGCGGTGTTGCTGCGGAGGGATGTAGTTTTGCGCCAAAACCCGATGGTGCCGATTGGTATGTGGTTGTGGATGCCGCAGCGCGCGAGTATGCAATAAAGAATGTGGGCGGTACCACCATCTATACCGCCTATGTCGATGCAACCATCTCTATCACCAACATCTCTACGGGACAACAGGTGTGCGTTGACGAGGTTACGGCAAAAGGCACTCATACCTTTAATTATAAAGAGGCTGCCCGCGACGCATACAAAGAGATTATTCCTCTGCTTTTGGAAACAATAAATTTCTATATTAACTAATTAACAAACTAAACAATGAAGAGATTTTTTACAATTCTTTTGGCTTGTGTTCTCACACTACCACTGAGTGCACAAATCGTCAAAACCAAAAAAGTGGCGATTTTGGAGGTTGTGGACCGCGAGGGGCAACTTGGCTATGGAATGAAACTGCAACTTCGTGCAAGCCTTACCTCTGCCATTACCCAAACTCCCGGTTATGAGGGTTACGACCGTGTGGATATGGCAGCTATCTTTGGCGAACACGACTTTCAGCGCACAGGTGCGGTAAGTGACGAACAGATTAAAAAACTCGGTGAGATGTCGGGTTGTGACTATGTACTTATTACCGAAGCGGCGAAGATTGACTCCGACAATCTTATCTTGGTTGCAAAGGTTGTGAATGTAACAACCAGTCGAGTGGAGAGCAGCGCGGATAATATAATTACTGCGGATGCAACGGGTTGTCGCGAGGGTAGTAAAAAGCTGGCAGCACAACTATTTGAGACTGCTATACCAACACAAAATACGAGAAGTATTACTCAACCAGAGAATTTTGTTGCACAAGGAAGTTGGGGACAATCGAACCCACAGGGACAATATGAATTTAATCGTCCAATCCCACGAGGTGTAGCACCATATATGACATATAAGCAGTATAAAGGGAGATACTCTACAAAGAATTATAATCCATATTTGGATACTAAATATAGTCCATGGATTGCGGCAACAAATGTTTTAATTCCAGGTCTTGGAGAAATCTGTTGTGGTGAGTTTGGCAGGGGCTTGTTGTTTGTATTGCCAGATATACCAATTTGGATCCTGATGATAGAGGAGGATGACCCAGAATTAGGTATCCCACTATTGTTGGTATCGCGTGTTTTGAGTATATTGGATACAATTAAAGTGGCAAAAATCAAAAGTATGTATGATATGGATATGAATAGGATTGGCTATGGTTGTACTTTTGATGTTTCGCCATCGTTGGAGTGTATACCAACATACAATGGTTTACAAACCTCTGCCGGTATGAAACTGACGGTAACTTTCTAAATAATTACACATCGACACAAAAGGTTGGGCGTACTTCCCAACCTTTTGTGTTTTTTATCCGAAGTGTATTTTGTGCCAAACAAGAAGGCGAGTCCGCAGTTTACTCTTCGTAAATAAGGAACTCGCCTATCGCAGTGCGGTGCAAAATTTACCCGCAAGATACACTCGGACTATACGGTCATAATCTCTTTCTCCTTCGCAGCCACCACCTCGTCGAGTTTCTTGGTGTAGCGGTCGATGAGTTTCTGAGCATCCGACTCACCATCTTTGGCTACATCCTCGGGCATACCGTCTTTCTGGGCCTTCTTGAAGGCCTCCACAGCGTCGCGCCTTGCATTGCGGAGGCTAACCTTGCCGGTCTCGGCATAGCTGCGCACCTGCTTAACGAGCTCCTTACGACGATCCTCGGTGAGCGCGGGGATGGTAAGACGAATTTGGTCGCCGTTGTTCGAGGGGGTAAGACCAATGTTGCTTACCAAGATAGCCTTTTCGATGGGGGCAATCATCTTCTTGTCCCAGGGCTGGATGAGGATGGTCTTAGCGTCGGGAACGGTAACGCTCGACACCTGCTCAATGGGGGTTGCAGCACCGTAGTACTCCACCATAATACCTTTGAGAACATGCTGGCTGGCTTTACCTGCCCTAACACTTTGAAGAGCCTCTTCGAGGTGAACGATAGCTTTTGCCATCTTCTCCTCGGCCAATTCCAAAATCAAAATTTTGTCGTCATTCATACCTTCTATATTTATTTAGTTCAACATTTCCTTTGCTTTTGCCACCACTCCCGCAATGGTCTTGCGCGAACAGGCACTACTGTGGAGAACAATCACTCCGTCGCGCCCTACGATGATGTTGCGCGGTATCTCCTGCTCGGCAAAGAGCTCGTACACCTTGCGTTCGGGGTCCGTGCCCGAGATATAAGGGTATCCCATCCTCCGGAACCACTCTCCAACCGTTGCGCTATTCTCCTCGCGAGCTATGGGAAGAAACACAAACTCTTCACTTTGGAGCAACTCGGCAAAATCGGCATCTTTGGCGAGCCACCTGAACTCCTTGCGGCACGAGGGGCACCAACTTGCCCACAAGCATATCCACACAACCTTGCCCTCCAAATCGGCAGAGCGGAGCGTTGTCCCGTCACTCATTGCGACCTCAAAGTCGGGCAAACGGTCGCCTTCGTGCACCCTTGCGTAGGGGTCGCCCTGCGCCCAGAGGGTTGCAATGGCCCCCAAGAGTAGCGATAGGAGTATTGCAAGGCGCTTCATTGCTTGGCGGGCGATTAGTTGTGTACGAGAGTACCGCAGTTATCCCCGTCGAGCACCTTTTGGAGGTTGCCCTCGGTGTCCATATCGAATACGATGATGGGAAGACGGTTCTCCTTGCAGAGAGTGAAGGCTGTAAGGTCCATAATCTTCAAACCTCGGCCATAAACCTCGTCGAAGGTAATCTCGTCAAACTTGGTGGCTGTGGGGTCTTTTTCGGGGTCGGCAGTGTAGACTCCGTCTACGCGGGTGCCTTTCAACAACACCTCGGCCTCAATCTCCACACCCCTGAGAGCCGAAGCACTATCGGTCGAGAAGTATGGATTGGAGGTGCCACCACCAATAATGACCACATAGCCTGCTTCGAGATATTCGAGAGCCTTGGCTTTGGAGAAATACTCGCCAATGGGCTCCATACGAATGGAGGTGAGAACTTTGGTCTTCACGCCAATACTCTCCAAGTGGCTCTGCAATGCGAGAGAGTTGATGATGGTTGCAAGCATACCCATCTGGTCGCCCTTGACGCGGTCGAAACCACGGCCAACACCCTGCAAACCGCGGAAGATGTTGCCACCACCGATGACAATGCCAATCTGCACACCGCTCTCTACGGCCTTTTTGATCTGCTGCGAATAGCTGTCGAGCACCTCGGTTGCGAGGCCTTTGCCGCTCTCGCCTGCGAGCGACTCGCCACTGAGTTTGAGTAAAATTCTGCTGTATTTCATATCTCGTGTTTTGTTGTTGTCCCAACGCTCTCCCGAGAGGGAGTCTATATCGGTCACGAATATACAACTTTTTTTGCAAATTTTATAGTCTGAGCAATATTTTGTCGCTATTCATCCATCTTGTCTGTAAAAACAAAAGAAGTCCGCAGTTGCGGACTTCCGATCAAAAACTTTGGTATGTTTTTATTTTTTGTCAAAATACATGTATGAGGTTTGGCCGTCTTCCTCTTGTATCATCACAAGTTGCTCGTCGTCTATGCTGTGAACAGGTATCGAGTAAGAGTCCTCATTTGAGATAAAAGTGATCACACTTGAAGTCTCGTTATAGACATAGGTGCCCGATTCACTCATGGATTCACCCTCGATAGATTCTGTGATGGAATATGAGCCATCTGCATTGAATATAAGTGTTAGGGCCATTCCCGCTTCGGCAGGATTAATCTCTATGTTTACACCCCCAAAGGAGGCCTTCATAAGGGTTAGTTCCCATTTGCCAACAAGAATTTCCTCGGGGCTCTTTTCACAAGAGGTTAGTGTGGTTGCTGCCAAAACAAGCGCAACAAGAATGTAGAGAAATCTTTTCATATGATTATGTGTTTTATGGTTTGCTGTTTGCAAATATACGAAAATAAACCCTTACTTACAAATGTGATACGATAAAGTATGGCAATAGGTGCTGTCTACCATTGGGCATTCCGCACCCTTTGTTTGGGTGTGGTGTTTGCGTCATCCACCTCCACCATTGTAGGTCGTTCCCCTTGTTCATTGGTGTCTTTTTTAATACCCACGAGCTTATGGCTTGCGTTGAGGTTGTATTTGCGGAGTTGAGAATGAATTTTCATTTTTCAACTTTCAATTTTCAACTTAATTCGGTATCTTTGTACCATTGTAGAGCAAAAAGAGGTGCAGAAAAGCAGTTATAAATACCTTGACAACATCTCCTCGCCGGCCGATTTGAAGGCGCTGGAAATCTCGGAACTTGCCACGCTGTGTGACGAGTTGCGCGACTACATTGTGCGCTCGTGTGCCGAAAACCCCGGACACCTCGCGTCGAGTCTTGGCGCTGTGGAGTTGGCGGTGGCCATCCACTATGTCTTTGATTTCCCCACCGATAAGGTTGTGTGGGATGTGGGACACCAAGCCTATGCGCACAAGATTCTGACGGGTCGCAAGGAGGCGTTCGCTTCGCAACGCACACTCGGCGGCATTGCGGGCTTCCCCCGTATGGAGGAGGGCGACTCGTTTGGTGCGGGCCACTCCTCGGTATCCATCTCGGCGGCCTATGGTCTTGCCGAGGCGGCCGCAATGAGGGGTAGCAACGAGAGCGTTATTGCCGTCATTGGCGACGGTGCAATGACGGGAGGTCTTGCCTTTGAGGGACTCAACAATGCGGGAGCCTCGAAGGCCAATATCTTGGTTATTCTCAACGACAACCGACAGAGCATCGACACCAATGTGGGTGCGCTCCGCAAGCACCTTCTGCGTATAACATCTTCGCGCAAGTACAACAATATGAGGCGCAAGGTGTGGGGCGGTTTGAGGTTTAGCCCTCGCCTGAGGTCGTTTGTGGGCGCTTCTGTTCACGCCTTCAAGCGTTGGCTGCTACGCCAGAGCAACCTCTTCGAGAGTTTGGAGTTCCGCTACTTCGGCCCCACCGACGGACACGACATCGCAACACTCATTCGTACACTGCGCTCCCTTAAAACCATCGAGGGCCCCAAGTTGCTTCACGCAATGACCATCAAAGGCAAGGGTTATGCTCCTGCCGAGCAGGGCGACCCTGCGGTATGGCACTCCCCGGGAAGATTCAACCCCACAACTGGCGAAAGGGAGCCTTCGGGTGGCGGGGCAGCAAAGTATCAGTATGTCTTTGGTCGCGCGCTACTCTCGCTTGCCGAACAAGACAAGAGGGTGGTGGGTGTAACTCCTGCAATGGCTACGGGCTCGTCGATGAATATCCTGCAAGCGGCTATGCCCGAAAGGGTGTTTGATGTGGGTATTGCCGAGGGGCACGCCGTGACTTTCTCGGCAGGTCTGGCGGCGGGTGGTGCCATTCCCTTCTGTGCAATCTACTCCTCGTTTATGCAGAGGGCCTACGACAATGTTATTCACGATGTTGCACTCCAAGGGCTCCATGTGGTCTTCTGTCTCGACAGGGCTGGACTTGTGGGCGAGGATGGTGCCACACACCACGGCGAGTTCGACATCGCCTATATGCGCCCCATTCCCAATCTCCAAATCATCGCTCCGCGCAACGAACAGGAGTTGAGGGATGCAATGTACACCGCCTACAAGGGCAATGGTCCCTATGTTATCCGCTATCCTCGTGGCCGTGCAGCGGGTGTTGAGGAGGGGGAGATGAAGGAACTCCCCATTGGTAAGGCCGAAATTCTTCGCGAGGGTGGGGATGTGGCTCTGTTGTCGCTCGGCCATACAGCGCTCGATGGCGCTCTGGCTGCCGAGAGGGCGGCCGAGGAGGGCATTGAGGTATGCCACATCGACCTCCGTTGGGCCAAACCTCTCGACGAAGAGATGCTGCGTTGGGTTGCCGACAACTTCAAGAGGGTTGTAACTGTCGAGGATGGTGTGCTGAATGGTGGCGTGGGTAGTGCTGTGGCAGATTGGATGCTCGACAATGGCTATGCGCCACACATCATAAGGCTTGGTATTGATGACGAGTTTGTGGAGCACGGCACTGTCGCCCAGCTCAAACACCGCTGTGGCTACGATGCCGAGGGTATTCTCCGAGCCATCAAGCAGTCGATGTAGGTATATTTATATAGTAAGAGCCCCGCACAGGTTTGTGTGGGGCTCTGCTTTTTTATCGTAGCAGCTCTCTCTACTACTCGGCAATGATGATGTAGTAGTTCTTCTTACCCTTCTGCACCAAGAGGTACTTGCCTGCAATCAGGTTGGAGTTGTTCACCATAGCGTAGGGGTCTGCCACCTTCTCTTTGTTGAGCGACACGCCACCACCCTGAATGAGTTTGCGCAGTTCGCCTTTCGAGGGGAATACGGGGGCTTTCTCAACGCAGAGCGAGAGGAAGTCCACGCCCTCGGCCAACTCCGAAGCCGACACTTTGAATTGTGGAACACCCTCAAATACCTGCAAGAAGGTCTGCTCGTCGATGGTTTTCAGGGCCTCGCCAGCATTGGCACCAAAGAGGATGCCGCTGGCAGCAACAGCCTTCTCGTACTCCTCGCGCGAGTGAATCATAACGGTGATCTCCTCGGCCAGGCGTTTTTGGAGCTTGCGCTCGTGGGGTGCAGCCTCGTGCTCCTCGACGAGAGCCTCGATGGTCTCCTTGTCGAGGAATGTGAAGATGCGGATGTAGCTCTTGGCATCCTCGTCGCTAACATTGAGCCAGAACTGATAGAACTTGTAGGGCGAAGTGTAGCGGGCGTCGAGCCAGATGTTGCCACTCTCGGTCTTGCCAAACTTGGTACCGTCGGCCTTTTTAATCAAGGGGCAAGTGAGCGCAAAAGCGTCGGTAGCACCCTTCTTGCGACGGATAAGTTCTGTGCCGGTGGTGATGTTGCCCCATTGGTCGCTACCGCCGAGTTGGAGTTTGCAGCCGTGAGCCTCGTAGAGGTGGTAGAAGTCGTAGCCCTGCACCAGCTGGTAGGTAAACTCCGTAAAGGACATACCGTCACCCTCGCCATTGAAGCGTTTTTTCACAGAGTCCTTAGCCATCATATAGTTTACGGTGATGTGTTTGCCCACATCGCGGATGAATTCGAGGAACGAAAATTCCTTCATCCAGTCGTAGTTGTTTACAAGAATTGCGGCATTGGGGGCGTCGCTATCGAAGTCAATAAGGCGTGCAAGCTGTGCCTTGATAGCCTCCTGATTGTGGCGCAAAGTAGCCTCGTCGAGGAGGTTGCGCTCCTGCGACTTGCCCGAAGGGTCGCCAATCATACCCGTAGCACCACCAACCAACGCAATGGGTTTGTGACCACACCTTTGGAGGTGTTTGAGTATCATAACACCCACCAAGTGACCAATATGCAGCGAGTCTGCCGTGGGGTCAATGCCGAGGTAGGCGGTCGTCATCTCTTTTTGGAGCTGCTCCTCAGTGCCGGGCATCATATCCTGAATCATGCCCCTCCATCTTAATTCTTCTACAAAATTTGCCATCTTTATTCGTTATGTTGTTTTATGTTTTGTTCCTTTTTTTCGAAGCTTTTTGTAAAAAGCTTCACCAAAAACTTTTCGTGCAGCCAACCCTTTGTGGTCCTTTGTGTTGTCCTGCTTCGGAGTCGTTTACTTAATAAAAACACCCCTCAGAATTAGCCAACTTTGTGAGTTACTCTACATCCAGAGCCAAGTCCTGAATCAGAGTGTTGAGTTCGTCGTTGCGCTCCACCAAAAAACGAACCTTATCCACCGTTCTGTGGGGGGTGTTGTCCTCTTTGGTGACATTGATTGCAACATCCAACACAATACTACCCTCCAAGCCGCAAGCCTCCTGCAAGAGTGTCGTAATCTCGGGCTGGTTGCGCAGAAGCTCGTCGCGGATAATCTCCGTATTGACCTCCACTTTGAGCGTGTGGCCACTCACAACACTCTTTTTTAGCGCGTGGCCCATACGGGGGTGCTCCACCATCATACGCTCCATAAAAGCCTCCCAACCCTTTGTGATTTTCTGCTGTGCATAGGGGTCGTAATAGGTCGCCTTCTCCTCCTCGTCGCGGCTCGTCTGTCCACTCATTATCGCACTGATTGAGCCACCGCCAAACAGACTCTTCTTGGGCTTTGCCACGCCGGGTGCAACCACGGGTGTTGCAACGGGAGTTGTGGTGGGCACAGCGGTTGGTGTTGCCATTGTAGCCGTAGGCTGGGGTGTGGCTGTGGGCTGTGGTGCAGGTGCTGCTTGTGGTGCAGGTGCCGCCTGTTGTGTCACTGCCTCGCCCTTAACGAGCGGAGGGAGCGCAGGAGCGGTTACATCAAAAGTTTTTTTTTGACCGAGTCCTGCAAGTTTCATCAGCGCCAACTCAACATGCAGTCGTTGGTTGGTGGCGGTGCGGAATCCTCCATCAACCTCACCCAAGAGCGCAACAGCACCAAACAAAAAGCCGATATCACACCTTGCGCTCTGGCTCTTGTATCGCTCCAACAACGAGCCTGTAATCTCCAACAATGGGAGTGTTTGTGGTTCCTTGCACATCAGCAAATCGCGGAGGTGTGTGGCCAAACCCGAGGCGAAACTCTGCCCCGAAAAGCCCTTTTTGAGCACCTCATCGAAGGTTACAAGCGCACTCTTGTAGTCGCCTGCGAGCAGTGAGTCGGTAATGCCGAAATAGGTGTCGTAGTCGAGCACATTGAGTGTTGCAGCAACCTCCTTGTACTCCAAGTTGCCACCACAGAACGACACCGCTTTGTCGAACATCGACAGGGCGTCCCTCATACCACCGTCGGCTTTGCGGGCAATCAGGTGCAGCGACTCATCGTCGGCAACAACACCCTCACGCGAGGCGATAAGTTTGAGGTATTCCACCGTATCCTCAATTCTTATGCGCTGGAAATCATAAATCTGACAACGCGAGAGGATGGTGGGTATTATCTTGTGTTTCTCGGTTGTTGCGAGAATGAAAATGGCGTGATGTGGTGGCTCTTCGAGGGTTTTGAGGAAGGCATTGAACGCCGCTTGCGAGAGCATATGTACCTCGTCGATGATATAGACGCTATACTCGCCAATCTGGGGCGGAACCCTCACTTGGTCCGTAAGGTCGCGAATGTTGTCCACCGAGTTGTTCGACGCAGCATCGAGCTCGTGAATCGAAAAACTCCTGCCCTCGTCGAAACTCTTGCACGACTCACACATGCCACACGCATCGCCCTCGGCTGTGGGGTGCAAGCAGTTGATGGTTTTTGCGAAGATGCGCGCACAGGTGGTCTTGCCCACACCGCGAGGACCGCAGAAGAGGTAGGCGTGAGCGAGTTGCTTGCGTGCAATGGCGTTTTTGAGTGTGGTTGTGACATGGCTCTGCCCCACCACCGACTCGAAAGTCTGTGGGCGGTATTTGCGTGCCGAAACGATGAAGTTGTTATCCATACTCTCCTTTGTTTTGCGTCTTTTTCTTGTGAGGTATAACCTCACAAAGATACAACTAAGAATTGAGAATTGAAAATTGAGAATTGAAAATTTGAAACAGCACCTCTACGAGAGGGTGTGTTCGAGGAGGATTTTCAGGCCAATCAAAATGAGGATGATGCCGCCGGCGAGTTCGGCTTTGGATTTGTGGCGTGCGCCAAAGATGTTGCCAATCTTCACACCTCCAAACGAGAGAACGAAGGTGGTGACGCCGATGATGAGTGCCGAGGTCCAAATATCCACACTTAGGAACGCGAACGACACGCCCACAGCCAGCGCGTCAATGCTCGTGGCGACAGCCATAGGGAACATTTTGCGTGCCGAGAGTGCCTCTTTTTCGCATCCCTCGCACTCCTCGCCATCCTCCTCTTTGCCAAGAGCTTCGCGTATCATATTGATGCCAATGAGTGCCAAGAGGGCGAAGGCTATCCAGTGGTCAAAACTCTCTATTGCGTGGCGGAAATTGACACCCACAAAGTAGCCCACAATGGGCATCAGGGCCTGAAAACCTCCAAACCACAAGCCCACAAGCGAGCATCGGCCCACCGACGCCTTGCGCATCGAAAGTCCCTTGCAGATAGCCACCGAAAAGGCGTCCATCGAGAGCCCCACGGCAATCAAAAAGAGTGTCAAAAAATCCATCTGTCTAACATTAATTTAAGTTTGGGGCAAAAAGCAGTTCGGTGGGCCTTGCAACCCACCGAACATTCTCTGTTACAACACAATGTTGATAATCTTGCCGGGGACGATGATGACCTTCTTGGGGGTCTTGCCCTCGGTGTAGCGGAGTGTCTGCTCGTCGGCCATAACCAGAGCCTGAATATCCTCGTTGGAGATGCCCAGAGGCAACGATTTTTTGAACCTCATCTTGCCGTTGAACGATACGGGATACTCAAACGAGTTCTCAACCAACAGGTCGGGGTTGTGCTCGGGATACTTGGCGTCACACACCGAACCCTCGTTACCCAGCAGGTGCCACAACTCCTCGCTGATGTGGGGAGTGAAGGGCGAGAGGAGCACTGCAAAGGGCTCCAACACCGCGCGTTTGTTGCACGCTCCAAGCTCGTTGAGACAGATCATAAATGCCGCAATCGAGGTGTTGAACGAGAAGTTTTCGATATCTTCTCTTACTTTCTTAATGGTCTTGTGGAGAGTTTTGAGCTCAGCGGGTGTGGGCTCCTCGTTGCTAACGGCGAAGTTGCCATCCTTGTCGAAGAACTTGCCCCAGAAGCGACGCAGGAATTTGTGAACACCGTCAATACCGTTGGTGTCCCAGGGTTTGCTCTGCTCCAAGGGGCCGAGGAACATCTCGTACATACGCAGCGTGTCGGCGCCGTAGTTATCGACAATGTAGTCGGGATTGACCACATTGAACATACTCTTACTCATCTTCTCAATAGCCCAGCCGCAAACATATTTGCCATCCTCCAAGATGAATTCGGCGTCGGCAAACTCGGGCCTCCAAGCGCGGAATGCGTCGAGGTCGAGGATGTCGTTTTTCACAATGTTTACATCCACATGAATCTCCTGAGTCTCATACTCCTTGCGCTTTCCGAGCGACACGAATTTGTTGGTGCCCACCACGCGATATACGAAGTTCGAGCGTCCCTGAATCATACCCTGATTTACGAGTTTCTTGAAGGGCTCATCCTCGCAGATGACGCCCAAGTCGAAGAGGAACTTGTTCCAAAAACGCGAGTAGATAAGGTGGCCCGTAGCGTGCTCAATACCACCAATATAGAGGTCTACATTGCGCCAATAGTTGTTCGCCTCGGGACTCACAAGAGCCTCGTTGTTGCGGGGATCCATATAGCGCAGGTAGTAGGCCGAAGAGCCCGCAAAACCGGGCATTGTGCTTGTTTCATAGGGATAACCCTCGGCGTTGTACCACTTCTCGGAGCGTGCCAATGGTGGCTCGCCCTCGGCCGTGGGGGTGAACTTCTCCACCTCGGGCAATTCGAGGGGTAACTGCTCTGCCGAAAGGGGGTAGGCGATGTCGTTCTTGTAGTAGATTGGGAAGGGCTCGCCCCAATAGCGCTGGCGGCTGAAAATGGCGTCGCGCAGGCGGTAGTTGACCTTGCGTTTACCGAGTCCGCGAGCCTCAATCTCGTCCCACATACGCTCGATGGCAACCTTGACATCGAGGCCGTTGATGAAGTCCGAATTGATGAGTTTTCCCTCTTTGGCATCGTAGGAAGCCTCCTCCACATTGCCACCCTCAACCACGGGAATAATCTCCAAGCCGAAGTGTTTTGCAAAGGCCCAGTCGCGAGAGTCGTGGGCGGGAACAGCCATAATGGCGCCCGTGCCATAACCTGCCAACACATAGTCACTCACATAGATAGGAATACGCTTGCCCGTGAAGGGGTTGATTGCATAGGAGCCCGTAAAGACACCGCTCACACGCTTGGTCTCAGCGATACGCTCCCTCTCGGAACGCTTCTTGGTAGCCTCCAAATATGCCTCCACCTCACTTTGGGCATCGGACACTGTGAGCTCTTTTACCCACTCGTGCTCGGGTGCGATAACCATAAAGGTTACACCAAAAATGGTGTCGGGGCGGGTGGTGAAAATTTCGAGTTTTTTGTCGCTGCCCTCAATGTCGAAGAAGACCTGAGCACCGGTGCTCTTGCCAATCCAGTTGCGCTGAATCTCTTTGAGCGACTCGCTCCACTCCAACCTATCCAAGCCCTCCAACAGGCGGGGTGCATAGGCCGTAACGCGCAACAACCACTGTTTCATTCGGCGCTGTACAACGGGGAAACCGCCACGCACCGAAAGACCATCCTTAACCTCGTCGTTGGCAAGCACAGTACCGAGCTCGGCACACCAGTTTACCATTGTGTCGGCACGGAATGCGAGGCGGTAGTTTTGGAGTACTTCCTCCCTCTTGGCCTCATCCCACGAGTTCCACTCCTCGGCAGTGAACGAGAGGTTCTCGGAGCAGGCTACATCCAAACCCTTGGTGCCCATCTCGGCAAAGCGAGCTACGAGTTTCTCGATTTTCTCGGCCTTGCCCAAGGTGTTGTCGTAGTAGTGTGAGAACATTTCGAGGAATGCCCACTGAGTCCACTTGTAATACTCGGGCTCGCAGGTGCGAACCTCACGCGACCAGTCGTACGAAAAGCCGATTTTGTCGAGCTGCGAACGGTAGCGATTGACATTTTGCTCGGTGGTTACTGCGGGGTGTTGGCCCGTCTGGATTGCATACTGCTCGGCGGGCAGACCAAATGCGTCGTAGCCCATAGGGTGGAGCACATTGAAACCACACGAGCGTTTGTAGCGCGAATAGATATCCGAAGCGATGTAGCCCAGAGGGTGTCCTACATGAAGTCCCGCACCGGAGGGGTAGGGGAACATATCGAGCACATAAAACTTTGGCTTCGAGCCATCTACCTCCACGCGGTAGGTCTGCTCCTGCTGCCATTTCTGCTGCCACTTGGCTTCGAGTTCTTTGAAGTTGTATTCCATGTGTGAGTATGGTTAAGTTTGAATTATTTGCGATTTTTTCGATTTTTCATCAACTCTTTAAGGCACAAAGATAAACATATTTGCGTGGGAAATTGCAAACCTTTGCAAAGTTTTTTGAAAGTGTCAGACAATCAGCGTGTTGCGCGAGTGGCTTGTAAAAGACGATAGGAGAAACAAATGGTTTTGCAAAAACGATAAGAAAAAAGAATGGCCCAAAAGGCGAAAAACGGGCTAAAATGCTGAAAAATCGGCCAAAATGGAGTGAGAAAATTGCCATATATATTGTAGGAACAAAAAAAAGCCGTATCTTTGCAGGCCCGAAAAATGGGAAACGCGATGTTCCCTACGGGAAACGAGAATTAATGTTTAACAAAACAAAGGACTAAAAAACAGTAAAATGCCAACTATTCAACAGTTAGTAAGGAAAGGCAGGGTTCAGTTGGAGATGAAGAGTAAATCTCCCGCCCTTGACGCATGTCCTCAGAGGCGCGGCGTGTGCGTGCGTGTTTACACCACCACCCCCAAGAAGCCTAACTCGGCAATGCGTAAAGTTGCACGTGTGAAACTCACCAACCAGAAAGAGGTGAATGCTTACATTCCCGGTGAAGGTCACAACTTGCAGGAGCACTCTATCGTTTTGGTGCGCGGTGGTCGTGTAAAAGACCTCCCCGGTGTACGCTACCACTTGGTGCGTGGTGCATTGGACAGCGCAGGTGTAGACGGTCGTCGTCAGCGTCGTTCGAAATACGGTGCTAAGCGTCCCAAACAAACCAAAAAGTAATCTCTCACAACAGAAGTAACAGAACACATTAAAAAGATTTAAGAAAAATGAGAAAAGCAAAGCCTAAAAAGCACATTCTACTTCCAGACCCCAAGTTTGGTGACGTTATGGTTACCCGCTTTGTAAACAATTTGATGCTGGATGGTAAGAAGAGTATTGCATACACCATTTTCTACGATGCGTTGGATATGGTGGGCGAGAAGATGAAGGATGCAGACAAGGCTCCTCTGGAGGTATGGAAGCAGGCCTTGGAGAATATTACTCCCCAAGTTGAGGTTAAGTCGCGCCGTATTGGTGGTGCAACCTTCCAGGTACCTATGGAGGTTCGTCCTGAGCGCAAGATTTCGATTTCGATGAAAAACTTGGTCCTTTATTCTCGTAAGCGCGCAGGTAAATCTATGGCAGAGAAACTCTGCGGTGAGATTATGGCTGCCTACAACAACGAGGGTGCTGCCTTCAAACGCAAAGAGGAGATGCACCGTATGGCAGAGGCAAATAAAGCATTCGCACACTTCAGATTCTAATAGGTTCAATGGGAAGAGATTTAACATATACTCGTAATATCGGCATCATGGCGCACATCGATGCTGGTAAGACCACTACTTCCGAGCGAATCTTGTTCTACACCGGTAAGACTCACAAGATTGGTGAGACTCACGAGGGTTCGGCTACTATGGACTGGATGGTTCAGGAGCAGGAGCGTGGTATCACCATTACTTCGGCAGCTACCACTGCTTTCTGGAACTACAAAGGCAAGCAGTACCAGATCAACCTTATCGACACCCCCGGACACGTTGACTTCACCGTAGAGGTTGAGCGTTCGTTGCGTGTTTTGGACGGTGCTGTGGCTACTTTCTGTGCTGTTGGTGGTGTTGAGCCCCAGAGCGAGACCGTATGGCGTCAGGCTGACAAGTACAATGTTCCCCGTATCGGTTATGTAAATAAAATGGACCGTACCGGTGCAGACTTCCAGAATGTTTGCGCACAGGTTAAGGAGCGTCTTGGTGCTAACGCAGTGCCTGTCACCTTGCCTATCGGTAGCGAGCAGTCGTTCCGTGGTGTGGTAGACCTTATATATAATAGGGCTGTCATCTACGACGATGCAAAGAAAGATCAGCTTGTGAACTACACCTACGAGGAGGTTCCCGCAGATATGCTTGCAGAGGTTGAGGAGGCAAGGGCACACCTCGTAGAGGAGGTTGCTACTGTCGATATGGCCCTTATGGAGAAATTCTTTGAGGATCCCGATTCGATTACTCCCGATGAGCTTATCGCTGCTATCCGCAAGGCTACTATCGAGATGCAGATTATCCCTATGTTGTGCGGTTCGTCGTTCAAGAACAAAGGTGTTCAGCTCTTGTTGGACTCGATTATGATGTTCTTGCCTTCGCCCCTCGACATCGAGGCTATCGATGGTGTTGATCCCCGCAACGAGAGCGCTGTTAAGCGTTACCCCACCGAGGATGATCCCTTCTGCGCACTCGCGTTCAAGATTGCTACCGACCCCTATGTAGGTCGCTTGGCATTCATCCGTATCTACTCGGGTAAACTCGATGCTGGTACCTATGTATTCAACACCCGTTCGGGCAAGAAGGAGCGTATCAGCCGTATCTACCAGATGCACGCCAACAAGCAGAATCCTATGGATACCATCGGCGCAGGCGACATCTGTGCAGTAGTTGGTTTCAAGGATGTTCGCACCGGTGATACCCTCTGCATTGAGGACAAACAGATTACTTTGGAGTCGATGACCTTCCCCGAGCCCGTTATCGGTATCGCTGTTGAGCCTAAGACTCAGAAAGACTTGGATAAACTCGGTATCGCACTCGGTAAGTTGGCTGAGGAGGATCCTACCTTTACCGTTAAGACCGACCAGGATAGTGGCCAGACCATTATTAGCGGTATGGGTGAGTTGCACCTCGATATTATTATCGACCGTCTCCGCAGGGAGTTTGGTGTTGAGATTAATGTAGGTGCTCCCCAGGTATCGTACAAGGAGGCTCTCAATGGCACCTTCCAGATGCGCGAGGTATTCAAGAAACAGTCTGGTGGTCGCGGTAAATTTGCGGACATCATCTTCGAGATTGGTCCCGCAGACGAGGGCGTTCAGGGCTTGCAGTTCATCGATGAGGTTAAGGGCGGTAATGTACCTAAGGAGTTCATCCCCGCTGTTCAGAAAGGTTTCGAGTCGGCTATGGCCAACGGTCCTTTGGCTGGCTTCGGCATCGATTCGATGAAGGTAACCTTGAAGGACGGTTCGTTCCACCCCGTAGACTCCGATGCTCTTTCGTTCGAGATTTGCGCTCGTAACGGTTTCCGTGAGGCTACTCCCAAGTGCCATCCCGTATTGAAGGAGCCCATTATGAAAGTGGAGGTTGTTACTCCCGAGGAGTATATGGGTGACATCATCGGCGACTTGAACAAACGCCGTGGTCAGATTGAGGGTACCGAGAGCAAAGGTGTTGCAACGGCTATCAAAGCGAAAGTGCCCCTGTCGGGTATGTTCGGCTATGTTACCGTTTTGCGTACACTCTCTTCGGGCCGCGCAACCTCGACTATGGAGTTCTCGCACTACGACGAGGTACCTCAGAATGTAGCAAAAGAGGTTATCGAGAAATGCGGTGGCAAAAAACAAGAATTGGAATAATAGAAGAATAAATAACCATGAGTCAGAAAATTAGAATCAAACTCGAATCTTACGATCACAACTTGGTTGACAAATCGGCCGAGAAAATCGTAAAAACTGTGAAATCGACAGGCGCAGTAGTTAGCGGTCCTATTCCACTTCCTACTCAGAAAAAGATTTTCACTGTGAACCGTTCGACTTTCGTTAACAAGAAAGCACGCGAGCAGTTCCAGCTCTGCACCTTCAAGAGGATTCTTGATATTTACAGTTCAACCCCCAAGACTATCGACGCTCTTATGAAGTTGGAGTTGCCTTCGGGTGTTGAGGTAAACATCAAAGTCTGATAAGAGAAGAGGATGAAACAGTGGCGCTCCTTGCCCGATACCTATAATATAATACGCACGCGCGAGGAGCACACCTTTTTGTCCAAGCAGAGAGCACAAGATGTAAAAGAAGAAACTTTACACAAACACACTTTTTTATTAATAACAACAAGTAATTAAAGACAGGTTAAAATGTCAGGACTTATTGGAAAAAAAATCGGAATGACTTCCGTTTTCAGTGCCGAGGGTAAAAATATACCATGCACTGTTATTGAGGCTGGTCCCTGTGTAGTTACGCAAATCAAGAACGAGGAGAAAGATGGTTACTCCGCAGTTCAGATTGCCTATGGCGAGAAGAGTGAAAAACACACCAGCAAAAGCTTGTTAGGTCACTTTGGCAAATCGGGTGTTACCCCCAAAGCCAAATTGGTGGAGTTCAAAGAGTTCACCGAGGTGACCTTGGGTCAGGTGCTCACCGTTGCCGACACCTTCGTAGAGGGTGACTGGGTAGATGTAGTGGGCGTATCGAAAGGTAAAGGCTATCAGGGTGTTGTAAAACGCCACGGCTTTGCCGGTGTAGGTGGTCAGACCCACGGTCAGCACAACCGTCAGCGTAAGCCCGGTTCGCTTGGTGCATCTTCGTATCCTTCGCGTGTCTTCAAGGGCAAACGCTTGCCCGGTCAGACCGGCGGTGAGAGGGTTAAGGTTCAGAACCTTAAAGTCCTCAAAGTTATTGCCGAGAACAACCTTCTCTTGGTTAAAGGTTCGATTCCCGGTGCAAAAGGTACTTATGTAATCATTGAAAAGTAGGATTGAGGAGATGGAACTTACAATTTACACCACCACAGGAACCCAGACCTCGAAGAAAGCAGTTCTTTCGCAGGAGGTCTTCGGCATCGAGCCCAACACTCACGCTATCTACTTGGCTGTTAAGCAGTACTTGGCTGACCAGCGTCAGGGTACCCACAAAGCAAAACAGCGTAACGAGGTAGCAGGTTCGACCCGCAAACTCAAACGACAGAAAGGCACAGGCGGTGCTCGTGCAGGTAGCATCCTTTCGCCTCTCTTCCCCGGCGGCGGTCGCATTTTCGGTCCCGTACCCCGCGATTACAGCTTCAAACTCAACAAGAAGCTCAAATCGCTTGCACGCCGCAGCGCACTCTCTATCAAAGCACAGGGTGAGGCTATCACCGTTGTAGAGGATTTTGTTATGGAGACTCCCAAAACCAAATCGTTCGTTGCAATGGCAGAGGCTTTGAACTTGGCTGGTAAGAAGGTATTGCTCGTAGTAGCAGAGACCGATCACAACATTTGCCTGAGCGTTCGCAACCTTCCCAAAGTGAAGGTAATGCAGGCTGACAACCTCAACACCTACGATGTTATGAATGCAGGTGTGATGTTGTTCACCGAGAGCGCATTGGCTAAGGTAAACGAGAATTTCTAATCACTAAAAAACCGAACAGACAATGAATGTAATTATCAAACCCATCTTGACCGAGAAAATGGCAGGTCAGGGCGAGAAACTCGGTCAGTATGGTTTTATCGTTGACCGCAGGGCTAACAAATTGGAGATTCGCGCAGCCGTAGAGCAGATGTACAATGTAGTAGTTGAGAGCGTAAACACCATCAATACTAAGGGTAAGCTCAAAGCTCGCTACACCAAGGCTGGCTACTTGGTTGGTCGCACCAATGCAGTGAAAAAAGCAATCGTAACCTTGAAAGAGGGCGATACTATTGATTTCTACAGTAATATCTAATTGAGAGATGGCAGTAAAAAAGTTTAATCCCATTACTCCGGGAACAAGACATAAAATCGCAGGTACCTTTACGGATATTACCTGCTCGGTGCCTGAGAAATCGTTGCTCGAACCCAAGAAGAGCAGCGGTGGTCGCAACCACGCCGGTAAGATGACCGTTCGTTACATCGGTGGTGGTCACAAACAGATGTACCGTGTAATTGACTTCAAACGCGCAAAAGATGGTATGGCTGCAACTGTTGCAACCATCGAGTACGTCCCCAACCGTTCGGCTCGTATCGCTCTGATTGTTTACGCAGATGGTTCGAAGAGCTACATTTTGGCTCCCAACGGCCTCAAAGTAGGTCAGACCGTATTGAGCGGCGAGGGTGTAGCACCCGAGGTAGGTAACACTTTGCTTTTGGCAAACATTCCTCTTGGTACCATTATCCACGCAATCGAACTCTACCCCGGTCAGGGCGCAGTATTGGCTCGCTCGGCTGGTACCTACGCACAGCTTTTGGCTCGCGAGGGTAAATATGCTATTATTAAACTTCCTTCGGGCGAGACCCGTATGGTTCTCTGCACTTGCCGCGCAACCGTAGGTGCTGTGTCGAACCCCGACCACAGCCTCGAACAGCACGGTAAAGCCGGTAGGAAGCGTTGGCTCGGTCGCAGGCCTCACAACCGTGGTGTAACCATGAACCCTGTTGATCACCCCATGGGTGGTGGTGAAGGTCGTTCAAGCGGTGGTCACCCCCGTTCGCGCAAAGGTCTGTTGGCTAAGGGTTACAAGACTCGCAATCCTAAGAAGACCACCAGCAAATTCATTATCTCCAAGAAAACAAAATAAAAAAATAGTAGCATAATGAGTCGTTCACTTAAAAAAGGACCGTTCATTGAGCCCAAACTCGAACAGAGGGTTATCGCTCAGAACGAGAGCAATCAGAAGACCGTAATTAAGACTTGGTCGAGGGCAAGTATGATTTCGCCCGACTTCGTAGGTCAGACAATTGCTGTACACAACGGTAACAAGTTTATACCCGTTTATGTAACTGAAAATATGGTAGGCCACAAACTCGGAGAGTTCGCACCCACACGCACCTTCCGCGGTCACGCCGGTAACAGAAAAAAATAAAGTAGGATATGGGAGCAAGAAAATATCAAATGGCCGAGCAAATGAAGGCCGCAAAGAAGCAGGTGGCTGTTGCCTCGCTGCGTGATTGCCCTACCTCGCCCCGCAAGATGCGTATCGTTGCCGACACCGTTCGCGGCGTAGAGGTAAATAAAGCGTTGGCTCTTCTTCGCTACTCGAAGAAAGAGGCTTCGGTGAGGTTGGAGAAACTCCTCCGTTCGGCTATTGCCAACTGGGAGGCAAAGAACCCCAGCGAGCGCTTGGAGGATACCAAACTCTGCGTTAAAGAGATTAAGGTAGATGGTGGTCGTATGCTCAAACGCATCCAGCCCGCCCCCCAGGGTCGCGCACACCGCATTCGTAAGCGTTCCAACCACGTTACGATTATTGTAGACAAAATGGTAGTAGAAACTAAATCAGCTGAGTAAGAAGATGGGACAGAAAGTTAATCCAATTGCAAACCGCCTTGGTATCATCCGTGGTTGGGATTCCAACTGGTACGGCGGCAAAGATTTTTCAACCCGCTTGGTTGAGGACTCGAAAATTCGTACCTACCTCAATGCCCGTCTTGCAAAGGCTAGCATTTCGAAAATCATTATTGAGCGCACACTCAAACTCGTGACCGTAACCATCAGCACCGCTCGTCCCGGTTTGATTATCGGTAAAGGTGGTCAGGAGGTTGATAAACTGAAAGAGGAGTTGAAGAAACTCACCGGCAAAGAGGTTCAGATCAACATCTTCGAGGTTAAACGCCCCGAGATTGATGCTGTAATCGTTGCTAATCAGTTGGCTCGCCAGTTGGAGGGTCGTGTATCGTACCGTCGTGCTATCAAAACCACCATCGCATCGACCATGCGTATGGGCGCTGAGGGTATCAAGATCCAGATCAGCGGTCGTATTGGTGGCGCCGAGATGGCTCGTAGCGAGACCTACAAAGAGGGTCGTATTCCTCTGCACACCTTCCGTGCCGATGTAGATTACTGCCTTGCTGAGGCTCTTACCAAAGTTGGTATCCTCGGTGTTAAGGTATGGATTTGCGTAGGTGAGGTATATGGCAAACGCGATTTGTTCGAGATTGCTGGCGCTTCGTCGGTAGCAGGTCCTGCACAGGGCGAGCAGCGTGGTGGCAAACCCCGCGGCGACCGCAACAACAAACGCAGGAGAAACAATAATAACAAATAGGAACACTTCTAAATAAGATAAGACAATGTTACAACCAAAAAGGACTAAATTTAGAAGAATGCAGAAAGGACGCATGAAAGGTCTTGCACAGCGTGGCAACCAGCTTGCGTTCGGTTCGTTCGGTCTGAAAGCTATGGATTCGACCTGGATTACCGGTCGTCAGATTGAGGCAGCTCGTCAGGCTATCGTGCGTTATATGAAACGCGAGGGTCAGATTTGGATTCGAATCTTCCCCGACAAGCCCATCACCAAGAAACCCGCTGAGGTTCGTATGGGTAAAGGTAAAGGTAACCCCGAGGGCTATGTTGCTCCTGTTACTCCCGGCCGTATCATGTTTGAGATTGAGGGTGTACCCTTCGAGATTGCAAAAGAGGCTCTCCGCCTTGGCGCACAGAAGTTGCCCATCGAGACCAAACTCATTGTACGCAGAGATTACGCAGAATAGTTAAACCTTAAAAGCAGACAAGAAAAGTTATGAAAACAGCAGAAGTAAAAGAGATGGCAGTAGCCGATTTGGTAGAGCGCATCGAGGCTGAGCAGGCAAAACTTGCCACTTTGAAGGTAAATCATGCCGTATCTCCCGTGGAGGATACCTCCGTTATTAAGAAAGCTCGCAGAGACATCGCTCGTATGAAGACTGTACTGCACCAGAAAAACACTAAATGTTAATTGAGGCTATGGAAAGAAATCTTAGAAAAGAGAGAATCGGTGTGGTAGTCAGCAATAAGATGGAGAAGTCCATCGTCGTTGCAGTTCACCGTAAGGTAAAACACCCTATCTATGGTAAGTTCGTAAACAAGACCACTCGCTTTGTGGCTGAGGACGAGCAGAACACCTGCAACGAGGGCGACACCGTTAAGATTATGGAGACGCGACCTCTGAGCAAGACTAAGCGTTGGAGATTAGTAGAAATTATTGAAAGAGCTAAATAGTCATGATACAACAGGAAAGCAGATTGGTAGTAGCCGACAACAGTGGTGCAAAAGAGGTTCTTTGCATCCGTGTTTTGGGCGGTACCAAGAAGAAGTACGCCTCGATTGGCGACAAAATCGTTGTGACCGTCAAGAGCGCAACCCCTTCGGGCGACATCAAGAAGGGTACCGTATCGAAAGCGGTTGTAGTTAGAACCAAGAAGGAGATTCGCCGTGCTAACGGTTCGTACATTCGTTTCGACGACAACGCGGTAGTATTGTTGAACGGTCAGGGTGAGATGCGTGGTACTCGTATCTTTGGTCCCGTTGCTCGTGAGTTGCGCGACCAGTATATGAAGATCATCTCGCTTGCACCCGAAGTATTGTAATCCTAAAAACCGATTAGTAGTATGAAATTGCATATCAAAAAAGGTGATACCGTTTTCGTAGTATCGGGCGGTAGCAAAAGCAAAGAGAAAACCGGTCGTGTTTTGGAGGTAGATACCAAGAATCAGCGCGCAATCGTTGAGGGTTTCAACATTATCAAAAAACACACCAAACCCAGTGCCAAGAACACCCAGGGCGGTATTGTTGAGCAGGAGGCTCCCATTCACATTTCGAACCTTATGCTCGTAGACCCCAAAACCGGCAAACCTACTCGCGTAGGTCGCAAGGAGGGTGAGAACGGTAAACTTGTTCGTTACGCTAAAAAATCAGGAGAGGAGATTAAATAATGGCTTACATTCCTACACTCAAAACGACTTATAAGGAGCAGATTGTACCTGCCCTTATGAAAGAATTTGGTTACAAGAGCATTATGCAGGTACCCAAATTGCAGAAAATCGTCCTCAATGAGGGTGTTGGTGAGGCTGTTGCTGACAAGAAACTCATCGAGATTGCTCAGGAAGAACTCTCGATTATTGCTGGTCAGAAAGCAGTTCAGACTCGCTCGCGCAAGGACATTTCGAACTTCAAACTCCGTAAAGGTATGCCCGTTGGCGTGCGTGTAACCCTCCGTGGCGACCGCATGTACGAGTTCTTGGAGAGGCTTATCGCAGTTGCGCTTCCCCGTATCCGCGACTTCAAAGGCATCAACGAGAAATTTGACGGTCAGGGTAACTACACCCTCGGTATCAAAGAGCAGATCATCTTCCCCGAGATCGACATCGATAAGATCACCAAGATTCTCGGTATGGAGATTTGCTTCGTAACTACCGCAAACACCGACGAGGAGGGTTACGCTCTTCTCCGTGAGTTTGGTCTTCCATTCAAAAACGCTAAAAAAGCATAAGGTATGGCAAAAGAATCAATGAAAGCACGCGAGGTAAAACGCGTTAAACTCGCTCAGCGTTATGCTGCAAAGCGTGAGGCTATCGCTGCCGCTGTTAAGGCAGGTGAGATGAACGAGATGGAGGCTTGGCAGGCTCTTTCGAAATTGCCCCGCAACTCGAACCCCATCCGCCAGCACAACCGCTGCCAGATTACCGGTCGTCCCAAAGGCTACATGCGCCAGTTTGGTTTGAGCCGTATTCAGTTCCGCGAGATGGCTTCCAACGGTCTTATCCCCGGTGTGAAGAAGGCTTCGTGGTAGTGGCAGAGCCGAGGAGGGGGCTGAGGTAGATTGCCGACAAAAAGGCGAGAAGCTTGCGAGTTCGGAGCCGCTGTTATGGGTGGCGAGGGACTGGCAAGAGAGAAAGTCCGAGGGTTAAGAAATCGTAAAATGTTGAATTTCTGCCCGAAAGTTTGCAATTTATCCACAAAAAGTTCCTATCTTTGGCGGCTTAAAAAGCGAAAAACACAAAACACCAACATTGCCGACTATCCCCTTTTGGGGGTGGTCGGCAATTGAGGTGCTAAGAGAGAGGCGCCGAAACGGAGCTCAAAACGAGGCAAAAGCGAGGTAAAAACAAGGCTGATGCGGAGCGGCGGGCGAATGAGTAAGGTGCTGAACTCTAAATAATTAACTGCATTTTTAACTTTTAATCCATTACAACTATGACAGATCCTATTGCGGATTTCCTCACGAGGATTAGAAACGCGGCGAAAGCCAACCACAAAACGGTTGAAGCTCCCGGTTCAAAAATGAAGGAAGAGATGACCAAGATTCTCTACGAACAGGGTTACATCCTCGCCTACAAGTTTGACAAGAACGAGAAGGGCTTTTCGACTATCAAAATTGCGTTGAAGTACCACCCCCAGACCAAGCAGTGCGCTATCAAGGGTTTGGAGCGCGTATCGCGTCCCGGTCTTCGTCGCTACTCTTCGGCAGCCGATATGCCTAAGGTTCAGAACGGTCTTGGTATCGCTATCGTTTCGACTCCCAAAGGTATTATGACCGACAAAAAAGCGCGTCAGGAAAATGTAGGTGGCGAGGTACTCTGCTACATCTACTAGTATTAACTTCACAAAAACAAACAAAAACATGTCAAGAATTGGTAAATTACCTGTAAACTTGCCCGCAGGCGTAACCGTTGAGGTTGCTGCTAACAATGTGGTAAGCGTGAAAGGACCTCTTGGTGCGTTGAGCCAGAAAGTAGACACTGACATCACCGTAACCGTTGAGGGTAGCGTATTGACAGTAACTCGTCCTACGAACCAGCCACGCCACCGCTCGATGCACGGCTTGTACCGCGCACTTATCAACAATATGGTAGTGGGCGTTTCGAAAGGCTACGAGATTAAACAGGAGCTCGTAGGTGTTGGTTTCAAAGCAGAGGTTGACGGTCAGCTGTTGAAACTCTCTTTGGGTTATTCGCACGATATTTTCCTGATGTTGCCCGCCGAGGTTAAGGCTGAGGTGCAGCAGGAGAAGAAGGGCAACCCTATTCTCACTCTCAAGAGCATCGACAAACAACTTGTTGGTCAGGTTGCTGCAAAGATTCGCTCGTTCCGCAAACCCGAGCCCTACAAAGGTAAAGGTATTAAATTTATTGGTGAAACCTTGCGTCGTAAGGCTGGTAAGTCTGCTAACGCTAAATAGTAAAATCGCGTAAATATGGCATTGAATAAAATCGAAAGAAGAGAGAGGATTAAAATGCGTATCCGCAAAGTAGTTGAGGGTACCGCAGCAAGACCTCGTATGACTGTATTCCGCAGCAACAAGCAGATCTATGTACAGTTGATTGACGACACTAAGGGTGTAACTCTTGCAGCAGCTTCGTCGTTGGACAAAGAGATTGCAGAGGCAGCACAGAAAGTAAATGGTATTGAGCAGGCAAAAATGGTTGGCAAACGCATCGCTGAGGTTGCACTTGCAAAAGGCATCGAGGCTGTATCGTACGACCGTAACGGCTACCTCTACCACGGAAGAGTAAAAATGTTGGCAGACGCCGCTCGTGAAGGCGGTCTTAAATTCTAAGAAGCAACTATGGCAAACAGTAATATCAAAGTAAGAACAAGCGACCTCGAACTGAAAGACAGGCTCGTAGCAATCCAGAGGGTGTCGAAGACTACCAAAGGTGGTCGCACAATGAGTTTTTCTGCAATCGTAGTTGTTGGTAACGAGGCTGGCGTTGTAGGCTACGGTCTTGGCAAAGCGAGCGAAGTTCAGTCGGCAATTGCAAAAGGTGTAGAGGACGCAAAGAAGAACCTCGTTAAGATTCCCGTAATCAACGGCACCATTCCTCACTCGCAGGAGTTCCGTTTCGGTGGTTCGCAGGTACTTATGCGCCCCGCAGCTCCTGGTACCGGTGTTAAGGCAGGTGGTGCGATGCGTGTAGTATTCGAGAGTGTAGGTATCCACAATGTACTTGCAAAAAGCAAAGGTTCGTCGAACCCCCACAACTTGGTGAAAGCAACCGTTGGCGCACTTATGGAGTTGCGCGACGCTGCATCGGTAGCTCAGTTGCGTGGTATCTCTATGAATCAAGTATTTAACGGCTAATCGAGAAAGGAAGAAATTATGGCAAGATTGAAAATCACTCAGGTAAAGAGCCGCATTGGTCAGACTAAGAACCAGTGCAGCAACCTCGACGCACTTGGTCTTCACAAAGTAAACCAGACCGTTGAGCACGAGGATTCGGCCATCATCCTCGGTATGATTAACAAGGTTAAACATCTGGTTAAGGTTGAGACCGTTAAAGAGTAAAGTTCACACTAAGTAAAAAAGCAAAAAAAAGAGAATAACGATGAATTTAAGCAATCTTAAACCCGCAGCAGGTTCGACTCACCACGAGAAGAGGATTGGCCGCGGTCAGGGTTCGGGTCACGGTGGTACCTCCACACGCGGTCACAAAGGTGCTCAGTCGCGTTCGGGTTACAGCCACAAGCTGGGCTTCGAGGGCGGTCAGATGCCTTTGCAGCGCCGTATGCCTAAGTTTGGTTTCACCAACATCAAACGAGTTGAGTACAAGCCTATTAACTTGGACACTCTCGAAGCGTTGGCTGCCAACAAAAACATTACCGACATCAATATCGAGACTCTCATCGAGGCTGGCTTCATTTCGAAGAACAGCAGGGTGAAAATCCTCGGTAAGGGTGAGGTAACCAAAGCACTCAATGTAACCGCACACGCTTTCAGCCAGAGCGCAATTGCTGCTATCGAGGCTAAGGGTGGTAAAATTGAGAAACTCTAAATTACAACCAGATTAACAAAGTTAAGCGATGAAACTTGTCGAAACCATTAAGAATATATTTAAGATTGAGGAGTTGCGTAAGAGGATTCTCTACACAATTGGCCTTATTCTTATATATAGGTTCGGAAGTTTTGTGGTGATTCCCGGTATTGATCCCAACGCCCTCAGTGCAATGAGCGCTCAGACCGCCGACGGTTTGATGGGTCTGTTGGATATCTTCTCGGGTGGTGCGTTCTCGAATGCGTCTATCTTCGCACTCGGTGTAATGCCCTACATCTCGGCTTCGATTATCGTGCAGCTTTTGGGTATAGTAGTTCCCTACTTCCAGAGGTTGCAGCGCGAGGGCGAGAGCGGTCACCGCAAGATGAACCAAATTACAAGATATTTGACTATTGCAGTGCTTTGCTTGCAAGGTCCCGCTTATCTTGCTAACCTGCACGCTCAGGCACCCGGTGCCTTCGTTATGGAGTATAACGCCTTCTTCATCTTCACCGCACTCATCGTGCTTATTGCCGGCACTATGTTCGTGATGTGGTTGGGTGAGAAGATTACCGACAAAGGTCTTGGTAACGGTGTTTCGCTCATCATTATGGTGGGTATCGTTGCTCGTCTGCCCCACGCCCTTTTGGCAGAGTTGGACGCAAGGACCAATGCCGCTACCGGTGGCTGGGTAATGTTGGTTGTAGAGTTTGTACTGCTGTACTTCATCTTTATGGCTGCTATTGCACTTGTGCAGGCAACCCGCAAGATTCCCGTACAGTATGCAAAACGCATTGTTGGTAACAAGCAGTACGGTGGCGTGCGTCAGTACATCCCCCTCAAAGTGAACGCTGCGAATGTTATGCCTATCATCTTTGCTCAGGCATTGATGTTCATCCCCATGTTGTTTGGCAACTGGGAGTCAACTCGCGGTATCGCTGCTGCATTCAACAACTACACCGGTTTCTGGTATAACTTTACCTTTGCACTCTTGGTGTTCGCGTTTACTTACTTCTACACAGCAATTATTGTGAATCCCCAAATGATGGCTGACGATTTGAAGCGTAACGGTGGCTTCATTCCCGGTGTTAAACCCGGCAAGGAGACCCGTAGCTACATCGACACCATCATGACGAGAATCACCCTTCCCGGTTCGATTTTCTTGGCAGTTGTGGCTATCTTGCCCGCATTCGCCGAGATGATCGGTATCAACCGTCAGTTTGCGCTCTTCTTCGGAGGTACTTCGCTGCTGATCTTGGTAGGTGTTGTTCTCGACACTCTCAAACAGGTTGAAAGCTACTTGCTCCTTCGTCACTACGACGGTCTGATGAAGACCGGTAGGATCAAAGGTCGCTACTAATTTTTCAATCTGGGCTTACTTGAAGTAAGAGTTCAAAAAAGAGAGAATCTATCAATGATATATCTCAAAACAAAGGAAGAGGTCGAACTGCTGCGTGAGAACAACCTTTTGGTGAGCGCAACGCTTGCTGAGGTGGGCAAACATATCCGCCCCGGAGTTACAACTTTGGAGCTGGATAGGATTGCCGAGGAGTTCATCCGTTCGCACGGAGCAGTTCCAGGCTTCCTTGGCTACGGAGGTTTTCCGAATACGCTCTGCGTGTCGGTAAACGAGAATGTAGTTCACGGTATCCCATCGAACTATGCCCTCAAAGAGGGGGATGTGGTGTCGGTGGATTGCGGTACTATCCTGAAAGGCTTCTATGGCGACTCGGCATACACCTTTGGTGTGGGCGAGATTGCTCCCGAGGTGGAGCAGCTCTTACGAGTGACCAAGGAGTCGCTTATCAAGGGTGTTGAGCAGGCTGTTGCCGGCAATCGTGTAGGCGATATTTCGGCAGCGGTGCAGGCACACGCCGAGAAGTATGGCTACGGAGTGGTTCGCGAGCTTGTGGGGCACGGCTTGGGCAGGAAGATGCACGAGTCGCCCGAGGTTCCCAACTACGGACGAAGGGGCACAGGCCCTCTGTTGAAGGAGGGTATGGTCATCTGCATCGAGCCGATGATCAATATGGGTTCCAAGAATGTGGTCTTTGAGCGAGATGGTTGGACTGTTCGTACGAAGGATAGGAAACCCTCGGCTCACTTCGAGTTTGCGGTGGCAATACGCAACGGTGAGGCAGATGTGCTGACCGACTTCGACATCATTGAAAAGGCTATCGGCAAAGCGTAACTTGTTGAAAATTTGGTAATCCAAAGAAAATTGTTATCTTTGCGCGCTAAACAGAAAAAAGGAATTTCGTAACAAAAACAAAACAAGAACTCTTATGGCAAAGCAAGTTGCTATCGAAAAGGACGGAACTATCGTGGAGGCGCTCAGCAACGCAATGTTTCGCGTGGAGCTGGACAACGGCCATGTTATTATCGCCCACATCTCGGGAAAGATGAGGATGCACTACATCAAGATTCTTCCCGGTGACAAAGTAAAGGTTGAGATGTCGCCCTATGATTTGACCAAAGGTCGCATCTCGTTCCGTTACAAATAACCTCCCGCCGAGAATAAAGGGATTAAGAGTATAGAGTGTTGCACAGAGTGGCAAGCAAGACAACAAGGTTGTGTTGGTGTCACGAGAAACAGAAAGAGAGTATAGAGTGTGACAGTCGCTACTTTTGGTTAGACCTTTCGGACAGGAGATTATGCCACAAAAACAAACTAAATTAAAAACTTTTCAAAGATGAAAGTTAGAGCATCAATTAAGAAAAGAAGCGAGGATTGCAAAATCGTAAAGCGTGGCAACCACCTCTATGTTATTTGCAAGAAGAATCCTAAATTCAAAATGCGCCAAAAGTAATTAACCAAAAAGAAGAAAAAGAAAATTTATGGCACGTATAGTAGGTGTAGATTTACCCAAAAATAAACGCGGCGAAATCGGCTTGACCTATATTTATGGTATTGGTCGCAGCACCGCACGCATGATTCTTGATATGGCCGGTATCGACTACAACACCAAGGTAGACGACTGGACCGATGAGCAGGTTGGTGCAATCCGTAACGCTATCGCCGAGAGCGGTATCAAAGTTGAGGGTGAGTGCCGTTCGCTCGTACAGCTCAACATTAAACGATTGATGGACATCGGTTGCTACCGTGGTATCCGTCACCGTCTTGGTCTTCCCGTTCGTGGTCAGAGCACCAAAAACAACGCTCGTACTCGCAAGGGTAAGAAGAAGACCGTAGCAAACAAGAAAAAAGCAACTAAATAATTTAAGTAGAGAGTTATGGCAAAGAAACCAGTATCAGTTAAGAAGCGCGTAGTAAAAGTAGACGCAGTCGGTATGGCTTTCGTACACTCGACTTTCAACAATGTAATCATCACCATCACCAACGGTGCAGGCGAGGTTATCAGTTGGAGTTCGGCAGGTAAGATGGGCTTCCGTGGTTCGAAGAAGAACACTCCCTACGCAGCACAGACCGCAGCCGCTGACTGTGCAAAAGTTGCATACGACTTGGGCTTGCGTAAAGTAAAAGTTTATGTAAAAGGTCCCGGTCAGGGTCGTGAGTCGGCAATCCGTACCATCGACGGTGCAGGTATCACCGTAATGGAGATTATCGATGTTACTCCACTTCCCCACAACGGTTGCCGCGCTCCTAACCGCCGTCGTGTATAATTCCGACGCGCAGAAGGAGAGAGTAAACATTTAGTTTCAACACAAGTAAAACAAGAAGAACAATGGCTAGATATACAGGTCCAAAAAGTAAAATCGCTCGTAAGTTTGGCGAGCCTATTTTTGGTGCAGACAAGGTTCTCGATAAGAAGAACTATCCTGCCGGTCAGCACGGTCTGAACCGCAAACGCAAAAAAGTTTCGGAGTACGGTACCCAGCTGAACGAGAAACAGAAAGCAAAATATACCTACGGTTTGTTGGAGCGTCAGTTCCACAACGCATTCGATAAGGCTGCCGCAATGGGTGGTATCACCGGTGAGAACCTTTTGAAATTGCTCGAAAGCCGCCTCGACAATGTAGTATACCGTCTTGGTATTGCTCCCACTCGTGCTGCTGCACGCCAGTTGGTGTCGCACCGTCACATCACCGTTAACGGTAATGTTGTAAACATTCCTTCGTACAGCCTCAAAGCAGGTGATGTTGTAGCTGTTCGTGAGAAATCGAAAACTCTCGAAACCATCACCGAGAGCCTTGCAGGTCACCGCGCAAACCAGTACGCATGGTTGGAGTGGAACGCTGAGACCCTCAGCGGTAAATTCTTGCAGCGTCCCGAGCGTGAGGATATTCCTGAGAACATCAAGGAGCAGTTAATCGTTGAGTTGTACTCGAAATAGTACTTAACTAAATAAGAAAGGATAAACAATTATGGCAATTTTAGCATTCCAGAAACCCGAGAAGGTGATTATGCTCGAATCCACCTCCACATTCGGAAAGTTTGAATTCCGTCCTTTGGAGCCCGGTTTCGGTATGACCATTGGTAATGCTTTGCGCAGGGTGTTGCTCTCCTCGTTGGAGGGTTATGCAATCACCACCGTAAAGATTGCTGGTGTCGACCACGAGTTTGCCGCCATCCCCGGAGTTATGGAGGGAATGATTGATATTGTCCTGAATCTCAAACAGGTGCGTTTCATCCGCACGGTTGAGAGCGCAGAGTCGGAGAAGGTTACTATCAATGTAGCAGGCCAGACCGAGCTCACCGCAGGCTATATCTCGAACTTCCTTTCGAACTTCAAAGTGTTGAATCCCGAGTTGGTAATCTGCCACCTCACTCCCGATACCAAATTGACCATTGATTTGACTATCGGCAAGGGCCGCGGTTATGTTCCCGCTGAGGAGAACCGTCCCGTAGATGCTGAGTTTGGTTTGTTGCCCATCGACTCGATTCACACCCCTATCATCAATGTTAAGTACTCTGTTGAGCCCTATCGTGTTGAGCAGAAGACCGACTACGACAAACTCAACATTGAGGTTACTACCGATGGCTCTATTCATCCCAAAGAGGCTCTGAAAGAGGCTGCTAAGATTCTCATCCACCACTTGATGCTCTTCTCGGACGAGAAGATTACCCTCAATATGGAGGAGACTTCGCCCACCGAGGAGTTTGACGAGAGCGTATTGCACATGCGTCAGCTTCTTAAAACCAAACTTTCCGATCAGGATCTTTCGGTACGCGCTCTGAACTGCTTGAAGGCTGCCGAGGTAGATACTATTGGTGACTTGGTTCGTTACAATCGCAACGATTTGTTGAAGTTCCGTAACTTTGGTAAGAAGTCGCTCACCGAGTTGGATGACCTCTTGGCATCTTTGAACCTCCACTTTGGTATGGATGTTACGCCCTACAAGTTGGATAAGGAATAACCCACAAAAAAGAACAATTAATCTATGAGACACAATAAGAAAGTAAACCACTTGGGTCGTCAGGCTTCGCACCGCAAAGCGTTGATGTCGAATATGGCTGCAAGCCTTATTCTCCACAAACGCATCGAGACCACTGTGGCAAAAGCAAAGGCTCTGAAAAAGTTTGTTGAGCCTATCATTACCAAATCGAAAGAGGACACCACCCACCAGCGTCGTGTTGTTTTCAGCTACTTGAAAGACAAATTTGCTACCACCGAGTTGTTCCGCGTAGTAGCTCCTAAGATTGCTGACCGTCCCGGTGGTTACACTCGTATTCTTCACACCGGTTTCCGCGTAGGTGACGCTGCTGAGATGTGTATCATCGAGCTCGTAGACTTCAACGAGACCTATGTTGAGGGTGTAGCACCCAAAGCAGCAGCTCCCAAAACTCGTCGTAGCCGCGCAAAGAAGGCTCAGGACGCTGAGGTAGTAGAGGGTGCAGAGGTTGTTGCAGAGGCTCCTAAGGCAGAGAAGAAACCTGCTGCCAAGAAGCCCGCAGCCCCCAAAGCAACTGCTGCCAAGACTTCGGGGGCTAAGGTGAAGGCTGTTAAGACCGGCGCCAAAAAAGCATAACACGAGCGATTGCTTCGTTATACTGCGATAAGCGGACTCCTCATTTGCGATAAGCAAACTGCGGAGTCCGCTTTCTTGTATGCCTTGCACTTATCTCGTGTTATGCTTTTTTGGGGAGTGGGAATAATCCCAGCACAAAAGAGTCACTCTGACGCCTGCGGGCGCGATGCGTCCGAGAATTGAGAATTGAAAGTTGAAGCAAATGCGAGTAAGCGAGGGTAGGGTCTGCTTGCAGACTATACCGAGCGGGAGCATTTTAGAGCAGACACAGTCTGGTCAATTGTGGTGTGCCTTTGGCACAAATTTTTAACACTGCGCCCGTTGGGCGCACCTTAATTTTCCATTTTCCATTGTCAATTTTCAATTAAAGAAGCGATACGAAGTATCTCTTAAAAATTTTTGGGCGACTTTTTATAAAAAGTCGCAAAAGAAAAGTCGCAAAAAAGCTTTTTACTAAAAGCTTCGAAAAGAACGACTTTGTGACACAAACGCACACTCCCAAGCACTTTGTGGCAATTTCTCTTGCAGAATTCGATATATATATATATATATTTACCGCCGAAAATTTTGCGAAGAAAAATTTGCCCACAATAGGGGTGGGTGGCGTGCGGAGTGGCGGAGTAAAACGCAGATTGTTGGACTTTTGTCAGAAACAATTGCGCCTCGTGCAACATTTCGGCCCCCTTGTGCATCTTACCATAGAACATAGTTTTTTTAATTTAATCATAAAACCCTGATAATTATGAAAAAATCAATCTTTACTCTATTTGTTGCATTTTGCACATCGCTCTTTGCCCTCACCTCGTGCGAGGGAGAGCCCGAACCTGCCGATTTGATTGTGGGCCATTGGATGCTCTCGGGCGTCAATATGCAAACCGAGGGGGTTTCGATGGACTTCTCGCCGTCGCAGCTGGGTATGTGGTGCGAGTTTTGTTTTGTCTCCGATGGCTCTTTTAGGGCCAATATCTACGAGGATGAGAATGGCGAGACGGGCGAGACTCTTGTGGGTACATATTCTCTGCTTTCCAACGATAAGGAGTCGGTCTTGAATATCACCGTCGAAGGCGAACTCTCCTCCATAAAACTCGTACACCTCGACAATAGCTCTCTAATCCTCCAAAATACGATGCAGGAGGATGGGGTAGTAGCGGAAGTAACCCTAACATTCCAAAGAGGAAGGATGCATATGTTGGCGTAACAGCCAAAGAATTTGCCTAACAAGGATATTTTGTCGTTACGCCTGCCCTTAGAATCCTCATTTACGCTCTTGTAAACTGCGGTTTTTCGTGCTTCGCAAGCCTAAAACTATCACTTGTTATACAAGTTCTTAAAACGAGAGAGGGTGTCCAATTATTTGTTGGGCACCCTCTTGTTTTGCGATGGCGTGACACACTTGTGCTGGGAATACTAATTTCAGGCATAGCAAAGTAATACTGAGATACGAAGTATCTCTTAAAAATTTTTGGGCGACTTTTTATAAAAAGTCGCAAAAGAAAATAGAAAAAAATACTAACTTTGTAAAGATATCCGTTTGGGTATGGAGTGTGTGGTGTGGGCGTTGCGCTGTGTGCCACCCGAGGAGAGAAATAAATCGAAAAAACGAATATATATGAGCGAGATTGTTAACATTAAGGAGCTGAACGAGCGTATTGAGAAGGAGAGTCTGTTTGTGGATTCGCTGTCGATGGAGATGGGGCGCGTGATTGTTGGTCAGCGCCACTTGGTCGATACTCTTATGATTGGTTTGCTGACGGGTGGTCACATCTTGTTGGAGGGTGTTCCTGGTTTGGCCAAGACATTGGCTATTACCACCTTGTCGCAGGCTGTGGACGCTAAGTTTAGCAGGGTGCAGTTTACTCCCGACTTGTTGCCTGCCGACCTTGTGGGTACACTTATCTACTCCCAGAAGAACGAGGAGTTCACGGTAAAAAAAGGCCCCATTTTTGCCAACTTTGTACTTGCGGATGAGATCAACCGTTCGCCAGCGAAGGTGCAGAGTGCGCTTTTGGAGGCTATGCAGGAGCGTCAGGTGACCATTGGCGACGAGACTTTTGCTCTTCCCGAGCCTTTCCTTGTTATGGCCACCCAGAACCCTATCGAGCAGGAGGGTACCTATCCTCTGCCCGAGGCACAGGTCGACAGGTTTATGCTCAAAGCCAAAATATCCTACCCCAAACGCCAAGAGGAGAGGGATATTGTAAGACTCAACTTGGCGGGAGAGGGTATGCCCGAGGTGCACAAGGTTGTGACTCCCGAGGATATCGTAAGGGCGCGTAAGGTTGTGAGCGATGTCTATATGGACGAGAAGATCGAGAAGTATATTGTGGATATCATCTTTGCTACTCGCGAGCCTGCCGAATATGGACTCTCGAAACTCTCGCCTATGATATCCTACGGTGCGTCGCCTCGTGCAAGTATCGCTTTGGCCAAGGCTTCGAAGGCCTACGCTTTCATCAAACATAGGGGCTATGTTATCCCCGAGGATGTGAGGGCTATGTGTCACGATGTTTTGCGCCACCGCATAGGCTTGTCGTATGAGGCCGAAGCGGAGAATGTTACTACGGAGGAGATTATTACAGAGATATTGAACGCCGTCGAAGTGCCTTAGTGGCGAGTGTGCCTTGTGGGCGCTTTTTGCACCACCCTTCGCATCGCAAGTTCCTCATTTGCGCCCAGCAAACTGCGGACTTGCTCGCTTGGTTGGCACAAAAATCCCTCCGCAAAACCCACTCGCAGAGTGGTGGAGTTGAACTCGCCTCGCATATGCACTCGCTTAGGGAATTGAAAATTGAAAGTTGAAAATTGAAAATTGTGGAGCAGTCTACGCCTGCGAGTTATTAAATTTGCGCCAGAGGCGCACCTTAATTTTCCATTTTTCATTTTCCATTTTCAAACAAAAGCCCTCCGCAAAACCCACTCGCGGGTGGGGTTGAGAATGGAAAATTCCTGTCCTTCCTGTTTTTCTTGTTTTTCCTGTCTTTCTTGCAGGAGTGACAGGAAAAACAGGAGTGACAAGAGCAACAGGAAAAACAGGGGAGTTTGAGAGCAGACTTTTTTCGGGGAGGTGTGGGGCTCTCCGAAGGAGAGTGGCAGACGAAATGGTAGCCCACTCAAACTTGTTTGAAAGTGGGCTGGCAGTTCGGCTGCTGCACTATCTGCGAAGATAGCCACACCTCACCGCAAGGGCTACACTAAAAGTTTTTGGTGGCACTTTTGTGCTGGGAATACTAAAATAAGGCATAGCAAAGTCAATAAGCGATACACAGTATCGCCTAAAAGTTTTTGGTTCCGCTTTTTACAAAAAGCGGAGAAAAAGTCGTTAGACAAAAAAACAATGCGTGAAACAGCCGACATACTCAAACAGGTCCGAAAGATTGAGATTAAGACTCGCGGACTCTCCAACGACATTTTCGCCGGACACTACCATAGTGCTTTCCGTGGTAGGGGTGTGGCGTTTAGCGAGGTTCGGGAGTATCGCGTGGGCGACGATGTGAGGGATATTGACTGGAATGTCACAGCCCGCACTCGCAAGCCACACATCAAAATCTATGAGGAGGAGCGAGAATTGACAATGATGCTTGTGGTTGATGTCAGTGGCTCGGGTATGTTTGGCTCCGGAGATAGGGATAAACGCACTGTGATGACCGAGATTGCGGCGGTGCTGGCGTTCTCGGCGGCACAGAATAACGATAAGGTTGGTTGTCTGTTGTTTAGCGATAGGGTGGAGAAATTCATCCCTCCCAAGAAGGGGCGCTCGCACATCCTTATGATAATACGCACGCTGTTGGAGTTTGAGCCCGAGAGTAGGGGAACATCGCTTGTCCCCCCTTTGGAGTACCTTACGGCGGTGCTGAAAAAGAGGAGTACGACCTTTGTAGTGAGCGACTTCGATATGCCTACGGACGAGGACGAGCGTTTGTCGAAGGTGCTGGGCTTGGCAAGCCGCAAACACGATATGGTGGCCATTAAGGTCTACGATAGGCGCGATGCAGAACTGCCCGATATGGGCTTGGTGGAGATGGTGGACTCCGAGAGCGGACAGAGGGTGTGGGTCGATACCTCTTCGAGGAGTGTGAGGGAGCAGTACGCCCGCGAGTGGCAGGAGCGCCACGAGGTTGCGGATAAGATTCTCTCGCGTGCGAGAGTGGACCACGCCGATGTAACCACCGAGGAGGACTATGTTAAGGAATTGATAAAACTCTTCAAAAGACGATAGATGAAGAAGTTAAGACGATACTTTGTGGTGCTTTGTGCGCTTGTGTGTTGCGTGGTTTCAGCTGCGGCACAGGGGCGCGTGGAGATTAAGGATGCGAGGTTTGAGCCCGATAGTGTACTGCTTGGCGACCACTTCGACTTGGTGTTGGAGGTTGCTGGCGAGGGTAATGTGGCTGTGGGCTTTCCGAGCATTACGCCCGAATTTGCCGAAGGTCGCATCGAACTCATTGCCGAGCGAGGTGTTGATACTCTGTCGAGCAAGGAGGACCGCTACCACCTGCGTAAGTCGTGGCGCCTGACCTCTTTTGAGCCAGCAATGTATAGCATCGACTCGCTGGGTGTGCTGTGGACCGACGGCGAGCGCATAGATACGCTTTTTACCCATAGCCCCCTCACTTTGGAGGTGGCGATGATACCCGTCGATACGGCACAAAAGACAATCTACGACATCAAACAACCCCTCGACGCACCCTTGAAACTGGGCGAGGTGGGTGGCTATGCTCTCTCGGGCCTGGGTGTGGTGGCGCTGGTGGTCGCTTTGGTGTTGCTTGTTGTGCGTAAGTTGCGCAGAAGAGAGGCTGAGAAGATGGCCCACAAGGAGCCTGCTCACATTATTGCAATCCGCGAGTTGGAAAAACTCAGCAACCAAAAACTCTGGCAGAATGGTAAGGTTAAGGAGTACTATTCGCGCCTTACGGAGATTCTCAGGGAGTACCTCGACGGTCGCTATGGTGTGGCGGCTATGGAGATGACCACCGACGAGATTGTGTCGGCAATGAGGGAGGTGGATGTTGAGCCCAAATATATCACAAAGTTGGGCGAGTTGCTTTCGGAGAGTGACCTTGTGAAATTTGCGAAGTATATCCCCTCGGAGGAGTGTCACGAGGAGAGCTATAATACGGTCTACTACTTTGTGGAGGAGAGCAAGGAGGTGGCCGAGGAGGTCGCAAAGCCCGAGAGTCAGGAAATTGAGGGTGTAACGGTTGAGAGAGAGGAGGATGGCGATGAGAAATAGCACCAAATATATGCTTCTTGCACTGCTCCTTTGCTGTGCAACGGCCGCCTTTGGACAGAAATACCCCGAACGCCGCCATGTACGCAAGGGTAACTCGCTCTATGAGGAGCAGCGTATGGAGGAGGCTCAAAAGGAGTACCGCACCGCGCTCCAAGAGGACTCAAAGTCGGTGGAGGGTAAGTTCAATCTTGGCGATTCGCAGTTTGCCATGGGCGATTTTGAGTCGGCAGAGAACACCTTTAAGGAGCTGCTCGAAGGGGGCTTTGAACTCTCGGATGAGCAGAGGGCCAAAACCCACTACAACATTGGCAACGCACAATTCCAGCAGCAGAAATTGGAGGATGCGTTGGAGTCCTACAAATCGTCGTTGAGGCTCAACCCCTCGGACATGGAGGCGAAGTTCAACTATGCCTACACAAAGGCTATGATGGAGAATCAGCAAGACCAAGACCAGCAAAACAACCAACAAAATAACGACCAAAACCAGCAACAGCAGGGCGACAACTCCGAGCAAAATCAAAACCGGAACGACGAGCAGGAGCAGCCCCAAGACCAACAGGGCAATCAGCCCGAGCAGCCCGAGGGGGATAAACCCGAGCCGAGTGAGGGCGAGCAGGAGTCTCGCGAAGCACCTCAGCCAAGCCCCGAGAGCGAGCAGATGTTGGATGCTGTGCAGGCTGCCGAGGATAAGACAAAGGATAAGGTCGATGCCGAGAGGGTTGTGGGTGTGGGGCGTTCTGGCAAGAATTGGTAGCGAGTGTGCCTTGCGGGTGCTTTTTGCACCACCCTTCGCCTCGCAACTTCCTCATTTGCGCCCAGCAAACTGCGGAGTTGCTCGCTTGTTTGGCACAAAAAGCCCTCCGCAAAACCCACTCGCTGCGAGCACATCTCGCGGGCATCTGCTGCGTTACGCTTGCGCTCGAAATGCTCATTTACCATTGAGTAAACTCCGCTTTCTCGCGCTACGCAAGCCTTGCATCTGCTCCGCGATATGCACTCGCCAAGGGAATTGAAAATTGAAAATTGAAAATTCCTGTCCTTCCTGTTTTTCCTGTCTTTCTTGCAGGAGTGACAGGAGTGACAAGAGCAACAGGAATAACAGGGGAGTTTGAGAATAGACTTTTTTTCGGGGAGGGGTGAGGCCCTCCGAAGGAGAGTGCAGGCGAAATGGTAGCCCACTCAAACTTGTTTGAAAGAGGGCTGGCAGTTCGACTGCCAAACTATCTGCGAAGATAGTCACACCTCACCGCAAAGGCTACACTAAAAGTTTTTGGTGGCACCTTTTTACAAAAAGGTGCAAAAAGAGAAAGAAGATGACATTTGCAAATCCGAACATATTGTGGCTACTGCTGCTTCTGGTGCCGATGGTGGGATACTACTTGTGGCGCGAGAGGTCGGGCGGAGCGTCGTTGAAGGTGTCGAATGTGGGTGCTCTGACGAGGGCTCCTCGTACGCTGCGTTATTGGTGTCGCCATCTGCCTTTTGTACTCCGCTGTGCGGCGCTGGCTATGATTGTGGTGGCTTTGGCTCGCCCTCAGACCACCGAGCAACTCAGCAAGACAACGGTTGAGGGTATTGATATTGTGCTGTCGCTCGATGTGTCGGGTACTATGCTTGCGGCGGATTTCGAGCCCGACAGGCTTACGGCGGCAAAGGATGTGGCCGCAAGGTTTATTGCCGACCGCCCCAACGACCGCATAGGCTTAGTTGTTTTTGCGGGCGAGAGTTACACCCAGAGTCCACTCACGACCGACAAGGCTGCACTGCAAACACTTCTTGCGCAGATTAAGTTTGGCGTGGTGGAGGATGGTACGGCCATAGGTATGGGCTTGGCGACGGCCGTAAACCGCCTGAGGGAGTCGGAGGCCAAGAGTAAGGTTATAATTTTGCTGACAGACGGTGTCAATAATGCCGGCCAGATTGCCCCTATGACTGCTGCGGAGATTGCTGCCGAATATGGCATCAGGGTATATACTATTGGTGTGGGTAAGAGGGGCTATGCTCCCTATCCCTACTATGACGCTTGGGGCAATATGCGCTACCACCAGCAGAAGGTGGAGATTGACGAACAGACGCTGACGGACATTGCTGCCAAGACGGGGGGCGAGTACTTCCGAGCAACGGACAAGAATGCGCTCCGCGAGGTATACGACAGAATTAACGAACTCGAAAAGACGCGCATCGAAACGGATAACTACACACGCCACAACGAACTCTTTGGCGTGTGGCTCCTGTGGGCACTGCTCCTGCTTGGTGCGGAGTTCCTTGTGGAGAGAGTGTGGATTAATAGACTACCATAACGGACAAAGATGTTTAGATTTGCAAACATAGAGTTGTTGTATCTGCTTTTGGCGGTGCCTGCAATGGCGGTGCTGTTTGAGCTGATGATACGAAAGAGGGGCCGGATGATGGCCCGCTTCGGCTCGGCAAACGCTGTCAAACGATTGGCTCCCGAGGTGTCGGTTGCAAGGCTGCGGGTTAAGTTTTGGCTCTTTGCGGTGGCTTTTGCGCTTCTTGTTGTTGCCGCAGCACGCCCACAGATGGGCTCGAAGCTTCGCGAGGTGGAGCGTGAGGGTGTGGAGATTATGGTGGCACTCGATGTGTCGAACTCTATGCTGGCGAGTGACTTTTCGCCCAATAGGTTGGAGCGCACCAAGTATGCCGTAAGCCGCGTTATAGAGGGGCTTTCGGAGGAGCGCATTGGTGTTGTGGTCTTTGCAGGCGATGCCTATGTACAACTCCCCATCACTTCCGACTACCTTACGGCTCGCAACTTTGTGGAGCGTATTTCGCCCACGCAGGTCACCAAGCAAGGAACGGCAATAGGTGCTGCTCTGGATTTGGCCACGAGTGCTTTTTCGAGCGATAGCGAGGGCAGTAGGGTTGTGATTCTTGTGACCGATGGCGAGAACCACGAAGACGACGCTTTGAAGGCTGCCGAAAGGGCTGCCGAAAGGGGCGTGAAGGTCTATACGATAGGTATCGGTACCCCCGAGGGTGCTCCTATCAACATCGATGGCGACTTCATCCGCGATAGCAAGGGTGAGATTGTGGTGTCGAAACTCGATGAGACAACACTCCAAAAAATTGCAGCCACCACCGAGGGCGCCTATATCAGGGCTACGAGCGCGAGTGTTGGTGTGCAGGAGATTGTCGATATGATAAACCGCACCGAGAAGTCGAAGTTTAAGACCGAGATTTTCGAGGAGTACGACGAGAAATATCACATACCCCTTGTTGCGGCTTTGGTGCTGTTGCTTGTGGAGTTGGTGGTATTGCCTCGCCGCAACAGGGTGCTTTCGAAGTTCAACCTCTTTGGCGAAAGGGGATAGAAAGCGACTCCGATTTGCGCCTTAATACATTTTTTGCTAACTTTACAATCAAACTTGAATAAACACACTTTTGTCTATGGCATATTTTGAGGTATATGGCGGCCGCACAATGAACGAGGGTGCGGAGATTACCCCTCAGGGAGCGAAGAACGAGGCGTTGCAGATAATCTGCGCCACGCTGCTTACCGAGGAGCGCGTAACGCTCCACAATGTCCCCGAGATTGTGGATGTGCTGGCCCTTATTGAGCTGTTGCGCAACTTGGGAGTGGAGATTGAGCGCTTGGCAGAGGGCGTCTATACATTCAGGGCCAAGAATATCGACCTTGGCTACCTTCGTACGGAGGACTACCGCAAGCGCGGCTCAAAGTTGCGTGGCTCGGTGATGGTTATCGGCCCCCTGCTGGCCCGCTTTGGTGTTGCCTACATTCCCAAGCCCGGTGGCGATAAGATTGGTCGCCGTAGGCTCGACACTCACTTCATAGGATTTCAGAAACTTGGCGCACATATCAACTTCGACTCTGCGGGCGACTTCTTCGAGGTGGATGCCTCAAAGTTGAAGGGTACCTATATGCTGCTCGACGAGGCTTCGGTTACGGGCACTGCCAACATCGTTATGGCGGCAGTTCTGGCCGAGGGTACCACAACGATTTATAACGCTGCGTGTGAGCCCTACCTGCAACAACTCTGCAAGATGCTCTGCCGTATGGGCGCAAAGATTGAGGGTATCGCCTCCAACCTGCTGACCATTCACGGTGTGGGCTCGCTCAGTGGTACGGAGCACACAATGCTGCCCGATATGATTGAGGTGGGTAGCTTCATAGGCTTGGCGGCAATGACGCAGTCGGAGCTGACAATCAAAAATGTGTCGTTCGAAAATCTAGGCATCATTCCTGCTCAATTTGCCCGTATGGGTATCCGCTTCGAGCAGAGGGGCGATGATATTTTCATCCCCCGACAGGAGCACTACGAGATAGAGAGTTTTATGGATGGCTCGATTATGACCATTGCCGACGCTCCTTGGCCAGGACTTACCCCCGACCTGCTGAGTGTCTTCCTTGTGGTAGCTACGCAGGCCAAAGGCTCGGTGCTCATCCACCAAAAGATGTTCGAGAGTCGACTCTTCTTTGTGGATAAACTGATTGATATGGGTGCACAAATTATCCTCTGTGATCCCCATAGGGCTACGGTTATCGGCCACGACCACTCGCGTCGCTTGCGCCCCACAACGATGTCTTCGCCCGACATTCGTGCGGGTGTGGCACTGCTCCTTGCCGCGCTCAATGCCGACGGTAGGAGTATTATCCAGAATGTGGAGCAGATTGACCGAGGTTACCAGAATATCGACGGTAGATTGAATGCCCTCGGACTTAAAATCATTCGTCGCGATTAGCGAGCACATCTCGCGGTGAGTGTGCCTTGTGGGTGTTTTTTGCACCACCCTTCGCATCGCAAGTTCCTCATTGACGGCTTGTAAACTGCGGACTTGCTCGCTCGATTGGCACAAAAATCCCTCCACAAATCCCACTTACAGTGGGATGTGAGCCTTGCATCTGCTACGCGATATGCACTCGCTGGTTTTTTGGTTTGACAATACTCAATAACTAATTATTAACCCAATAAAACACTAATTACTATGATTGGTTTTCTTCTTTACATCGTAGGTCTTGTATGCGCAGTGTGGTGCGTATTGGACATCTTTAAGAAAAACATCGTATTTCCCGCCAAACTTCTTGCTGCCGTTATCGTTTTGGCAACCAGCTGGCTCGGCTTGGCACTCTACTACTTCTGGGCGCGACATAACATCGAAACTTGGTTTGCCAAGAACTAATGGTGCAACGCAAAATAGAGAAGACCACTTCCGTTGGGGACTATGCTTTTTATTTTTAACTGATTGATTTTCAGTGTTGGTTTTTACGAAAATTGCGAAATCCTACATAGAAGACTACCTGGAGGTCGTAATTAAGCCTAAAAATTACGAGAGCAAAGGGTAAATAAGACTTTTGAAA
>JAZOWE010000009.1:0-8666 GCA_045659085.1 Tidjanibacter sp.
TGTATATAACAATGATTATATACCTATGCATCAAAGTAGGAACCCGACTCTGCGTGACACTGCAAAATGGTGCAGAAATTAGGTGGAGCAATAGCGGGATATTATGTTTGATGCGATTCTTTAATGAAAAGATATAGAGCCATTTAGGAATGAAACTCGTTTTCTGGTGGCACCACAGAAAGAGAACTCGATTTTGAGTTCTCTTTTTTTATTGGCACAATTTTGGGAGTAGCAGGATAAATCATTCTAAAATTCCCGATATGAAACAGAATAATAAAAAGCATCTAACAGCCGAAAACGGTCGCCCCATTGCCGAGAATCAGAATACGCAGACCGCAGGTGTGCGAGGCCCTATAACTTTGCAAGACCCGTGGCTGATGGAGAAGTTGGCCCACTTTGACCGCGAGGTGATACCCGAGCGTCGTATGCACGCCAAGGGCTCGGGAGCGTATGGCACATTCACCGTTACGCACGACATCACTGCCTACACCCGTGCCTCAATTTTCTCGGAGGTCGGCAAGAAGACCGACTGCTTTGTCCGCTTTTCGACCGTGGCGGGCGAGCGTGGTGCAGCTGATGCCGAGCGCGATATTCGTGGCTTTGCGATGAAGTTCTACACCGACACGGGCAACTGGGATTTGGTGGGCAACAACACACCCGTATTCTTTCTGCGTGACCCGCTGAAATTCCCCGACCTCAACCACGCCATTAAGCGCGACCCTCGCACGGGTATGCGCTCGGCAAACAGCAACTGGGATTTTTGGACACTCCTGCCCGAGGCGCTGCATCAGGTTACGATTACGATGTCGCCCCGCGGTATTCCCGCCTCGTTCCGCCATATGCACGGCTTTGGTAGCCACACATATAGCTTTATCAATGCCGACACCCGCCGCACTTGGGTAAAGTTCCCCCTGCGCACCTTGCAGGGCATTAAGAATATGACCGACGCCGAGGCAGAGGCTGTGATTGCCAAAGACCGAGAGTCGCACCAGCGAGATTTGTTTGAGGCCATCGAGCGTGGTGACTATCCTCGCTGGCTGATGCAGGTGCAGCTGATGAGCGAGGAGCAAGCGAAGGAGTACCACATCAACCCGTTTGACCTTACGAAGGTGTGGTATCATGGCGATTTTCCGCTGCACGATGTGGGTATCTTGGAGCTCAACCGCAACCCCGAGAACTTCTTTGCCGAGACTGAGCAGGCAGCGTTCAACCCGATGAATATCATCGACGGCATAGGCTTTTCGCCCGACAAAATGTTGCAGGGGAGATTGTTTTCCTATGGCGATGCGCAACGCTACCGATTGGGCGTAAATCATCATCTGATACCCGTAAACAAGCCTCGTTGCCCTTACCATTCGTATCATCGTGACGGCCAGATGCGCACCGATGATAACGCCGGGCGCACGATAAGCTACGAACCAAATAGCTATGGCGAGTGGAAAGACCAACCGCACCTCAAAGAGCCGCCTTTGGCCGTCTCGGGCGAGGTCTATAACTACGACGAGCGCGAACTCGACAGCGACTACTTCACGCAGCCGGGCAAGCTTTGGCGACTTATGACGGCCGAAGACCAACGAGCCACCTGCGAGAATACGGCTCGCGCTATGGGCGATGCGGAGATATTCATCAAGCAACGCCATATCCGCAACTGCCACCGCGCCGACCCATCATACGGCGAGTGCGTAGCAAAGGCATTGGGCTTGTCGCTTTCGGAAGCCCTAATCGCCGAAGACCCCGCACACCCCGTGTGGGATTGGAGATAACATTCCCCCACCCCACTTTTCAATCTAGGTATTTCAAGGGTTGTGGGCATTTCCCGCGAACTCTTGCTTCCCCCCTAAGAGGGGGGGGCGCTTGGGGGGTCGCTCGTGGCGAGTCTCGTTTTCTGCTCCAAGTAAAGCCTCCCTTATCAAAGGGAGGTTTGGAAGGATTGTCTATATGGTCGCGGACTCTTCCGCTTTGGCGCACAAAAAAAGGATAGCTTTGTGCTATCCTTCGTGCGTTGAGCGGAAAACGAGACTCGAACTCGCGACCCCAACCTTGGCAAGGTTGTGCTCTACCAACTGAGCTATTTCCGCATATTTTCTAAATGTTCCACAGCGCTAAGGCTGTTTTGCGGGTGCAAATATAAGCGGTTTTTTATTCCCTGCAAAATTTTTGCCTAAAAAAACTGATTAAAATTGTGGCGTGATTGCATCGCTACTTCTATTTCCATAATAATTTTAGGTAAAATTCGCGGCGCTCAAAGGGGCAGATTTAGCGAGTGGCGGAGGGACGGTAGGACCAAAGCACGATACCTATGCCGACAAAGACCAGCAGGGCAAAAATTATTGTGGGGAGAGTGATGGTGTCGAGATGCATAGCCGCAGAGAGTACGATAGCTGCAATGGGTTGCAGGTAGCTGAAAATGCTTGTTCGGAATGGCTCAATGTGTCGCAAAGCGTAGTTATAGAGCGCATTGGGAAGGTAGGTGAGAAAACACAAAATAATCACAAGTGAGATGGTGGCGCGGTGATTCCAGACGCTGAAATCCATAGTTGTTGCTCGAGCTATGCCGAAGGGAAGTGTTACAATGGTTGCTATGGCATAGGCCCACAACAGTACTGTCGCCACATTATACTTTGCGAGTATGCGTTTGACAAATACCGTATAGGCAGCCGTCGCCAGCACTGCGCACACCACCAGCAAGTCGCCCTCGATGGTTGAGGCGGCTCGCGAGGAGTGGTTGCCTAGAAGTATTATCGCCACAGCACCCGAAAGCCCCACAAGTAGACCAATGATGCGTGTGGGGGTGAGTCTATCTACCCCTCGGATTACCGAAAGCACCAATACCACAAGTGGCCCCACGGCATTGATGATGGAGCCATCGACGGGCGAGGTGCGCGAGAGTCCCATCATCAGAGCCCCTTTGTGGATTACCCCCAATAGTAGGCCTGCAAATATGAGGGTTGGAACATCCTTCCTTTCAACCCTGCCTATGTGCCCACCCAAGGCGGGAATGAGTGCCAAGAGGGTTGTTGCCAAGAGTGCTGCCGCAAGGAGTACGACAGGCGGAAGGTAGTGTGGAAGGAGTATGTGGTAGAGCGGATAGTCTGTCGCCCAAAGGAGGTTGCACGCCACGAGCGCCACATAGGGCAGAAGGGAGCCTTTGTGAGTGTTGTTGGTGTAGAGGTTGCGGGAATTGTGTACCATAGGCGTGAGGTCATAAATGGAGTAATAACTCATTGAAAAAAACAATGAGCCTATGGCGCAAACTCTATGCCCAAATGAAAAAAAAGAGAGCCGGAATAAGCAAGCTCTCTGTTTTTGTTGTATGGATTGACTATTAAAGTCGTTCTTCAACAATATCCACTGCTCGGTGGAGTTCGTCGGGGGTAAGCCAGCGGGTTGTGGTGTCGCGACGGAACCAAGTCATCTGGCGCTTGGCATAGCGACGGGTGTTGCGCTTGATGAGTTCCACGGCCTCCTCGCGCGAAATGTTGCCATCGAAGAATTCAAAAAACTCCCTATAACCCACAGTCTGCAACGACGAGAGGTGCCTGAGGTGATAGACCGAGCGAGCCTCTTGTTCCAAACCCTCCTCAATCATCATATCCACCCTGCGGTTTATGCGGTCATAGAGCTCCTCTCTGTCCCACAGAACGCCAATTTTGACCACATCGAATGGGCGCTCTTTGCGAGTCGAAGTGCGCTGCTGGGAGTATGGCTTGCCACTCGCGATGCACACCTCCAAGGCCCTTACAACCCTTGCCGGATTGCGCCTATCGACCACTGCCCAATACTCCTCGTCCCTCTCGCGTAGTTCCTCCACAAGACTCTCCAACCCATCGGTTGCAAGTCGCTCCATAAGTGCCGTGCGGATTGCGGAGGTGTCGCTTGGCAGGTCGTCGAAACCCTCACACAGAGCGTCGATGTAGAGCCCCGAGCCTCCGACGGCTACCACAACCTCGTAACGCTCAAAAAGGCTCTCCAAACGCTCCAATGCCTCCCTCTCGTAGCCGCCGGCCGAGAGTTCATCTTCGGGCAGTCGGTCGGCAATGAAGTGGTGGGGTACGGCTGCGAGCTGTTCGGGGGTGGGCTGCGCTGTGCCTATGGGCATACCACGATAGAATTGGCGCGAGTCGGTGGAGATAATCTCGGTCTGAAAATGGCGTGCGAGAGCCACCGCGAGGTCGGTTTTGCCCGATCCCGTAGGTCCCAGCACCACCACAAGTAGTGGACGGTGTTTAGTATTCGTCGTCGTAGGAGTCATCGCCACCTCCGAAATCGCCCCAATCGTCCATCATCTCCTCGAAGATGCTCTTCTCGCCGGCACCGCCCGCTTCGGGGTCGTATTGGTCGGAGGGCTCGCCGTGAGCAAAGAGTGTGCGGGGATATGCTACACCCTCCTCGGCAAACTTGGCCTCGATGAGTTCGAGGTAGTATGCTCGGTCGGCAAACATATCGAAGAGCCAGATGAGTCGGTCGTGGTTGTTGTGGATGAGCTGTCCGAGAACAACCTGCTCCATAGCCATAGGAGCCTCCTCGTCTGTGTCGTGGAAGCCACCCATACCTTCGCCCATATCCATCAGCGTGAATTCGCGCACCTTGCGCCACTGCCCATCGGAGAGGAAGAAGGAGGTCATACCCGAGTTGTCGTAGTGGAGGTCTTGGCAGATGAAATCATTGAACTCCAAGAGGTTCATATCGTACCTTACCTCGTAATCCCTAACGAATACATCGCTCTCGTCGCTCAGCATTCGGAATTTGAAAATCATCGACATATCATTATTTCGTTTGGTTCAGTAGTACAAATATAGTGAAATAAGTTGAAAGTGGAAAATTGAGAATTGAAAATTAAGATGAGCCCCTTGGGGCACAGAATAAATCCCCGCGCCGTATGCCCCCCATAGTTTATGGGGAGGAGAGCAAAAGAGCAAAGAGTAAAGAGTAAAAAGTAAAAAGTAAAAAGAGTAATGGGTAATGGGTAATGGGTAATGGGTAATGGGTAATGGCAGTTCCTCACCTTATAACTTTCCATTCTCACGGGTATCTTTTTTAATACCCGTGAGGCAATGGTGTGTTTCTCTTAATAAAATGGTGGTTTCCCCCACCTAATTCACGGGTGTCTTTTTTAATACCCGTGAGTTTTGGGCACACCTTCTTACCCAAGTTGCAGATTCCCCGCCTTATTCACGGGTATCTTTTTTAATACCCGCGCCATAGGCGCACTATAATTTTCAATTTTCCATTTTCAATTTTCAATTTTCCATCAACGATGGTACTATTCTTGTGGTGGGCGAAAAAATAGTTCCGTGTTGTTGATTTTACACAAAAAATTTATACCTTTGTACTCAATCAATCGCCTATGGTGCCGAGTCGGACACCATAAATTCACAAATTGTTCGTTGTTTTATTATAAACTATATACCAAGTCTTATGCAAGATATGGATACACTAATGGGCAAAAGTCTCTCGGAGTTGCGAGAGATTGCTCGTGCACTCGGTCTGGACATTCGTTCGGGCAGAGAGAAACTTGTGGCCAAAATTATTGATGCCACTCGTGGCTCGGAGGAGAGCGAAGCCTCGGAGGAGGCCCCTCTGCGTCGTACACGCAAGCGCATAACCGAGCCTCGCAAGGTAGAATATAACTTCCGTCGAGAGGAGAGTGAGGGGGCTATTGGCACGCCCGAAAGCCCCGAAGAGCCCGCCACTGCTCCCGAAGCGGTAGCCGAGGAAGTAGCGCCTACCGAGGGGATTGAAGAGGTTAAACCCAAACGCCGAGGTCGCCCTCGCAAAAATCCACTGCCCGAGGAAGTTGCCGAACAACCCGTTGCAAGTGAGGCAGTAGCACCTGCCGAGGATGACACACCCAAGGATGTTGCAGAGGAGCCTGCCAAGCCTCGCCGCGGTCGCAAACCCAAAGCAGCGGTAGTTGCCGAGGTTGTCGAGGAGCTCGCACCTGCCGAGGAGGAACTTGTGTCCGCACCCGACGACGAAGAGTCTTTGGAGGAGGAGTACGACGAGAGAGCTGCCATTCAGCGCGAGGTGGAGAATGTTGTTGTGGTGGGCGAGGGCGTTTTGGAGATTATGCCCGACGGCTACGGTTTCCTGCGCTCGGCAGACTACAACTACCTCAATTCGCCCGACGATATATATGTCGCCCCCTCGCAAATCAAAAATTGGGGACTCAAAGTGGGCGATACGGTAAGTTGCATTATCCGCCCACCCAAGGAGGGCGAAAAATTCTTCCCTCTGGTAAAGATTTTGTCGGTCAATGGTCTGGCTCCCGAGAATCTCAGGGATAGGATGCAGTTTGAGTATATGACACCCCTGTTCCCTCAGGAGAAGTTCTGCCTTACGGGCAATGGTCACAACAACCTCACAACCCGTACCATCGACCTCTTTGCACCCATAGGCAAAGGCCAGAGGGGTATGATTGTAGCACAGCCCAAGACGGGTAAGACTATGATTCTCCAAGAGATAGCCAATGCTATTGCCGACAATCATCCCGAAGTTTACCTCATAGTTCTGCTTATCGACGAGCGTCCCGAGGAGGTTACCGAGATGGCTCGTCATGTGAAGGCCGAGGTTGTTTCTTCGACCTTCGACGAGCAGGCTTCGCGCCATGTGAAGGTGGCCGAGATGGTTTTGGAGAAGGCCAAACGAATGGTTGAGTGCGGACACGATGTGGTTATCCTTCTGGACTCCATTACACGCCTTGCGCGAGCCTACAACACTGTGCAACCCGCCTCGGGTAAGGTGCTTTCGGGTGGTGTGGATGCCAATGCTCTCCACAAACCCAAACGCTTCTTTGGAGCAGCTCGTAAGACCGAGGAGCGAGGTTCGCTTACCATTATCGCCACCGCACTTTTGGATACGGGCTCGAAGATGGACGAGGTTATCTTCGAGGAGTTCAAGGGTACGGGTAATATGGAGTTGCAACTCGACAGAAAACTCTCCAACAAACGCATCTATCCCGCTGTGGATGTTACGGCCAGCGGTACTCGTCGCGAGGATTTGCTGACAAGCAAGGATGTCTTGCAGCGCACCTGGGTGCTGCGCCGTCACTTGGCGGATATGACTTCGGTGGAGGCTATGGAGCTGATGCAGAAACATATGCAGAATACTGCAACCAACGAAGAGTTGCTCATAACTATGAATCAATAAACCTTAAAAGCAGACTAAAAGATGAAGAAATTTTTGTTCTCCGCATTGAGCCTTGTGTTGATGCTCAACTCGGCCACCCTGTTTGGCTGGGGCCCCAAAGGACACGATGTTGTGGCAGCCATTGCCGAGAAACACCTCTCGGAGGAAACCAAGGCTATACTTAATGAAATCCTCGATGGTCACTCGATTGTCTACTACTCTTCGTGGATGGACAGTATTCAGAATTCGCCCGAGTGGGAGAGTAAATATAGCCATACCAAGACTTGGCACTATGCCAATGTGGATAAGGGCGAGACCTACCAGACAATGAAGAAAAACGAGAAAGGAGATGTTGTAACTGCCCTTACGACAATCACCGAAAAACTCAAAACATTCTATCCCGATAACCTTTATAGCATTGAAGCAGATGATATTAAGATGATTATCCATATGGTGGGAGATATGCACTGCCCTATGCACGCAGGCAGGCTCTCCGACCTTGGTGGCAATCGTATGAAGGTTAGGTGGTTTGGTCGCAATACCAACCTCCACTCCACTTGGGATAGCAAGATGATTGACTCGGCACGCACTTGGAGTTACTCGGAGTGGTGCGAACATCTCGATATTCTCGATCCCGAGCATGTTCAGATGTATTGGTCGGGTAGTTTCGAGGAGTGGTTTGTGGAGACCGTGGGTATGGCCGCACAGGTTTATGAGTATGTGGAGAATTTGGGCGAGGAGAATCCCAATCTTTCGTATCAATTCGTCTACGACTTCTCGCCAATGCTCGAAGACCGCTTGGTTGTGGGCGGTATACGCTTGGCTTATGTGCTCAACTCTATTTTCGACCCCGAGGCAAACCTCACTTTTTCGGAACTTGCTGCAAGGGATGCTGCCGAGTAGTGCAATATAACAAATAATTTTGTATATTTGCGGTCGCAAAGGCATGTTGTTTGTGCCTTGCGACCACAAATTTGCGGAAATAGCTCAGTTGGTAGAGCATTGGCTTCCCAAGCCAAGGGTCGCGGGTTCGAATCCCGTTTTCCGCTCCAAGTCCAAAAGTTTTGAGGACAAAATCAAGCAACACCCTTTGAAACATCGTTTCAGAGGGTTTTTCATTTGTTGTCGGTCGGTATCGTTTCGACACCGTGGAGCCCCTACCCGACATAACCCGAACCTCGAAGTGTCCCTCCGAATATCGACCGTGAAAATAAGGGACACTTACTCCGAAATGAGGGGACACTTTGATATTTTTTCGGCTTTCCACAAACTTCTCAGCTGACAGTTGCCTACACTTTCTAAAAAACAGTCAGATGAAAAGTACATTCAGAATCCTATTCTACGCCAAGTGGGAGGCAAGCGACGAGGCAAAGATGCTACCAATCTATGTTCGCATTACAATCAACGGCACAAAGGCTCGTTTCAGCCTCAACGGCGGTGATAGCGATGCAGGAGACGCTGAGGCCTCAACAGCTTCTTCTGTATCAGCATTCTCAGCCCCAAACATATAAACATAACAAATGTGCCCGACCATCGTC
>JAZOWE010000010.1:0-15593 GCA_045659085.1 Tidjanibacter sp.
CGAGGAGCGCGGAGAGCGTTCGTTCAACCGCGAGGAGCGTGGTGGTTTCAACCGTGAGCGCAACTTCAACCGCGAGGAGCGTGGAGAGCGTTCGTTCAACCGCGAGGAGCGCGGTGGTTTCAACCGTGAGCGCAATTTCAACCGCGAGGAGCGCGGAGAGCGTTCGTTCAACCGCGAGGAGCGTGGTGGTTTCAACCGTGAGCGCAACTTCAACCGCGAGGAGCGTGGAGAGCGTTCGTTCAATCGTGAGGAACGCGGTGGTTTCAACCGTGAGCGCAATTTCAACCGTGAGGAGCGTCCCTATGGCGAAAAGAGGAGTTCGCGCTTTACCAAACCCGCAGCAGCAAAAAGCTCTTTCCGCACAAATGCGCCCAAAGAGCCCAAGAAGTATATCAACACTGCCAACCAATACACCATAGACAACTACCCCACCTACGATGCACCCAAGCAGGATGGCGCAATCCGTCTGAATCGCTACATCTCAATGTCGGGTATCTGCTCGCGTAGGGAGGCTGACGAGTTTATCACAGCAGGTCTGATTACCGTCAATGGTGTGGTTGTGACCGAACTCGGATCTAAGGTAATGCCCAATGACGAGGTGTGCTACAATGGCAAGAGGATTGAGAACGAAAAGAAGGTCTACATCGTGATGAACAAACCCAAAGGTTTTGTGACAACTCTCGACGACCCCCACGCCGACAAGAGCGTTATGGATCTCGTGAAAAACGCCTGCACGGAGCGTATCTACCCCGTTGGTCGTTTGGACAAAAACTCTGTGGGCGTACTCCTTCTCACCAACGATGGCGATTTGGCAAAGCGTCTTACCCACCCCACCTATGAGAAGAAGAAAATCTATCAGGTAAGTCTCGACAAGCACCTCACTCGTGCCGACTTGGAGCAGCTCATCCTCGGTGTGACTCTCGAAGATGGCGATATTGCAGCCGACGATGTATGCTATGTTGAAGACCCCAAGATGAAGAACGCCGTAGGTATTGAGATTCACTCGGGCCGCAACCGTATCGTAAGGCGTATGTTTGAGCACCTCGGCTACCATGTGGGCAAACTCGATAGGGTTTACTTCGCAGGTCTCACCAAGCAGAAACTCAAACGCGGAGAGTGGCGATTCCTCACCGAAAAAGAGGTTGCAATGCTGAAATCGGGCAGTTACGAATAGAGCAAGACTGTTTAGCATAGCGCGAAGGGCTTTCGGAGCCCCAACGCCATACCAAAAAAGAGGACTCTTCTTTGTGGCTGCACAAGCACAAGAGGAGTCCTTTTGTTATCCCCCTCTCCCACCCACAGGAAAACCACAACATATCAACTAAGATACGATGAAACGATTGACGAAACTTTTTCTGCTCGGCATAGTCCTTGCGATGGCTACCGCGTCTCCCGCCGAGTGTTTTGCTGGCAAAAAGATTAACGACCCACAGGCGCCCAACCGCAAGAGTGTAGGCTTGGTGCTGAGTGGTGGTGGCGCAAAAGGTGCCGCCCAACTGCGCGTTATAAAGGCTATCGAAGAGGCCGGTATTCCCATTGACTACATTGCAGGCACCTCCATAGGCTCCATCATTGGCGGTCTTTATGCCGTGGGATACACCATTGAGGAGATTGAGGAGTACTACACCACAATGAATTGGTTTGATGTCTTTACCGACCGCAACGCAAGGGACAAACAACTCTTCACCAACAAGCAGAAAGACGATGCATATATGTTCGATGTGCTACTATCGACAGACGACATCTCCATCCCGAGCGGTATCGTCAGGGGAGATAGGTTTATGGACCAGCTCAACGAACTCCTTTTGGGCTATCAGTATATCGACTCTTTCGACGACCTCCCCACCCCATTCGCGTGCGTGTCGTACGATATGAACACAGGCAGCGAGTATGTGGCTCGCGGAGGTAGTCTGTCGGCTGCCATTAGGGCGAGTATGTCCATCCCGGGAGTGTTCAAGCCCGTAAAATATAGGGATATGGTGTTGGTGGATGGCGGTGTCTACAATAATTTCCCCGTTGATGTTGTAAGAGATATGGGTGCAGACATCGTTATTGGAGTGGATCTGTCGGATGGCATCAAGACCGACACCGACATCGAAAATCTGGTCTTCATATTCGAGCAGCTGACGGTCTTTTTGGGGCGCGACAACTACGAGAGAAACAGAGAGGATTGTGACTATTACATCCACCCCGAAATTGCACCCTATACGGCAGCAAGTTTCAACCAAGAGGCTGTGGACTCGCTCATAGTATGCGGACAGCGCGAAGCCGACCGCCATAGGGAGGGGCTCCTTGCTCTGCGCAAGACAATCGGCTTGCCAGAGGGCTATATGCCCCCCAAGCGCACCCGCCACTACAATCAGCAAACACCGCTCAAAATTGGTAATATCAGGCTCGAAGGCTTCACCAAGTCGGAGCGTGCGCTCATATCCAAACATCTCGATTTGAAGCCATATTCGACCATCACACGCCAAGAGTTCAACCACAACATCGACCGCATAAAGAGTGTTGGTGGGTTCGATTTTGTCAAATACTCGCTCTCCCACGAGGCCCCCTACGACCTGAGGATTTGGGTGGATGAGAAGCAAAACGCCTCGCTGCATGTGGGCTTTCGCTTCGACTCGCACGAGTTGGCGTCGCTACTGCTCGGCACAGAGATGACCATTACGGGCAACTATTTCAAGCCCAAAATCTCGCTCACCGCACGACTGAGTGAGAGTCCCTATGTGCAAATCGGGGCGTCGAGCAACAGGGTGTTATTTGGCGAATTCAACCTTGGCTATCGCTACCAATACAACAACTTCGCATTCTACAACGGGGAGACTCGTTCGCACACCTCCACATTCGATTTTCACAAACTCTCAATGAGATTTTCGGACATCTACCTGCGCAATTTCAACATCTCGGCAGGCGTGGAGGCGGACTTTTTCGACTACCACGAGACATTCTACGAGGGCGGCAAGTTGGAGGCCCAGTCGGAGGCCTATATCAACTATGTTATCTCGGGCCACTACGACAATCTCGACAATGTCTATGTACCCACAAAGGGCTGGTCGCTCAATATGAACTACGCTCTGCACACCAACAACGGTGTGGAGGTGCACCACCACACTCCCTTTGCCTCGGTGCAGTATAAAGTAACGGGAGCCGTTAGGGCTGGCAACCTGCTGACCTTTGTCCCCTCACTCTATGGTCGTACGCTTATCGGTATGGAGGTTACCTACCCCTATTTCAACTGCCTTGGAGGTATTCTGCCCGCGCGACATATGCCCCAGCAGATGCCTTTTGTGGGACTGCAAGATATTGAGCTCTTCGACAACTCGGTGATGGTTGCAGCCTTGGAGGCACGATTTACGATTGCAAAAAATCACTACATCTCGGCCGTGGGTAATGTTCTGACCGAAAACGACGACTTCCGCAAGATGTTGCTCTTCAAGGATACCCTCGTAGGCTTCGGCCTAAAATACACCTACCAAACCTCACTCGGCCCTCTTACGGTGCTTGCAAGCGGCACTGACCGCCATCCATTGGGAGGCTTCTATGTAAGTTTCGGCAAGAATTTTTAGGCCAACAACAGTCAATAGTCCAACGGAATAGACTCCTTTTGGTTTGCGGGTATTAAAAAAGATACCCGTGAACAAGGGGGCAGGAGAAACAGGAGAAACAGGAGAAACAGGAGAAACAGGAGAAACAGGAGAAACAGAAAGCCCCGTCTTTCCTATTCTCCCTGTTCTTCTTGTCTTTCCTGTCTTTCTTGTTCTTCTTGTTCTTCCTGTTTTCCCTCTCGGGCGCCCCACGCCCGCAGTCGGTTGGCAGTAGGCGGTTGGCATCTACCTTGCTGTTATTTATTGGGCGACTTGGTCGCCCTTTTTTCTTTGCCACTTTTGGTGGCAAAAGTGGCGCAAAAGCCACGCACCACATCTCTGGCGGAGGCGAGAGTCGCAAAGCCTAAAACGAATGCTTCGCAGGCAAAGCGTTTGCCGTCTTCGTTTCTTAACGGCTTTGCGGCTCTCGCCAGCCACGACCGCCAAATCGGTCGCTTTCCCGCCAACGATGCGAAGTGCGGGTTTTAGGTGCGCCACAGGCGCGGGTATTAAAAAAGATACCCAAGAGAATTGAAAATTGAAAATTGAAAATTGAAAATTATGGTGCACCTACGGTGCAGGTATTAAAGAATTGACGGTCGTCGGTAGGCAGTAGACCCTAAAACGCAGAGAACGGAGGGAATTTTTTGCCAACAAGAAAAGGGCAAGTCCGCAGTTTACGCCTCCACAAAAAAACGCTCAGTGTGGAGGAAATTTTGTGCCAAATGAAGGAGTGGTTCCGCAGTTTACTGAGAGAAAAAACGCAAAGAAGCGAGCGAGTTCTAGGCGCACAAGAAAATCCCCTCCGCAGTTTACTCGCCGTAAATGAGGAGGGGATTTATCGCAGTGCAACAACGAAATCGCCGCTTATGTGCGTTTTTCGTGCGTGTGCGCGCGTGTATTTCAAATAAAATACATAACTTTACACCCCAATATGCCCTTAGCAATGAGAGGGTGTTGAAATAGGACAATAATAAGGCGTAAAGATGAGCATTAAAAGGTTTGTGATATATTTTGTAATAGCGATGTTTGCGTGGGGTACAACCTCGTGCTTCCCATCGGCCCACAACCCCAATGTTGTAACTTTTGGCACGGGCGAGAGCGTCAGCCACACCACAAAATATCAATTCCTCTCCATCGCCTCCGACTTTGCGTGGAGCATCGATGTGGAGTATATAGCCCCCGAGGGCGCAACGGATTGGTGCTCGCTCAGCAAGACTGAGGGTGAGGGTAACGACAATGTGATTATGAACTTCGGCGAGAACAAACTCTCCGAGGAGCGCTCGCTGAAAATCATCGTCACCTTCCCCAACGAGAGAGTTGAGTTGCTCTTCACTCAGTACTCGGCATCGTCACTCATCAATCCAAGCGACCTTAAAGGTTGGCTCGAACTCCCCTCGTTCGATGCAGACCAACAGCAATACTATTTCTCGAAACACATGCTCCCCTCGAAGAGTAACAGGGAGCGTAGCTTCTCGGTGTTGTACGATACCAACATCTACCACCCCTTGTGGATTGCCTACCCTCTGTGCAGGGGCAACATCCGAGGCTCGGGCTCGCGCCAAGACGCTTGGGGTATCTTCGATCCCAACATCCCCACCGAGAAGCAGCTCTATATGAAAAGCTACTATTACGGCAACTACGACCGCGGACATATGCTCCCTTCGGCGTCGCGTTTGGGCTCCAACGACGACAACCGCCAAACATTCTACCCCACAAATATGAGTCCCCAACTCGCGGGCCTCAACCAACAAAAATGGGCAGGAATTGAGGGTCAGGTGCGTGGCTGGGGCGAGGGCTGCGACACGCTCTATGTGGTGACGGGTGCGGTGTTCCGGACCGTGGGTGGCAACGAGAGTGTGTCGTACACACAGTGCCGAAGCGACAGCAGCAAAGATGTGGCCATCCCCAACTATTACTACAAAGCACTGCTCCAACGCCGCGGAACGGGCGCCAACAGCCAATATCAGGCTTTGGCTATCTGGGTACCCCACAAAGCAGCCTCGGGCAAGGCAACGCTCAACGATGCGATTACCATCGATGAGCTCGAAGAGCGCACAGGCATAGACTTCTTCCCCAACCTTGGCGACGCCATCGAAACCGCAGTGGAGAGCACCATAGACAACCACTACTGGGGACTATAACAGACTTCTTTGGACAAAAAAACGATATAACGCTTAACAGAAACAATGAGGAAACTTGGTTACATAGTAGCAATGGTGGCAATGATGTTTATTGCCGCCTGCGATGAGCCTGTGGACTCGGGGGTTGAGAACTACCTCAAACCCGACATCTCTTCCAAACAACTCGAAGCCACCAAAGGCTCGTTCTTCCTTGGTGTGGAGAGTAATGTGGAGTGGACAATCAGTACCTCCAACAGTTGGCTCACCGCCAACAAGAGCGAGGGTAAGGGCAACGACAATGTAATTCTCTCCTATCCGGCAAACGAGCAGAACAAGAGTCGTACGGCAATCGTTGTGCTCGAACCCAAAGTTGCCGACACAGCGCCCAAACACGAGATTCTCATCTACCAGAAGGCCAACGGTGGCGGTGGTAATGTGGATGACGGTGGCGACCTCGGTGGCGATGACAACGGCAACGATGACGGTGGCAATGATGACGACGATTTTGCGGGTAGTGGTGCAGGCACCGCCTCTTCGCCCTACGATGTAATCCGCGCACTCGACATCATCAACACTCTGGCATACGGCGACTCGCCTGTCTACACTCAGGGTGTAATCTCCGAGATTGAGCAGGTGGATCTCTCGCAGGGCAATGCCAAATACTACATCTCGAACAATGGCGCGACCTACAACTCGCAACTCTATGTCTATCGTGGCAACTATCTCGACAACGCAAAATTCACCTCTTCGAACCAAATTAGCGTAGGCGACGAGGTTGTGATTTACGGCCCCTTGCTCCTCTACCAGAGCACCAAACCCGAAATCAACACCCCCAACTACATTGTCTCGATTGTCAAGGCAAATGGCGGCGATGATTCGGGAGATGACGACGGTGGAAACGACGATGGTGGTGGCAATGACGACGGTGGCAACACAGACGGTAGCGGTGGCATTGTATCTGACAGTGGTGCCAAATATGCGGGCTGGGCAGAGCTCCCCGTCGAGGAGGACAACTCCGACTACTACTACGCCTACCACATGCGTGCCGACAATGGCTCTCAGCGCAACTTCTCGGTATGTTACAGCGAGGAGATGGCTTGCCCCGTGTGGGTGGCTTGCCCCATCCATAGTTGCTACATAGGTGGAGCTGGTAGGTCAAGCTATTCGCAAGACCCCGCAATCCCTTCGAGCATACAGGTTAAGCCCGATGCGGGCAATACAAATATGGGCAACTATATGAATAGAGGTCATATGCTTGCCTCCAACATGCGTACCGTATCTTCGTCTACCAACAAGCAGGTTTTCTATTACACCAACATTGCACCCCAGAATGGCAGTAACTTCAATACGGGTGGGGGTTGGTGGAACAACATGGAAGAGATTGAGAAGGGCGATTTTATGTGTGCCGACACCCTCTACACCGTGAACGGTTGCCATTGGGAAAACAAAAAAGAGACTTTCAACGGTCAGGTGGTGCCCACCCATTTCTACAAGGTGTTCCTTCGCACCAAGAAGGGTAACTCCGGCAAGTGGGTTGTAAACTGCTCCGAGAGCGAGTTGCAGTGTGTAGCATTCTATGTTCCCCACACCATTGGCAAGGTTAAGCCCTCGCGTAGTCATATGATAAGCGTGAGCGAGTTGGAAAAGATTACAGGACACACCTTCTTCCCCAATGTGCCCAACGCACCCAAGGACAAATTTAACCCAAGCGATTGGGGAATGTAGAGAATTCAAAATGCAAAATTCAAAATGCAAAATTATATGAAGCGTAACATTTTTGTAATCAGCGTAATTGTGGCGATGTTCTTGTCGCTCAGCAACGCTACCGCACAGAGCAAACGCTACACCGTTTTGTTCTACAATGTGGAGAACCTTTTTGACACCATTCAGGACCCCACAATCTACGACACCGAGTTCATCCCCAGCGGCCCAAAGGAGTGGAACTCGACAAAGTACTACAAGAAACTCGACAATCTGGAAAAACTCTTCTACGCGGTGGCTCAGCAGAACAAAGCCTACCCCACCATTATCGGTGTGAGCGAGGTTGAGAACCGCAATGTGTTGGAGGATATCGCCTCGCAAGAGAAACTCCTGCCCGCCAACTACCAGATTTGCCACTACGACGGCCCCGACGCTCGTGGTGTGGATGTGGCATTCTTCTACCGCCCCGACCAATTCCAATACGAGGGTAGCAAGTCTATCAAGGCCAACATCCCCGGTGCACGCCCCAACTTCCGCACAAGGGACATCCTTACGATGTGGGGTAAGATTGACGGTGAGGATTTCCTCTTCATCGTGAGCCACTGGCCCAGCCGTAGGGGCGGTCAGTCCTCGTCGGCATTCTTGCGCGAGGGTTTGGCTGCGCAGATTAAGGGTATTTGCGACGAGGCTCGCAGGCAGAACCCCAACATTAAGGTGGCTGTTATGGGCGACTTCAACGACGACCCCGGCGACAAGAGTGTTTCGCAAAACCTGGGTGCAAAACTCAAAAAAGACAAACTCAAAGAGGGCGATATGTTCAACCCCTTCTGGCAGATGCACAAGGATGGCTACGGCACACTCGTTTACAACGACCTGTGGAACCTCTTCGACAACATTGTCGTGAGCGACAATCTGGCAAATGCCCCCGAGGGTACTCTCCAATTGTGGAAATCCAAAAAGGCGGAGTACTACGGCAACATCTTCAAAGGCGAATTCCTCTTCCAGAAAGAGGGACAGTACAAAGGTTATCCCCTGCGCACCTATGTGGGCAACAACTTCCAGGAGGGTTGGTCGGACCACTTGCCCGTCTTCATCCACCTTGTGAAATAGAAAAGAAGAAACACAATAAATACTAACAAACACTTATGAAAAAACTGTTTTTGGCTATTCTCTTTGTGGCAAGCGTTGCAAGCAGCGCCTTGGCACAAGTGAGTGTGGGCGTAGTGACAGGTAGGGTTGTTTCGCGTGTTGGTCGTGAGCCTATCGAGCAGGCGACCGTTACACTCCACGGCACCCCAACCCAGACTGTTACCACCTCCGCAGACGGTACATTCACCTTCACCGACATTCCCTTTGGTTTTGCGACCATCGAGGTTAATGCATTGGGCTACCTTGCGGCAAGCATCAATGTGAAGGTCGATATGGAACTCAAAGATCTCAACTACATCTCGCTCTCGCCCGACATGGCACAGACAAACGACTTCCTTTTGGACGACGGCAACTTTACGGAGTTCGACAGCGAGATGGAGAACGATTCGCAATCCACTCCCGTATCACTCAGCGCCTCGAAGGATGTCTTCAACAACATTGCAGGCTATAAGTTCGGCTCGCTGAGGTTCCGCACTCGTGGTTACGACCAGAACACCGAGATTATCTACCTCAACGGTGTGGAGATGACCGATGCGAATACGGGTAACGGCACTTGGTCGTTGTGGAGTGGTCTTAACGAGGCTACCCGCAACCAGGAGGACACCTATGCTACCTCGGTTGGTACGAGCGGTGTGGGCGGTATCAACGGTACCACCAACATTCTGGCTCGCGCTTCGCAGATGCGTCAGGGCTTCCGCACAGGTTTTGTTACTTCGAGCGGCTCGTATCGCCACCGCATCATTGCGACCTACGCCAGCGGTATGCAGGACAACGGTTGGGCCTATGCAGCAAGTGGCTCGGCTCGTTTGGGCGGCAACGACTTTGTGGAGGGTGTGACCTACAACGCTTGGGCATACTTCTTCTCGGCCGAGAAACGCATCAACAGCAAACACCAAGTAGCCTTCACATTCTTTGGTGTTCCCACCGAGAGGGGCGCACAGATGGCTGCAACTCAGGAGGCCTACCACTATGCAGGAAGCCATTGGTACAACCCCAATGTGGGTATTCAGGATGGCAAGTTGCGCAATGCCCGTATGAGGAGCTACCACGAGCCCGTGGCTATGGCCAACTGGTTCTACACTCCCGACGATAAGACCAAGATTACCGCAGCCGTATCGTTCCGCTTTGGTCAGAACGGCTACTCGGCACTCGACTGGAATGCAGCAGCCGATCCCCGTCCCGACTACTACCGCAACCTGCCAAGCTATTGGTACGCCAAGGGCGATATGCAGCACCACGATATGTTGCACGATGCTTGGACTCAGAATAGGGACAAGCTGATGTATATCGACTTCGACAAGCTCTACAACATCAACTACAACTCCAACGCAGCAAATGGCGACCGCCCAACTTTGAACTACGAGGGTACGGGTATTGAGGAGAGCGTTGCAAACCTCAACCGCTCGCGCTACATCATCTCGGAGCGTCACACCGACCAGAGGGATTTGCGCGTCAAGTTGCAGGTTGACCGCACTCTGAACAAGCACATGAGTGTTGTGGGTGGCGTGGACTTCCGTCGCAACCGCACCGAGTACTACACCTCCATCAAAGACCTCTTGGGTGGCGACTATTGGGTGAATGTGGACAACTTCGCAGAGAGGGATGTTCACGGCGCCGAAGACCGTGTGAAGACTCTCAACGACCTGAACAGTTCCGACAACTACATCGTTAAGGAGGGAGAGAAATATGGTTACGACTACTACGCACACTCCACCGTTGGTAAACTTTGGGGCGCCTACAACCTCAACATCGGTCACTACAAGTTGGCCCTTGCAGGTGAGGCTTCCTACACCAACTTCTATCGTGAGGGCCTCTATCGCAAAGGTCTGTTTGCCGACGACTCGTTTGGCGACAGCGAGCACCTCAACTTCTTTGGTTACAACCTGAAAGGTAACTTCACCTACCAGCCTACCGGTTCGACCAGCATTCAGCTCTCGGCTGTGGCACAGCAGAATGCACCCTACTTCCAGGACGCCTTCGTGTCGCCCCGCACCCGCAACACCGTAGCTCCCAACCTCACCACCGAGAAGGTGCTCAGCTTCGATGCTGCCTACTCGTTCAAGGCTCCTTGGTTGCAACTCCGTGCTTCGGTTTACTACACCACCATCAAAGACCAGTCGAAGCTCATCAGTTTCTACGATGATGTATGGGCAGCATTCTCGAATATGTCGCTCAGCGGTATCGACAGCCGCTACTACGGTTTGGAGTTGGGCTTCAAGATTCCCATCGTTGCCGATTTGAGCCTTTCGGGTGCTGCAAGCATTGGCGACTACACCTATACCTCCAACCCATACTTCACGCAGACTCGTGACAACACCGCCACAACTCTCGTGGAGAATGCAAGGGTATATTGGAAAGGTATGAAGGTTGAGAGCACTCCTCAGGTGGCCCTTAACCTCGGTTTGAACTACCGCACAAGCAATAACATCTACCTCTCGCTCGATGCCGAGTACTTCGACAAGATGTACCTCTCGATGAACCCCCTCTACCGCACACTTGGTGCAATGAGCGGCCGTATCGACGACAGGCTTATTGACTCCCACTTCGACAAAACTGCGGAGGAGCTTATTGACATTGCCGCCTACAACGATGTTGAGAAGTCGGCACTCCGCCAGCTCACCGCACAGGAGCGTTTCAAACCCGCCATTGTAGTTAATGCCAGCATCGGTAAGACTTGGTATGTGGGCAGCAACCAGATTGGTTTCAGCTTCGAGATTAAGAACCTTACCGATACCAGATGCAAGACCGGTGGTTTTGAGCAGATGCGACTCTTCTCGGATGACGAGTACGAGACCACAACAGGTACCCGCTACTCGCGCTTCGAGTCGAAGTATTTCTACCTCTATGGTACGAACTACTACCTCAACATCTACTTCCGTTTCTAATCCCCACTTAAAGACAAAAGAGAGATATGAAAAAGTATATTATATTAATGGTATTCGCAGTGGTGGCCCTGACCGCCTGCGAGAAACAGTGGGAGGATGCCCCCAAGGCAAATCCCGTATCGGAGGCTCAGCTTGTTGAGGACGGTTATACCTATATGACCGTAAACGAGTTCAAGCAGCAGTATTACTACGCAACAAGCCCCGAGCCCAAGGCTGAGGTGAAATCGGTTATCATTCCCGATAAGGTTTACATCAAGACCAAGGTTATCAGCTCCGACGAGCTGGGCAACACCTATAAATCAATCTACCTGCAAGACGCCGAAGGCCCTGCAAATGGTGGTATTGAGATTAAGGTTGGCAAGGGCTCGATGTACACCATCTACAAACCCGGTCAGATTATCTATGTGAAGTGTGACGGCTTGGAGCTCGGCAACTACCGCTGGATGCTCTCGCTCGGCGGCAATAGCTCCGACCCCAAATACTCCAACGGCTACATCGATATTCAGACCATCATCGACGAGAAGATTCTCCCCGGCGAGATGGTAGGACTCACCCCCTCCGACATCTTGGTTATCAACTCGACCAATGTTGCAGAGATTATCTCCAACGACAAGCAGTACCTCGGTACTCTTTGCCGTTTCGAAAATCTTGAAAGCATTTGGGGTACCGTTAATCACGACAGCTACTCCGCACAGGATGTATTCCCCTCGTTCTTGGAGAGCGTGAATGGCGATTACAACAACTATGTATTTGGCAACTACAAAGAGGTACCCGAGTATCCCGAGGGCCTGCCCGCAACTTGGGCTTACAGCTACTACGACGCATCGGGCAAGCTCAACTGCTACTACGGCTCGGCACTCTTCGCCTTCTCGGATGCATACCCCTTCATTGTCCGCACAAGTGGCTATTCGAGGTTTGCATTGGAGCCTATCCCTGCCGACGGCGAGATTGTAGACATTACGGCTATCCTTACCAAATACTGCTCGTCGGGCGGCGGCTATATGAAGTACCAGCTCCTGCTCAATAGCGACGAGGATGTGGTTGTGAAATAAGCACCACACAATATTACCGACAAACAAGGCTCGCAGTTTTTGCGAGCCTTGTTTGTTGTTCATAGAGGACTATGGAGTGCTTTTATATCAAAAGAAAGTAATGATGCGGCCATATAACGAGAGAAATGCAAGGCGCACAAGAAAATCCCCTCCGCAGTTTACTTGGCGTAAATGAGAAGGTGGTTTATCGCAGTGCAACGCCGCAGGCGCTCACTATATGGCTTTTTCGGTGCGCTGAGCCTCCACAAAATACTTCTGCGATTTGAGGAGGTTGCGACTTTGGAGTACCATAGTCTTGGTCTCGTTGAGAATGGTCAGGTAGAGCATACTTGCCTTGGTGGAGGTGGAGTTGTTCTGAATACGACGCAACTGGTTTTTGATAGCCTGAGCAATAAGCTCAAACAAATCGTCACGCATAGCAAGTACAACATCGATATTTGCGAAGTCGTTCGACTGCAACATCTCGTTGATGCGCGAGTAGAGCTCCGATACGGAGTTGTTGATTGTCGTCAGGTCCTCAACCTGCTCCTCGCTCATACCGCGGTGGTTGTTGTCGATATGCTCATAGCAGGGGCGAGTAATGTGAACAAGCGCCTTACACATCTCGCTGATGTAGTCCACAACCTGCACATAGTAGTGACCCGTGTCGATATAGTTCTCGTCGTGGAACTTGTGGAGTGTAGGCAACATTGCATATTTCCTCTCGCGAGCAGCGTAGAAGAGGTCGTTGCTCTGGCGCACAAGCGAACGCAGAGCCCTGCGGTCCTCTTTGAGTGTTGCGGCGATGGTCTGAGCATAGATGTTGGTTGTGGTCTGCATTGTCTGGCAAACCTCCACAACTGCATTGCTAAGTACCTCGTCCTCGTCATCAGCAAGAGCGACCTTAACGGTAGTGGTATTTTCCTCAACGGCTTTTTTCCTCTTGGGAATCATCATATAGACGCAAACAAGCGAGAGAACAACAATAGCCACCATACCGCCCAAGTTGAGCAAGAGAGTGATGACGATTGACAGTACAAACGATGCCAAACCTGTCATAAACCAACCTGCCACTACGGTAATAACGCCCGTAATGCGGTATACGGCGCTCTCACGACCCCAAGCCTTATCGGCAAGCGACGAACCCATTGCCACCATAAAGGTTACATAGGTGGTCGAGAGGGGCAACTGCAACGATGTACCAATGATGATAAGCATAGAGCCTGCCGTGAGGTTTACGGCTGCACGCAGGAGGTCATACTGTCCGTAGTCCTCACCCAACTCTGTGGCCGAAGGAGCCTCGAAGCGGCGAGCCACAGCACTCCTCAATCGCTTGGGAGTGTGGTCCTCAAACCAACGGCTGCAACCTACTGCCACACGCACAATGACACGCGAGAATGCCGACGAGCCGAATTTCTCTGCGCCATCGTCCTGTGTGGACGAAAGGCTGAGCTCGGTGTCACTCACATTCTGTGTCTTCTTGGAGGTCCAGAGTGTAATAATCATAACCAAACCTGCAAGTACAAGGAAGATGGTCTCTGCCTTCACAGGATTGTTGAGCGCTCCCATCAGCATATCGGGATTGCCGGTAGCCTGTGCTATTTTCCACGAGTCCAAACCCGCCAGAGGCACACCAATGAAGTTCACAAGGTCGTTGCCTGCAAATGCCAATGCCAACGAGAAAGTTCCCGCAAGAATTGTAATTTTCAGGATGTTGACTCTGAACCTTTGCAAAATAAACATCAACAGCGAGCTTGCCGCAAAGACTGCAAGCAGGCAAATTGCCGTATGTTCGTTGATGTAGTCCACCAAATCCACCGCCAAGCCCGACGATTTCAGTCCTTTGATGAGGGCGAAGTAGACGATGATGGTAAATGCCACACCACACCAAAGAGCGCCAAAGCGACGCAACTGTTTGTGGTAGCGGAAGGTGAAGAGCAAACGGCTCAGGAACATAAGTGTCGTACCCGTAATAAATGCCACAACCACCGAGAGCAAGATACCTGCAATCATTGCCAAAGCTTTGCCTGAGTTGATAAGCACCTCGGGGTTGCCGTCAGCGCCAATAACAGGCTCCTTGAAAATGGTCACCGCAATAGCCGCGCCAAGCAAACCAAACACAAGGGCTACGGTTGTCGAAGTGGGCAGACCGAGCGAGTTGAATACATCCAACAGAATAACATTCGCAAACATTACACCGAGGAAGAGAATCATAACCTCGTGGAATGTGAAGAATTCGGGATAGTAAACACCACTACGAGCCACCTCCATCATACCACTCGAAGTGAGTGCACCAATGAGGATACCGATAGAAGCTACTGCAAGGATTACTTTTTTGGGTGCAGCCTTTGAGCCAACAGCCGAGTTGATGAAGTTCACGGCGTCGTTTGACACACCCACATACAGACCGCCGATTGCCAAAAGTAACAACACTACAACGGCGAAAGTGTAAATAACTGACATTTATTTGTTTGTTTAGTGAATTTACGGTTTTTCACAAGGCAAATGTAAGTAGATTTCTGTTGTCTTACACCTCCGCCATCCTAAATTAACACAAACTTAAAGCGTGCATAACAGAAATTTAACATTACCCCCTCCTTATCCTCGGTTTACTTGCGCACCAATCGTGGCGTGCCTGTGGCGCAGGTATTAAAAAAGATACCCGTGAACGAGGGGGGCAGGCAAGAGTGACAGGAGAAACAGGAGTGACAAGAGTTCTTGTTTTTCCTGTTCTCCCTGTCTTTCCTGTTTTTCCTGTTTTTCCTGTTTTTCCTGTCTTTCCTCTCGGGCGACCAAGTCGCCCTTTTTTCTTTGCCACTTTTGGTGGCAAAAGTGGCGCAAAAGCCACGCACCACATCTCTGGCGGAGCCGAGAGTCGCAAAGCCTAAAACGAATGCTTCGCAGGCAAAGCGTTTGCCGTCTTCGTTTCTTAACGGCTTTGTGACTCTCGCCAGCCGCGACCGCCAAGTCGGTCGCTTTCCCGCCGACGATGCGAAGTGCGGGTTTTAGGTGCGCCTACGGCGCGGGTATTAAAAAAGATACCCAAGAGAATTGAAAATTGAAAATTGAAAGTTGAAAATTATGGTGCACCTGCGGTGCAGGTATTAAAAAAGATACCCG
>JAZOWE010000011.1:0-50751 GCA_045659085.1 Tidjanibacter sp.
TCCTTGTGTCGCCATTGTTTGTTTCAGCCTTACCCTTGGGAGTTTGCGACCACCCCAAATAACAATAAGTCAATCGTTTGCCCTCCTCTGTCAGTGTGAAGACTACCTCGTTTTTTAACCGCAACTCAATATTTCTGTATATATCTACGGGGATTTTTGTATAGTCTGACAAATTAACATATTCAAAATACACATCTGTAATGCGACCTGTTGTGGAAGATATGTTCAATGTGATCCCAAGCTTCCATTTGCCAAACGAGGCTGCCTGCTCTTTTGTAAATGCATCATCAACGATACTCCACATCAACTTATCCAACTCGTCGGTAATTACGAAAGCATCAATATCGTCATGAAGCAGCTTCTCGAATGGAATATCAGTTCCATCTTTATATGCAATTTCTTCTCTACCTGGATGATTATCTGCACTGTACAAATTAACGCGAGTAGTGCCAATTGTATCGCAAACATAGGTATACCCATCCATCCGTAGAGTATCGCTAACTAATCGGAGATGAGAATAAGCTGTGTCACGCTGCGCGAAAACAGACAAGCACAGAAAACATAGTATTAGCAATATTATTATTCGTTTAATTCTCATGGTTAGTTGCATTTTATACTTATAGATTTCAAATTGTTTAGATTTTGATCCATTGACAAACTTTCATTATAACTAATGCTTGTAAGATTTTGGGATTCGGCAATCTGTAAAACTTCTTCAATAGAAGGTTTGTAATAATCTTCATAGTATGTTTGTTCATCTAAATACATCTTACCTTGCATGTCAATCATGTCGCCAGCACCTCGTATTTTTTTGCCGAGTTTAGTTCTGCAATAAGTATCATACCTTCCTGATGTATCATAGGCTTGTCTGCGTAGCAAATAAACATAGCGAGCAAGTTGTCCTTCTACTTCATAGTTGGCACTTGCCAGATTATATGTTTTAACATCCTTAATTTGAGAGTATTGAAATGCATGAAATAGTTCATGCAATAGAACATCGCTATAATGTAGAATGTAACGCAACCTTTTCTTCATTTTCAGACAATTGTCAACTATTGGTGTTCGGGGCGGAGGAGGTCAGTAACAACCTTCACGGGCGAGAAGGTCGAGATGGGCACCTCAACAAACAGCGTGTTCCACTTCGACATTGCACCATTCCACAAACCGGGAAGTTCCTGCGCCAGAAGCGTACGACCGCTCTTCGACTTGCTGGAAATAAAGCCCGTAGCGGGGTCGGTAAACTCCCTAAAATCGTACTTCTCCCCCTTGCGGTTACGAGTAGCGCAGACCAAATCTACGGGGTTGAAGTGGGTAGCATCTGCCATAAGCGACTTCTGTTCGGGGGCAATCTGCGACGACTCGGCAATCTGCAAAGCCACCAAGCCCTCCGAATCCTCGGCCCAGAAAGGACCACCACCGGGCTCGCCCTCGTTACGCACCATACCACAAATCCTCAGGGGGCGATTGAGAATGGCGAGCAGAGCACTCCTCAAAGCATCCTCGCCCGCAGACTTAACACTCTCGGGCAAAAGAACACAGAGCTCCTCCTCGACAAACCTCAGCACCTCGGCGAGTTCAATGCTCTCCTCCTCCAACTTGGCGGCATAGTCGAAAACGCGGCTTTGGGTAGCAACCAACAAGCCGGCCAAAACCTCTTTATATTTGATAGTGTCGGCTTTCAAGTGGTCGGGGGCTACATTATCAATAGTCTTAATGAAGATTACATCGGCATCAATATCGTTCAGATTCTCGATGAGCGCACCGTGACCTGCGGGACGGAAGAGAAGCCTACCGTCGGCCTCGCGGAATGGGGTGCAGTCCTCGTTTACGGCAATGGTGTCGGTACTACCTTTCTGCACCGAGAACGAGATGTTGTATTTCACATCATAGCGACTCTCGTAGCGCTCCCTGACACTCTCAAAGAGCGACGAGAAACCCTCTACATGCTCGGGCGATACGGTAAAGTGGATATTAACCTCTCCGTTGCTCGAAGCATACATTGCACCCTCGGCCAGGTGCTCCTCGAAGGGGGTGCGGGCACCCGTTTGGTATTTATGAAAAAGAAGAAGACCTTTGGGTTTGGAGCCATATTCGAGTCCCTCGCCAACAATGGTCTTCACAACATCTTTCAGAGGTGCATCCAACGACACCTTCTCGGAGAGTGCCTCGGCAAACGCAAAGCGGTCCAAATTTGCCGCCAACTTCTCCACCGTAGAGTTCATTTCCTCGCTCTCGATATACGAGAAAAGATCCTTAAACATTCGGGTAGCTGCACCGCTGGCAGGCACGAATTTCTCGATTTTGAGCCTGCGCTGAGCGTCGCGATACTCGGCACGCAAAGCATCCGACATCTTCTCGTCAATAGCCACAATGCCATCGCCAACTCTTGCCGAACGAATAATTTTCAGATAAGGAAAGCCCTTGCGGAAATTTTCCAGCTGCTTTTCAACGCTCTCGCGCGAGAGTCCGTGTTGCTCAATTTGTTTAAGGTCCTCAGAGGTAAACATAGTGGTAAAGTTTTATGGTGTTTTTTAGTCTATTAATTTTCTTAAAAATTAATTCGACAAATTTACCATCTTTTTGTGGGAATAACAAAACTCCCCACCCCATTTTTCAACATTTTTTCAACCCTTTTAGAATTATTCGGCCCTTTTGACAACATTTCAACTAAAAACATTAACTTTGTGGTTTGATATGGCACACATAACAGAACACATAGAACTTGCACCCTACACCTCCTTCGGAACAAAGGCGGTGGCAAGGCGTATGGTGGAGTGGAGCTCTACGGAAGAGCTCGTTTCCTATCTACGCACGGAGGGCAAGCAGCACCTTGCCGAAGGGTGGACAATCCTCGGCGAGGGGTGCAATACTCTCTTTACGGCCGACTACAACGGTACCATAATTCGCTCCATAGCAAAAGGTATTGAGATTGCCGAAGAGAACGACAATGAGGTAATGGTACGAGTCGCTGCCGGCGAAGTGTGGGACGATGTGGTGGCTTGGAGTACCGAGCGCGGATTGTGGGGCGCAGAGAACCTCTCGGCAATCCCCAGTAGCGTTGGTGCAAGTGTGGTGCAGAACATTGGTGCCTATGGTGTGGAGGCCAAAGATATTGTTGAGCGTGTGGAGGTTGTAAGGATAGACACCCTTCAAACAGAGTTACTCTCTGCTGCCGACTGCCACTTTGGATACCGCGACAGTATTTTTAAGGGCAAAGAGGCGGGTAAGGTTATCATCACGGCAGTCTACTACCGGTTTCAAAAGTGTGCCGAGCCCCGTCTTGACTATGGTACACTCCGTCCCGAGGTGGAGAGCCGCGGAGATTTCTCTCCGGAGGGTATCCGTCGTGCCGTGATTGCCATCCGCGAGAGCAAGCTTCCCGACCCCAAAGTTATTGGCAATGCGGGTAGTTTCTTCAAAAACCCCATTCTGCCACGCACACAGGTAGAGGCACTCAAAGCACTCTATCCCGCAATGCCCATCTATGAGGTTGCGGGCGCTCCCGACAGCCTGAAAATTGCCACAGGATGGATGATTGACACTCTTGGTTGGAAAGGTAAGGCTTTGGGGCGTGCAGGAGTACACTCCAAGCAAGCATTGGTTTTGGTTAATTTGGGCGGTGCGACAGGCAGTGAGGTTTTGGCCCTTGCCGAGCGTATTTGCCACGAGGTTAAAGAGAAATTCGGGGTGGATATTTCGCCCGAAGTAAACATTTTGTAGTACACACAACAAAAATGACACTTTTAGAGAAGTTTGAGAAATATATTACCGACCATTCGCTGGTTTCGAAGACAAATCGTATTCTTCTGACAGTCAGCGGCGGTGTGGACTCAATGGTAATGATGCACCTCTTTGTGGAGGCGGGTTACAAGGTGGGCGTTGCGCACTGCAATTTCTGCCTGAGGGGAGCCGAGAGCGACGAGGATGAAATTCTGGTTGCCGAGCAGGCTCAAAAACTTGGCGTTCCCCACTACAATCGCCGCTTCGACACTGCGGGCGAGATGGCCCTCACGGGCGAGAGCGTACAGATGGCGGCTCGCAGGTTGCGCTACTCGTGGTTTGACGAGTTGTGCCTCGACGAGGGCTACGACACCATAGCCGTAGCGCACCACGCCGACGACAGCATTGAGACTTTTTTCATCAATCTGCTGAGGGGTACGGGACTCAAAGGACTGACAGGCATCAGCGTCATAAACGGCAAGATTATCCGCCCTCTTTTGGCCGTATCGCGCCACGACATCAAGGAGTATGCAAAGCTCCACAACATACCCTACCGCGAGGACTCGTCGAACCGCTCGACAAAGTATCTGCGCAACAAAATCAGGCTCGGCATCGTACCCCGACTGAGGGAGATTGTCCCCCAATTTACGGGCACAATGTGTAGCAACATCGACCGACTGACCGAGGCGCAGCGTTTCATCAACCACGCCATCGAAAAAATTGCACGCGATGCGGTGGAACACATTGGTGGCGAGGACATTATCAACCCCGAAGAGATTGACTCGGGATTTCCTCTGAACTTTGTCATCTACGAGCTTATGAGCCACAACTACGGCTTCAAGGGCGATGTTGTGGACTCGTTGTGCGACGCACTCGCCAAAGGCTCAACAGGCAAGCGTTTCTACTCGAAAGATTGGGTGGCATATATCGACCGCGGGCGTATCGTAATCTCGCGTATTACCGATGATGACGACTGCGAGGTGGCGGTAAACCTCTCCAAAACAAAGGTTTATTGCGGCGGCTCGGTGCTCTATCTCGAAAAGTTGGATATTGACAATGTGGAGAGTCTGAGGGTGCCCGAACACATCGCACTGCTCGACCTGGATACTCTCTCGGAGCCTCTCAAACTCCGCAAATGGCACGAGGGGGATAGATTTGTTCCCCTTGGTATGGTGGACGAGAAGAAGGTGAGCGACTTCTTGATTGACGCCAAGGTGTCGATGCCCGAAAAGAGGCGTCAGTTTGTGCTCACTTCGGGAGAGGATATTGTGTGGCTTGTGGGACAGCGTATCGACAACCGCTACAAGATAACCTCCAAGACCGAAAATGTACTCCGCATTACAAAGGAGGCATTATAGGAATGGAAAATTGAAAATTGTCGGTAGACGGTAGTAGACATTAAAATTATGGCAAAAAGTATTCGTTTCAGGGACTCATACGCACAGTACGAACAAATCGTTAAGGATATTCGTGCAAGGCAGTTTGCGCCCATATATCTGCTTATGGGCGAGGAGGGTTATTTTATTGACAGCCTGACGGATATGCTGGCCGACACCATTCTCGACGAGAGCGAAAAGGCATTCAATCAACTCGTCATCTACGGCAAAGATGTGGAGGATGAGGGTATCATCGTGAACTACGCCCGCCAGATGCCGATGATGGGTGGCAAGATGGTCATCATCGTCAAAGAGGCAGCCTCCCTCAAAAAGGTCGAAAACCTCTCGCACTACACCGCAGCGCCCAGCAGCTCTACAATACTCATCATTGCCCACAAGGGGAGGAGTGTCGATAAGCGTTCGACGCTCTACAAGCACGCAAGCACCAAAGGTGTGGTATTTGAGTCGCCACGCCCCTACGACAACGAACTCGCCCCATGGATTGCCACCTATCTGCGCTCCTCGAAGGGGTGCGCCATTGAGGAAAAAGCTCTGCGTATGGTCACAGACCACCTCGGCACCGATATCTCGAAAATCGTTGGCGAGTTCGACAAACTCTTTACCCGTCTGCCCGAAGGCACAAAGGTTATCACAGCCGACCACATTGAGCAGAACATCGGTATCAGCAAGGATTTCAACAACTTCGAGTTGGTGGAGGCTGTGGCTCACAAGCACTTTGCGAGGGCTATGCAGATTGCCGACAACTTCGCCCGCAATCCCAAGAATCACCCTCTCGTGGTGACCACCTCTACCCTCTTCAACTATTTCCAAAAACTCTTTACGATTAACTACAAAGAGTGGCAAACGAAGGTTAAGGGTATGCCCGCAGCCAGCGATGCAGAACTTGCAGGACTCATCAAGGTAAGTCCCTTTGTGCTTGGTGGTTACAAGCAGGCTGCAAGGCTCTATCCCAACAAAAAAATCTTTCTCATATTGGGCCTCATTCGCGAGTACGATATGAAAGGTAAGGGTGTGAATTCGGGAGGTGTGGAACAGGGAGAACTGTTGCGCGAGTTGCTTATGAAGATAATGATGCTCTAAGCGCAAAGAAAACGGGTGGCTACTATGGAGGCTGGAACAGTCATATTGTTGGACGGCAAAGTGACCTCGTGGCACGAGGCAGAGCTCTCGCCCTCGATGCTCCTGGGGTGCAATTGGGTATATACGACCATCAACACCTTTGCCCACAAGCCCCTACATCTGCAACAAAAACTCCACTATGCCCTCGAATCCTACCGCTCGCTCTATGGCCCACGCCCAACAATAGAGTGCAAAGAGTTGGAGCGCGAGATTGGTCAGTTGCTCTACTTCGGGCTCTATCCTGAGGGAGGTAACACCGTGACACTCTATCTGATACCTTCCGAGCGTGGCATTTGTCGCAGGCTGTTAATTCACGAAGCAACAACCCCCTATGAGGGTTACGGACTCCTCTCGGTGAGACCACGAGGCATCATCACAAACTACGAGATACCGTTCGAAAAACACCAGACAAATGTTTCGCTAACGGCTGCAAGGTTTGCCGACTCCTATGCCTCGTCGCACGGCTACAACATCGCCATTAGGGCCAATCGTGCGGGAACACTGCTATCCTCGGGCGACAACCCCCTTTTTGCACTGCGCGGCAACACCCTGCTCACAACACCCACCGAGAAAGGCGCACGCCCCTCGGCAGAACGCGACCTTATGTTCCGACTGGCCGAAAAAGCGGGCGTGAAAGTTATCGAAGAAGAGCTTACGGTGGAGGATGCAGCAAGCTACGAGGAGTTGATGATATTCACTCCTGTGGGTATTCAAACTCTCTATTCTCTGGGAGATATGAAAGTGAGCAACATATACGGCTCACTTCTTGGAGAGCACCTTACGGCTCTCTCTCGCGAAGGACTTGGTCAGTAGCTGCGAGTACATCTTCGAGCTCAAACCCCCTACTCATTCCAAAACGCACAAGTTTTCCTTTCAGGTCGTAGAGGTCACGCGCGGTGGTCTTGGCGGCTTTCTTGCGAAGCATCTCTTCGAGTCGCCGAGAGTTATCCACCGACTCCAACTCTCCGAGTGCCGCATCGATGTGTTGAGTTGACACACCCTTGGCCCTCAGTGCTATACGGATTTTTCTCTCGCCCCAACCCGAAAAGCGCATCTTGTCGCGCACAAAGGCCGCAGCATACCTTCCATCGTCAATAAAGCGCTCCATAAGGAGTCTTTCGAGCACCTTGCGGGCGTCTGCCTCCGACACCCCCCAACGACGCATCAACCTCAACGCATCGCCACTACACTTCTCGGCACGCGCACATTGGCGCATAAGCGAAGAGAGGGCCTGCTCGGGAGTTTTGGTGCGTGGAGCACGACAGTTTTTTAGGCTCTCTTGCGGCATACTATCATTCGGGGTTTATGGTTCATATCGTAGTGCAAGGCTACATCGTAGCCCTTTGTACGCAACATCTGGGCCGTCTGCTCTGCCTGGCGTTCGTGAATTTCGAAGTAGAGGCGACCATTGGGGCGAAGAGCCACACGACCAACCTCGGCAATGCGCTCATAATAGAGCAACGGGCTATTATCGGGAACAAACAGAGCCTCACTCGGCTCAAAGTCGGTAACCGTGCGCTCCATCTCACGGCGCTCACTCTCGGGAATATAGGGAGGATTGGAGATTATCACATCGTAGCTATCGGGCTCGGGACTCCACGCGAAGATATCGCCCCTTGTGACACCAACCCGAACTCCATTCTTTGTGGCATTACCCTGTGCCACCCTCACAGCCACCTCCGAGAGGTCGAGAGCCTCAACCTCGGCCGACGGCAACTCGGCAGCAAGCGACACTGCGATAGCACCACTACCCGTTCCGAGGTCTATAATTCGGGGCTCGGAAAGGGTGTTTTCGCGCACAACGAGCGACACGAGTTCCTCCGTTTCGGGGCGGGGAATAAGCACCCCCTCGCACACATCAAAACATCTGCCATAGAACTCCGTAGAGCCTACAATATACTGCACAGGCTCGCCACTTGCCACCCTCACAAGGAGTTCTTCAAGCCTCTCGGGAGCGATAGCTCCACACTCCGCATCGCCATCCAGCACCACCTCAAAGCGCCCAAAACCACCGAGGTCGTTGCAAAATCGCTCTGCAACAGCCCCTGCCTCTTGTGGCTCATAGACCTCGCGTGCCACACTCAGCACCCTATCGTAAACTTCTCTGCGTGTCATTGGCACAAAATTACAACCGAAAATGCAAAATTCAAAATTGCCACTCCGCGCAACAACAAAGGCATACCTAATTCATCCCAAAATCTATTTTCGGGCCAACAAGAAAATATATACCACAAAAATTCGTTATATTTGCCGAAGATGAAGAGGTTTTTACTGATAGTGGCACTACTCGTGTGTGTGGTGGCGGAGGGCTCGGCACAAAATACGCGGCACTCACGCACCCCTCGCAGTGTCCCCTACTCGCGCTATGGGGGCGGATACATTGCGGGCAAAGAGGTGGATGCCATAACGGGCGACACAGCCTACATCGTGCAGCTGGCAGATGTTATCGCCTTCCGCTCTATTGGCGACATCAAGCGACATCGCAAACTCATACGCAATGTCAAAGCGGTCTATCCCTATGCTGTCGATGCGCGTCGCTACTTCCAAGAACTTACCACACAGCTCGATACGGTCACCAACAAAAAAGAGCGCGACCGCATAACACGCAATCTCGAACGAGAGATTGTCAAGCGCTACACCCCCATTCTCGAAAAGATGACCTATTCGCAAGGTAAAATACTCATACGACTCATCGACCGCGAAACCGAGCGCACTTCATATCAAATTTTGGAGGAGTTCCGTGGTAAGTTCGCGGCCAAGTTTTGGAATACCATTGCACGCATATTCCGCGCCAACCTCAAACAGGAGTACGACCCCACGCAGGGCGAAGATAAACTCATCGAACAAATCATCATCCTCTACGAGGCGGGGTTGTTGTAAGAGTTGAAAATTGTGGTGCGCCCTTTTGTTCACGGGTATCAAAAAAGATACCCGTGAACAAGGAGGGGCGAGGACAAGAGTGACAGGAGTGACAAGAGTGACAGGAGTGACAGGAGTGACAGGAGCGACAGGAGCGACAGGAGTCCCTGTTCTCCTTGTCTTTCCTGTTTTTCTTGTTTTTCCTCTCGGGCGCCCCGCGCCCGCAGTCGGTAGACGGTAGACAAAATAACGCAGAGAGCGGAGAAAATTTTGTGCCAAACAAGAAGGCGAGTCCGCAGTTTGCTCGTCGCAAATGAGGAACTCGCCTATCGCTGTGCGGTGCAAAATTTACCCGCCTAAATCACTTTTTTACTCTTCTTCGGGAGCCATTGTGGTATAAACATTCGTCACATCATCATCCTCTTCGAGTTTCTCGATGAGTTTGTTGAGTGCTTCGCGCTGCTCGGGAGTAACATCTTTGGTGTCGGTGGGGATGCGCACAAACTCACCGCTCACGATCTCCATATTGTGCTCGTCGAGGTAGTTCTGGATAGCACCGAAAGCCTCATATTTGGCGTAGATGTTGATGATGTTCTCGTCGTCCACGAAGAGCTCGGTCATATCGAAGTCGATAAGTTCCAATTCGAGCTCGTCGATGTCGATACCCTCCTTCATTGCGGTTTTGAATACGCAGAGGTGGTCGAACATAAAGGTCACGCTACCGCTGGTGCCGAGAGTACCGCCACATTTGTTGAAGTAGCTGCGCACATTGGCAACGGTACGGGTGGTGTTGTCAGTTGCGGTCTCTACGAGGACAGCGATACCGTGAGGGCCATAACCCTCATATACCATCTCTTTGTAGTCGGTGGTGTCTTTCGAGATTGCGCGTTTGATAGCCCTTTCGACATTCTCTTTGGGCATATTCTCGGCCTTGGCGTTCTGCAACAACACGCGCAGACGGGTGTTACCCGAAGGGTCGGGACCACCTGCCTTAACGGCAATTTCAATCTCCTTACCGATTTTAGTAAATGTGCGGGCCATATTGCCCCATCTTTTCATCTTACGCGCTTTGCGATACTCAAAAGCCCTTCCCATAGTCTGGTTGTTATTTTTGTTTTTGTTTTACTTTTTGTCAAGTGCGCAAAAGTAAGGAATTAAATTGAAAGTTGAAAATGGAAAGTTGAAAATTATGCCTTGCCTATCTTTCGGGTATCAAAAAAGATACCCGTGAACAAAGGGGGGGGGAAAGAATGTTTGTCGGAGGGAGGGGGTGAAAAAAAGCAGTGCGCCCGAAAGCGCACCGCCAAAGAGATAAAGCCCTTGCTCTACCCCAAAAGCCTAAAAGTTAAAAAGCGAGGACTGCTCGTACATAGTTTTCATAGGTCTTATCAACATTGCCAGAACTCCCATAAGAGAAACTGATTTCGTAAGCGTAGTTGCTACTATACTCAGTAGAAGACAAATGGTAAATATAATTTTCTATGATGCCATATGAAGTATAGAAAATTGTAAATCCATATTTGTTCAAAGTTGTATTTAGTGTACTCACTACGGCATAAACTGAAAGCATCTCGTTTTTTGCAGGCAGATACCACTCATCTTTACCATACTCTTCGCACCATACAAAGGCGGGTAAGTATTTGAAGTAACCCCGCTCTTTGACGGTTTGCACATTCACCCTGCCATCAAACTCATCTGTGGCATACATCCTCGTGCCAGACATTCCCCACATAGAAATCGTGTACCCAACCGAGACCATTTTACCATTGGTTCCCTTATTGGTTGTGGCAAAAACCACACCGCCATTGCTCCAAGGGATATATTGCCCCACCGTATAGGGGTAGCCATAACTATTACCCGCTGCATCATAGACTGCCACACCGCCCATATCGAAGTGGAGATAGTCGTTTCGTGTGGTGCAGGCGTCCCAAATGGTAATTTGGGTAAGATTGGGATTGTTTTTGAGACACACATCCGTAAGTGCATTATTCTTCGAGAGGTCTATCTCCGAAAGATTGTTCCCCGAAAGGTCGAGAGTGGTTAGATTTGTAAAATGCTCGATACCCTTTGCGCTCTCCACACCTGCATTTGGGTACACAATGCTTTTTACATCTTCCGCTTCCATTGCAGTAATAACACCATCATTGTTGATGTCGTAGTAATATAGCAAGTAGGCTTTGAGTGATGCATCGGGGATGTAGAGTGCGTCATCCACCGAAGTCTCCACACTTCCCTCAACCGCAAGCAAAGGAATATACTCCGAGGAAATGGATATGTAATTTACTCCCGCATTTACAGCAAGCGACACATTTACACCCACCTCTCCCTCAAAAAAGTCTTCGGAGAGATTTTCGCCAGAAGCTTTGATTGTAAAAGTACCATTGTCGGGGTTTACCGTAAATGCAACAATAGGCAAATCAACAAAATGCACAGCACGGGTGGTTGTATATGTTGCCCTTAATGAGAATACCGTTCCCCAATAGGATGCCAACTCTGAAACACACGACTTTGGCGACACCTCAAAGTCCAACTCTACACGACTTACGCCCTCGGAGAAAAACATTGTTGCCCTACCGTCAGAATAGCGAGGAATATACGAAATGGACTGTATGCGCCCCACCAACACTTCAATCAGTGTTTGAATTTGCGCTGTATTTTGATTCACTTGGGCTTCGAGTTCGCTCAATTTAGTCCTTACCTCCTCCTCAAAGGATATAATATATGTTTCAATGGGTGCGATGTATGAGTTGTAAATCTCCTCTACGATATAACCATTATTGTCGTTAATGGCTTTCGTGATAGCCTCTTGATATGAGGTTGTTATCTCGGCTTTCATATCGGCAAGTTCCTCTTTCAACTCGTCAACCTGCGACTGCAAGGCGGTGTCACCACTCGCTATTTTATTCTCCAAAGTTGATATTTTGGCATTGATTTCCGCAATGGTATAATAACCATCCAACTGCTCATTCACCCAATCTTTAAGCGAGGTTTTCACATCCGAAATGGCGTTTTCCAAATCCTTGCTCGCCTTGTTCTTATTTTCATCTATGAGTGCTTTGATGATTGCTATCTCGTTGCAAACTGCCTCGTGCTGTTCCAATGTAGCAAATGTTGCAGAGCACCAACTCTCAGCCTTGCCAATCTCGCTATTCACATAGGCAGTAAGTGCATCTATTCTACCACCCAACTCTCTGTCGGCAGCCTTTAAGTCCTCTATCATATCCCTAATGGTGTTGTCGGCTGTATTTGAATCGCCTATGGAAGATTGCAACGACTCCACCTCTTTTTCAAGAGAAGAAATATATCCCCTCAACTCGCTATCTACGGTCGTCAGCAAAAGAATGGAGTTGTTGATGGTGGAGATTTGTTGCTCAACGGAAGAGATAGAGTTGTCCTCTATTTTGTCAAGACGATTGTTGATATCGTCTATCTCTTCCTTGATTTTTGTGTCATCATACGGCTCCGAGCAACCTACAAAGAGTACCAATGTCGAAAGCAGCAGTGAATAGAAAAGTTTTTTCATAGTGTATTAGTTTTGGTTTGTTTTGCAAGTTATTGATTATCAACAAAATACCCCCCCGAAAAATCGGGAGGGGTATCGTATACCCTCATATTGAACTTGTGTTCATTGTTCTATGTAAGTGCTTTGTTGCTACAAATATAGGGATATTTTTGAATTTTGAGCCCGAAAAATTGTAACTTTGTAGCGATATAACACATTATTGCTATGCAGGAAGAGGTAAACAAGGCGGTGGAGGTGCTCCGACGAGGGGGCGTGATTCTCTACCCTACGGATACGGTGTGGGGCATTGGGTGCGATGCCACAAACGCCGAGGCGGTGGAAAAAATCTACCGTCTGAAAGGCTCGGTAAACAAAAAGGGGATGATTGTACTCCTCGACACACCCGCAGCGGTAGGTAGGTACATACGCCGTGTGCCCGAGGTGGCCTACGACCTTATGGAGCTTACGGATAAGCCCCTAACGCTCATTCTCGATGGTGCCGTGGGGGTGGCCGAGAATCTCATTCCCGAAGAGGGCTCGCTCGCAGTGCGCGTTCCCGACCACGACTTTTGTCGCAGGGTTGTGGGCAGGCTCGGAAGACCTCTTGTTTCCACCTCGGCAAACTTCTCGGGCGAGGCAACCCCTACCCGCTTTGCCGACATCGTAGAGGGTATTAAAAAAGGGGTTGATATGGTCGTAAACCCCGCATTTGAGGGCAAGCCCACGCGCAAAGCCTCCTCCATAATGATGATTAAAGAGGACGGAGAGTTCAAAATTTTAAGGTAGGCCAACACGATGATTATCAGAACAAAAATACAGCAGCGTTTTGCCGATGCCGACTCGCTGGGCCACATCAACAACATCCACTTGCAGGAGTATTTCGACCTCGGAAAGATGGAACTCTATGCCACGATTTTGGGCCAGAGGATTGATTGGCGAGGCGTAAACCTTGTGCTGGTGAGCATCAAGACCGATATGATGCGCCAAACCCGCTTGGGCGACAATATCGAGGTGGAGAGCTGGGTGGAGAGCCTCGGCAACAAGAGTATGCGAGTGCACCAAAGGCTCATAAACACCGCCGACGGAGAGCCCAATGCCGAGTGCCAAACGGTGGTTGTCTGCTTCGACTTTGCAACCCAGAGCGCCATCCCCTTTCCCGACGAGTGGCGCAAGCTCATAGAGAGTGCAATGGAGAATTAATACAAAAAGGGTGAGCGCGAGGCTCACCCTTTTGTATTAGAACTGCTCCCAGAGTGCGTCCAAATCGCGACGCTCCTTCTTTGTGGGGCGGCCTGCACCACGCTCGCGCATAACGAAGATTGTCTCCTTGGGAGGGTTGAGTTTTGCCATCTCCTCCTCGGGAGTCATATCGAGGCAGTAGGTGGGGACATCCTTGGCGGGCAAGCGACGCTCAACAATGCCCAGCACCTTATATGTAAAGCGCATAACGGGCACCTTTTTTACCGTCAGCACATCGCCCTCCTTGACCTCCTTGGATGGTTTGGCCTCGGTGCCATTGATTGTTACCTTTCCCGTACGGCAAGCCTCTGCCGCATCGCTGCGCGTTTTGTAAATCCTCACCGCCCACAGCCATTTATCTATTCGTGTCTGCATAAATCTCTCTTTATTTTTTCCAAAGTTACGAATTTTTGTACTAACTTCGCAAACGAAACAACCACCAAAGACTGAACAAACACAAAAAACTATGGATATAGAGCAGAAAATTGCGGGTTTCACACCCGAAGGCGACGCAGTTGTGGTCTATACGATGCGCAACTCGAAAGGTTATGAGGTTGAATTGTGCAATGTCGGTGCAGCGATTGTGTCCGTAAGGGTGCCCGACCGCGACGGCAATGTCGCAGATGTGGCTCTCGGCTACGAAAACCATATGGACTATATCAACGATGCTCCCTGTATGGGCAAAGTCCCCGGCAGGTATGCCAACCGCATTGCCAAAGCACGCTTCGAACTCGATGGTAAGGAGTATCGCCTTGCGGCAAACAATGGCCCCAACGCCTTGCACGGTGGCCCTAAGGGTTTTCATCAGTGCCTCTGGGAAGGCCGCGTGGAGGAAAATCGTGTCATCTTCGCGCTCGACTCGCCCGATGGCGACGAGGGCTACCCTTCGGACCTCTATGTGGAGGCAGTGTATGATTGGGACGACAACAACCGCTTGGAACTCACACTCTTGGCACAGACCAATGGGGCAACGATTGTAAACCTCACAAACCATGTTTACTTCAACCTCGCAGGTGCCGGCACAGGCAGCATAAAGGCTCACACTCTGCGCCTGAATGGCTCGAAGTATCTCCCCACCGACCAAACACTCATCCCTACGGGCGAGTTTGCGGATGTGGAGGGTACACCTATGGATTTTCGCACCCCCAAAGCCCTCGGCAAGGATATCGAGGCAGATTTTCCCGCCATACTCTTTGGCAAGGGCTACGATAGTTGCTGGGTGTTGGATGATTACGAAAAAGGAGTCATCAAAGAGGACTTGGTGCTTGCCGAGCCCACTTCGGGCCGTACACTCCGAGTGCTGAGCGACCAACCCGGTGTGCAGATATACACGGGTAACTGGCTCTCGGGCTGCCCTGTGGGTAAGGGTGGCGTGCGCTATGACGACTATGCGGGCGTGGCTATGGAGTGTCAGAACTTCCCCGATGCACCCAACAAGCCCCACTTCCCATCGGCAACTCTCCGCAAGGGTGAACGCTACGAGTGTCACATTGTCTACGAGTTTGGCGTGGAGTAAATTGTTAATAACTCTTTGAGCGGGCACTTGGAAAGTCGCAACGGTTGGGTTACTTTTGCTCGCACAAAAAACAGGGATTAATTTAGAAATACTAAACCAATACACTAAATATGTTTTTAGAGGCAAGCAAACCAGGTTGGATTGAGGTCATTTGTGGCTCGATGTTCTCGGGTAAAACGGAGGAACTCATCAGGCGTATGCGCCGCGCAGTATTTGCAAATCAGCGAGTTGAGATTTTCAAACCCCAAGTAGATGTTCGCTACTCGGTGGACGAGGTGGTGTCGCACAACGCCAATGCCATCCAATCTACCCCCGTTGAGTCCTCGTCGCAAATTTTGCTTATGGCTACCGATGTGGATGTTGTCGGCATTGACGAGGCACAGTTCTTCGATGAGGGTATTGTGGATGTATGTATGCAGCTCGCCAACCGTGGCGTGAGGGTTATTGTAGCAGGTCTGGATATGGACTACCTCGGCAAGCCATTCGGCCCCATGCCCCAACTTATGGCAAGGGCTGAGTTGGTCGATAAGGTGCACGCCATCTGTGTGCGCTGTGGTAACATTGCTCACCACTCCCACCGCCTCACCAAGAACGACAAACTTGTGGTGTTGGGCGAGAAAGATACCTACGAGCCTATCTGTCGCCACTGCTTCAACCAGCTCAGGGCAGAAGAGGAGAAGTAGGTCAATAGTGACTATAATTTATTAGGTGGGTGCGTTTTGTTGTAAACGCACCCACTTTTTTATTTCTGCACACTACGCTGCACAAGGTGTGTGACATAGACCGTCAGCAGCGGGAAGAGCACCATACCCAAGCCGGGGAGCAGGACAGTGAGTATCTTGCCTATGGGGGTGACGGCAAAGAGTGGTGCTCCCACCGTTGTAACATTCAATCCTGCCCACCAAAGCGCCGTACCGAAGCCTTCGACAGCGTGATTTACAACCTCTTCGTAGGCATAGAACACCAGCGAGGAGATGTAGGTAACAAGCACAATCAAGACGATATAGCTCCACATTATGGCACTCACCCGCGAGGGGGTAATATACTTTATGAGCATATATATTCCCACAGCACCACGCACCATAGGCAGGCATTTGAGGAAGATATAGACACCTTTGGGGAGGTCTGCTCCACCCCACTCCATAAGATTGAGGTAGGGCAACGATACAAGTAGCAGAACGATATTGCGCCAAAAATATCGCTTGGGATTGCGCGACATCATCGTCTGCACAATGTAGTCGATGATAAAAATCATACAGACAACAAGTTGTAACTCCTCGACCATGGGCGAGAGTGTGTAGCTCTTGCGATGGACAATATCGAGCGAGAGCGAAAGCAGAAGCAACAGACTTGCAAAGATAGCCAGGGCATCGAGCAGTCGTGCAAGGGCGGTTGTGGAGTCTTTTTTCATAGCAAAATGGTTTTTGATACTCTCCTACAAAAAAAATACCCGAAAAAAATTTGCAGGGAAAAAATAATCACTTATCTTTGCATCGCTTTTCAGCAAAGCGGCGAGATAGCTCAGCTGGTTAGAGCGCATGATTCATAATCATGAGGTCCCCAGTTCAATCCTGGGTCTCGCTACCACAAGGCGGTAATCCACACGGGTTACCGCTTTTTTTTGTTTGTTGCTCCCCTAACTTAGGGGAACTGTCGCATAGCGACTGAGGGGTCTATTCCCCTGTTTCCCTGTTTCTCCTGTCACTCCTGTTTCTCCTGTTTCTCCTGCAAGAAAAACAGGAAGGACAGGAAAAACAAGCCCCTCTGTTCACGGGTATTAAAAAAAGATACCCGTGAACAGGGGGGGGAGTGACGGTCGGTTGTCGGTTGACATTAAAAAGAGCGGTCGATGCCAACCGCCTGCCATTCGGCATTCGTGGCAAGACGAAAAAATAGCGGGTATCGAAAAAGATACCCGCGAATATATAGGTCTTATAGGACTTATGTGGGTTTACTAAAAGTCGTAGCCTACGATATACAAAGAGTAATCCCTCCAATACGATGCTCTCGTATACGCATTCACACTCTCGGTGGGTACATATATCTTGCGCTCCGAAGCATTGTAGTTGAACATACGATCACCTCCTGCTGGCGGTGTTGTGGGCTTGCAATAAACTTCTGCAAGGCTCGAACAACCCAAGAATGCCTGACTTCCAATTGAAGTAACGCTATCGGGAATAGTGATGCTCGCAAGGCTCGAACAACCCAAGAATGCAGAATTTCCAATCGAAGTAACGCCATTGACAATGGTTACATTCGTAAGGCTCGAACAATAATAGAATGCCTGACTTCCAATTGAAGTAACGCTATCGGGAATAGTGATGCTCGCAAGGCTCGAACAATTATAGTAGAACGCCCTCTCTCCAATCGAAGTGATAGTGTCGTCAAATACAAGCACACCCTGACCATTATCGTATGTATTGGAAATGAGAATGGCACCGAAAGTTGCACTATCCGAGTTGTAGGGGAAGAGTTTTTTGCCATCGGTGGTGGTGTAGTAGATTTTGTTGAGTTCGCCTTGGGGTGTGCCATCATTGCCTCCACCATTGGTTGTCAAAGGAATAACAACAGTAGAACCATCGGTCAAAACAAATGTCACAGCATCATCGCCAACGGTAATAGATGCTATAAAGGAATCACCTTTTTCGCCCTGCTCGCCTTTTTCGCCGTGTTTGATTGTAATGGTTGAGTTGTCGGAAAAGACAATTACATAACCCTCGGTAACGGGAGTAATTGACACAATCGAAAGGTTGTTGGCAAGGGCATTTAGGAGAGTTTGTTGGGCATCAATCTGCGCTTGCATCTTATCCTGCTCCTCTTCGAGTTCCTCCTGAGCATCTTTGAGGTTGTTGATTTCGTCCCAAAGGTCTGTTGCATCGAACTGCGTACAGCCGACCACCATTGCAGACAATGCGCCTGCAAAAAGAAGTAAAAGTTTTTTCATAGTTGTAAGTGATTTAGTTAATTGTTTATTGCTCTAAAAACTTACCGTAGCAACTCCTATGCGGTGGGTTAGTATAAAAAAAGAAAGTGTGGAGTTGATTTCGTTTATTTAGTAGAAGGTTGTGGAAGAACCCAGCAGTAAAAACGATACAATGCCCCACACTTGGATAGTATGGGGTATATACACCAATAGGTGCATAGCCACATAACTACACAAGAAATGAGTGTTGTCTGTTCGCCCTCTTGCTTTGAAAACTGTCAGATTTTCTATTTAGGACTGCGAAAACACTTTCAAATATGTATGCCTTAACCCATTAAGGGCTAGGCACTACAAATATAGAGAATATTTTTAGCAAAGACAAAAATAAGCAAAACTTTATCGGGACGGCTGGTCGAGAGTACTCTTCCTGCCCATAGTTTTTTCCTATACGGGCATAAAAAATTCCGATTTGACTTTTACTTTCGGTGGTATTATCTTTGCATAAAGAAAACACGATAAAAAAGTTTAACCGAATAAAAACACCTAAAATTATGGCAACGAAATTTTATAAATGCAACCACTGTGGTAATGTAATCATCAAGGCCGTTGATGGCGGCGTAACCCCCTTCTGCTGCGGCGAGAAGATGACCGAGCTCATCCCCGGCACCGTAGAGGCAAGTGCAGAGAAACACCTCCCCGTTGTGGAGAAAATCGACGACTGCCGCCTCCGCATCAAGGTGGGTAGCGTGGAGCACCCTATGCTACCCGAGCACCACATTGCATTCGTATATGTGGAGTTTGAGGACGGTGGCGTGAAGATTGACCTCAAAGACAAACCCGTGGCAGAGGTGTGCATCTGCAATCGTAAGCCCGTGGCAGTTTACGAGTACTGCAACCTCCACGGCTTGTGGAAGACCGAGTTGTAGAGTAGACAGACATACGACATAATAAATAGTTTTGGTTTAAGTTGAACATTGTTCGGGCTCGGCAAACAACATTGCCGAGCCCAATTATTTGTGTGCACTTGATGTAATTTTTGCATATCGCCTTTACTCCCTTTCAGTCGGCATACTTATTGCATAGTTTTGTGTGATATAAATGTATTATTACCAAATCATTGAAGTTATGCAAAACAGAAAAGTAAAAGCGGCAGTACTCGCATTTACCATTATTTTTATCTCCGCTGTAGCACTTCTAACCTCGTGTGGCAACAATCGTGGGTGGTCGGCACGCGAGCGACAAGAGGCACACGAGATGCTCCGCGAGTGGCGCGAAATGGTCTATCTCAACGACCTCACCGAAGAGGAGTTTGCTCTCTTTGCCAACAATGTAACCGACCTCTTACAGATGGAATACCCTTCGTGGGTGGAGTTTATTGAGATGCCAATGGTGGGTGACAGTGTGGAGATGGTGGTCATTACGGCCATTGTGACCGAAATTAAGGCCTCGCCCGACAAGTTGCGCCACATCTTCGGCTACGAGGAGCTGTGCAATGCAGGAGTTCTCCCCGTGGGGATGAGCCACAAACACCAGCAAGATTTCTACAAATGTTTGGCCGAGAAGGTCAATCGAACCTTTGGCTCAATGCAGCAGTTTGTGTGGGATGCAGTCTACTCCAAACTCGACGATATGATTATCGCCCAGATGATGCGCCACTGCGCAGAACCATATTGGGGGAATTGACGGTCGTCGGTAGGCGGTCGTCGGTAGACAAAAAACGCATATAAGCGAGCGTATTTTAGGCGCACAAAAAAGCGACACCGCAGCATAGTAAACCTATGTGAGGATGTCGCTTTTGCAGTGCAACGCCGCAGACGCGCGTTATATGTATTATTTTATGTCTATCGTATAGTTCGGGCGATAATTAACCAACACCCAAGAGTCATTGACCATATTTCCTCCCTCCTCCGTGAAGCTATAAGGTGTTTGGAGCAGTGGCACCACCGAGCCGTTGAGTTCTGCCGCAAGGTCGCCTCCCGCAAAAATGGCAGAAGCAAAAAGCCTTACGGCATCGTAGGCACGGTAGGCAAACATCGAGGGCATACGGCCAAAGTTGCGTATAAACCTCCTATCGAACTCGCGGATGGTCTTATTGCTCCTATCGGCGTGATAGTTTACAATGTAACTGACATCGAGTTTGAACAAGAGGTTTTTGTCCATATTCTTGTACTTAGCCCACGCTGCATTACCAATAACTCGCACAGGCACTCTACGCCCCGCATACTTGGGCTGTCGTGAGTTCATAATCGAAGAGATAATTGCCAGCGAACGGTCGGTATCAATCTCATTGTCCGAAAGTACCACGAAGAGGTTGTCGTCCTCGGCCATCAGTTCCTCGATGGGGCGACTTTGGAGCGAGTCAATCTCGAAATACTCGTTATAGATAACCTTTCCGTAGGGGTGGTCACCCAAAAGTGAGAGTATTTCGCGTTCCATATCCTCGTCGTTGGATGCCGTGTAGACCATAATGACATTGGTTTCGGGAGCAATCATACCCTCCAACTTACGAGTGCGCGAAGCGTGGGTTGGCGCCAGGCGGTAGTAGTGTCTGCCATAGGAGCCCTCGGTAGTCGTGGCCAAAGGCGATACCACAGGCACACCCCTCTCGGCCGCAAACTCCACAACCGACTCGGCATTGCGCTCATAGATAGGGCCCACAAAGAGGTCTGTCTTTTCCAACATCGCCTCGTGCTCCACCAGCACATCCACATAGGCTTTCGAGTTGCGCGTATTGAAGAGTTGGATATCCACCGAGCGTCCCTCGTTTTTCATATCCTCGGCAGCGAGCAGTGCCCCCTGATAGAACTCCACAAAACTACCCCTCACCCTGCCAAGCGTATCGCTCAGCGGCAACATCAGCGAAACGGTCAGCACATCCTTCTCGAAGGGGCGGAACTCCACATCCCTCATCGCAAGGCTGTCGAGATACTCCACAATACCCTCTCGTACGGTATCGTCGACCGTCGCCATTGGGGACTCGCTCTTGGCGCGAGGAGTTTTCAGCATCATTCCCTCGTAGATGAGTTCGGGATTGCCATTATACTTTGCAAGGTCTTCCACATCCACGCCCATTGCCGTAGCAAGTGAATAGAGGGTATTACCCTGTTCCACAACAACATAACTCCACTCACGAGAGAGAGAGTTAAGTAGTGATGCATACCTGCGGCTCTGCTCACGAATAGCCTCCAACTGAGTCCTACCCGCTGCCGAGCGGCGAATGTTTAGATTTGTTCTGCTTGGCAAATTCGCAATATCCAAGCCTGCATTATCCTCCACGAGTGTATCGAGTGCAATGGCAAAATCCACTGCCACCTTAAAGAGCGACTCACCGCTTGCCGTACGGTAGCGGTCGTAGCGCTCATCGCCACGCTTGGGTTGCAGGCGGCTCACTCGGTCGTAGCAGGGAATTCTCAACACCCCACCCTCCTCAATGGCAGGAGCCACAGGGTTGAGATTATTTTCCGCCACAATCTCCTGGTCCGAAAGCGAGTAGAGCGAGGCAATATCGGCAACGCTCTCCCCTGCACCCACGCGGTGGATATAGTAGTTGTTACCATCGATACGCAACACCTCGGTGGAGCGAACCGACTGTGCCGAGAGCGTCAATACGCAGCCTACAAGCGACACGAGAAGTAGCCTTAGTTTCCTTTTCATTTCTTCAAAAAAAACGCCCCTATTTACAGCGAGTTTTAATCTGTGTAATGACCTGTTTGGTATAGAGAGGGAAGTCGCCCTCCATCATCCAATCATAGTAGGAAGGCTCCTTGCGGAACACCTCTTCAACAAGTTTACCCTTATGTTTGCCAAAGCCGAAAACCTCCCTATCCTGTTCGTCGAGGAGAATTCTTCCCGCATAGTCGGCAGTACGATTGTGCTGGCTGAACTCTGCCAAGCCCGCGATATCGTTGGGGAGATCGTCGTAGCGCTCTATTTGGGCTTTGAGTACCTCGTAGGTAGCAAGCGTATCGGCCTCTGCCGAGTGTGCGCCCTCCAACTCCTTGCCGCAATAGAACATATAGGCTGCCGAAAGGGTGCGTTGCTCCTTCTTGTGGAAGATGGTCTGCACATCGACAAATTTGTGCCTTTTCAGGTCGATATCGACACCCGCCCTCAGGAACTCCTCGGCAAGCATTGGGATATCAAACCTCGACGAGTTGAAACCACCAAGGTCACAGCCCTTCATATACTCCGCAAGCGACTTGGCAATCTGACGGAATGCGGGCTTATCGGCCACATCCGCATCTGTAATGCCGTGTACGGCCGTTGCATCCTCGGGGATGTGCATAACCTCTCCCCTGTCATCGAGAGGCTTGATCCTGCGAGTCTTAACCTCGGGGGTGTCGCTACCCGGACTTACCTTTACCAGAGAAATCTCCACAATGCGGTCCTTCACGACATCCACACCCGTAGTCTCCAAGTCGAGGAATATGATGGGGTTTTTAAGTTCGAGTTTCATCCTTTGCTACACCAACTACGAGTTAATCATCATAGGCATCAGGAGCATCAGAGTGTTTGCGCTCTGGGGCTCGTCGTAGAGGGGTTTGAAGACACCTGCACGGGTGGAGTCTGCAAGCTCAATAACCACGCTGGGAGTCTCAATGTTGGAGAGAATATCCACAAGGAAGGTCGATTTGAAACCAATAACGATAGGCTGTCCCTCGTAGGCGCACGAAACACTCTCGCGTGCCGAGTAGGAGAAGTCGAGGTCTTTGGTTGCAAGGTTGATAGTATTTGCGCTGATATTGAACTCCACAAGGTTGGTAGCCTGATTTGAGCAGACAGCCACACGCTTAATGGCGTTGAGCAACTCTACCCTATCAACGATAACCTTGTTGGGGTTAGCGGCGGGAATAACAGCATTGTAGTTGGGATATACGCCCTCGATAAGACGGCAAACAAGGGTGCTGTTCTTCAAGTAGAAGACCACATTTTTCTTGTCAAAAGCCACCTTCACAGCGTCGTCCTCTTTGAGCAAAATACCGCGCAGGAGGTTCGAAGGTTTCTTGGGCAAGATGAACGAAGCCTCGGCCGACACCTCAGCCTCGGCGGTGTGCTTAACGAGTTTATGTGCGTCGGTAGCCACATAGGTAACCAAACCCTCGGCAAGATTTACATAGATACCGTTCATCACGGGGCGCAAATCGTCATCGGCAGTTGCAAAGATGGTCTTGTTGATACCACCAATCATCATATCGACATCCAAAGCCACCTCAATTTTGTCCTCTGCAAGTTCGGGGAGCGCGGGATAGCCCAAGCCCGAGGTGCCGGGGATGTGAATCGAGCCACTCTTCCAGCTTACGGTAATCTCCCAAGTGTCTTCGTTAGCCTCGATGGTGAGGGGCTGCTCCGAGAACTCTTTGAGCGAATCGAGCATAAGTTTTACGGGTGCTGCGATGACACCCTCGCGCTCTACGCTCTCAACAGTGATACTGCCAACCAGGGTAGTTTCGAGGTCGGAGGCGGTAACTTTCAGTGTATTGCCTTTCAAATCGAAGAGGAAATAGTCGAGAATGGGGAGAGTGTTTTTGCTGCTCACCACCTTACCTGTTGTCGAAAGCAACGACAAGAGTGCCGAAGAGGAGATTGTAAATTTCATAACTAATTAGTTTTTATAGTTTTACATTTGTTATTTGTCTTTTCCCGAGGGTTTTTGTCGCACGCCCGCGCTCGCGTACGCACACAAATACCCTATTTAACCTCCAAAAATAAGAAATAAAGTTGAAAAATGAAAATGGAAAATTAAAAATTATGGAGCGCCTATGGCGCGGGTATCAAAAAAGATACCCGCGAGTGTTTTTCTCTTCCACAACCGTCATCCTCCCCTAACTCAGGGGAGGGAGAAGCAATGGAGGAAAGAGCACCCTCCCATAACTCAGGGGAGGGATTTTTGTGCCAAAGATTTCTCGCATTTTGCATAGCGCGAGGCGAGGACAAGGCCCCACGAAAAACAGCCAACGCAAAAAACACATATCGTAGAGGGATTTTGTGCCAAATATTACTCGCATTTTGCATAGCGCGAGGCGAGGACAAGGCCCCACGAAAAACAGCCAACGCAAAAAACGCAGAGAATCGAGCGTATTTTAGGCGCACAAAAAAGCGAGTCCGCAGCATAGTAAGCCTATGTGAGGAACTCGCTTTTGAAGTGCAACGCCAAAGACGCCGATTATATGCGTTTTTTACTTAGCAAAATGGTGGTAGAAGCGGATAATGGTCTCAATACCCTTATAGAATTGGTCAAGACCATAACTCTCGTTGGGAGAGTGGATTGCATCCTTACCCAAACCGAAGCCAATGAGGATGGACTTCATACCGAGGATATTCTCGAAGCCACTCACGATGGGAATACTACCGCCCGAGTAGAATGGCAGAGGTTGTTTGCCAAAGGTATCGACAATAGCCGCCTCCGCAGCCTTATAAGCCTTCAAATCGGTGGGCGAAACATAGGGCTGACCGCCGTGCAGGGCCTTAACATCCACCTTCACGCACTTAGGCGCAATACTGCGGAAGTAGTCCTCGAACAGCACCGCAATTTTCTGCCAATTCTGGTCGGGAACAAGGCGCATAGAAATCTTCGCATAGGCCTTCGAGGGAATAATGGTTTTGGTACCTTCGAGGGTGTAGCCGCCCCAAATACCATTCACATCGAGCGAGGGGCGCACACCCGTACGCTCAATGGTCGTAAAGCCCTCTTCGCCTGCGAGTTCCTCAACACCCACACCGCGCATATACTCCTCCTTGTCGTAGGGGGCCTTATTGAAGTTGATGCGCTCCTCTTCGGTCAGCAGGCGCACATCGTCGTAGAAGCCGGGGATTGTCACGCGGCCATTCTCGTCCACAAGTTTGGTAATGAGGTTGGCAAGAACATTTGCGGGGTTGGCAACAGCACCGCCATACAGGCCCGAGTGCAGGTCGTGGTCGGGGCCCGTAACCTCCACCTGCATATAGCACAAACCGCGCAGACCACAGGTAATGGAGGGGGTGTCCATCGAAATCATACTCGTATCCGAAATGAGGATAATATCGCCCTTGACGAGTTCCTTATTCTCCTCGCACCAAGCATAGAGGCTGGGCGAGCCAATCTCCTCCTCGCCTTCGAGCATAAACTTCACATTACAAGGCAGTTCGCCCGTTGCAACCATAGCCTCGAAAGCCTTGGCGTGCATAAAGAGTTGGCCCTTGTCGTCGTCGGCACCACGCCCCCAGATGCGACCGTCGGCAATGACGGGTTCGAAGGGGTTGGTACGCCACTCATCCTTGGGATCTTCGGGCATAACATCGTAGTGACCATAGACCACAACCGTAGGTTTTGCGGGGTCGATAATCTTCTCGGCATAGACTACGGGGTTGCCGGCAGTGGGCATCACCTCGGCACGGTCCACACCCGCCCTCAGGAGCGAGTCGCGCAGCCACTCGGCCGTACGCACCATATCTTCGTGGTGGAAACTTTGGGCGCTAATCGAGGGAATTCGCAACAATTCAAAGAGCTCTTCGAGGAAGCGCTCGCGGTTCTCTTGGACAAACTGATTACTCTTTTTCATAATTTTAGGTTAAGAATTAATAAATTTTCACTATTTTTGTAAGTCACTACTCCAAAGCGTGTAGGTTACAAATTTACAAATTTTAGGCAATAAATAAAAATTTAAGCAGATATTTTATGAGAGTTATTCCTACTTCCGAGCTCATCATCAACTCCGATGGCTCGATTTTCCACCTCCACATCCGTCCCGAGCACCTCGCCGACACCGTAATTCTCGTTGGCGACCCTGGTAGGGTTGAGATGGTGGCAAGTTATTTCGACAACCAAGAGTGCAACATCGCAAGTCGCGAATTCCGCACCATTACGGGTACATATAAGGGCAAGCGTATGACCGTCATTTCGACAGGTATCGGTACGGACAATATCGACATCGTCGTGAGCGAGTTGGACGCCTTGGCCAATATCGACTTTGCAACACGCACCGAAAAGGAGGAAAAGCGTGTACTCACCCTCCTTCGTCTGGGCACTTCGGGTGCCATTCAGCCCGACATTCCTCTCGGCTCGTTCGTATTTGCTCGCTCGTCGGTGGGTTTCGATGGTCTGCTGAACTACTATGCAGGTCGTAACGAGGTGTGTAACCTCGCTATCGAGAAGGCTTTTGTGGAGCACACGGGTTGGAATCCTCAACTCCCCGCCCCCTACTTCATCGATGCCGACCGCGACCTCTTCGAGCACTTCAAAGACTCTGTTGTGGAGGGTATCACAGTGGCAGCCCCCGGTTTCTATGGGCCACAGGGCAGGTGGTTGCGTATGGCACCCGCCGACAAGGAGCTCAACGCCAAAATTGAGAGTTTCCGCTACGAGGGACGCTGCATCACCAACTTCGAGATGGAGAGCAGCGCACTCGCTGGCTTGGGCGCCCTTATGGGCCACCGAGCAGGCACCATCTGCACCATCATTGCCCAAAGGGCTGCGAAGGATATGAACACCGACTACAAGCCCTTCGTAAGACAGATGATTGAGATGGCTCTCGACAAACTCGCAGAGTTGTAATTATTCCCCTCTTGCGCCCTGCCTATTTTTTGCCGATTGTAACCGACTGAAAATGAGCAGGGCGTAAAAAAGTTTGCAAAATTTTTGTTTTTTTTCTTGCAGATACACAAAAAAGCCGTATATTTGCACTCGCAATTCGGCACCGTAGCTTAATTGAATAGAGCATCTGACTACGGATCAGAAGGTTACAGGTTTGAGTCCTGTCGGTGTCACTCGAAGAGGTTTCCATTTGGAAACCTCTTTTTGTTTTTGTATGTGGCGGTGACCGAGGCCCCTACATACAACAGGATGCGGGTGGCAATTATGCCACCCGCATCTTGTTTGTAATATACCAGCGACTATTAGTTCAGCAGTTCGGCAAGTTTTGCTCCGAGTTCCTCGCCACGCAGGTTGCGGGCAACGATAGTGCCGTCCGAAGCGATGAGGAAATTCGAGGGAATACTCCTCACGGCATATTTCTTTGCCGACTCATCGTTCCAGAACTTAAACTCGCTTACATTTATCCACACAAGCCCCTTTGCATCAATGGCTTTGAGCCAAGGCTCACGCGCCTTATCGAGGCTCACACCATAAATCTCAAAGCCCTTCTTGTGGTATTTGGCATAGTCCTCAACCAAGTATGGCACCTCCCTCATACAGGGACCGCACCACGAAGCCCAGAAGTCCAAAAGGACATATTTATTCGCCTTCAACACCTCGCCAAGCGACACCATATTACCCTCGGCATCGGGCAGAGCGAGGTCTATAAACTGCTGACCTACATCTACCCTTTTCATACCCTCGGCGTGCTCGCGCAAGGTGATTGCCGTATGCGATTTCTGCAAGCTTTTGGGCAGAGCCTCCACAGCGGCCAAAATCTCGTCGGGAGTCATCTCGTAGTAGACCTGGGTTGCAAGCAGATAAAGGCCGAAGATGTTATCCTTATTTGCCTCGTAGGATTTGGTTGTATGCGCGTCGTATTCCTGTTCGGCAGCGTCGCGTGCCTCTTGGCTTTGAGCTGCAACATAGGCCTCCATAAGCGCCTTTTTCTCGGCACGATAGAGAGCATTGTTATCGTTGGCAGCCGTACCCGTCACAGCCAGGTCGCCCCACTTTTCCAACGAGCCATTAACCTCAACAACACCCTCCTCAACGAAGAGCATACGGCTCTTATCGCCCGCCACAAGGTTGGCAAATAAGGGAGCCTCGGTATCGACCTCTATCTCGAATGTACCATCGGTGGTCGCGGTTGAGCCAAAGCACTCGTCACTCTTGTTGGCCATCAGTTTTACCTCGCCAGAGTAGCCTTCGATGGTACCCTTAACGATGTAATCGCTACCGCAACTTATCATAAAGAGTGCGATTGCGAGAGTAAACAACGCCCTTTTCATATCTTAAAATTTCAGTTTAGATTAGCGCAGTTAACAGGTTTTTACTCAAAGAGTTCTGCGAGTTTCTCTACCAAAGCCTCGCCACGCAAGTTTTTGGCAATAATCTCGCCCTGGGCATTGAGCAGGAAGTTTGCGGGGATGGAGTTTACCGCATACTGCTTAGCGGCAGCGGTCTGCCAGCCTGCAAGCTCGCTAACATTCACCCACTTCATACCCTGCTGCTCGATGCATTTCTTCCAAGCCTCACCATCGTCATCAAGGCTCACGCCATAAATCTCAAAACCCTTATCGTGGTAGGTTGCGTATGCCTCCAAGAGGTAGGGCATCTCACCCATACAGGGGCGGCACCACGAAGCCCAGAAGTCCAAGAGAACAACCTTGTTGGCCTCCACAACATCTTTGAGCGACACCTCCTGGCCCTCTACATTGGGCAGAGTGATGTTGCTGTAAGGTTTGCCAATCTCATTTTGGAGCATATTCTCGGCATAATCCCTAACCATAACAAACTCATCCATCTTCTGAATATCTTTGGGATAAGCCTCCACGGTTGCCAAAATCTCCTCGGCAGAGCACTCCTGGAATTTGCCGCTTACGAAGAGGTATGCGCCCCAGAGGTTGGTCTTATTAGCCTCATAACTCTCGTCTACAAGAGTGCGCATAGTAGAAAATACATTCATAAACTCCTCCTCGGAAACATCGGTACCCATAAGGGGCGCCAAAAGCTCAGCCTGAGCTTTGTTGTAGTCGGTATAAGCCTGGTTGGACTCTGTACCTGTTGCAGCAATACTCTCAACTTTCTCCATACTACCGCTCACAACAATAGGCGAGCCGTCGAGGAAGATGGGAATGACGGGGTGAACGCCCTCGCCAGTGTCAATAGACAATGCGGCAAAGAGAGGAGTTGCGCTCTCCACCTCTACGGAGAATTTACCCTCCTCGGCGGTAGTCGAAACGATTACCTCGTTGCCATCGACATTAGTAATAGCAACCTCGCCATTGTAACCCTCAATCTGACCCTCAACAACATAGGTCTTGGTAGTGTTACAAGCCACTGCAAACATAGCAGCAGCCACAATCAACATAATCTTTTTCATACTCTTATTGTTTTATTGGTTAATAATTTATTTCTGTGTCTTTACCACCCTATCGGGATTGCCTGCCACAAATTTTTCCCACGAGGAGCTCTTTGTCCTACCTCTTTTGACCGCAGCCGTTTGGTGCGGAATGGGCGAAGAGGTTTCAAAGTAGTGGCACAGAGCCACCGCCAAGCCATCCGTGGCATCCAACCTCTTGGGGTTATACTCCACCCCCAACATACTTTTGAGCATTGCGGCAACCTGCTCCTTGGCAGCACCGCCATTGCCCGTAATAGCCTGCTTCACCCTGCGGGGCGCGTACTCAAAGACCTTGTGGCCCCTACACAGCGCTGCCGCCATAGCTACACCCTGAGCCCTACCCAATTTAAGCATACTTTGGACATTCTCTCCAAAGAAGGGCGACTCCAAAGCCACCTCGTCGGGGCGATACTCATCCACAAGCGAAAGCACCCTATTGAAGATGTAGCGCAACTTCTCATAGGGGTCTTTCATCTTCTGCATCTCAATGTCGCCAATGACCACCGCACGCAGTTTATTCTTGCCCAGCACCTCCAAAACACCGTAACCCATACGGTTGGTACCCGGGTCAATACCCATTATCACTCTCTGTTCGGTGGTCTTCATTGACTCCTATCGGATTTTGAGTTCTTCAACCTCTTTTTTCAGTTCCCTAACGGTGCGCTGCAATTCGGGCAGGTTGCGATAGACAGCATTTACCCTGCGGAATTTGGCAGCGTCAATACCAAACGAGCCCATAATCTGCGAGCCCTCGGGAACAGACGAGGTAACACCACTGCTCGACCCCACAATCGTGCGGTCGCCAACGGTAATATGACCAACAACACCCGCCTGACCGCCAATCATGCAGTTCTTACCCACCTTTGCCGAGCCTGCAATGGCCGACTGACCGGCCATAACCGTATTGGCACCCACAACAACATTGTGCCCAATCTGCACAAGGTTATCAATCTTCGTACCCTTACAAATGACCGTAGAGCCCATTGTTGCCCTATCGATGGTGGTATTGGCACCAATCTCCACATCATCTTCGAGGGTTACGATACCAATCTGGGGAATTTTATCGTACTCGCCCTTAGCATTGGGGGCAAAACCAAAACCGTCGGAGCCAACAACCGCACCCGAGTGGATAATACACCTCTGGCCAATCTTACAGCCCTCATAGACTTTCACGCCCGAATAGAGAGTACTACCTGCGCCAACACTCACACCGTCGCCCAAGTAGACATGGGGATAGAGGCTTACACCATCGCCAACCACCGCACCCTCGTCAACAACAACATAGGCACCAATGTAGCAATCCTCGCCCACCTTGGCACTCTCGGCAATCACTGCTGTGGGGTGTACACCTTTCTTCTTGGGCTTATAGGCCACATACATCTCCAAGAGTTTGGCAAAACATCCGTAGGCGTCGTCCACCTTGATGAGTGTAGCCTTCACGGGCTCTTTGGGCTCCCACGAGCGATTGACAATAACTATCGACGAGTCGGTAGTATAGACATAGTGCTCATACTTGGGGTTTGCCATAAACGACAACGCCCCCGAGTGTCCCTCCTCGATTTTTGCAAAAGTACTTACGGTAACATCTTTATTACCAACAATCTCGCCACCCAAACCGGCAGCAATCATCTCAGCCGTAAATTGCATAGTTATCTTTGTTTTCTTTTGTTTACAAATACTTCTTAATATCTACACCACGAGGCATAAATTGGGCAACATCGCCATCAAAACTCAAAATCTCCCTAATCACACTGCTCGACACCGCCACATACTCCGAAGGGGTAAAGAGCAACACAGTGGTAATCTCGGGATAGAGCCTCTGGTTAATCTGCATCATATTACGCTCGTAGTCAAAATCGACCGTATTACGCATACCTCGCAGGACAAATTTGAGTTCCCTATCGCGGCAATACTCGCCCGTAAGTCCGTGATAGCTCACAACCTCCACACGAGGCTCATCCTTATAGAGGTCCTCAATCAGTCTTTTACGATTCTCTATCGTAAGCAGGCCTCTCTTGTCCTGATTTTCGCCTACGGCAATAATCAGACGGTCAAAAATCTTCAATCCCTCCTCAACGAGAGCCTGATGTCCCGAAGTGAACGGGTCAAATGACCCCGGGAAAATTGCTGTTTTCATTCTCTTTTTTTCTTCTTTTTGAAGCTTTCTTTTCGAAGCTTTTTGTAAAAAGCTTTTCTTTGCGACTTTTTATAAAAAGTCGCCCAAAAATTTTTAGGCGATACTGCGTATCGCTTATTGACTTTGCTATGCCTTATTTTAGTATTCCCAGCACAAAGTGCCACTCTGGCACAAAAGCTTCACCAAAAACTTTTAGTGTAGCCCTTGCGGTGAGGTGTGGCTATCTTTCGCAGATAGTGCAGCAGCCGAACTGCCAGCCCACTTTCAAACAAGTTTGAGAGGGCTACCATTTCGTCTGCCACTCTCCTTCGGAGAGCCTCACCCCTCCCCGAAAAAAAGTCTGCTCTCAAACTCCCCGGTTTTTCCTGTTGCTCCTGTCACTCCTGTTATTCCTGCAAGAAAGACAGGAAAAACAAGAAAAACAGGAATTTTCCATTTTCAATTTTCAATTTTCAATTCCCTCCGCGAGTGGGTTTTGCGGAGGGATTTTTGTGCCAAACAAGCGAGCAACTCCGTAGTTTGCTGGGCGCAAATGAGGAACTTGCGATGCGAAGGGTGGTGCAAAAAGCACCCGCAAGGCACACTCGCCAACAAGGCACACTCGCTATACGAGTTTCTCAAAAAGCTGACGCATACCCACCTTGTCGGCAACAATAGCCTCCAACTCGCCGATGCTCACACGATACTGTTTCATGGTATCCCTCTCGCGAATGGTTACCGTACCATCCTCTTTGGTCTGGTGGTCTACGGTCACACAGAAGGGGGTACCGATAGCATCCTGACGGCGGTAGCGTTTGCCGATAGAGTCTTTCTCGTCGTACTGAACATTGTGGCTGAATTTGAGCTTATGCACGAGATCCATAGCAATCTCCTGCAAGCCGTCCTTCTTCACAAGGGGCAACACTGCGACCTTAACAGGCGCAAGGGGTGCGGGGATGGAGAGTACGGTACGGCTCTCGCCATTCTCCAACTGCTCCTCCTTGTATGCTGCCGACAGCACCTGCAACACCATACGGTCAACACCGACCGAGGTCTCAACCACATAGGGAACATAGCTCTCGCCTGTTTCGGGATCGAAATACTGAATCTTCTTGCCCGAGAACTGCTGGTGGCGACCCAGGTCGTAGTCGGTACGCGAGTGGATACCCTCCACCTCTTTGAAGCCGAAGGGGAAGTTGAACTCCACATCGGTAGCAGCATTGGCATAGTGTGCAAGTTTTTCGTGGTCGTGGAAGCGGTAGTTCTCGTCGCCAAAGCCCAGCGCACGGTGCCAGCTCATACGAGTCTCTTTCCACTTGTTCCACCACATCATCTCCTCGCCGGGACGAACAAAGAACTGCATCTCCATCTGCTCAAACTCCCTCATACGGAAGATAAATTGGCGGGCTACAATCTCGTTACGGAAAGCCTTACCAATCTGTGCAATACCAAAAGGAATCTTCATCCTACCCGTCTTCTGCACATTGAGGAAGTTCACGAAGATACCCTGTGCGGTCTCTGGACGGAGATAGACGGTGTTGGCACCCTCAGCCACCGAGCCCATCTGGGTGGAGAACATAAGGTTGAATTGGCGCACCTCGGTCCAGTTGCGCGAGCCCGAAATGGGGCATACAATCTCGCAATCGAGGATAATCTGGCGTACCTCTGCCAAATCGTTGGCATTCAAGGCCTCTGCCATACGGCGATTAACCTCGTCCCTCTTGGCTGCAATCTCCAACACACGGCCATTGGTCTGCAAGAACATCTCTTTATCAAAACTCTCGCCAAAGCGTTTTGCGGCCTTTGCACACTCTTTCTCGATTTTCTCGTCCTGCTTGGCAATCCAATCCTCAATCAGCACATCGGCACGATAGCGTTTCTTGGAGTCCTTGTTGTCAATCAGAGGATCGTTGAATGCGCCAACATGGCCACTCGCCTCCCATACCTTGGGGTGCATAAAGATAGCCGCATCGATACCCACAATGTTATCGTGCAACTTGGTCATCGAGTCCCACCAATAGGTTTTGATGTTGTTTTTGAGTTCCACACCGAGCTGACCGTAGTCATAAACAGCGCTCAAACCGTCGTAAATCTCGCTCGAAGGGAAAATAAAACCATACTCCTTGCAGTGTGCAATCAGTTTCTTAAAAAGTTCTTCTTGTGTCATTGTTTTTCTGTATTTTATGTTTCAATTATTTCGCTTTTATTCAATCTACAAAGATAATAAAACAAATGGAAAATTGAAAACTGAAAACTGAAAATTATGGTGTGCCCTTGTTCTCGGGTATCTTTTTCGATACCCGTGAACAAGGGGGCAGGAATGACAAGAGGGACAAGAGGGACAAGAGGGACAAGAGGGACAAGAGGGACAAGAGGGACAAGAGGGACAGGAGGGACAAGAGGGACAAGAGGGACAGGAGGGACAAGAATTCTTGTTTTCCCTGTCTTTCCTGTCTTTCCTGTTTTTCCTGTCTTTCCTGTTTTTCCTCTCGGGCGACCAAGCCGCCCTTTTTTTCTTTGCCACTTTTGGTGGCAAAAGTGGCGCAAAAGCCACGCACCACATCTCTGGCGGAGGCGAGAATCGCAAAGCCTAAAACAAACGCTACGCGGGTAAAGCGTTTACCGTCTTTGTTTCTTAACGGCTTTGCGACTCTCGCCAGCCGCGACCGCCAAATCAGTCGCTTTCCCGCCGACGATGCGAAGTGCGGGTTTTAGGTGCGCAAGAAAGCGGACTCCGCAGTCACCACAAAGTGTGGAATAATAGGTGGAGGGATTTTTGCGCCAAACAAAAGGGCGACCTCCGCAGTTTGCTTTGCCAACACAAATAATGGAAATAAGCGAGCGGGTTTTAAGTGCGCAAGAAAGCGGACTCCGCAGCCACCACAAAGTGTGGAATAATAGGCGGAGGGATTTTTGTGCCAAACAAAAGGGCGACCTCCGCAGTTTGCTTTGCCAACACAAATAATGGAAATAAGCGAGCGGATTTTAGGCGCACAAGAAAGCGGACTCCGCAGAACTACAAAGTGTGGAATAATAGGCGGAGGGATTTTTGTGCCAAAAGAAGGAGCGAGTCCGCAGCTTACTACCCGTAAGTGAGGAACTCGCTCTCTGAATTTTGGTGCAAAAAGCACCCGCCTATTATTCCACCCCGCCGCCAAGAGCATAATAAAGCTTAATAATACCCTGTATCTCGTTGTATCGGTCGGTGGACTCTGCAAGCTCGGCATTGTGGAGATTTTGCTGAGCAGTAAGCACTTCGAGGTAGCTTGCCGAGCCATACTTCATCAGCAGTTGGGTGTTCCACACTGCGGCACGGAGGGTTACGATTTGTTTGAGGTCTATGGCGTAGCGCTCGCGCGAGGTCTGCCACATTTTGAGGGCCGAATTAACCTCGGCACCTGCATTAAGAATAGTTTGGCGATATTGTAAGAGCGCTGCCTCTTGCTGAGTTTCGGCAACTTTCAGGCGCATCTTATTCTTACCCTGCGAGAAGATGGGCTGCACAACACTACCCACAAGGCGCAGGATAAACTCGCCGGGATCGGCTATAACATTGCCAACCGCGTCGCTCCAACCCATCGAGCCACTGAGGGTTATGGTGGGATAGAAAGCAGCGCGTGCCTCGTTTACGGCAAAGAATTTTGTTGCCAAGTTAGCCTCTGCCTGCAACACATCGGGGCGTTGGGAAACGAGTTCGAGAGGCACACCGATGGAGAATTGCTCGGGAAAGGTCTGCTCGGCGAGTGTTCCGCGCTCAATCTCAAAGGGAAGCACACCCATAAGTGTTGCAAGAGCCTCCTCCTGCTCCACAATCTGACGCTCCAAAGTCAGCACCGAGCCCTCGACGCTAAACTTGTTGGCCTTGGCCTGCAAGACTGCTGCCTCGGTGGCCTTACCTGCGCGTTTGAGAGCCGTAAGGGTGCGGATGTTTTCCTCCCAAGTGGTGAGTGTGTGACGGCTGGTTTTGAGCTGTTCGTCGAGCATCAACAGCGTATAGTAACTATTTGCGATTGTGACAATTAGTTTACTCTGCACAGCCTGCTCCATAAGTTTACTCTGCATAAGTGCAACCTCGGCACCTCGCTCGGCATTGCGCGTGCGGCCAAAGACATCCACCTCCCACGAGGCGGTAGGAATAAGGCTATACGAGAGGGTTGCGCCATCACCATTTCCGCCACTAAGAGTCGATTGCAGCGATGCGTTAACCGAGGGTAGAAATGCCATACGGGCAGCCTCCAAAGTGGCCTCGGCCTGCACGATATTGAGTCGTGCATTGCGCATATCGATGTTGTACTCCAAGCCACGCTCGATGTATTTTTGGAGCAGTGTATCGGTGAAAAATTCGCGCCACGAGTAGGTTGCAAGTCTTGTATAGGTAGTATCTGCCTCGTAGAGTTCGTGCAGGTTGCTCACATTGGGGCGCTCGAAGTTGCTATACAGACTACAACCCGTAAATCCGCCCACGATGGCGATGAACAGTATATATAAAATCTTCTTCATAACTTCACTACTCTATTTCGGTTAGTTGGCTTTTTTTTAATTTATTGGGGCTCACTCGCTCCTCGATGGACTGGAAGATGATAAAGAGTGTTGGCACAACAAAGAGCAGTGCAATGGTACCCACGAGCATACCGCCCACAGTACCCACACCAATCGAGATGTTACCATTTGCACCCACACCCGTAGCAAACATCATAGGCAACATACCGAAGACCATCGTGAGCGAGGTCATCAAAATCGCCCTCAAACGAGCCTTGGCAGCCGAGAGCGCAGCACTCACAATGGAGGCACCGGCCCTACGACGCTCCGAGGCGTACTCGGTGAGAAGAATTGCCGTCTTTGCCAGCAGACCAATAAGCATCAGCAGACCGATTTGGAGGTAGATATTGTTCTCCAAGCCGAACATATTGGCAAAGAGGAAGCTACCTGCCAAACCAAAGGGAATTGAGAGAATAATCACAATGGGGATAAAGACACTCTCGTACAAGGCGCACAGGATGAGGTAGATAAAGACAATACAGATAACAAAGATTATCGCCGTACTGCTACCCGTCGAAGCCTCCTCCCTCGACATACCGCCAAACTCATAGCCATAGCCCGCGGGCAGACGCTCCTCCATAACCTCCCTTACAGCCTCGATAGCCTCACCCGACGAGTAGCCGTTGGCAGCCTGACCATTGACCGATATGGCCGAGAAGAGGTTGAATCGCGAGATGGATTGAGGTCCATAGATACGGGTCAGTGTCACATACTGCGAGATGGGCGACATCTCGCCACCCGCATTGCGCACAAACATATTGTCGAGCGCATCCGTATCGAGCCTACTCTCGGGATTGGCCTGAATCATAACACGATAGAGTTTTGAGAAACGGTTCATATTCGACGCATAGTTACCGCCCACATAGCCCGAAATAACACTCAGCACACTCTGGGGCGACACGCCATTGCGCTTACACCTTGCCGCATCCACCTCAATGAGGTATTGAGGATATTTGGTGTCGAACGAGGTCGAAGCCCTTGCAATTTCGGGGCGCTGGTTGAGTCCCTCAATCACATCGTCGGTAACCATCTTCAAGTTGTCGATAGTACCACCCTTCTGGTCCTGAACATAAATCTCAAAACCGCCACTCGCACCATAACCGGGAATCATACCGCGAGTGAAGACCAAAATTTTGGCCGAAGTAATATCCGATGTAGCGTCGTAGATTCGCTCCATAACGGAGTCAATATCGTCGCCCTCTTCCTCGCGCAACTCCCAATCGCGGAGTTTTACGGTGAACATACCGCACGACGAGCCCGCACCCGACATCATACCATAACCCGTTGTATAAGAATAGGTTTCTATCTGAGGTATTTCGTTGAGTCGTGAGGCAATCTGCTCCATAACCGCCACCGTTTCGCCAAGGTTGGTACCCGGAGGTGTCTGAACATCAATGTTGATGGAGCCCATATCCTCCTTAGGCACAAGGCCCGTTTTGGTATTCTCCATCATATAGAACAGTCCACCCGTAGCCACAACCACCAGCACCATTGCAAGCCAGCGCATTTTGAGCATAGCCTTCACTCCCTTCTTATAGTGGCGCACAAGACCTTTGAAGCCCGCATCGAAGGCCACATGGAAGCGTGCCGAGAAGCTGAGTTTACCGTTTGCGTCGGGAGTGTGGGGCTTCATCAAAATAGCACACAGCGCAGGAGAGAGTGTTATGGAGTTGACGAGCGAGATACCCACAGCCACAGCCATCGTAAGACCAAACTGGGTGTAGAAAGTACCCGTCGTACCACCCATAAAGCATACGGGGATAAACACCGCCATAAACACGAAAGTGGTGGCAATCAGTGCAGTAGAGATACCCTGCATAGCATCCACCGTGGCCTTATAGGGCGAGGTGTAGCCCGCATCCAACTTAGCCTGCACCGCCTCTACAACCACAATGGCGTTATCCACCACCGTACCAATCACAAGTACCAACGCAAAGAGGGTAATCATATTAAGGCTGAAACCCGCCACCATAAGGAAGGCAAAAGTACCCACCAGCGACACGATAATCGCAATCGAGGGGATAAGCGTCGAGCGGAAACTCTGCAAGAAGAGATAAACCACCAACACCACAAGAATAATTGCCAGCACAAGGGTTTCGATAACGCTCGCAATCGAAGCATCCAAGAAGTCCTTGGTACTCATCAGATCGACAATCTCCATACCCTTGGGCAGAGCCTTGCGAATCTCGGCCACCTCCTTATCGATGGCATCGATAATCTCGTTGGCATTCGAGCCCGAGGTCTGCGAAATCATCAGCGTGGTGCCGGGGTGACCGTTCACCTTACCAATGTAGTCGTAGCTCATAGAGCCAAGTTCCACTTCGGCTACATCTTTGAGCCTCAGCACCGTACCATCAGCCTCGGCGCGGATAACCATATTGGCATAGTCCTCCTCCTTCTCGTAGCGACCACGATATTTGAGCGTATAGCGGAAGGTATTTTTCGAGTCGGCACCGAGAGTACCCGTAGGGGCCTCCAAGTTCTGCTCGGCAAGCACCGAAGAGATATCCGAAGGCATCAGCGAGTATTTCGACATCTTGGCAGGATCCAACCAAATACGCAACGAGTAGTCGGCACCCCTCACATCAACCTCACCTACACCTGCAATACGCGACAGGCGGGGTTCGATGTTGATTTTGAGGTAGTTGCTCAAAAACCTCTCGTCAAACGAGTCGTCGGGCGAGTAGATTGCAAGTGTCTTGATACGGCTGGTTTGGCGTTTGCGGACACTCACACCACTCCTTGTAACCTCGGCAGGCAACAAACCCTGAGCCGAAGCAATACGGTTCTGGACATTGACCATCGCCATATCGGCATTGGTGCCCTGACGGAAATAAATCTGAATACTTGCCGAGCCGTTGTTGGTGGCCGATGAGGTCATATACATCATATTCTCCACACCGTTAATCGCCTCCTCCAAAGGAATAACCACACTCCTCTGTACCGTTTCGGCATTAGCACCCGAGTAGTTGGCCGACACACTCACCGTTGGGGGTGCAATCTCGGGAAACTGCTCCACGGGCAGTTGGATAAGACTTATAAGTCCCACCAACACAATAATCACAGAGATAACCCCCGCGAAAATTGGTCTATCAATAAAGGTTTTTATATTCATACCCTTTCTCTCCCTCTCTACTATGCGTTATTGCTTACACTCTGCTGCTCGGCAGCCTTTGCAGCCTCCTGCTCGGCAGCCTTTTTTGCCGCCTCTTCGGCTGCAAGGTCAGCTTCGGTTTTGATTGTTGCACCCTCGCGCACCAAGCCTGCGCCCTCGGCAATAATCACATCGCCAACCGAAAGACCGCTCTCCACAATGTACTCCACACCGTTATTCTGGGGCAAAACGGTAATCGCAGCCGACACAGCCTTGCCATCGATAACCTTATAGACAAAAATCTTCTCCTGCAACTCGTATGTGGCCGATTGGGGAATTACAATGCTATTGTTCAGAATGGTGGGAATCACAACCTTACCACTACCTCCATCGCGCAGCAGACGGCTCTTATTGGGGAAGGTTGCACGAAGGCTCACAGCACCTGTCGTTGCGCTAATAGTACCACTAACTGCGTCGATACGGCCTTTCTTGGGGTACTTTTTGCCATTGCTCATAAGCAGTTCCACCTCGGGCATCTCCCTAATGGCCTCTTTGAGCGAGCCGTAGGCCTGAATCAAATCGAGCATCGTATTCTCCGCCATCGAGAAGTAGGCATAGACCTCGCTATCGTCCGACACAGTAACCAGAGGGGTTGTGATACTACTGCTCACCAGCGCACCCACACGGTAGGGAATCATACTTGCCACACCGTCCAGAGGCGAGCGCACCTCGGTATACGAGAGGTTGTTGGTGGCATTAATCTCCTCGGCCCTTGCCAACGCCAAGCGAGCCTCGGCATCCACAAGGTCGTTACGCGAGGTCATAAGGTCAAACTCCGACACCACGCCCTGCTCGAAGAGTTCCTTGTTGCTATCGAGAATAAGTTGCGCCGTTGAGAGTCCCGCCTCGGCACTCTTAACATTGGCCTGAGCAATCTCGTAGGCCGCCTTATAGGGGGTTTGGTCAATAACAAACAGCACCTGTCCTTTCGACACAAAGTCACCCTCGTTGATAAGGATGTCGGTAATCATACCGCTCACCTGAGGGCGAATTTCGACAGTCTGGCAACCGCTAATCGTTGCCGCATAACCCGTTGTGAGTGTGCGGTCGGCTGCCTCCACCGTCATCGTTTTGTAGATTCTCTCGCGCGAGGTCTGCTGCTTCTTGGGAGCCTCTTTGCACGAAGCGAGCATCGCAAGGCTCGCCAATAGGAAAAGTACTCGTTTCATCTATTCTTAGGGTTTTAATTATTACTTTCTACCAACCTAAAAAAAGCACGCAAACGAAGGCTCCGAAGTACCCTATCTCATTTGCACACCTTGTGTGCAAAGTTAATAGTTTTTTGCAGAATATTGTTTTTTTTCACAACAATTCAACACAACCATAGGACAAATTTCGTATATTTGCCCATAGAAGACACCTTATATATTATATAATATGGCAAAAAGACTCAAAAAAAGCCTGCGCACAATCATTGAGTGCGTACTCGTGGCGCTTGTCGGAGGCATCACGATCCACCTTGTTGAGGTGTGGCTCGGTGACGAGGAGCCCAAAGTGGAAAACATCATCTATATGATTGGCGACGGTATGGGCGTGGCTCACATCTCGTCGGCTCAGATTGCCCAAGACTACGAGCCCCTCAATATGGAGCGTGCTCACTATGTGGGCCTTGCAAAGACCTACTCGGCAAATAATCGCATAACCGACTCGGCAGCCGCAGGTACGGCTCTCTCAACAGGATACAAGACCAACAATAGTATGATTGGTGTGACGCCCGACAGCCTGCCCCATCCTTCTATTCGCGAAAAAGCCGAAAAGGCGGGGATGACTACGGGCGTGATTGCAACCTACCCCGTAACTAACGCCACCCCCGCAGCCTTTGTGGCGCATGTAGACAATCGCTACAAAGAGGATGAGATTGCCACCTACTACATCTCCAACGAGGTGGATGTGTTTATGGGCGGAGGTAGCAAGCGTTTCGACCAGCGTGCCGACTCGCTCAACCTCTTCGACACTCTGCGCGAGAGAGGCTACACCATAGCATTCGACCTCAACGAGTTAAAGGATGTTAGCGAAGGCAAAGTTGCACTGCTCCCCACCGAAGACTCCATGCCTTCCTACCTTGATGGTCGTGGCGACTTCCTGCCCAATGCTACTGCCAAGGCTCTCGAAATTTTGGGAGCCAACGCCCGCGCCGAGAAGACCGGTTTCTTCCTAATGGTCGAGGGCTCGCAGATTGACGGCAAAGCCCACGGTCACGACTTGGAGGGTATGATTGCCGAGATTAGGGATTTTGACAATGCCGTAAAGGTGGCTTTTGACTATGCCGACACCCACCCCGGCACTCTCGTAGTTGTTACTGCCGACCACGAGACTGGTGGACTTACAATCGTGAACGGCAACCGCAGTTTCGACCTCCACGACCACCAAGTGGACTACGCTTGGACCACAGGTGGCCACACGGGCGGTATGGTACCCATCTTCGCCTACGGTACCGGAGCCGAGAATTTCAGTGGCGTCTTCGAGAACACCGACCTACCCAAAATAATGTGTCGCCTGCTTGGATTGGACAAAGAGTAATTGATTAAATGGTAATTATACAGAGGTTGAAAGCATTGGCTTTCAACCTCTGTTTTTGTTCTGCCCCGACACGATTAATAAAGAGAGTTTAGGGTGTTTAGGGTATTTAGAGTATTTAGAGTATTTAGAGTATTTAGGGAATTTAAGGAATACCTCCCTAATTACCCTAATCACCCTAATCACCCTAATCACCCTAATCACCCTAATTACCCTAATTACCCTAATTACCCTACTCTCACCCCTCCCAGCAACGAAAAACGCAGAGAGTTGAGGGAATTTTTTGCGAAATAAAAAAGCGGCTCCGCAGTTTACTTATCGTAAATGAGGAAGCCGCTTTTGAAGTGCGGTGCAAAAAGCACCCGTCATATGTGTTTTTTCAAAAAAAACGCAGATAACGAGATAGATGCAAGGCATACAAGAAAGCGGAGTCCGCAGTTTACTCTTCGTAAATGAGGAACTCCGCTTATCGATGTATAACGCAGCAGATGCTCGTTATATGCGTTTTTACTTTTTGTAGCGAGCGTAGCGCTGCATAAACTTATCAACACGACCTGCGGTGTCAACAAGTTTCATCTTACCGGTGTAGAAGGGGTGCGAAGTGTTCGAAATCTCCATTTTGTAAACGGGGTACTCAACACCATCAACTACCAAGGTCTCTTTGGTATTCACAGCCGAGCGGCAGAGGAATACATGATCGTTGGACATATCCTTGAATGCAACGATACGATAGTTCTTAGGATGGATATCTTTTTTCATCGTTTTGTCTGTTTTTTAAGAATTACTCTGCTACAACCGAGAAGTGAACGGTTGCTTTAACCTCCCTGTGGAGTTTCACAGTTGCTACATACTCACCAAGAGTCTTCACTGCATCAACCTCAATAGCCTTGCGGTCTACCTCAACGCCTTTCTCTGCGAGAGCTGCTGCGAGGTCAGCCGAAGTGATGCTACCGAAGATACGCTCCTCCTCAGCCTTAGCGGTGAGGGTAAGAGGAAGATTCTCGATTTTCTCTGCGAGTGCCTGAGCGTCAGCGAGGAGTTTAGCCTCTTTGTGAGCCCTCTGGCGAATGTTCTCTGCCAAAACTTTCTTAGCCGACTCAGTAGCTACCTTAGCGTAGCCCTGGGGAAGAAGGAAGTTGTTTGCATATCCGGGTTTAACATCTACGATGTCGTTAGCGTAACCCAATTTCTCTACATCTTTAATAAGAATTACCTGCATATTATTGTCCTCCTTCTTAAAATTATTTCATCAAATCGGTTACGAAAGGCAAGATTGCGAGGTGGCGAGCACGCTTAACAGCCTGAGCCACTTTCTTCTGGTATTTCTGCGAAGTACCGGTCAAACGGCGGGGAAGAATCTTACCCTGCTCGTTGAGGAATTTCTTCAAGAATTCGCCATCTTTGTAGTCGATGTATTTGATACCGCTCTTTTTGAAACGGCAATATTTTTTCTTTTTAACATCAACCGATACGGGGTTGAGGTAGCGGATTTCGCTATCGTTTTTTACAGGTGCTGCCATAGTTTATGCCTCCTCTACTGCTTCGGGTTCAACATTTGCCTCGGTCTCTACAACCTCAGCGTTTACTTTGCCTGCGAGTTTGTTGCGGCGTTTGATCGAGTACTCTACTGCGTGTTTGTCCTGACGGAACGAGAGGAAACGAATAACGCGCTCGTCGCGACGATACTGTTTTTCGAGTTTCTCGATGAGGTCGCCCTCGCCGGTGAACTCGATAAGGAAATAGTAACCGGTGGTCTTCTTCTGGATAGCATAAGCGAGTTTTTTCAAACCCCAAGCCTCTGCATTTACGATTTGACCGCCGTTCTCGGTAATTACACCCTGGAATTTGCCAAACAACTCATCGAGCTGAGCCTCCGAAAGAACGGGGGTGGCAATGAAAACGGTTTCGTAATTGTTCATAGTGTTTTTGTTTGTTGTTTGTTATAAAAAAGTTGTTTGCATATCAAATGCGGGCGCAAAGATACAAATAAAATTGAGAAAAAAAAATTTTTTCTCTAAAATGCTCCCGCTCGGCAGAGAAAATAAATTATCTCTGCCCTCGCTTACTCGCATTTGCGAGAATTGAAAATTGAAAATTGAAAATTTTTCTCTTTTTCAGCAAAAACCCTCAAAAAATCAACAAAATGCAGATTTCAGAGGGATTTTTACAAGAAAAAAAATGCGCCGCAAAGTTTGCGGCACACCATAATTTTCAATTTTCCATTTTCAATTTTCAATTCTCTATCTGTCAAGTTTGAAGTCCTGACCAAGATATACCCTACGAACCTCCTCGTCGTTGGCCAAATCCTCGGCACTGCCCGCCTTCAAAACCTTACCCTCGAAGAGCAGGTAGGTGCGGTCTGTGATGGAGAGGGTTTCGTGCACATTGTGGTCGGTAATAATCACACCGATATTCTTGTCTTTCAGCGTACTAACAATACTCTGAATATCCTCCACAGCAATGGGATCCACACCCGCAAAGGGTTCGTCGAGAAGGATAAATTTGGGGTTGATGGCCACCGCACGCGCAATCTCCACACGCCTACGCTCGCCACCCGAGAGTTGGATACCTTTGTTCTTACGCACTTTCTGCAAGCGGAACTCATCCAAAAGTTCCTCCACCCTCTGGTGTTGGTACTCTTTGGAGTAGCCTGTCATTTCGAGCACCGCCCTAAGGTTATCCTCCACCGAGAGTCCGCGGAAGACCGAAGCCTCCTGTGCCAAGTAGCCCACACCCATCTGAGCGCGTTTATAGACGGGCATTTTGGTAATTTCGGTTGTTGTACCATCCTCATCTTCGAGGAAGATGCGGCCATCGTTGGGCTTAACAAGGCCCACAATCATATAGAATGTGGTGGTTTTACCCGCACCATTGGGGCCGAGCAGACCGACAATCTCGCCCTGCTTAACATCAATCGACACATGGTTTACAACCGTACGGCTCTTGTATTTCTTTACTAAATCGGAGGTGTATAACTTCATTTTTGCAAAAAATTTTCACAAAGTTAGTCCAATTTCCGAAAAAATCACTATCTTTATATTGCGAAAAGCGAAAAAGAGTTATTTAGGTATGGAGGAAAAAGAGATTAAAAGCGAGGTTTTGCTGGCTAAATTGAAGGAATACTTCGGTTTTTCGGCATTCAAAGGCAATCAGGAGGCAGTCATCCGCAATGTGCTTGCAGGTGGCGACACCTTTGTATTAATGCCTACGGGTGGCGGTAAGAGTCTTTGCTATCAACTCCCCGCGCTGATGATGGAGGGTGTGGCAATTATCATCTCGCCACTTATTGCGCTGATGAAAAACCAAGTGGATGCAATGCGCACTTTCAGTATGGAGGAGGGCATTGCACACTTTCTCAACTCGTCGCTCAACAAAGCCGCCATCACACAGGTCAAGAATGATGTCTTGGCCGGCAAGACCAAACTGCTCTACTTCGCTCCCGAATCGCTCACCAAAGAGGAGAATATCGCTTTTCTGCGCAAAATCAAAATTTCGTTCTACGCCATCGACGAGGCACACTGTATTTCGGAGTGGGGACACGACTTCCGCCCCGAGTATCGCCGCATACGCCCCATTGTGAACGATATTGGCCGAGCGCCAATCATCGCACTTACGGCAACGGCCACCCCTAAGGTGCAGTTCGACATCCAAAAAAACCTGGGAATGATGGACGCAAAGGTCTTTAAGTCCTCGTTCAACCGTCCCAACCTCTACTACGAAATTCGCCCCAAGCACGATGTAAACAAAGATATCATCCGCTACATCAAGCAGAACCCCGGCAAGAGCGGCATCATCTACTGCCTCTCGCGCAAGAAGGTTGAGGAGCTTGCCGAGTTACTCGTTGCCAACGGCATTCGTGCACTCCCCTACCACGCAGGTATGGATGGGGCCACAAGGGCCAACAACCAAGATGCCTTCCTTATGGAGCAGGTGGAGGTCATTGTGGCGACTATTGCCTTTGGTATGGGTATCGACAAGCCCGATGTGAGGTATGTCATCCACTACGACATCCCCAAGAGCCTCGAAGGCTACTATCAGGAGACAGGTCGTGCCGGTCGTGACGGTGGCGAGGGAAGGTGTATTACCTTTTATAGTTATAAGGACATCCAGAAGCTCGAAAAGTTTATGCAGGGTAAGCCCGTCGCAGAGCAAGAGATTGGCCGCCTGCTGCTGATGGAGACGGTTGCCTATGCCGAGAGTTCGGTTTGCCGCCGCAAGAGCCTGCTGCACTACTTTGGCGAGGAGTACACCGAGGAGGATTGCGGTGCGTGCGACAACTGCCTCAATCCCAAGCCCAAGATTAACGCTCAGAAACAAATACTTACGGCTCTGGAAACACTCGAAGCCATCGGTCCCAAGTTTAAGGCTGACTACCTCTGCTCGGTTTTGGTGGGCAAGAACAACTCCATCATCAAGTCGTACAGCCACCACAAGAGCGAGTTCTTTGGTGTTGGCAAGGAGCACGACGAGAAGTTCTGGGGCGCAGTCATTCGCAAAGGACTTATCGAGGGCCTCATCGACAAGAATATCGAGAACTACGGTCTGTTGTCGCTCAGCGCCAAAGGCGAGCAGTATCTCGACAAGCCCTACCCCATAGCCATCACCCTCGACCACGACTACAACGAGGATAGCGACGAGGAGGCTATGGCAGCAGCTGCGGGCAAGGGTGCGGTTGCCGACGAGGAGTTGTTTGCTATGCTCAAAGACCTGCGCAAGCAGGTTGCAACGCGCCACAACCTACCTCCGTTCGTCATTTTCCAAGACCCCTCGTTGGAGGATATGTCCATTCAGTACCCCATCACCATCGAGGAGTTGCAGAACATCAGCGGTGTGGGTGCAGGCAAGGCCAAGAAGTTTGGCGAGGAGTTCATCAAACTCATTGCAGCCTATGTGGAGGAGAAGGAGATTATCCGCCCACAGGATATGGTCGTAAAGAGTGTGGTAAACAAGAGCGGCAACAAGGTCTTCATCATCCAAAGCATCGACCGCAAGATGGACTTTGAGGATATTGCCCACGCCAAAAACCTCGAAATGGACGAACTACTCTCGGAGATTGAGTCGATTGTCAATTCGGGCACAAAACTCAACATCAGCTACTACATAGACCAAGTGATTGATGAGGACAAGGCCGAGGATATCTACCTCTACTTCAAGGAGGACGCCGAGAGCGACAGCCTCGAAGAGGCTATGGAGGAGCTGGGTGGCGACTACACCGAGGAGGAGGTTCGCCTTGTGCGCATCAAGTTCCTCTGCGAACAGGGACATTAAAACAAATTGGGAATTGAAAATTGAAAATTGAAAATTAATTCCCTACCTTTGTATATTCATAAGAATTATAGATAATAAAACACGAAATATAAACCCTCTCAAAAACGAATACTATTACTTATGTGTAGAGTACTCATTATTGGTGCAGGCGGTGTAGGCACCGTTGTTGCACACAAAGTTGCAGCCAATCCCGTATTTACGGATGTTATGTTGGCAAGCCGTACAAAGAGCAAATGTGACCAGATTGCTGCTGCCATCGGTGGCGACCGCATCAAAACCGAGCAGGTTGATGCCGACAGTGTTGCCGACCTTTGCCGTGTGATGCGTGGTTTCAAACCCGACATCGTTATCAATGTGGCACTTCCCTATCAGGACCTCACCATTATGGACGCTTGCTTGGAGTGTGGTGTAAACTATCTCGACACTGCCAACTACGAGCCCCTCGACGAGGCTCACTTTGAGTATTCGTGGCAGTGGGCATACCGCGAGAGGTTCGAGAAAGCAGGCCTAACTGCTATTCTCGGTTGCGGTTTCGACCCCGGTGTGTCGGCAATCTTCACCGCCTATGCTGCAAAACACCACTTCGACGAGATTCACTACCTCGACATTGTGGACTGCAACGCAGGCAACCACGGCAAGGCTTTCGCCACCAACTTCAACCCCGAGATTAACATCCGCGAGATTACACAGAACGGTCGCTATTGGGAGAATGGCGAGTGGGTGACCACCGGCTCGTTGGAGATTCACAAGACTCTGAACTACCCCAACATCGGTCCTCGCGAGAGCTACCTCTTGTACCACGAGGAGTTGGAGAGCCTTGTAATTAACTACCCCACCATTAAGCGTGCACGCTTCTGGATGACCTTTGGTCAGGAGTATCTCACACACCTCAGGGTAATTCAGGACATCGGTATGGCTCGCATCGACCCCATTATGTATAATGGTCAGGAGATTGTCCCCATCCAATTCCTGAAAGCAGTTCTTCCCGATCCCAAAACCCTCGGCGAGAACTACCACGGTGAGACCTCGATTGGTTGCCGCATCAGAGGTATCAAAGACGGCAAAGAGAAGACCTATTATATATATAACAACTGCGACCACGCAGAGGCCTACAAGGAGACAGGCACTCAGGCCGTAAGTTACACCACCGGTGTACCTGCCGCACTCGGTGCAGCAATGTTCGCCAAAGGTTTGTGGGTAATGCCCGGTGTGCACAATGTCGAGGAGTTCGATCCCGATCCATTCTTGGCAGAGCTCGGTCCTCAGGGATTGCCCTGGGTTGAGTTGCACGATGTTGATCTCGAACTCTAAACAAGTACATCTCGCAGATTTTCTGCGAGATGACTTGTTTAGATAATTGACAATTGAAAATTGATAATGGAAAATTACGGTGCGCCAAAGGCGCATATATAGCAATTCTCACCCACAAGGTGTTCCATAATTTTCAATTTTCAATTCTCCATTTTCAATTATATACATTATGAATTACTACCATACCGTTCCGTCGCCCTGTTATGTTTTGGAAGAGGCGGAATTACTGAAAAATATGGCCGTCATTGACCGCGTTAGGCGCGAGGCCGGCGTTGAGATTATCGTGGCACTCAAAGCGAGCGCTATGTGGAGCATTTTCCCAATCCTTAGGGAGCACTCCGACGGTGCTACGGCAAGTTCGCTCGCGGAGGCTCGCTTGGTATTCGAGGAGTATGGCAAAAAGGCCCACACCTACGCCCCCGTATATAGCGAGAGCGAGTGGGAGGAACTCGTGCAGTATAGCGACCATATAACATTCAACTCTCTTGGACAGTGGGAGCGCTACCGCCAAAGGGCACTGCTGAATGGCATCTCGTGCGGACTGCGCATCAATCACGAGTACTCGACGGTCGAAACAGACCTCTACAACCCCGCGTCGCCCACCAGCCGCTTGGGCATACGCTCGGAGTTGCTCACATCGCTCCCCGAGGGCATTGAAGGCCTCCATTTTCACTCGCTGTGCGAGTCGCAGGCGGAGGATTTAGTAGCCACTTTGGAGGCTGTGGAGGCGAAGTTCGGACACCTGCTGGACAAAATCAAGTGGTTTAATATGGGCGGTGGTCACCTTATGACTCGCAAGGGTTATAATGTTGATTTGCTGATTGATACTCTGCGCAAATTCCGCGAGCGCCACCCCAACCTGAGGGTAATACTCGAACCCGGCAGTGCTTTCACTTGGCGCACGGGTACGCTGGTTGCTACGGTGGAGGATATTGTCGAGGGCGGAGGCGAGAGCACGCTGGTGGCCAATGTGTCGTTTGCGTGCCATATGCCCGACTGCTTGGAGATGCCCTACAAACCCGCCATTGTTGGTGCACACGACCCCGAGGAGGGCGAAAAGAAGTGGCGCGTGGGTGGCAACAGCTGCCTTGCGGGCGACTGGGTTGGCCATTGGGCTTTCGACAAGGAGCCCAAGGTGGGCGACAGGATTGTCTTTGAGGATATGATACACTACACAATGGTCAAGACCACAATGTTCAACGGTGTATCGCACCCCTCAATAGCCATTGCACACACCAACGGAGAGGTGGAGATTGTCCGCCGCTTCGGCTACGAAGATTACAAAAACCGAATGAGTTAAAGAGAATTCAAAATTCAAAATTCAAAATTCAAAATTCAAAATTCAAAATTGAGAGTTATGAAGATTGCTATTCCGACAAGAGATGGTAGGGTTGATGACCACTTTGGTCATTGCGACCACTACACCATCTACACCATTGAGAATAAAACCATTACAGCCACCGAAACACTCCCTTCGCCACAGGGATGTGGCTGCAAGAGCAACATTGCCACAACGCTCCACGATATGGGCGTAGAGGTTATGCTGGCAGGCAATATGGGCCAAGGTGCTCTGAACAAACTCTCGGCTGCGGGTATCCGCGTTGTGAGGGGGTGCTCGGGCGATATTGAGGTACTCATCAAGACATACCTTATGGGCTTCGTCTTCGACTCGGGTGTCAGTTGCGACCACCACGAGTGCCACAATCACTAAACAGAGCCCCTCGCCGACAATGCGAGGGGTTTTGTTTATCTCTCAATCTCTATATACTCGGCATAGACGAGCCTCGTGTGGGGATTGGACGAGCGAATCTCTTGGCGGATGGCCTTGGTACCCCACGAAAATATCCACCAGCGCCACGGCACACGCCGCACGACCTGAAAGAGTGTGTCGCACGAGGAGAGAGTTATGTGGCTCTCGGTTGGGCGCACCTCCACCGCAAGGTCTACCCAACAATCCCGCCAACGAAGCCGACAGAGCGAGTCGGAGAGCAGAGGAGTATGTGGGGCGATGTGGGTGACGAGTGTGTCTAGCTTTTGGACGGTCGAAAGGAGCGTGAGACTTTGGGCATGGCGCATCCTTATGCCCAAGTCGCGCACCCTCGCGGCATCCTCCTTGCGCAACTCCTCCAACTCGCCCACCGTCATCCTCAGTCGCGCCACCGAGAGCCGCTCGGCAGCCACTTCGGAGCGCAACAAACGGTTCTCCTCCACCAACGAGAGCCTATTGTCGTCGAGTCGCTTGTTTTCGCCGACGACACCCCGCAAGGTCGCCAGCGAAAGGGTTAATAGAAGCGCAAGAGTAATAATCAAAAAGTGCTGTCGTGTCATAGGATTAGGTATTATCTTTTGTGGTTATGTTTGTGGCAAATATACTGCCCCACACCCCAAAAAAGTTTCTATATTTTTTAGAATTGGAACAGGAAAGATAGGAAGAACAGGAAGAACAGGAAGAACAGGAAGAACAGGAAGAACAGGAAGAACAGGAAGAACAGGAAGAACAGGAAGAACAGGAAGAACAGGAAGAACAGGAAGAACAGGAAGAACAGGAAGAACAGG
>JAZOWE010000012.1:0-162419 GCA_045659085.1 Tidjanibacter sp.
AAGGGTTTGGAGCGCCTCGATGTTGGTGTTCATCTTCTCGCAAGCCTCCTCCAACTTCTCCAAGCGACCATCGAGGTTGTCATAGAGGTCTTCGAGTTCGTCAATGGCATCCCAAATGCGGGTGTCGTTGAACTGCGTACAGCCCGTAAACAGCATCGTTAGTGCTGCCGAGAATAAAAGTAAAAGTTTTTTCATAGTGTATAAGTTTTGGTTAATTAAAGTGTTATCCACCAAAACCATACAACTCCAATATGGCAAAAATGTAAACAAAAAGAAAGTGTGGAGTTGATTAGAATATCCGATTGGAGGCTCTGGAATGCCTTACTGCGAATAAACATACCCCACACTCGTATTGAGTACGGGGTAGGTACACCCCAAATACTATGCAATACGGAGTGACGAGTGTGTTAGTTTCCTCGCAGTAATTGTGAAATTTTCCAGATTTCCAATCGAGGATAAAAGCTAATACACTTTCATCAAAAAAATATGTAGCGCCGAGGGCACAACGCCCACGACACCACAAAATTATAAAAATTTCCGCAACCAACAAAATATCCGCTACGGCAAGAAACAAAAAAAGCGGTTGCACTAAGCAACCGCTTCGACTGTGGACCCAGAGGGGCATGATCCCACGACCTTCGGATTATGAGTCCGCTGCTCTGACCAACTGAGCTATGGGTCCATCACTTTTTCAGCCCACAAAAATAGTAATAAAATTGAAAATGGAAAATTGAAAACGGAAAATTGTCGTTTTTAGCGAATTTTATGGGGTATAATAGCTCCCAATACCCACCTTTGTTCGTGGGTATTAAAAAAGATACCCGTGAGTTTTACTCATTATCGCGGAGGGATTTTTGCGCCAAACAAGAAAGCGGAGCCCACCGTTTACTAATCGTAAATGAGGAACTCCGCTCTTCGAAGTATAACGCAGCAGACGCGCGTTATATGCGGTTTTTAACCGAGCTCGCTCTCCTTCAACCTCTCGGCATTCTCTGCCACAACCAACTGGTCGATGCAGTCCTGAATGTCGCCATTCATAAAGGCGGGGAGGTTGTAGATGGTGTAGTTGATGCGGTGGTCGGTAATACGGCCCTGAGGATAGTTGTAGGTACGAATCTTCGCACTCCTATCGCCCGTCGAAACCATAGTCTTACGCTTCGAGGCAATCTCGTCCATATACTTGGCATACTCCAAGTTGAAGATACGGGTACGCAACTCCTCCAATGCCTTGTCGAAGTTTTTGAGCTGCGACTTCTGGTCCTGACACTGCACAACGATACCCGTGGGGATGTGGGTAAGGCGCACCGCCGAATAGGTGGTATTCACGCACTGACCACCGGGGCCACTCGCACAATAGGTATCTTTGCGAATATCGTTCATCGAGATCTCCACATCAAACTCGTCGGCCTCGGGGAGCACTGCAACGGTTGCTGCGGAGGTGTGGATACGGCCCTGTGTCTCGGTTGCGGGCACACGCTGCACGCGGTGAACGCCACTCTCATATTTCAAAGTACCATAGACGCCCTCGCCCGTAACCTTCATTACAACCTCTTTGTAGCCACCAGCCGAGCCCTCCGAGAAGGAGTTAATCTCATACCTCCAACCCTTGCTCTCGACATATTTCATATACATACGCAGCAGGTCGCCGGCAAACAGGGCTGCCTCGTCGCCACCCGTACCGCCACGAATCTCCACAATAGCGTTTTTGCTATCCTGAGGATCCTTGGGGATAAGGAGGATTTTAATCTCCTCCTCCAAACGCTCGGCCAGAGGTTCGAGCTCTGCGACCTCTTCGCGTGCCATTTCGCGCATATCCTCGTCTTTCTCGTTGGCGAGAATATCCTTTGCATCGGCAAGGTTGGCGAGTGTTTTTTTGAACTTATCTGCCGCAGCCACAAGTGGTTCCAACTCTCTGTACTCCTTGTTGAGTTGCACAAAGCGTTTCATATCGGCAATTACTTCGGGGTCGGTCATCTGCTGACCCATCTCCTCGAATTTGATTTTCAAACCGTCAAGGCGGTTAAGTATTGCGTTATCTACCATAATTTTTTCTACTTTGGGCGCAAAGATAGACATTTTTTCCGTACCTTTGTAAATATGAGCCCCGAAAAACACATAACTCTTTCGGAATTACTCTCCGATGTGAAGCGCACGCTTGCCGAGCGCTTTCCGCTGGGTGTGTGGATAAGTGCCGAGATTGGCGAGTTGAAGGAGAACCGCTACTCGGGGCACTGCTACCTCGAACTCATCGAGAAGGGCGCAAAGGAGGGCACACCCAAGGCCAAAGCATCGGCGGCCATTTGGCGCAGTAAGTGGAGCATTATTGAGAGTTATTTCCGCACCGCAACAGGCACCTCGCTTGTGGCAGGTATGCAGGTACTTTTGAAGGTTAGTGTCTCTTTTCACGAGGCGTATGGTTTCTCGCTCGTGGTGAGCGACATAGACCCTGCCTACACTCTTGGCGAGAACGAGCGGCGCAGGCGCGAGACGATTGCTGCACTCACGGCCGACGGAGTGATAGACCTCAACCGCCAACTCCCCCAGCCCGCTCTATTCCAGAGGGTGGCCGTCATCTCTTCGGCCACAGCCGCAGGCTTGCAGGACTTCCACAACCACCTCTCCGAAGCACCCTACCGCATAGAGTACACCCTTTTTGAGGCCGTAATGCAGGGTTCGGGGGCGGAGGAGTCCATCGTTGCAGCCCTCGAAGAGGTAGCCTTACGCGAGGAGGAGTTCGACTGTGTGGCGATACTGCGTGGCGGAGGTTCGCAGAGCGACCTTGCGTGTTTCAACTCCTACGCTCTGTGTTCGCATATTGCACAATTTCCCCTACCCATACTCACGGGCATAGGGCACGACAAAGACCTCTCGGTTGCAGACCTTGTGGCTGCCGAGTCGCTCAAAACCCCCACAGCTCTCGCCGACTACCTTGTAGGGCGAGCCGAGGGTTTTTATATGGAGGTGGAGGGCCTCTACACCCGCATTGGACAAATGGCCGGCGCAACACTCAGCAACAACACCGCACAACTTGCGCTCCAAAGTGCCCGACTACAAAACAGCACCCAACAGCTACTTGCCGACAGCGCCTCGCGACTTGCGCTCTATGGCGCAAAACTACAAAGCGGCACACAACTACTGCTGGGTGGTGCATTGTTGCAGATTGAGCGCACCGAGATGCGGCTCCGACACTCCACCGAGCGCACACTCTCCAATGCCCAGAGCCGCCTTTCCAACATTGAGGCACAGGTGGAGGCTGCATCGCCCAAGAGGATACTTGCGCTTGGCTTTGCGATGGTGCACAGCGGTGGCAAGGCCATAACCGATGTTGCACACCTTGCCGAGGGCGACATTGTAGAGATAAGGCTCGCCAACGGCACAGCCCACGCAACCGTAACGGACAAAACGACAGATAAAATATAATAATTATAGTGTATGGAGAACAAAGAGATAACTTACAGCGAAGCACTCGGCGAGTTGGAGCAGATTTTGCAGAGCATTGAGAGCGGAGGTAGCGACATCGACACCCTCTCTACAAAGGTTACACGCGCAACGGAACTCATCAGACTGTGCCGTTCGCGCCTACTGAAAGTCGAGGGCGAAGTGAAGGAGATTTTGGAGAATTGAGAATTGAAAATTGAGAATTGAAAATTGTGGAGCAGGCTGCGCCTGCGAGTTTTCATATCTGCGCCGTAGACGACAGTTCCCCTAACTCAGGGGAAGGAGAATAGGGAGAACAAGGACTCCTGTCACTCCTGTCACTCCTGTCACTCCTGCAAGACTTAGGCGTTGGGCACAAACAAAAATATCCCCGAACTCTGCGTGAGTTCGGGGATATTTTTGTTTAGATGTACTCTCTATTAGAAGAAGTAGCGTGCGCTGAGCAACATCGACCAAGTGGACATAGTGCCCGAGTAGGTGCTCCATTTAGCCTGGTCTGCATTGAAGGTGTACTGATCGTCTTTCCAAGTAAGAACGGAGTTGCTACCCCACTGCTGGATGTTACCCCAAGCAGGATTGATGAGGTTGCCCAAGTTCTTGATATCCAAACCGAGCTGAACGGTCTGTTTCTTACCGGCAACTACGAAGTTGATATCCTGGTTAATCTTGAAGTTCAACTGGCTGAACCAAGGCATAACGATTGCACCACGCTCCGAGTACTCGCCACGGTGCTGGCTGAGGTACTTGTCACCTGCGATGAACTCGTTGAAGGCTGCTTTGTTATCCTCATCCTTGAAAGGCATTGCCTCCAACTCTTTCTCGGTGGGGATGTACATAAGGCTGTTAGCACCACCGTCGCCATTGACATTGCTGTTCAAAGTGTAGGACGAGCGAGTGTAGCTGTAATCACCAACATAAGCGAAGTTGTAGCCCTCGTAGAACAAACCTACGGTAGTTGCAAACTTGCCTTTGCCATACTCAAAGCGGTAGTTAGCGTTCAATACCAAGCGGTGAGGAGCAACATACGACGAGTAACCCAACTCGTGCGAGTTCGAACCGTTCACGCCATAGGTGTTGGTGTTGAATGCCGAAGTAACCTGGTCACCAATACCGTCGATAACATTCTTCGAAACGGAGTAGGTGTAAGCACCGTAGAGCGAAAGACCAAAGTTGAAGTCTTTCTTCAAGGTAGCGGTCAACGAAGCGTAGTAGCCCTGTTTGTCGATACCCTTGTTGGTGATGAGGTAAGCGTTCTGCTTGATGTTAGCATTCGTGGAGTACGAAGTACGGTCTGCGGGCTCACCGGGGAGGCTCATAGTACCCTCGTCCAAACCGGTCTTGGTAACTGCTACGCTAACGAGGTCTTTGTTGTAGATACCCTCCAACGAACCCTTGATACCGAAGGGAAGGTCGAAGTCGGCAGCAATCGAAGTCTTCCAAGTGGTAGGCATTTTGAGGTCTTTGTCCAAGATGGTTGCACTCGAAGGAGCATCCAAATCACCAGCCTTGAACGCGCCACCGTAGAGTTCGGTGAGGATGTCGTTGATGTTGGTGTTGAAACCAAAGCCTTCGGGAAGTTCACCACCCTTGGTCGAGTTGAACTGTGCCTGCAAGCAGTTGCTGTTACCTGCAACCGATACGAGCCATACGAAAGGCAGACGACCGGTGTAGATACCGCTACCACCACGCAATACAACGCTACGATCGCCCATCACATCCCAGTTGAAACCAACGCGGGGCGAAACATTCAAAGTTGCAGTGGGCATATCGGAGGTCTTGTAGCCACCATACTCTTTATACATCTCGGTGAATGCCTTGTTCTCATTACCTGCGATGTTGGGGTAGAAGGGCATCTCGAAGCGGATACCTGCGGTGAGTTTGAAGTTGTTGCTGATGTTCATCTCATCCTGAACATAAGCCGAAATCTGGTGGAAGTCGAACGAAGGATAAACCTGCTGCAAGTCGTCACGGTTGGAGTGAGTAATTGCGAAAGCACCAGGAGTTGCATCGTTTACGAAATCCTCCCACGAGTTGTATACATAGAAACCTGCACCACCCTGCATATAACCGTTCTTGGTGTTGTCGTACTCATACTGCAAACCACCAACGATGTTGTGGATACCTTTGTGGTAGGTAACCTCGTCGGTAACAACAACAGTGTTTACATCACGAAGGTTGCCATAGGTGAAGGGGTCGGGACCAAACGAGGTAAGAACAGCTTTCTGCTCATTACCCTGTGCGTCAGTGTAGGTTTGGAGAATGTCCACAGTGGGGAACATATCGCCCTCGAAGCTACGAGGCTCGTACTGGTGCGAGTAGGTAGCACGGAGAGTGTTGTGCAACTGACCATCCAAGAACGACGAGTTCAACTCAGCAGCCCACGAAGTAAAGTTCTGCTCCTGATAGTAGCGCGAGCTCTCGAAGTAGAGTGCATATTTCGAAGTACGGCCGTAGGTGTAACGATCGTAGGTCGAGCTGCCCATAGGGTTAATCGACGACGAAGGACTCGACGAGTATTTGTTCTTGGTAAGGCTGTAACGGAAGTTGAACTTGTGGTCTTTGTTGATGTTCCAGTCCAAACGAGCCATAACCTTGTAGTTGGGAATCTGAATCGAGTAGTCCTGGTAGCGACCGGGATCGTAGCCATACTTCTCTGCCAAGTAAGTCTTAACCTCCTCCATAAACTCGGCGGTAGGACGGTTAAACTGGCTGCCGTTACCGGTCTCAATAGTCCACTCGTCATCACCAGTGTATGCCTTGCGGTTCTGACCGGGGCTAACATTGTTCTCGTACTCGAAGTTTACGAAGAAGAAGAGTTTGTTTTTGATGATAGGACCGCCAACATTCAAACCAATGGTGTTGCTGAGCGACTCAGTGAGGCTCAACTCTTTTACCTCGCCATCAGCAGTTGCGTACTTAGTACCGATAAGAGCGTCCGAGGTGTAGTAGTCGTAAACGGCAACTTTGTACTCGTTGGTACCGCTCTTGGTTACAGCGTTGATAGCACCACCGGTAAAACCACTCTGACGAACATCAAAGGGAGTGATGTTTACGCTCATCTGATCCAAAGCGTCCAACGAAATAGGAGCACCGTTACCGGGAAGGTTACCACCGATACCGAAAGCGTTGTTGAAAGCAGCACCATCGACAGTAACATACGACTGACGGTAGTTACCACCACCCACTGCCAAACCATTGGAGGTCGAAGCAGCCTGAGGAGTAAGTTTCATCAGGTCGTTCATGCTACGGCTAACGGTAGGCATGCTCTCCATAATCTTGGTGCTGATGGTAGTCTGAGCACCTGCATTGCTGGTACGCATGTTGCTGTCCTTACCGTCGCCGGTAACAACAATGGCCTCAATCTCCTGGCCCTCCTGCGAAAGAGAAGCATTCAGGGTGTAGTTCTCACCAAGACCAACAACTACATCCTTGCGGATGAGCGAGCGGTAACCGAGCATGTCGAACTCGATGGTGTAGGGACCACCGGGGCGAACATTTGCAAGGCGGTAAACGCCATTTGCATCAACTACCGCAGCATACTGGGTACCCGAAGGGGTGTGAACGGCCATAACAGTGGCACCAATCAAGGCAGCGCCTTTCTCATCTGTCACCTTACCGTTCATGCTCGAAGTTGTAACCTGAGCCATTGCGCTCAATGCCACAAACAACGACACAACCAAAGTGTAGAATTTCTTCATACTGTTTTGTTTTTAGTTTTGTGAATAATAGTTTGTTTGTTAAAGATGGATTTGGTTTAATTTTATCCTTTATTGTTTATTTCTTAAAAATAAGAAAGGGGCGCCTTCTTCAAGACACTCCTCCCAATTCGCTAAAACCGACATACCCGCCCAACATCACACGACATAGGCTCTCCACACTAAGATTCTGTAACACAGCGGAATACATCGAAACTCTTGTTTAATTATCACATTTCATCCTTTCGGACGGTGCAAATATAGGTAAAACCTAAAATCTTTCGCAATAAAAAACTCAACATTTTATCAACATTCTGCCACAACCCCATAACATAGTTATGGTCGACGCCTCCTAAAACATCGCACGGGGCAACTCCGACACAGAGTTGATATAGACCACCTCAACACCTTTGGGAACTTTCACTCCCCTACCCGCAAGATAGCCGCTAACGATAATTTTCTTAAAGCCGTGGCGTGCAGCCTCGGCAATGCGCTGTTCGGTGCGCGGAGCAGGACGCACCTCGCCCGACAGGCCTATCTCGCCCGCCATACACACACCCTCATCAATAGCCCTATCGAAATAGGAGGAGATAACCGCGCCAACAACCGCCAAGTCCAAGCCCGTATCCTGTACCTTGAAACCGCCCGCAAAGTTCAAAAAGACATCTTTCTGGAACATCTTCATTCCCACTCTTTTCTCCAACACTGCGAGGAGCATATTGAGTCTGCGCGAGTCGTAGCCCGTAGCCGAGCGTTGGGGTGTTCCATAGGCCGCATTGCTGACGAGCGACTGCACCTCAATAAGGTAGGGGCGAATACCATCCACCGCTGCGCCAACAGCAACTCCGCTAAGCTGCTCTTCGGGGTGGCTGAGCAGTATCTCCGAGGGGTTTGTGACCTCCACAAGGCCCTCCTCGCGCATCTCGAAAATGCCAATCTCGAAGGTCGCTCCAAAGCGGTTTTTGATACCCCTCAGCAGGCGATAGACATTGTTATTGTCGCCCTCAAACGAGATGACCACATCGACAATATGTTCCAAGATTTTGGGGCCTGCAATGGCTCCGTCTTTGGTGATATGGCCAATGATAATCACCGACACACCGCTCTCTTTGGCCATCTTCAACAGCCTTGCTGCGCACTCGCGAATTTGCGACACGCTACCTGCCGACGACTCAATCGACTCGCTATAAATTGTCTGTATGGAGTCGATGACCACAAGGTCGGGTTTCATCTCCTCCGTATGACTCAGAATGTTCTCCAAGAGTGTCTCGGGATAGATATAGCAGTCGTCACTCACCTCGCCAAGCCTCGAAGCCCTCATTTTGATTTGAGAGGCCGACTCCTCGCCACTGACATAGAGCGTCTTAATGCCCTTTGTCGCAAGAGCCAATTGGAGCGAAAGTGTCGATTTACCAATGCCCGGCTCGCCACCCAAGAGCACCAACGAGCCACGCACCAAGCCACCACCAAGCACCCTATTGACCTCTGGACTCGACAGTTCTATGCGTTTGTGGTCGGCGTCGGCAATATCGGCAACCCTCTGTGGGCGACTCTCGCCCATACGCCTTGTGCCACTCTCACCTACGCGGGCAATAACCTCCTCGGAGCAACTACCCCACGCACCACACGCCGGACACTGTCCAAACCATTTTGGCGACTCGCCACCACACTCCTTGCAATAAAACGCCTTTTTAACCTTTGCCATATCTTCTCTTCTTTTTATTTCTCAAAGCTACTCTTATTGGGGAATTTGCGCTCCAAAAAGCGTTTCATCTCCCGACGGTTGGCATCCGATGTGCGCTCCGTATCGTTGAGACACAACAACGAAGGGTTGTATTTCCTCACCCTGCACGCAAGATTACCCCTATGGAGCCCCAGCTCCTTGGAGTCGGTGCAGTAGCGGAGCGACAGACGACACAGGAGTTCCTCGCGCCTACTCTTTGCAGCACTATAATGCTCCACAATCTTCGCCTCTGCCCTACCCTGCACCACAGCATAGTAGAGCCACGCGCTACGGTGAAATTCCTCGGCACTGCGGAAACGGTGGGACATACTCTCCCTCACATACTCCTCAAAAGCCGCCTCACACGCCAACACATCACTCTTCAAATATGCATCCATATTGTGGTGCGGATGATTCACAGGACTTGTGCCAAATCTCTCTTGCACAAGCCTTTGAGCGTTGCGCACTTTCCCCAAATAGAGGCTCTTTTTCTGTGATATATGACGCCCAAAGCGAGCAATGGGCACTCCCGCAGCATTGTAGAAAAATTCGGGCGTGATGGGGCGTAGAACAAACATATCGTCGTTGGCGACAATAAATCGCTCGGCAAGCCCATCGATGTGGGGCAAGCCCATCTCAATGGCCGTAGAATTGAATGTGGGAAGATACTCCTCGGGGAGAATGTCGCGGTGCGACACAAGATTGATTTTGGGATGGTCGGTGTTGAGCCACGCGGGAGTTTGGTCGGCAGTCACGATGTGAATACGGTTTATCCACTCCATATTCTTCTCCACCGAGCGCAACGAGTAGCGCAACTCCTCGTTATCCACAAAACGCCCTTTGGCAATAGCCTGCACATTGAGCTCGCCACCACAGCGCACCTGCCACTCCTGCTTGCTCTTCTGCCACTCGGCATCGCTTCCATCCACCCAAGTATATATAAGGTCTACCTTCTCCATAGTGCAAAAATACAATGGAAAGTTGAGAATTGAAAATGGAAAATGGAAAATTAAGTTGCGCCTGCGGTGCAGTCTACCGTCAACCGCCTACCGTCGACCGACAAATTACCACCTCTATTCACGGGTAGCTATTTTAATACCCGTGAACAGGGGGGGGCAAGAACGACAGGAGGGACAGGAGGGACAGGAGGGACAAGAGAAACAGGAGCGACAAGAGTAACAGGAATCCCTATTCTTCCTATTCTCCCTATTCTCCCTATTCTCCCTATTCTCCCTATTCTCCCTATTTCTCTTGTCTTTCCTGTCCTTCCTGTTTTTCTTGTTTTTCTTGTTTTTCTTGTTTTTCTCTCGGGTGCCCCGCGCCCGCAGCCGGTCGGCGGTCGTCGGTAGACGAAAAAATGCAGAGAAGCGAGCGAGTTATAGGCGTGCAAGAAAGCGGGCTCCGCAGTTTACACAAGGTAAATGAGGAAGCCCGCTTATCGCAGCACAACGACGAAATCGCCGCTTATATGCATTTTTTACCCGACATTGATAAATTTATCTACCAACCCCCTAACCAACTCGGGATTGTTGTTCAACTCCTCGCGGAGGTTTTTATCCTCGTGGGCGCGGAGCATCTTCACCCAGCCGTCAATAAGACCACTACCAAAGACACCTTTCGATTCAAAAATCTCGCGTTTAGCCTCCAAAGCGTCGGCCGACACCACGCACGAGTCGGGCAGGTGGTCAAGACGCTCGGCAATGGCTTTATGCTCTTCGTGGAAGATATTTACGCCAACATAGCGTTCCTCGGCATACGCAACGGGGTTTTCCATCTCGAAACCGTGACGAGCAGCAGTTACCAAGCCTGCAAGCAGGAGATAAACATCTGCCGAGCCGTCGGGACAACGGAACTCCACGGTCTGCTTGTCGGTTGCCTCCCTAACCTCGAAGTCGGCATTGGGGTTGGCGTCACGAATCATCTTGCCCGCACCACTTGTCCAGCCGAGGGGTACGCGCACAAGTACCGAGCGGTTCCTGTCGCCCCAGCAGATGTTGGTGGGAGCCTCCTGATGGGGAACAAGTCGGAGATAGGAGGTGGGGTTGGTGTTGCCAAAGGCTGTGAGTGCATCGGCGGTATCCAAGATACCTGCAATGACAGTCTTTGCCACATCGCTCAGTTTGCCATCTTTGAGATACATATTTTGGCCATTCTTAACTACCTTAGTGTGGATATGCATACCACTACCGGCCTTACCCACAGTAATTTTGGGTGCAAAGGTCAGCAGCACACCATAGCGATAGGATATTTCGCGCAAAATCCATTTAGCGATGAGGAGTTGGTCGGCGGCCTCCTCGACATCAACAGGCAGGAACTCAATCTCGTTCTGCTCATACATCTTGCCATCTACGGCAAAGTTACCCACCTCGCTGTGTCCATATTTGATTTTACCACCTGCGGCAGCAATAGCCTGCATAGCCTCTCGACGCATATCGCCCCACTTGCAGAAGGGGCCACTCTCGTGGTAACCTCGCTGGTCGGGAGTGACATAAAGGTCTTCGGCATCGCTCACAACATAGTACTCCAACTCGCCCATCGCGTGGAACTCCATACCTGTGAGTTTTTTGAACTCGTTGTGTGCACGGTGGAGGGCCTGATCGGGAGCCGCAGCAAAGGGCCTACCGTCTTTGTCGTAGTATCCACAAAGAATATCGATGGTGGGTATTTCGCTAAAAGGATTGACAAAAGCGGTGCGATAGCGAGGCACAACATAGAGGTCGCTGGCACCCGCCTGCACAAAATTGGGGAAGAGGCTCGAACCGTCCACCCTCTCGCCATAGGTCAGTATGGTGTCGAGATAATCGAGGTCGTTGATGATGAAGTTGAGCGATTTCAGACGGCCATCGGCCGCTGCATAGCGGAAATTGACCATTTCAATATCGTTGGCAACGATAAAATTGATAATATCCTCTTTGGTAAACTCTTTGGGCTCCTTTTGGAGGAATTTTACGAGAGGATTGGGATGGATTGAGTATTTGTCCATACTATTGTATTATTATTTTAGGGTTATGCGGTCTACAAATATACGGAGAAAAAAACATAAACACACTCTTTTTTTTCAAAAACACTCATATTTTATTCACAAAAAAGTTTATATATTTGCGAACCGAAAATTTGGAGCAAACAATAAACTTTAATAATAAACTACCAATAAACACTTACCAACCATGAAACGATTTTTCTATGCAATGTTGATTGCATCGACTGCAATGTTTGCAAGTTGCGCACCAGAAACCCACGAGGGTCCTAACACCGACGACCCTTACAAAGATCGTCCATTGAACAATGTTAAAGTTTTCAATATGGGCGATATGGAGAAAGATGGCAACACCCACTTCATTGTTCAGATCTCTCACCTCAACATCGAAACCAACTCATTTACTCGTATGATCTCTTCGCACTTTGTTGCTGAGGGTACTGTTGATACAAAGTCTGTTCCCGAGGGCACTTTTGACCTCTTGGAGGGCGACTATGTAGACCAGGGTTTCTTCAAAGGCTCGTTCTATATGGAGCTGTCCGACGACCAAAATGACATCTACTACCACATCTTCGACGAGGGTAGCATCGATATTACGAAGACATCGAAGGGTTATCAGTTTGCAGTTGCAGGCGAGTGCTGGGACTGGAATACCGGTGACAGCGTGAGTGCCGACTACAAGTACGAGGGTACGGTCTTCTCCATCGAGAACACTCGTCGCTACAATCCCGACTTTGCAGCTGCCGTATTTTTTGGTACCGACCCAAATGGTGTTCCATACTGGAACTTGCAGTTGGATGACCACGAGAAATACATCTTGTGGTTCTACATCAACACTTTTGATGCATCCGAGGAGGCCTATATAAATGGTATTGATGAATTCCACTACGAAATCAACGCCACAGGTTCTATTGGTGCAGTCGAGTCGAGCTACCCCTTGGCACCGGGCGAGTATGGCGGTTCGCTGGTATATCGTGCAAACAACGACGGAAGTCTGGATCCCGAGAACCTTATGCTTGGCGGCTATGTAGATGTTAAAAAAGTAGGCGAAGTGTCGGACGAGAAGACCACCTCAGAGGGTGTTGTATATAGGACTTGCGACTACGAAATTGATGTTATGTTCTACAACCAGTCCTATGTTCCTTACTTTGTAACATACACGGGCGAGATATACCTGCACGATGGAAGTGAGGAACCTGAATATAGGACATATTCAGTCATCGAGTACTACGGCAGCAACAAGTACCTTGTAAAAGTGTGTGACGAGGAGGCAGAGATGTGCACCCAATTCTACACCTTCGGTCCCGAGGGTAGCACCGCAGAGGGTCTTGCCGATGGCACATACACTGTAACCGAATATGAGAATCCATTCAATCAGGTTGATAATGGTACACCTTACACCATTCTTGCAGGCATTTCGTATACGAACGAAAATGACAAGCTTATGATTAAAGGCAACACCTCATTCTTCTCTCCCAACATTGATGGCATAGGTGTTATTGATACTGTTGAATCGGGTACTATGACCGTCACCAACAATGGCGCAGAGGGCTACATCATCGACATCAAGAATTGCTTTGGTATCCTTGGAGCTATGGTTGATTTCTCATACCTCTACGAGGGTGAAGTTGAGATGGTCGACTACTCGACCTATTCTTTGGTAGCTCCTGCCAAGGCTGCGGGCTTTGATGAAGAGCCTCTCTTCGACGGCTTCGCACCCAAAGCAATGCGTCCATAATTGAGAGCAACGCCTGAACACAAAAATCCCCACCAACCCGAATGGTTGGTGGGGATTTTTATTGCAAAACAGCATAGAAAGACCTTACCATTAGAACTCCTACACCCCATCTCAGAGGGCGGCTCACCGTCGTTTAGCGACGGCAAATCTTCGAATAATCACACCACTCGCACACCTTCCTATCATCGGTGGCGGTGAAGGGCACTTCGGGGTTGAAGAGTTCGCACAGAGTGGCCGCAAGAGCCCTCTCGAACTCCTCGCGGTAGTCGTTGTAGGTTGTAACCTCGCGCCCCATAGCCTTGTCGTTAAGTAGTGGCGAATACTCCTCTCGGCCCAAATAGCGCACATAGTAGAGCGAGGGGGTAACACCCCTGCCGTCGAGCTCGCCGCGCTGCTGCATACGCTCGGTAATCATAGAGTAGATGAGAGTCTGCACCACAGCACCATTCCTACCCTCAGGCAGGCGCGAGAGAAGGGCTGTAAGCCCCACAAAGTCTTTGTGCAACGAACCTGTCTTGTAGTCAATAATTCTCAATGAGCCGTCGGGCATTTTGTCTATACGGTCCGAGAAGCCATAAAACATAACCGACCTCTCCCCATCAAAGCAGAAGTCGCTCGCCATCTCCTTTTCGAGCTTATAGACGCGGAAGTCACCCCTCGTAGGCGAACTATCGAAAGGCAGTACACACGAGAGGATATACTTCTCGACCGTATCCCTCACAACAATAACATTGCCACCGTAGTCGCTCTCGGGCACATCGTCGCCGTGGTAGTACTCCGCACTTATAGCCCCCACAACAGCCTCGTGCACCTTGTTGGCATCAACCGTTGAGAGATAGTCGCGTGGCACTTGGGCGCAATCCTCCATAGGCTCGTAGAGCAGTTGCATAGCCTTGTGGAAAATCGTACCAAATAGCGCATTATCAACCCCCTCCTCAATCTCATCCTCGGTGCGGATACCGGCCACAGCCTTGAAGTAGAATTTCAGAGGGCACTCCATATAGTTGTTGAATGTGGAGGGCGAAATGCGGCGTTGCACACCTCCCTCGCCATCCACCAGATACTCCCTCAGGCGAGCCATAACCCCTCCGCGTTTCTCGACAACGAGAGTTTTATCCTCGGCCAGATTGACATTGAGGCTCTTTTCGATGCGCCTTAGGTTATGGGGGCTTTCGTAGTCGAGCTGGTAGATATAGCGGCTCTGCTCGCCCGTAGCCCTATCGTTCGCCACCGAGCAGTAGACCAAATCTACCCTCTTGGCCCTACCCAGCAGGCGGTAGAAGTAGTAGGCATAGACACCCTCGTTGTGACGAGGAGTGGGCATACCGTAGGCGTAGCGCAGATTGTAGGGGATAAATGAGGTATCGGTGATGCGCCCCGAGGGGAAGTTGTCGTCGTTCATAGAGAGGATAACAACATTATCGAAGTCGAGATTGCGTGTTTCGAGAATACCCATAACCTGCACACCACTCAGCGGCTCGCCACTATAAGGAATCCTCACTCCCTGCAACACACGCCTAAGAAGTGCCACATAGGTTGCAAGCCTCATCTCCACACCGCACTTACGAACAGAGTTGTCGGTCTTTGTCAGTGCCTCGGCAATAAGTCCGAAACACTCCCTACCCAGCGCCTTGCGCTCGGCACTCTGGTGGGGCATATCCACTCGGACGACCTCCGAGATTACCCCCAAGAGGTATTCGCACAAAGACTCCCAGCCCTCGTGGAGAGTAAAAATCATATCCAGCAGAGGTACGCGCCCCGTCAGTTTATCCTCCGTAACATAGATGCGCCCCTGAGTCACAATCTCGCCTCGCAAAGCTACACACACACTCCCCGCAGCCGCCAAAATATAGGGGTGCGAGAGTATTCCCTCCACATCGGAGTGGTAGAACGACAATGCGCCCGAGCGAGAGGTGCGCGCTCGGAGTTGGAGTTGCAGCAGTCGCTCCACAAAGCTATAAGGAAGCGTTGCCCGCAGCGGGTAACCCATTGTGATATTGATATTTCCAACACTGTCGGGCAGCGAATAGAGAAGTGGCGAGAGCAGGCCCTCGTTGGTCAGTACGATGGCCGTATTTTTGTCAATCTTGCCGTCACTCGCCACAACATCCTCAACAAACTCGCCAACATATTTACACTGCAACGAGTCGGAGGCTGTGGATATAACACGAATATCCTTCGGCTCGGCAAAGTGACTTTCGAGGACGAAAGTAGAGGGCGAAGGGTAGCGCCTGAGGTTTTCGCGCACAAACAATCCCGCCTCTTGGCGTTCGTCGGAGAGGTAGTAGTCGTCGGTATCCCAATAGAAATCGGCCTCGTGGGCATTTTTCAGATGGTCGAAGAGCACCTTCTCGCTTGCCGAAAGTGCATTGAAGCCCACAACAACATAGCCCCCCGCAGGGAGTTCCGCCTGACCAGTGCGCAAACGCTCAGCCGCCTTGCGGTATATCATACCCGTATAGCCTACACCTTGTGCTTCGAGTCGCTGACGGAAAGTAGTATAGACGGGTAATAAAGTACGCCAAATGGAGGTAAACCGTTCCTTGTGTTTTGACTCCTTACTCCCCGCACCAAACTCCTTCCAAAAGCGATTGACCATTGCAAGTTGTTCCTCGGTCATATAGGAGAGCATATCGGCATCCACCTCCCTCAGGTCGGCAATGTTGCTAAACAGCATCTGGGCGTCGATGAGGTACTTATCCACCGCGTCGTAGTCGGCCAGCAGCACCTCGCCCCAACGATAGAAGCTATCGAAACTCTCGTTCTTGTGATATGGTGAGTAGACCTCAAAAAGTTGGGTTATGGCGGCAATCGAGTCTACCCTCTCCAAACCAGCAAGCGATACCATAAGCGAGTCAATGGAGATAAATTCGGGCGACCAGAGAGGTTTGTCGGCTATTTTGGAGAGTGCATCAACGAAGAATATGCGCGTGCGAGTGTTGGGAAGAATCATTTTCAACTCCCCCACCCTTTCGCCATACCTCGCCCACAGGTCGGCGGCAACACTCTCTAAGAATTTTTGCATAGCCAAAGGTACGATTTATTTGCAGGTTTAGCAAATAAATCGTACCTTTAACCAATAATTTTTCCACAATGGGCAGAGTTGATATTTTGAGCGCCTCGGCAGGCTCGGGCAAGACATATCGTTTGGCATATAGCTACATCAAGACGCTTCTGGCAGAGCCCAACAACTATCGCCACATCCTTGCCGTAACCTTCACCAACAAGGCTACCGACGAGCTCAAAGGGCGTATTCTGGCCCAACTCAACCTCCTTGCCAAGGGCGAGAGGAGCGACTTCGACCACGACCTTAGGCGCGAAGGCTACACAATGAGCGAGGTGGTTCGCAACGCTGCCGAAGCGCGCAATCTCATACTCCACGACTACAACAACTTTGCGGTAATGACCATCGACAAGTTCTTCCAGAGGGTTATGCGTGCCTTCATCAAGGAGCTTGGCGTGGAACTCAGTTTCAACCTCGAACTCCAAACCGACTCTCTGCTCGAACAGGCAGCCGAGCGCATGCTCGAAGAGGTGGCCGAGGACAAAGACCTCTATCGCTGGGTAATGGAGTATATTGGCGAAAACATCTCCGACGGAGCGTCGTGGAACATCAAGAGCGCCATTGTGGAACTCGGCGAGCAACTCTTCAAAGAGGAGTACAAGCACGCACGCATATCCTCCAAAGACAAACCCGAACTCGAAAAACTCGTCGCTGCGGCATACGCCAAAGCCACAACGCTCAAAAAATCATACCAGTATGAGGGCGGGCGTTTTGTCGCCCTTATGGACAGCAATGGGCTGTCGGCCGAGGACTTCAAGGGAGGAGCAAGGAGCAGTGTTGCCACCTTTGCCCAGAAGGTTGCAAAGGGTGAGATTGCCGAGCCCAAAACAAGCGTAACAAATGCTCTTTCGAAGGGCGAGTGGCACAAGGCGGGCAAAAGCGATGCCTACGCCCGAATTGACGCTATCAAAGACGAGTTACACGAGATTGTATCCAACCTTGCGGAACTCTATCCCAATGTTATAGAGGCCGAGAATAGTCGAAAAATCCTCGCCGAGCACTATCGCGACTTTGCGCTGCTTGCCGACCTACGCACCCGCATCGACACACTATGTAGCGAGGGCGACATTCTCCCCATTTCGGATGTTTCGGAACTTATTGCCGAGCTTGTGAAGGACAACGACGCACCATTTATCTACGAGAAGTCGGGCAACCGCTACGACTACTTTATGATAGACGAGTTTCAGGACACCTCCACAATGCAGTGGCGCAACTTCACTCCTCTACTCCACAATGCTCTTGCCCAGAGTGCAGGCTCGCCTGTTCTGCTTGTGGGCGATGTAAAGCAATCTATCTATCGTTGGAGGGGTGGCGATTGGAGCCTCCTTTCGAGGGGTGTAAGTGGGGAGTTCGAGGAGGTTGCCTACGAGCCACTAACCATCAACCGTCGCTCGTCGCGCAGTGTGGTGGAGTTCAACAACGCTCTAACGGCCCACGCCATAGAATCCATCTCTCTGTCACTCGCTGCCGAGATTGACAAAGCACAGCACGAAAAGCATATCACTCCCGACAAGGCAGCCAAGCTCAAAGGTATGACAAAAGAGGCCTATGCCGACTACCGCCAAGAGGTAAAGCCCAATGCAACAGAGGGTTATGTTAGCGTTCTTGCCTACGATAAGAAGTCCGGACAACACCCCGCCATTGCTCGCATCGAGGAGTTGCAACAGAGGGGATATAGGGCAAGCGACATTGCCGTATTGGTGCGCACCAACCGCGAGGCCCGCACAATTGCGGCCGAACTTTTGGCATACAAGAACAATCCCGAGCGCGACCAGCGTTTCATCTTTGATGTGGTCACCCAAGAGGCTCTGGCAATCAACTCCTCGCCGGCCGTAAGATTTGTCATATCGTGCCTGACAATCTCCGCCAACCCCCAAGACCGTGTAGCCCACGCTCTCTATAACGACTATTTTTCGCGCCCCTTCGAGGAGGCCCTCTCGGCCGAGGAGCAGGAGTTCATCTACTCACTCTCGCTGCTGCAACCCGAAGAGGCGTTCAACGAGATACTGCTCCACTTCCCCACCTGCTCACACAAGAGCGAGGTGCCCTATTTGCAGGCTCTCCACTCGCAGATTATTGATTTCTGCGCTCGCAACATTGCCGACACAGCACTGTTTTTGAAGTGGTGGAACGAGAAAGGGTGCTCGGAGTCGGTGGCACTACCTCAGGATGCCGACGCAATAACTATTATCACTATCCACAAAGCCAAAGGTTTGGGCTACAAGGCTGTAATCGTTCCCTATTGCAGTTGGAGTCTGCGCCCAATGACCGGCTCTACACTCTGGTCGGAGCCCAACACGGCACTATCGGAGAGGATAACCAAGTTCCCCACCTCGTTCAGTAAGACGATGGCACAAAGCCAATTCTCGCACAGCTATTTTACGGAGCTGACTCTCTCAGCCATCGACTCACTCAATACCCTCTATGTTGCCGTCACACGCGCCAAAGAGGAGTTGCACCTTATGGTACCCACCGATGCCAAAAATGATACGGTGGGCGCTATTGTCCGCAATTTTGCCAACATTGAGGAGGATGGCGACCTCTACGAGCAGGGTGCGCCCGCACTCAACACAAGCGAGCCTCGCAACACTCCCTCGCTGAGTCACTACACCACCCACTCGCCAACCGAGAAGATTGCCGTACGCTACACCCACCAACGCTACGACGAGGAGAGTTCGGGCGAAAACCTTGCACCTCGCGACTACGGTATAATGATGCACCAAGCAATGGAGAGTGCCACCTCACGCGAGGATATAGAGGAACGCATAAGACTCTGCGTAGTCGATGGCTCGCTCTCTGCGGAGGAGGCCGACACACTCCGCGAGCGCATTGCCAAAGTATTTGACCAAGAGGTTGTTGCCGAGTGGTTCGACGGCAGTTGGGAGAGCGTAAAGAGCGAGCGGGAGATTATCTACAACTCTCGTTCGTGGCGCCCCGACAGGGTTATGGTCAAGGGCAGAAGAGCGGTGGTTGTGGACTACAAGTTTGGCCTTAACGCCCCAGCCTCGCACCGCAAGCAAATAGAACTCTACGCCTCACTGCTCCGCCAAATGGGCTACACGGATGTGAGTGGCTACTTGTGGTATATCACAATGGAGAGAATAGATAAAGTCGTTTAGGAGGTTGGTATGCGCAGAAGGTTATACATCGCTTTGGGACTGATTTGCGTGGCACTTGGCACGGTGGGAATAATCGTTCCGGGACTACCAACCACCCCACTGCTGCTTGCCGCCTCGTGGTTTTTCTACCGCTCCTCGCCAAGGTTGCGAGAGTGGCTTTTGGACTCCAAACTCGGCATCTATATCCGCAATTATGAACATCTCGGTGGTATGCGTCGCACAACAAAAGTTGGAGTGGTTGTGCTAATGTGCTCGGTGGTCTGCTGTTCGATTATATTCTTCATTCACAACTCCTTAATAGATTGGATTGTCGGCATTGCAGGAGTCATCGGCTGCCTGGTGGTAATCTTCAAAGTCCCCAATGCAAGAAAAAAAGGTTGAAGTTAATCTTCAACCTTTTTGTAAACAGTAGCCGTGCGGGCGACATTGTAAATCTTGATATAGTGACGCGTAACCCCGTCATCGCACTTGCGCGAGAATGAAAAGTACTCGCCACCGAGTTCGTTGCGTTCAAATCCCCCGAAGCGCTCCTCGTCGGTCGAAAGCAAGATGCGGTACTTGCCAGCCTCGGGAACGGGAATCATATAGTCGGGGACACTGCGCGAAGGGTTCCAATTGAACACATAGACCAAAGGGCCCTTATTATAGACCATAACCTGGTCGCCATCGTACATTGCCAAATTCCACGCATATCCCATCCCAAGTTGGTTATACTTACGCAGAAGTTTCAGCATAGCCTTATCGAACTCACCCAGAGCGTGATAGCGTAGCAACTTATCGTCCACCAGCGACCATTGGCGACGGGCGTGGTCGTAGCTCCAATTATTGCCCACCCTGGGAAAGTCGATCCACTCGGGGTGACCAAACTCATTACCCATAAAGTTGAGATAGCCCTGACCTCCCATCGAGGCCGTAACAAATCTAATCATCTTATGCAGAGCCATACCCCTATCGACCATAAGGTTTTGACTCTCGGTGTGCATCGAATCGTACATTGCCGTCTGCAACAAGCGGAAAGCGATGGTTTGGTCGCCCTGCATTGCTTGGTCGTGCGACTCGCAGTAGGCAATGGTTCCTGTGTCGTTGCCTCGGTTGTTCATCACATTCCAAATATCCCACACATTCCACTTCTCGTCGGGCACCTCTTTGAGCATCTTAATCCAGAAGTCGGGCACACCCATAGCCAAGCGGTAGTCGAAACCGATACCACCCTCCTCCACAGGGCTTGCAATGCCCGGCATACCGCTCACATCCTCGGCAATGGTTACTGCGTCGGGCCTGAGATCGTGCACAAGGCGGTTGGCGAGTTTGAGGTAGGTTATGGCGTCGCGATTAACCCCCTCGTCGAAGTATTTTTCCCTCTCGCCAAACTCGGTGTAGCCGTGGTGGTGGTAGAGCATAGATGTCACGCCATCGAAACGGTAGCCGTCGATATGGAACTCCTCAATCCAATACTTAACATTAGAGAGCAGGAAGTGCTCAACCTCGCGTTTGCCAAAGTCGAAAATTTTGGAGTCCCAATACTGCTGATAGCCTGCATCACCCGCCAGAGAGTAGAGGTTGGGCGAACCGTCGAGCTCGTTGATACCCTCCGCAAAGTTCTTAACATAGTGAGCGTGAACAATATCCATAATAACAGCAATGTCCATATCGTGCGCCCTTTTCACCAAAGCCTTCAACTCCTCGGGAGTGCCAAAACGCGACGAAGGAGCAAAGAAGTTGGACACATGGTAGCCATAACTGCCATAGTAGGGGTGCTCCGCCAAACCCATAATCTGGATGGCATTATAGCCCGCCTCTTTGATGCGTGGCAACACATTCTCGGTAAACTCGGTGTAGGTGCCAACCCCCTTTTTCTCCTGTGCCATACCAATGTGGCACTCATAGATGAAGAGTCCCTCCTCTTTGCGTACGCGAAAGCCGTCATTTCCCCAATCAAAGGGCTCCGAAGGATTCCAAAACTGTGCCGTGAAATTCTTGGTTTCATCATCCTGCACCGCACGAGTAACCCACGCAGGGATGCGTTCGTGCGTACCATTGGCGCCCGTCACGAGAATTTTATAGAGCATACCGTGCTCCAAGTGGTACTCCCTATCCGACAGGAAGATGCTCCACACACCCGTCTGCGCATTTTTGAAGAGAGGTAGTGAGGTCCTATCCCAACCGTTGAAGTCGCCAAATATAAAGACACTCTCGGCTGCGGGCAGCCACTCACGAAACCACCACCCCTTGTTGCGTTCGTCCCTATGGAAGCCGAAGTAGCGGTAGCCGTTGGCAAAATCCACTATCGAGCCCGAGGCGGCCTCAATGTCGGCGAGTTTTGCGGTATAAAGTTTGTGACGATAGTTTAGTTCCTCCTCAACGGGCAGGAGCCAATCATCTTTTTCTATGATTGCCAGTCGTTTAGCCATAATAAAGAATGTTTTGCGACAATAAAAATACGCCTTTTATGGGGAAAGAGCAAATTTATTCCCAAAAATTATTATTTTTGCACTTTATTTAGGTAAATTTTGGACAAACAACACTAACATTTTTAACTAAAAACTATTTACTTCTATGTTACAATTTTTTGCAAATCTCTGGGAGAACAACCGTCCAATGTTGATTCTCATGGCGATTTTGGTTGTAGTGATTCCCTTCTTGGTATTCTACATCAGCAAAGCCAAAAAAGAGCACCCCAAAGGCCTTATTGCAGCCGCTTTGAGTAACATGGGTGAGCGTTTCGGTTACTACATCATGAACGCCGTATTGCTCCTCTTCATCTGCTCGAAGTTTGGTATCAGCGACGCTGCTGCCGGTTGGATTTACGCTGTGTTCTATTTCCTCATCTATGTACTCAGCCTTCCCGGTGGTATCATCGCCGACCGCACACAGAAGTACAAAGCAACCATCATCTCGGGCTTGCTCGTGATGGCTCTCGGTTACGGCATTCTCTCCGTTCCCGTATTTGCAGATAAGACCGGTTTTTCGTGGGTACTTGTTCTGACTTGCGTTGCTCTGTTCATCATCGCATTTGGTAATGGTCTTTTCAAAGGCAACTTGCAGGCTATCGTTGGTCAGATGTACGACAACTTTGAGGCTGAGGCTGCAAAGAAAGGTCCCGAGGAGTTGGCAAAAGCAAAAGAGAAACGCGACTCGGGTTTCCAGATTTTCTATGTATTCATCAACATTGGTGGCGTTATCGCACCCTTCATTGCTCCCCTTCTGAGGAGCTTCTGGTTGAAGATGCACGACTTGGCATACAACGCCGACCTTCCCCGCTTGTGCCACGAGTTTATCAACGGTGCCGAGAATATGAGCGAGGTTGCTACCGAAAACCTCAACAACTTGGCAGTAGCTGTTGGTCACACCGGCGCAGTTGATGTAGCATTCTGCAACAGTTATTTGGAGATTTTCAACACCGGCGTACACTTCTCGTTCATCGCTTCGGTTGTTGCTATGCTCATCTCGCTCACCGTATTCCTTTGCGTTAAAGGCAAATTGCCCAACCCCGCAAAGAAAGAGAAGAAAGCAGAGGTTGAGTACACCGCAGAGGAGAAAGCAGCAAACGCAAAAGAGATCAAACAGCGTCTTTACGCTCTGTTTGCAGTGCTTGGCGTTGCAGTATTCTTCTGGTTCTCGTTCCACCAGAACGGTCAGTCGCTTTCGGTATTTGCTCGCGACTTCGTTTCGACAGGTTCGATTCCTCCCGAAATCTGGCAGTGCATCAACCCCTTGTTTGTAATCATCCTCACCCCCATCATCATGTTGGTATTTGGCTCGCTTGCCAAGAAGGGTAAGGAGGTTTCGACTCCTCGCAAGATTGCCATCGGTATGTTCATTGCCGCTTGTGCCTACATCTTCCTGATGATTATCTCCATCAACCACGGTTATCCCTCGGGCAACGAGTTCAAAGGCTTGGCAGAGGCTATCAAAGAGTCTATGAAGAGCAGTCCTTTCGTTCTGATTGCGACCTACTTCTTCCTTACGGTTGCAGAGCTCTTCATCTCGCCCCTCGGCCTTTCGTTCGTATCGAAGATTGCACCTCGCCACTTGCAGGGTATCTGCCAGGGCTTGTGGTTGTCGGCTACCGCCATCGGTAACCTCTTCATCGCAATTGGCGTTACTATGCTCAACACCTTCCCTGCACAGTGGATGTGCTGGGCAGTGTTCGCAGGCTTCTGCCTCATCTCGATGGGCGTAATGCTCGGTATGGTTAAGTGGCTCGAAAAGGTTACTGCCTAAAAGAGAATAAACTCATCAATAGATAGCGTTTCGGCTCACTCGGATTTCGGGTGAGCCGATTTTTTTACCGTTGTTTGCACCCAATCACTTGATTTTCAATCGGGGATTTATTATATTTGCGCAAAACTAACTTATATACATCATGGACATCGTCAAATCGTAAGGTGGGTTGTGTCGTTAGATTCGTTGCTCCCACCCGTAGCCACTCCCACTACGCACCTTGTGGAGCCCAACAATCATTAATACAAAACTCACTTATTATGAAACGATTTACAACTATTATAATTACTGTTGCTATGGCGGTAGTTTTGTCGGGATGTTCACTCTTTGACGACACCAAGACATACATTATAGCGTCAGAAATGGGTGCATATAATGGTGCGTGGGATCACTACGAAACTTGCCATTTTGCAAAAGAGAAATATGGCGGCGATTGGTTTTTCGTTGACTACTTAGTTGGTATGGAGTTCGAAGAGGGGTATGAATATGTGATAGAGGGCGTGCTAACTACCTCACGAGAGCAACACGAACAAGGTATTGCGGATGCAGAGGATTATATAACCGTAGAGCACATTATCTCCAAAACTGCCAAGACAACCGTACTGCCCGAAGAAATGCAATATGAACTTGACCTCTACCAAGAGTGCATCAAAAATGGCTCATTCAACCCAAGTGAATGGGAAGAGTAAATAGCAATTACACTTTACACACTTATGGGGAAGGGATTATGGTGACAAAAATGGCTGGTTTTCTCTTTTACCTGATGATTGGTCACCTGATAGTACCACCTACGATGTCGTGATGAGAATGTACTATAACTTTACACAACAATAGTTGACTATGAAAAGGATTACTCTAATTTTTACGATTGCATTTGCATTTTTGATTGGTTGTGAACTGGAAGGTCGTCCACCCAGAGGATGTTTTATCGCCGAATTAGGATGGAGGGATATATTAGAATCGAGGGATATATTATATTTGAGCGTACCAGGAATATCAGTAGGTATAGAGAAGTGGGAGCATAGAAAGATTGATACATACGATATTCAAGTTATACAAAATTATATGTATAATCAAATATGCGAACACCTTGATAAGCCCAATGTGCAAAAAGGTTTTGGTTATTTCTATGAAACATTAACAGATGTTAACATAATTGCGGACTGTGAGATTGGCGGCAGGGATAGTGGCGAAAATTTGGCAGACCTATTTGAGTTCCGTTTTTTTGTTCCTCTATTCCGGTTTCCAAGTGGGGAAATGTTAGAATATGGTGATTGGCAGAATCCCATAACCAAAACTTTCGCAGAGTTCTTAGATGGAAAGTTTTTCTATCCACAGGACGAGATCTTGTTTACTTGTGACGAACTCAGTGTAGGAGATTACGAAAATATCCACATCACCATTACCCTGACGCTAAGTGACGGCACAAACGAGAGAATACTCACAAGCAGTTGCACACTCTAAATTTTCGCTCTCTAATGATGTTAACACCAGCACAACTCAAAGAACTGGACAAAACAGATGCTAATCAAATAGTTGTAGAAGATAGTCTTGTGGCTGAATATATACACATGAATTGGGGATGGGATGGTTACAAAAATGATTGGGTTTCTCTTTTACCTGATGATTGGTCACCTGCTAGTACCACCTACGATGTCGTGATGAGAATGTACTATAACTTTACACAACAATAGTTGACTATGAAAAGAATTACTCTAATTTTTACGATTGCATTTGCATTTTTGATTGGTTGTGAACCAGGTCTACATTATGAGCAATTGGCTCCGAGAGGAATTGGATTATATCCCATTGCTAGCACCTCTCTGCGTGGTCTTTCTGAAAAGGCGGATTTTCTCTATATAAGCTTAGATATTATGATGGTTCATGGTGTTTATAAGCAGTGGGACGAGAGCAACGACATTGAGGAGTCTTTGGAAGAGCAGTGGAAGCAGCACCTCGGCAGATCTTTTAGACCAGAAGAGACTGCGGAATTCATCTATGCACAACTAACCGATGCGATTATAACAGCAGACTGCGAAATTGCCGGCAAAAATGCCGGAGAAAACTTGGCGGATTTATTCTCCGTAAAAATCGGGGAGCCTCTGTTCTATTTTCCCGATGGAGAATGGGTTGATTTTACGACAGAGGTAAAAGTTGTTACATTGAAGGAGTTTATTGACGGCAACTATCTGTGCCCAGATGATTTGTATATATACTCCGACATCGGCAAAGATACAGAAGAGTATAAAGCCGTAAACTTTTCAGTAGTTCTGACGCTAAGTGACGGCACAAACGAGAAAATACTCACAAGCAGTTGCACACTCTAAATTTAGTGCAATCTCTTACGAACAGCATTTCGAAGGGCAGGAATCGGTTTCCTGCCCTTTTTATTACCCCTTTGTTTTGATTTTCAACTACATTTTGGTATTTTTGTAGGTGGATATCAATATCGCTTAACATTATGCTACGACTGACATTCTTGGGTACGGGCACTTCGCAGGGAGTGCCGATGATTGGGTGCGATTGCGAGGTGTGTCGTTCGGCAGACTTGCGCGACCACCGCTTGCGCTCGGCAGCAATGATTGAGGGCGAGGGCACGAGGGTTGTCATCGATGCGGGCCCCGACTTCCGCTACCAAATGCTCAGGGCGGGAGTAAAAGATATCGACGCCATACTCCTCACCCACCAGCACACCGACCATATGATAGGCCTCGATGATGTGAGGGCTTTCAACTATTTCTGCCAAAAGAGTATTGATGTCTACGCCACCGAAGCGGTACAGGGGGCTGTGCGCAGGGTGTTCGACTACGCATTTGCCGAAAAGCCCTACCCCGGAGCGCCACAAATCTCGCTCCGCACCGTGGGCGAGGCACCATTTGTGGTGGGCGGTTTGGAGATTATCCCCATTCGCGGAAAGCATTTCACACTTCCCATTACGGGCTACCGCATTGGAGGTGTGGCCTACCTTACGGACTTCAACCACATAGAGGTGTGCGAGTTGTCAAAGTTGCAGGGATTGGATGTTTTGGTCATCAATGCCCTACGGCACACACGCCACATCTCACACTTCTCGCTCCCCGAGGCAATAGAGATTGCACACAAGGTGGGCGCAAAGGCAACATATTTTACGCATATCTCACACCAACTCGGACTGCACGCCCAACAAGAACCCCTGCTGCCCGAGGGTATGCACCTGGCCTACGATACACTAACCATAGAAATACCATAAACAGTTATGACCGACATATTACTCCTCACACCCCCATTTGTGCAGCCAAACTGCCCCTATCCCGCCACAGCCTATCTTACGGGCTATCTCCGACGCAAGGGTTATGGCGTGGAGCAGGCCGACATCTCGATTGAGACTCTCGTGAGGGTTTTCTCGCGCGAGTTCATCACCTCACTCTTTGAGAACTACGACGGTGAGAGCGACGAGAACTGCAACCGTATGTGGGCATTGCGAGAGGACTATATCGCAACCATCGACAGTGTCATCCGTTTCTTGCAGGGCAAGGATGCAACCATCGCCAACCTCATCTGTTCGCCCGAATACCTACCACAGGCAGGTCGCTTTGAGCAGATGGCAGATGTAGAGGAGGTCTTTGGGGCACTCGGACAGAAAGATTGTGCCGAGTATCTGGCAACCCTCTACTTGCAGGATTTGAGCGACTTCATAAGGGCAACCGTTACGCCCGACTTCGAGATTGTCAAGTATGGAGAGAGTATTGCGGTGGCCATTGCCGAGTTCTCGACCATTGAGCAGGAGTTGCAGAAGCCCCGCAATGCCATAGAGAACATTATGTGTGAGGTTGTGAGGGAGCACATTGAGCGCACACAGCCACAGAGGGTGGGTATTACAGTGCCATTCCCCGGCAACCTCTTGGGTGCACTCCGCATAGGTCAATACATCAAAGCCAACTACCCCTCGATTGAGATTATCATTGGCGGCGGTTATTCCACAACAGAGTTGCGCACAATGAGCGACAAGGAGATTTTCCGCTATGTGGACTACATCGTACTCGACGATGGCGAACTCGCCTTGGAGCGCATACTTTCGGGCGGAGAGTTGCTCCACACCTACACCTCGGAGGGTTACACCGAGGGCAGTGGTCGCATATCACACCGCGAGCGTGGTTGTCCCGACTTCAACGGCCTACCCCACGCGCTCTACTTTTCGCTCACAGAGGTCACAAACCCTATGCACCGCCTATGGAGCGACGGAAGGTGGAACAAAATGATGCTCGCCCACGGTTGCTATTGGGCAAAGTGTGCATTTTGCGACACGACACTCGACTATATCGGTTGCTACGATGGCGTTAGCGCATCGGAGATTGCCGACTGGATGGACGAAGTTGCAGCACAGACCGGCTCTCGCGGTTTCCACTTTGTGGACGAAGCGGCACCCCCACGCCTTCTGAAAGAGCTCTCGCTCGAACTCCTCCGCAGAGGTGCAAGGTATAGTTGGTGGACAAATATACGCTTCGAAAAGAGCTATACGGGCGACCTTTGCGCCCTAATGGCAAAGGCAGGTTGCGTGGCCGTGAGTGGAGGCTTGGAGGTCGCCAGCGACCGCCTTTTGGAGTTGATTGGCAAGGGTATAACCATCGAGCAGGCAACACTCGCAATGCGCAACTTCTACTATGCGGGCATTATGGTACACACATACCTAATGTATGGTCTGCCCACCCAAACACTCCAAGAGAGTGTGGATGCTGCCGAGGTGGTGCGCCAAATGTTCCGTGCCGAACTCATAGGCTCGGCATTCTGGCACCGCTATGCAATGACCGTTCACTCTCGCTCGGGACAAGAGCCCGAAGCCTTTGGTGTAAGGCGCAAAGACCGCCTACCCAACCCCTTCGCCAACAACGAGGTACCCTTTGCCGAGAATCGAGGTTACTCGCTCGATATGGTTGGCGAGGGACTCAACCTTTCGCTCGCAAATTGGCTTGTGGGCAGCGGGTTGGACAAGCCCGTACACAAGTGGTTTGGCTCGAAAGTACCCGCCACAACCGTCATCCCCTCGCTCATCACCGACCACCTCATAAAGCCCGATGGCTGCCGTATCTACAACGACAAGGCTCGCATTGTGTGGATTGGTGGCTCGCCCGAACTGACCGAGGAGGGAATTTTGATACACACTCCCTCAACAACCAAGGAGGTTAAGTTCCCCGAGGCCGAGGCGGAGTTTATGTATGCTGTTTTGGAGCAAACCTCCAACTTGGGCGAAGAGTTTACATTCGAGGATATCCGCACCCTTTGGGAGGAGCACTTCGACAAACCCTTCATTGAGTTCTACTCCTCCAAGAAGTGGGACATAGTACGAAAACTGGGCTTGTTGCAGATTTAGGGCTATTTTGGTGCTAAAACGGAAAATTATTGTATCTTTGCACCGCCCATAAGACAGGGAAGCAATGTGGTAACTTCTCGCGTTGTTGGGTTTCGGGATGTAGCGCAGTCCGGTTAGCGCGCCAGCTTCGGGAGTTGGAGGCCGAGAGTTCGAATCTCTTCATCCCGACAGAGAATGAAAGAAAGACCACTCGCAAAAGCGAGTGGTGTTTTGTGTTTAAGAGGGCTGTTGAATTTATTCATAAAAGCCCTCTCAAACACAAAAGAGCACCTGCATCGCAGGTCTTTATTTCATTCGCATCTGCGGGACAAAGAGATCACAGAGCAAAGAGCTGCCTCGCGCAGCTCGTAGCGATGTAATCTCTTGTTTCTTTAAGGGACTTGAAGTCCTTAGGGACATTAAGGTCTTTAATGTACACACCCTTGATATTCTTGACGGATTGACTGCGCTAACACTTGTCCATCCGTCGGCTCCCCAAGGTAGTAAAATTGCTCGGAAAGCCGTACAAAGTACGGCATATTTTGTTGCACAAAGGGGTGTCCTATGAGCAAGCTCATGACACCTCAACACTCTTGACGGATTGACTGCGCTAACGCTTGTCCATCCGTCGGCTCCCCAAGGCAGTAAAATTGCTCGGAAAGCCGTACAAAGTACGGCATATTTTGTTGTACAAAGGGGTGTCCTATGAGCAAGCTCATGACACCCCAACACCCTTGACGGATTGACTGCGCTAACGCTTGTCCATCCGTCGGCTCCCCAAGGTAGTAAAAACGCAAAATGAGCCGCAAAACGGCTTTTTTGTTATGAATAATAGGTGTCTGTGAATAAACTCACGACGACCTATATTCATAACAAAAGCCACTCTTTCGAGTGGCTCATTTTGCGTTTTTGTTGCGCTTGTGGGAGTTGACGGATTCGAACCGCCGACCCTCTGCTTGTAAGGCAGATGCTCTAAACCAGCTGAGCTAAACTCCCAAAATCTTTCAGAACTGCATTCCCTTATCGGTTTTGCGTTGCAAAGGTAGTGCAAATTTTTATTCCTGCAAATTTTTGAAGCAAAAAAATGCAACTTTTTTTGAAAAAATTTTCATCCATTCGGTAACCATTTGTCAGCCACCACAATACACCAAAGTAGTTTTTACACTTTTTTTGGAGTCACAAACTACCTACCCTGAAATTCCACAATGCGAGTGTCGATAATCCTGCCCTCCTCCACACATTTTGCCGTCGCGAGGGTTTCGTTCTCCGCGCCCTCGATGAGCAAATCGAGGTATTTTACCACCTCCTCACTCAGCGAACGGCTCGTGGTCTTATAAAATAGCGCGGGAGTATGGTCCACAACATAGTGGCGCACACCATCCACAAAATAGGTAGGCTCGGCAATAGTCGTAGGTACCGAACTCTCAACGCCTCCCGCCCTATCGCAAGAGATGTCGATTATCATCGCACCGCGCTTCATACGCCCCAAGTCCTCGCGCGAGATGATATGGTCCTTGCGGCGCGTATCCCACAGCACTGCATTAACCACCACATCATACTCACCCAGCTCTTCCCTCAGTAGAGCCTCGCTATGGCGGTCATACACCCTCACATCGGCACCCATCGAAGAGAGCATCTTAACAGCACCTCGCGCAGCATTACCCTTACCAATAACCGCCACCTTTGTATTATAGGGGAACACGCCGTGTATGATGTAGGCGTGGGCAACGGCAGCCTCGCCAGCAATCTCGTTGTTGCGCCAGAAGGAGTGGCGACCATTCTCGCTCATATCCTCCCAAGCGTACGCTGTAAGTCCACCGTCAATAAGCGCGTCGGCAATATCCCTATTCTGAACTGCGTGCAGCCATCCAAAGACTACTTGTCCCTTCAAAGATGTGAGATAGTCGGCATCGCCAATCTTGGGGTCGCAAACCACCTCCATAGCAATAACCTCCTCGTGCGAGGCAACCCTCACACCTTGCGATGTATAGTCCTCGTCGGTGTAGCCCAGCACCTGACCATACCCCCTTTCGATATAGACCTGTTCGGGGTGGCGAAGACGAGCAATATCCTCGGGGATAAGCGCCCTGCGATTTTCGTTCTCCTTGTGACTGATGGGTAGTCCTACTCTCTTCATATCCGTCTGTGATTATCTTAATAAGCTATCAAATCGTTCCCTCAGGCCACCATAGACCTGATGGAGTGATATTGCCCAGTTATCGTTTGCCTCAATAAGACAAGGGCCATCGGGAGTTATGGCCACATCCCAACCAATGGCGGGGATGAAATCGATCTTCTTGTGAAATCTCTTACACATCTCCACAGCCTCGTGGTAGTATGGTATCTCAAAGCCCTCAAAAACAACACCCGTGTCGGGGTGAGAGAGCGTGCGCAGACCATATTGGGGCTTAAAGTATCCTTCTGCAAGAAGCACGCCATCTTCGCCAACGCCAACACATACTCCACCTTGCGACCAATTGTCCACAACATTACCACCCGCACCAATGCGCAACAGTGAGTGGAAGTACTCTATCTCGCCCGTGTGGCGATTACGAATAGTCACAAGGCGTATGGTGTTGATACTCTTGGGATACATACGGTTCATCTCGGGGTGTTGCAATAGGCGACGCTGCACCAGAAGTTGCACATTAATCTCTCCAATAAGACGCTCTATCTCCTCGCGTGTGGTGGGGCAATCATTGAGCAGATACTCACCTTCACCCACCCTACCGATGGAAAACACGCCCCTGCCACACTCCGAATCGAGAGGTTTGCAGAAGATGTTATTCTCCCTTTCGAGCAAGTGGAACAAGTCCTCCAACACATCATCATTGAGGCGCACCACGAGTTGCCCGGGGTCAATAAAACCCAAATCCTTGGCACAAGAAATACCGAAGTACTCACACACAATGGCAAAGAGTTTCTTGTCGCTCAGAATACAGACATAGTTAAACGGATTGCGGGGACGATTGTAGTAATAGAGTACATCCAAATGCTCCTTGAAGGCAAGCAGGCCCTTCTTCTTGAAACTCGTACCCTTAACATCCAATCCATAGAGATAGTAGTAGCGATTTATCTCGCCAAAGCGAAAGATGTGTACGCACTGCTCAAAAAAGATACGCACAGCGCTCTTGTGTGGTTCGTCGGGAAAGTACGACACCTTCGAAGGCATCTTCTCTTTTCCAATCAGAAAGCGGAAAAAGACCTTCACTCGACGATAATATCGTTTTTTTATCTTGGGTTTCTGTGACATAGTTTCATTAGATTATTTTCTCCTTGGGAAGAGTTATGCGTTCTCCAAACAGCAGGTCGGTTTCGGGCAGCAGATTGTTGTCGAAACCACTGCGAGGATACATCGTCAGTTCGCCAAAGTAGATAGCCCCGTCAACATTATACAAATCAACCCTCACAAAAGGCAATCCCTCCGACAAGCGCGAGGCTATGTCGAACATCTTGTCCATATTTTTGGGCTGTGGCACCGTAAATCCCTCGGGAGCCTCCTTACCCCTGCGATTGTAGCGCAACAGATTCCACTCGCGGTCAAAGAAGTAGAATTTCGTATCGCCCGAAGCTCGATCCATACAGAGCATCACATCTTTGGCGTCGCCATCGACACACGAGAATTTGTAGTCTTTAAGCTCCGTACCGCTCTCATCGACCATATACTTTTCGGCCAGAATACGAGGAGGAATGTTTTTGTATGCCCACTCGCGGAATTTGATATAGTAATTGTTTTTGAGCGACTTGGTGAGCAGTTTGCGTGCTGCTTCCTTGTCAAAAGTACTCTTGTCGGTACAAATCACAACACTCTTGCAGTCGTGGGAGCATTTGAGCACAAACTGCTCGGGCAGAGCATCGAAATCAATATCCTCAAACCTCTCCCACACTCCCAGCGTGGGAATGATATACTCCTCGCCAATAATACCCGCCACATACTCTTTGGCAGCCACCTTATCGACCATCATTGTGCACTCGGGGCGGTGGTAGTAGAGTTTGAGCCACTGAATCTTCTCGTTGAATGTTTTGGGGTGTTCCAAGTCGGGAGTATAACCCATATCGCGATAGAACAGCATCTTCACACACCTCTCGTCGGAGAGTGGGAACAGACGATGCAGGCGGATACGCCTCTTGTACCAAAATCTCTTTAAGGTATGAAAAATGCCTCGTGCCATACAACAATGTTTGCGGTTTGGGTAATGATAATTACTACAATAATCTTACAAAGATAGAGTTTTTATGTAATTTTGACTAATTTTGTAGCAACATTGAACATACAAAGAGCAAAAATTATGATTGAGATTGGAACTTCGCACATTAGCACCACCATTGTTGACGGCACAAAAACAGCGAGTGCCGTAGGTTCGGGAGGGTTGGATGTCTTCGCCACCCCCTCAATGGTAGCACTTATGGAACACGCGGCAATGACCGCCGTAGCCCCATTCCTCGCCGAGGGCGACACAACCGTTGGCGGTTATATTGCCACTTCGCACATTGCACCCTCACCCGTTGGTGCCACCATCGAGGCAGAGGCTGTGGTAACAGCCGTAGAGGGGCGTAAAATCGAGTTTACGGTGGAGGCCCGCTGTGAGGGTAAGGTTATAGGCAGCGGCACCCACACACGATTTATTGTCAATGCCGCCAAGTTTATGGCAAAGTTGGTATAACAAAACAAAGGCAAGCTTTCGAGCTTGCCTTTGTTTTGCGCCATACAATAACTCCTCTACACTCAATCTTTGCTTGTTAGATAAGTGCGAGGGCTAACACATCCTCCACCGTCTTAACATAGTGGAATGTAACACCTTCGAGGTACTCGGCCTTAATCTCCAAAATATCTTTGCGGTTATCCTCGCACAAGATTATCTCGTTGATACCTGCGCGTTTGGCGGCCAAGATTTTCTCTTTGATACCACCTACGGGCAGCACCCTACCCCTCAGCGTCGTTTCGCCCGTCATTGCAATATGCTCCTTCACCTTACGGCCCGTATAGGTCGAAGCAATGGAGGTAACCATAGTAATACCCGCACTTGGGCCATCCTTTGGCACAGCACCCTCGGGAACATGGATATTGATATCTTGTTTCTCGAATTTCTCTTTGTCGATGCCGAGAGCCTCGTGATGCGCCTTAACCCACTCCCAAGCAATGGTCGCTGACTCCTTCATAACATCGCCCAAATTACCCGTCAGGCTCAAAGCGCCCTTTCCGGGGGTGAGAAGCGACTCAATGTAGAGAATATCGCCACCTACCTCGGTCCAAGCCAAGCCCGTAACGACACCCGTCATACCGCCGATGTTATACCTCTCGCGCGAGTACTTCGCAGCACCCAAAATCTCCTTGGCTTGCTCGGCACTCACCTCGGGAGTATACTCCTCGCCAAAACCAATCTGTTTTGCCCTATGGCGTGCAATTTTGGCAATCTGCTTATCGAGCGAACGCACACCACTCTCGCGGGTGTAGTCGTCGATAATCATTGCTACAACATCCTTCGAGATGGTCATCTGCTCGGGCTTAATGCCGTGTGCCTCACGCTGTTTGTTCACAAGATGACGCTCGGCAATTTCGAGTTTCTCGTCCATCACATAGCCCGCAATGTTTATCATCTCCATACGGTCGCGAAGCGCCTGCGAGATGTTCGCCACATTGTTTGCCGTAGCAATAAAGAGCACCTTCGAGAGGTCGTAGTCGATGTCGATGTAGTTGTCGTGGAAAGTGGAGTTCTGCTCGGGGTCCAAAACCTCCAACAGTGCACTCGAAGGATCTCCGTGATTTGAACGGCTGACCTTATCCACCTCGTCCAAAATAATCACAGGGTTCGAGGAGCCGCAACGCTTGATAGTATCGATGATACGACCAGGCATTGAGCCAATATAGGTGCGACGGTGACCGCGAATCTCCGACTCGTCATGCAGACCGCCAAGCGAGATGCGACCAAACTTTCTGCCGAGGGCTGCCGCCACGCTCTTACCAAGCGAGGTCTTGCCCACTCCGGGAGGGCCATAGAGGCACAAAATGGGCGATTTGAGGTCGCCTTTGAGTTTCATCACAGCCAAGTGCTCCAAGATACGCTCCTTGACCTCCTCCAAACCATAGTGGTCCTCGTCGAGCCTTGCACGAGCCTGCGCGAGGTCCATATTATCCTCGGTAATATCGTTCCAAGGCAAGTCGAGCATTGTTTCGAGGTAGTTAATCTCCACCGAGTACTCCGCAACCGCAGGATTCAGGCGTTCCAACTTCTGCACACCTTTCTCGAATGCAGCCGCCACCTCGTCGTTCCAATTCTTGTGTGCCGCACGCTCGCGAAGCCTCTGAGCGTCACCACCCTCGTCGTGACCGAGTTCGTCCTGCAATGTGCGTATCTGTTGCTGCAAGAAATACTCCTTCTGTTGTTGGTCAATCTCCTGCTTAACCTTGCTCTGGATTTGGTTTTTGAGCTCCACAAGTTGGCGCTGATTGATGAGAATTTCGAGCAACTTGCGCGAACGAGCCAACAAACCGGGAGCCTCCAAAAGCCTCTGACGCTCGGCATCCGTAAAGTCCATATTGGAGCAGATGAAGTTGATGATGCCGCGTTTGGAATCTATGTTCTTAATTGCAAATGTCGCCTCTTTGGGTATGCCGGGCGAAATGCTGATAATATCCAGCGCCACATCCTTAACAGAGTCAACAATAGCCTGAAATTCAACATTATTCCTATCGGGTGCAACATCCTGCAACACATTGACCGTAGCCCTCATATAGGGCTCCGAGCGCAGGAACTGCAAAACCTCAATCTTCTCCAAGCCGTGGAGAATAACCGTCAGATTACCGTTGGGCATTTCGAGGATTTTGAGAATTTTGGCTGCCGTACCCACACGATACATATCGTCGGCTGCGGGGTTTTCCACATCGGCTTCGCGCTGCAACACTGCACCCAAAATACCACCCTCGCGCTCCACATCCCTCACAAGTTTGATAGACTTTGCCCTACCGACAGTGATGGGGGTAATTGCTCCGGGAAAGAGCACCGACGAACGCAACGAGAGAATGGGAAGTTCGGAGGGAATAGCGATTTTCTCGCCCACCTCGTCATCGTCGCCGACAATGGGAATAACCTGAGGAATACCCTCTGCTGCTTCGCCAATGCCTACGCCAATCTCAAATTCTACGCTTTTTTTATTTCTATTCATAATCGTACAATTATCCATTTTATAAATCGAACGCAAATATATAACATTTCGTGCGCCAAAATCCCCCTAAACTCAAAAAGTTATTAACAAATTAGTGGTATTTTGGTATTAAGAACCAAAATTCAGCATTGTTAATATTACCAAAACACACCTAAAAAATATCAAATTTTATGTTTTCAATTTTCTATTTTCAATTATTTTCGTATCTTTGCACGCCTTAAAATAGGCACATAGTATTAACAAACAAATTAACTTATTGTAAATGAGCAAGATTTGCGAAATCACCGGTAAAACTGCACAGTCGGGAAACAATGTTTCTCACTCGAACAGGCGCACCAAACGCAAATTCAATCTTAACTTGAAGACAAAGCGTTTTTGGAGCGAGGAGGAGAACCGCTGGATTACTCTCAAAGTAACCGCAGCTGGTATCAAAACTATCAACAAAAAAGGTCTGGATGCAGCACTCAAAGAGGCAAAAGCACCCGCAAAAATTTACTAATTTTTACTCTTAAAGAAGTATGGCAAAAAAAGGTAAAGGTAATCGCGTACAGGTTATTCTCGAATGTACCGAACAGAAGGCAAGCGGTGTTCCCGGTATGAGCCGTTACATCACTACCAAAAACAAAAAGAACACACCCGACCGTATGGAGCGTAAGAAATACAATCCTTACTTGAAGAGGGTAACTATCCACCGTGAGATTAAATAAGGAGGAAAAGAACTATGGCAAAGAAAGTAGTTGCAACACTTAAAAAAGAGGGTGCAAACAAGGGTTTTACCAAATGCATCAAAATGGTTAAATCGGAGAAGACCGGTGCTTACATCTTCAAAACCGATGTAGTTCCCACCGAGGAGGTTAAGGAGTTCTTCAACAAGAAATAATCCGCAAACCACTTTTTAACCAAAGTATTATGGGCATAGGGCCCACAATACAAAAGGCGTTCCCAAAGGAGCGCCTTTTGTATTTACTGTTTATTAACCTTTATTTTATGACCCTATTGGCGAGTGCCACGCTCTGCCTTTGCACGGGGTTTCGACAAGGAGTCTACTTTCATCTGTACAACTTCACCTCCCTCTCCTTCGAGAGTTGTAAACTCCTCGGTGGCAATCTCGCCCACCACATTACCAAACTCATCCACCTGTGCTGCCCACACAACATAGTCGGTGGAGGGAGTAAAGGCATAAGTAAAATTGTTGCCTCCCTCACCCATCTCACGAGAATAATCGAGCTCGTAGAGTCCCATTGTTTCGATTAGGTTGGCAATATAGGCATCGACATAGAGTGCTATACTACCCTGATAGTCGGAATCGAGTTGGCTGCGATCCACAACATCCCACATATACATTGTATGTTCGTCGGAGGGAGCAACCGTAACATTAGCACCATCGGCCGTAGGAGTTACCGCAATACTGAAAGTCACATTGTCTACATCTGGTTTGAGGGTGCGGAATGAGAATTTCTTAATGGAAGTAAGAGGTGCGCCGTCGGAATAGGCAAAAATCAAAACATCGTAGCCCGTATCGGAGCAAAGTATAAACTCCTGCATATCATAGAGCGACTCGTACACACCCGTTACGGCATAAAAATCGAGCATCATACCATCCTCATACATAATATTCTCCAACAACACCTCGTCGGTCATCACACTACCATACGATGCCGAAGGACGCACAGTGAAGTAGTAGGGGATGGTGTCGTCGGAGGGTGTTACGGTAAATGTTACTCCATCGTAGAAGAGTTCGTCGAAATTAACATCCCAACTGCAAAGTTCGGGCATTGGGAGTGTGCGGAAATTTTCCATTGCAGCCTCGCCAATCACCTCACAGGCAGTATTAACAGCAATCGCAAAGGCTACATAGTCGGTGTCGGGCGACAGTGTGTTGTAGGTATAAGACGATGCGCCCGTTGTTGCGATACGCTCCAATGTTGCCTCGGGAGTTTGATACTCCTCCATCACACTCGCCACCAAATTAGCCACATAGACTGCAACATCTCCATCGTGATGCTCGTTGAGAATACTTTGCTGAATCACATCATATACATATAGTGCCTCGACTTCGGAGGGGGTAACATTCATCGTCACCGTATTAATACCCACCTCGCTAAGCTCAATGTCAAGAATGAGCGCGGGAGGGTCGGGTGCAGGAGGATCGGGTGTAACTTCGGGCTCACATGCAGCAAATAATGCCGTAGTGGCCAACATAACAAGACTCAAAAATCGTTTCTCGTGTTTCATAGTTATTTGTTATTAGTAGATGTTTGTTTTGTATTTATTACAAAGTTAATACAATTTTCAATAAATGCAAATAGCCGGACAATATTTTTGATGTATTTTAAGTTGTGATGGGACTTGCAACATCCTACAATACACAAAGGCACTCCAAAATGTTGGAGCGCCTTTTGTATTGTGGTCTGCCGTCAACCAACTACCGTCAACCGACTACCGTCTACCGACCTAAGTTGTAGTCCTCCCCCCTTTGTAGTCCTCCCCAATTGTCCACGGGTATCTTTTTTAATACCCGCCCATTCCCAAAGCCACTCACTTTGTCCACGGGTATCTTTTTTAACACCCGTGAATGTTTTGTATTTTAAGGCGAAATTTTTAACTTTGTAGCAACATATTGAAAAACACACGGAAAGTGTAAGTTTATTCTCGTTAAGCGAATCTGGAAAATTCAAGAGAGAGAATAAGCAGACCTATTCCTACGCTGTACCCTGCAATGGGGTATAAGCGTGGGCTGTTGCTTATTTTATCTCGTAGGTATTCCAGAACCCGCTTAACTAAAATAAGTCTTTCAGCACCACGCTTTCTTTATATATGTATATCACTATTGGGGTGCGGATAGTAAAAAAGTAAAGTATCATGAAAAAATTACTTTTTGTAGCAGCAGTGGCTGCTTTGGGTTTTGGCTGTTCCCACACAGCACCTCAACCCGTTAGTTACGGAGGACAAGCAGACCCCTCTTTCTACTATTATCAAAAGTATGGTTTCACCGAATCAATGGCTCGTATGCTTGAACCAGAACTCATTATGCTTCTAACTCCGTTGGCAGCCGACCTTAACGTATCAAGCGAGAGGATAACATATGTCGAAAGGGAGGCTTTTAGTCATCTGAAAGTTAATGATCAAACTCTTAACAACCTTGACGAATACAAAAAACTCGCCCTCACCAATGCCACCAATGCACATAATGCAGATGTTATGGTTGGTGCGACCATTAATGTAACCACAGAAAACAACAAATTAGTTATTCAAGTATCGGGCTATCCTGCAACATTTGCAAACTTCCGCAATACCACTCTTAAAGATACCGAACTTTTCAAATCGGCTTATCCGTTCAAAAACGAATTGGGATTGGAAATCCTTGGTGTCTACGAAGACAATGCAGAATAATTACTCCTAAACAAATACCACAATCAATTTGAAAAAATGAAAAAACTTATTCTTATTTTAAGCGTTCTTCTGTTTGTTGCACAAAACAGCAATGGACAACTTGTGAAGTCTCGTTCAAGAACGCATGTAACCCAAACCTACACTCAACCCACCCAACAACCAAGGGTAGAGCAACAGCCCATTCAAACATACCCTACCAAACAAGAATCAAACTGGACTGGCTCACTTGGAATTCGATTGGGTGTTTTTACTGGCGTTGATTACTTGGCGTACTATTCATTCTCTCCCATGTTGCAATTTGGATTCGGAGCATCAATGGGCACTGCATTTGAAGACTTTGTCATGGGACCAGAACTTAGTTTGAAATTTAACATAACACCAAATAATAAGTTGAATTTATATGCCGCATGCAATTTGGGCACACATACTTACATGGGTTATGGAGATATGTATGCAGTGTTTTCACCTGAATTGGGTTTGGATATAAACGGGAGAAAAATAGACACATTTATTTCTTTTTGTACACCCATTGAGTTGGGCGGCGACATTGTCCCATATATCAAATGGGGACTCCGCTTCTAACCACTTAGCAATATGTCGTTTACGCCTGCCCCAAAAAAACACTTTTCGGGGCAGACGTGCTATATTTATACTCACTATTTTGCCCCCAATGTGTACTTTTGGAGCGCGGGGTACATTTTATAATCTACGTTTTCGTCTTGCCACGACTGCCGAATGGCAGGCGGTTGGCATCTACCGCTCTTTTTAATATCAGCCGACTACCGACAACCGACCAAGCCCCCCCATTGTTCACGGGTATCTTTTTTAATACCCGTGAGGTTGGGGGGAGCTTGTATATCCTGTTCTTCCTGTTTTTCTTGCAGGGGCGACAGGAGTGACAGGAGAAACAGGGAAAACAGGAGTAACAGAGACATACCCCTCAGTCGCTATGCGACAGCTCCCCCAACTTAGGGGAGCAGCACTAAACTCTCCCCCTAAGTTAGGGGGAGTGCCCCGTAAGGGGGAGGGGGTCTGTAAATCCGCACTTCGCATCGGCGGCGGATAAGCGATCGCCTCGTGCGGTCGTGACGAGCGCGGAACAAAAAGGCGTCAAAAAACAAAGACGGTAAATGCTTTACCCGCCAAAGGCGTTTGTTTTAGGCTTTTTGTTCCGCGCTCCCGCCAGAGATGCGGTGCGTGGCTTTTGCGCCACTTTTGCCACCAAAAGTGGCAAAGAAAAAGGGCGACTCGGTCGCCCACACAAAGCAAGGTAGATGCCAACCGCCCACCTGCGGTAGTCGTGGCAAGACGGTTTATTCAGACCTCACCCGCCTTCGGCACCCTTGCGATGTACTCGTTTAGAGTCTTTGGCGAAGAATCTGGTCCACCAACTTATAGTCGATATTGGAGTTCTCACCAAGCAGGGTGCCGCGCTCGCGGAAGCGGCCAACAATCTCCTCCACAACATCCTCGCCAATGGAGAGTTCCGAAAGTCGTGTTGCCAAGCCGAGTGAGCGGAAGAACTCCTCCGTAGCAGCAATGGTACGGTCTATGCGCTCGTCCTTTGAGCCCTCCGTAACGCCCCACACGCGCTCGCCAAACTGCACAATCTTATCGCCCTTTTGCTCCCTAAGGACATTCATCACACCGGGCAGCACCATAACGAGAGTTTGACCGTGAGTGGTACCCGTCAGGGCGGTAATCTCGTGACCAATCATATGTGTAGCCCAGTCCTGTGGTACGCCCATAGCCACAAAGCCGTTAAGTCCCATAGTGGCCGAGAGCATAAAGGTTGCCATTGCGTCATATTCCCTCTTCTCTTGCAGTGCTTTGGGCGCGACCTCAACAATGGTCTGCACAATGCCCTCTGCCCACCTATCCATCAGAGGCGAGACGCCCGTGGTGGTCATATACTGCTCCATAACATGCACAAAGGTATCTGCCAAACCGCACGCCACCTGAAATTTGGGCAACGAATAGGTCGCCTCGGGGTCGAGAATGGAGAATACGGGATAGGTATTATAGAATGAGTATTTTTCGCCCGTTGCGAGGTTGGAGATAACTGCTCCCCTATTCATCTCCGAGCCCGTTGCAGGCAGTGTCATAACGCTCGCAAAGGGGAGCGTTCCGCCATAGAGTTTAGGGTTGCGCACCAACTCCCAAGCGTCGTTCTCAATCACAGCGGCTGCCGAGATAAGTTTTGTGCCGTCGAGGGTACTACCGCCACCAACGGCAAGCAGAAACTCCACACCCTCCTTTTTGCACACCTCCACAGCCTTGCGCAGAGTTTCAACCTTTGGGTTGGGCTCAATGCCCCAAAACTCCAAGTAGTCGAAGCCTTCAAGCGCAGCCACAACTTGGTCATAGACACCGTTGCTCTTAACGCTACCACCACCAAAGGTCACAAGTATCTTCTTATCCCTTGGCAACTCCTTTGCCAAGCGTGCGATTTGCCCTTTACCAAATATCAGTTTCGTAGGGTTCTGAAATACAAAGTTATTCATACCGAATATAATAATTATTACATAGTTTCTGCGGCCTCAATACTAAGCGCATAGTCGCTCCACACATCGGCCGAAAGATAACTCTCCACACTCTCCGCGGGCACATAGATTTTACGCTCCGAGCCGTTGTAATCAAACGCATCGGGACCAAGGAAAGGTGGCTCCGTCGGCTCACAATATACTGCCATAAGGCTCGTACAATCCTTAAACGACCATCCCCCAATGGAGGTAACACTCTTTGGAATTGTAATTTCCACAAGTGAGCTGCAACTATTAAATGCATAGTCGCCAATCTCCTCCACCTTGTCGTTCATCACAACCTGCGTCAAAGATCTGCAATTGCGGAAAGCATAATTATCAATAACGACAACCTCCTCGGGTATGGTTACTCTCTTCAAGTTCTCGCAATTATAGAATGTTTCTTTGTTTATAATTGCAAGTTCTGCGGGCAGAGAGATGCTCTCCAATGCCACACAATTGTAGAAAGCGTTGCGTTCTATCGCTCTTACACTTGCAGGCAGAACGACCTCTTTTAGTACATCGCACGATTGGAACGCCCTCTCGCCAATCACAACCACACCCTCTTCGATAGTCACATCCGCAAGAGAATCGCAATCGTAGAAGGCGTAGTATGGGATCTCCTCCACCGAGGCCGGAACAACCACTCGGGAAAGTGCAACACAATTTTGCAAAACCCTTTCGCCCAAAGACTTAACACCATTGGGAAGAATCAATTCCTGCAACGACAAGCAGTTTCGAAAGGCCTCAGCTCCAATGGTTTTGATTGTTTCGGGCAGGGTTATGTCAATCAATCTCTCGCATCCATAGAAGGCGTAGTCTTGTATCTGGGTGAGGGAGGTAAAAAACCTCAACTCTCTGAAAGCCATAATATCCGATTGGGTGAAGACACCCCCAAGGTCGGTCACAGAGGCTGCCTCCTTGTAGGATAGTTGTTGGTCGCCATCGCTATCCCAAGCCAACACACACAACACCTTTGTGGTATTATCAAGGAAATTTATTGGTGCCTCCGAACTATCGTAGTAGCCCTCCAAAGGGATAATTACGGTTTTACCACTTGTGAGAATAAAGGTTACATCGCTCTCGCCAATCTCTATCGACTCTATGAGCGTTTCGCCCTTGTCGCCCTTGTCGCCCTTGTCACCTTTGTCACCTTTGTCACCTTTGTCGCCCTTGTCACCGTTGTCGCCTTGTTCTCCCTTATCGCCTTGTTCTCCCTTATCGCCTTGCTCCCCTTGTTCGCCATTCAGACCATCTTCACCGTGTTTGAGGGTTATGGTGGAGCCGTCCGAAAAGGTTACAACATATCCTTCGGCATCTTCTTCAACCGAAGTGACAGATAGGTTGTCGGCATAGGCATTAAGCAGGGTTTCGACCTGTGCCAATTTCTCTTTTAGAGAGTCTATTTCTGCTCTAAGTTCCGAGTCATCATAGACCTCCGAACAGCCCACCGCCAATCCAACGACAAGCAAAACCGCAATATGGAGTAGTTTTTTCATCTCTATTTACACAATTTTACCACCGATAATGGTGTGTTCCACCAACTCTTCGCCAAAGCTGTATGGCAGGTAGGCAAGCGAAGGTACGGGCTTCGACACCACAAGGTCTGCCCTGCGCCCTACGGAAATGGCTCCCCTGTCGGCACTCAGTCCCAACGCTGCCGCACCATTGATTGTCAGTGCGCTCAGTGCCTCCTCGGGCGAAAGGCGCATCTTGATACATCCGAGCGACCACAAGAGCATCATATTGCCCGAGGGCGACGAGCCGGGGTTGCAATCGCTGGCAATAGCCACGGGTAGCCCGGCATCAATCATTGCTCTTGCGGGAGCGAAGGGGAGATTGGAGAAGAACGAGGCACCGGGCAACACCGTAGGCATTGTATTGCTCGCTGCCAAATCCCTAACATCCTGCTGATTAGCCTCCTCTAAGTGGTCTACTGACAGAGCCCCATACTCAATACCGACCTGCACACCGCCACTCGAAGCGAGTTCGTTGGCGTGGATTTTGGGGCGCAAGCCATAGCGTTTGCCACACTCCAAAATTTGTGCCGTCTGCTCGGGCGTAAAGAAACCCCTATCACAAAAGACATCCACAAACTCGGCAATACCCTGCTCGGCAACAGCGGGAATCATCTCCTCGCAAACATGGTCTACATACTCCTGCTGGCGTCCCTTAAAAGCCCTACCCACAGCGTGAGCACCGAGGAATGTGGCCTTTATGGTTGCGGGCAGCGACTCTTGCAAGCGGCGCACTACGCGGAGCATTTTCAGTTCCGACTCCGTCGTAAGACCATAGCCACTCTTAACCTCCAATGTTGCGGCACCCGTACGAATCATTCTCCACGCTCTCCTTTGAGCAGCCTCGAAGAGTTCATCCTCGCTCGCCTGCGCAAGTCTATCGGCCGAGTTAAGAATACCACCTCCTCGGGCCGCAACCTCTTCGTAGGTCATACCCGCAATTTTATCGCGAAATTCGCCCTCGCGAGAGCCTGCATAGACAATGTGCGAGTGGGAGTCACAGAAGGCAGGGAATACCACCCTACCCTCTGCATCCAACACCTCGTCAGCCTCCACCTCGCCCAACTCCTCCATCTTTCCGAAGCGCACAATAATACCATCTTCGACAAGCAGAAATGCTCCGTGGATTTGCTCGGCAGAGTTCATCTCCGCGCCTCTCAAACACTTTGTTTCGAGCGGAAGAATACCTGCCAGAGTCCGTATATTCTTAATTAGCAGTCGCATAGATTATTTATAATTCTGCAAAAACTCCACCGACTTTGCAATCAGGGGGTACATAATCATATCCGTATCCACAAAGGGAACAACAGCCCTGAAATCGGCAAAGAGTTTCTCCACAAAAGCACTCGATTTCAAAGGACGACGGAATTCCAGCGCCTGCGCGGCATTGAGAAGTTCAATAGCCAGCACCCTCTCAACATTATCTGCCACGCGAGCCGACTTGGTGGCTGCATTGGAGCCCATACTTACATGGTCCTCCTGGCCCTGCGACGAGGGAATAGAATCCACCGATGCGGGCATACAAAGGCCCTTAGTCTGGCTCACAATCGATGCAGCCGTATATTGAGGAATCATAAAGCCACTGTTAAGGCCGGGTTTTGCCACAAGGAAGCTGGGCAAGCCCCTCTGTGCCGAGATGAGTTTATAGGTCCTACGCTCCGAAATGTTGCCCAACTCAGCCATAGCGATAGCCAAATAGTCGAGAACGAGAGCCAAAGGCTGACCGTGGAAGTTGCCGGCCGATACAACCACATCCTCGTCGGGGAAGACGGTGGGGTTGTCGGTTGCGGAGTTAATCTCGGTCTCAATGACGCTTGCAACATAAGCAATAGCATCTTTCGAGGCACCGTGCACCTGAGGAATACAGCGGAACGAGTATGGATCTTGCACATGTTTCTTGGGTTGGGCAATCAGCTGGCTACCCTCCAAGAGCTCCCTCATACGCCTTGCGGTCACAATCTGACCATTGTGGGGGCGTACCTGATGAACATTATCGGCAAAGGGGTCAATCCTGCCATCGAAAGCCTCCAACGACATTGCTGCAATCTCGTCGGCCTGTGCCGACAACCTCTCGGCCTTATCGAGCGACCACACGCCATACGACGCCATAAACTGAGTACCATTGAGCAGAGCCAAGCCCTCTTTGGATTGCAGAGTAAGAGCCTGCCAGCCCTCACGAGCGTTCATCTCTTCGCCCGTAATAATCTCACCCTCTTTGGTTTCCACCTCGCCCAAGCCCAAAATTGGGAGCGAGAGGTGTGCCAAAGGTGCCAAGTCGCCCGAGGCTCCGAGCGAACCCTGCTGATACACAACGGGGGTGTAGTGGTTGTTGAACATATCGATAAGCCTCTCGACAGTTGCCACCTGAACACCCGAGTGACCATAGGACAAAGACTGCACTTTGAGCATAATCATAATCCTCACTATCTCGGTGGGCACCCTATCGCCCGTACCGCACGAGTGGCTCATTACAAGGTTTTTCTGCAAAGCCGACAAGTCGTCTTTCTCGATGGAGATATTGCACAGCGAGCCAAAGCCCGTGGTTACGCCATAGATGGGCGTGGGGCTCTCAATAGCCTTCCTATCGAGATACTCACGACATTTTGCAATAGCCGCCTTCGACTCCTCCGACAATGCGAGTGTATAGTTCTCCCTAACGGCACGGATAACCTCCCCGGGAGTGAGGTGTTTATTGGAAATAATATGCTGTTTCATCGTTCTTGTGTCTTTATTTTACGAATTGTTCAATAAGTTTTTCGTCTGCCAAGTTGGGCATTGTAACCTTCAACTCGGGGGTGCGCTCCATTTCGCGACGGATAGCGCTCATTGCGCCCTCGTTGCGAGCCCAACTACGGCGTGCAATACCGTTGTTTGTGTCCCAATGGAGCATATTATCAATACGCCTACGCGAAGCCTCCGAGCCGTCGATAACCATACCGAAGCCACCATTGATAACCTCGCCCCAGCCTACACCGCCACCGTTGTGGAGCGATACCCAGGTTGCGCCACGGAAGCCGTCACCCACAACATTCTGTACAGCCATATCTGCCGTATAAGCCGAGCCATCGTAGATGTTGCTCGTTTCACGATAGGGTGAGTCGGTACCCGACACATCGTGGTGGTCGCGACCAAGCACAATGGGAGCCGAAATCTCGCCGCTGGCAATAGCCTCATTAAAGGCGCGGGCAATTTTTATGCGCCCCTCGCTGTCGGCATAGAGAATACGGGCCGAAGAGCCCACCACAAGGCGATTTTTCTTTGCCTCCTTAATCCAATGGATGTTGTCATCGAGCTGACCGCAAATATCCTCGGGAGCACTCTGCCTAATCTCCTCCAACACACGGGCTGCAATCTCGTCGCTCTTATCCAAATCGCTCTCCTTGCCCGAAGTACATACCCAACGGAAAGGACCAAAGCCGTAGTCGAAGAACAATGGGCCCATAATATCCTGAACATAGGAAGGATAGCGGAACTTGCCATTGGGCAGCACCACATCTGCACCCGCACGCGACGCCTCCAAGAGGAAAGCATTACCGTAGTCGAAGAAGTACATACCCCTCTCGGCCAAGCGATTAACGGCGGCAGCGTGGCGACGCAGCGACTCCTGCACAGCCTCTTTGAACCTCTCGGGCTCCTCTGCCATCATTACCCTACTCTCCTCGTAGGAGTAGCCCACGGGATAGTAACCACCGGCCCAAGGGTTGTGGAGCGAGGTCTGGTCGCTACCCAAATCGACCTCTACACCCTCGTCTGCCAACCTCTCCCAGAGGTCTACGATATTACCCTCGTATGCGAGCGAAACAACCTCTTTGGCAGCGCGAGCCTTTGCCACACGCTCCAAAAGTTCGTCGAGCGAGGTGTGCACCTCATCAACCCAGCCCTGCTCGTAGCGTTTCTGCACCGCTGCGGGGTTAATCTCTGCCACAATGCTCACAACACCCGCGATGTTACCCGCCTTGGGCTGTGCACCCGACATACCACCCAGACCGGCCGACACGAACAACATACCGCCCAAGTCCTTTGCGCCCTCCTTCATACGGCGACGACCAGCATTCAGAACTGTAATGGTTGTACCGTGAACAATACCCTGAGGGCCGATGTACATCCAACTACCTGCGGTCATCTGACCATACTGCGACACACCCAGAGCGTTCATACGCTCCCAATCGTCGGGTTTGGAGTAGTTGGGAATAACCATACCGTTGGTAATCACCGCACGAGGAGCCTCGGGCGACGAGGGGAACAATCCCATAGGGTGGCCCGAATACATCACAAGCGTCTGATTCTCGGTCATCTCCGAGAGGTATTTCATTGCAAGCCTATACTGCGCCCAGTTCTGGAACACCGCACCATTGCCACCATAGGTAATGAGCTCGTGGGGGTGCTGTGCCACAGCCTTGTCCAAGTTATTCTGTATCATGAGCATCATAGCCGCAGCCTGACGGCACTTAGCGGGATACTCCTCGATGGGGCGAGCATACATCTCGTAGTCGGGGCGCAGGCGGTACATATAAATACGGCCATACTTCTCCAACTCCTCGGCAAACTCGGGAGCAAGCACAGCGTGGTGCTTTTCGGGGAAGTAGCGCAGAGCATTCTTAATAGCCAACACCTTCTCCTCGCGCGAGAGAATCTCCTTGCGCTTGGGAGCGTGGTTGACCGTTGTATCGTAGGGCTTGGGGGCAGGAAGTACATCGGGAATACCCGCCCTCAAATCTGCCTGAAATTGTTCGAGTGTCATAATTGTAGTAGGGTTGCGATATGATTAGTTGATTTTTGCGTTTACAATTTCGAGAATTCTCCTCTCCTCGGCATCTGCCGCCTTGGCAATCTCGGCAGCCTCACTCACAAGAGCCTCGGCCTTTGCACGATCTTTCAGGCCCGCAGCGTTAATCTTCACATTGAGGAATGCACCCTGAACGGCAGCCCTTGCAGCGAGCGCACCAACACCCGCATCACTTACCGAGTTGGGGTTACCCTTTTCTGCCATCTCACCCGCAACCTCAAATGCGCGGAACGAAGCTTTCATTGTCTTCAAAGGCACCTCCGTAGCATAGAGAGTTGCCTTCTCCATAGCCGCAGCCCTTGCAGCCTTCTCCTCGTCGGTGCCCTTGGGCATACCAAACACTGCCATAATGCAGTTGAATGCATCGGTATCCTCATCCACCAAAGCAAGGAGTTCGTTCATAACTCGTTTGCCCTTCTCGGCCCAATCCGAGAAGAACTCCCACTGCTCATCCCAACCGGGTTTGTGAGCCGAGAGGTTGGCAACCATAGTACCCAGCGCTGCGCCAAGAGCACCCATATATGCCGAAATCGAACCACCACCAGGGGCAGGCGACTCACGCGAGGTCTCCTCCGCAAAGCCTGCGCAGGTCAAATCCACCAGACCTTTTTTCTTATTATCTTTCTCTATGAGGCTCTCAACAATTTTCTCTTCGGGCTTGAAGGGTGTAAGCTCCGACAAACCCATCGAGCGCACGGCAATATCCAAAATCTCTTGGTCGGTGATACCGAGCGAGCGTTGCTGTTTGCGCAAGAAATACTTACCGGCCTCCAAGAGTGCCGAGCGGGGAACAAGGCCCACAATCTCCGTACCCGTAACTCTCACGCCACGAGCAGCAGCGGCCCTACATACCTCCTCAAAAGCAATGTGGAGAGGCGTTGCGGCAATGTCTGTAATGTTCATCGACACCTGAGCAATACCATACTCCTCAATGTACCAGCCAATAGCCTTACAGCCTTTCAGAGTGCCGGGAATCATAATGGTCTTACCGTTCTCGTCCTTCATAATCTTACCAACAATGGGTTTATCCCTCATAGGACGGCCCTTCTCGCGAACATCAAAAGCAATAGCATTTGCCCTGCGAGTGGATGTTGTATTGAGGTTAAAGTTTACGGCAATGAGAAAATCGCGTGCACCAACAACGGTTGCACCACTGCGAGCTGCCTGCTCGGTCCACTCGCCACCACCAAAGTCGGGCATCTCGTCGGGCTGGGTGATGCGCTGCTGCAAGCCCTCGTACTCACCCTTGCGGACAACAGCCAAATTCTTACGCTCGGGGCGCAAAGCGGCGCTCTCGTAGCAATAGGTGGGGACTTTCAGCTCGGTAGCGATACGCTCTGCCAGGGCGCGAGCCATCTCGGCACACTCCTCCAAAGTTACACCTGCAACGGGAACAAGGGGGCACACATCGGTGGCACCAATACGAGGATGTTCGCCGTGATGATAGCGCATATCAATAAGCTCCGATGCCTTTTTCACACCCTGAAATGCAGCTTCAACAACAGCCTCGGGCTCGCCCACAAAGGTTACAACCGTACGGTTGGTGGCCTTACCGGGGTCTACATCGAGAAGTTTCACACCCTCTACCGCCTCAATCGAATCGGTAATCTGACGAATAACCTCCATATCGCGTCCCTCGCTGAAATTGGGAACGCACTCAATAAGTCTTTTCATTGTCTTAAAAGTAGTTTATATTTGTTAGTAAATCAATAATTTATAGCCTTAGTAAAATCTTGCGCATCCACTCCCAACAGAGCCCACGCAATATAACTTTCAAAGATACATTTTTTCTTTGAGAATACCTCGTCAATCAAAGGATATTTTCACGCACGCGAAATATATTATGTATGCATTTTGTATTTTAGCAAAAAATTCCTATCTTGCGGGACTGAAACAACATTTTTTTTAACTATGAAACGCATAATTCTATTAATCTGTTTAACCGCTTCAATCGTTGCAACCGCCCTTGCAATACCCGCAAGGCCCGGCGTTATGACTCGTACTCAGAGCGATGGCACCGTTGTGTCGTTCGAGAGGTTTGGTGATGAGTTCAATCACTACACCCTCGTAGATGGACTCTACTCCGTTGTTGAAGATGCCGATGGCGACTTCTGCTTTGCAACCATCAAGGACAACATTTTGGTTTCGTCGGGTGTAAAGGTGCGCCCCAGCAATAAGCTCTCCTCACGCGAGAAGGAGATTGCTACTCAGAGTATCGGTCTTCGACAGACAGCTATCAACCCCCTCTTTAACCGCGAAATGCGCTCGTCCGAGAGCGCTTTTGCCAACCGCGTGCAAGCAATGGATGCCAACCGCGCAGCACTCAACGAGCAGGCTCTTGAAATTGCAAGCTGGGGTGGCTCGGTAATGGGCGAAAGAAAACTTTTGGTTATCTTGGTGGAGTATACCGATGTCCACTTCTCATTGGACAATCCTCGCGAGAAATTCGAGAAACTGCTCAACGACAAAGACTACTCGGTAAATGGCAGCAACGGCTCTGTAAGGGATTATTTTATGGATGCATCGAATGGCAAGTTCACACCCCATTTCGATGTTGCAGGCCCCTATCGTCTGCCAAACAGTCGTGCACACTATGGTGCAAATACCGGTGCGGGTGGCGACGACGCACGCCCTGCACAGCAGACCGTTGATGCTTGTAATGCCGCCGATGGCGATGTTGATTTCTCGAACTACGACAACGATGGCGATGGCAAAATCGACCTTCTCTTTATCGTATATGCCGGTCACAACGAGGCAGAGGGTGGCCCCGAAGACTCCGTATGGCCTCACAACTGGGACATCTACCCCGGTAGCAACATCTTGCAAAATACATATCCCGAATATGACGGCAAACGACTCACAACCTACTCCTGTTCGTCGGAGTTGCAACTCAACTACGGTACACAGATGTGTAACATCGGTACCTTCTGCCATGAGTTTGGTCACGCACTCGGTCTTCCCGACTGGTATGACACCAAAGGTGGTGCCGGTTTCGGTTTGAGCTATGCATCCATCATGAACTCGGGTAACTATCTCAACAACAGTCGCACACCTCCAACCTACAACATCATTGAGCGTTGGTTGCTCGGCTGGGCTTTCCCCAAAGAGATTACCGACACGGGATACTATGAGATTAGCCACATCAGCAACGACGATGCCTACATCATCTGGGCAAACGATAACAAGACAGAGTGCTTCCTCTTTGAGGCTCGTACCAAAGGTGCAAACTACAAGTGGGACAAATACCTCAACAGTGGCGATAGTGAATACAATTTCCAAGGTGGTGAGGGTATGCTTATCTATCATCTCGACTGGGATGGAGATGTTTATCAGAGGTGGGTTAGCCACTCTATCAACACCGTACCTACCCACGAGTGTGCAAGATTGTTCAGGGCAAGTCCATCGGCTACCGAAAGCAGTAGTAAGGCTTGGTTCTTCCCCGGTTCGAGGAACATCAAGTCGCTCTCGTACGACTCTTCTCCTCGTTTCCAAAACTGGGACCAAGAGAAATTCCCCTTCTACCTGGACAACATCTCGGTTTTGGGCGACAAGGTGGCATTCAATGTAACAGTCAAAGAGGTGGTTGTGGATGTTCGTCAGTACGATGCACTCATCGATTGGAGGGCTGCCAAGAACACCGCTTCGACCTGGAAGGTTGTGTGCAACACCCACGATGGCGAGGTTGTATATGAGACTTCCACAGAGGATAAATATGTCAATATCTATCCTCTGAAAGCCAACACCTCGTACATTGTTCACATCTATGCAGACAACAACACCGAGCCCGATTTTGAATTGGGTATGACCACACACAACAATGTTCTTAGCCCTATGTCGGCACTCAATATGAGTGGCACATACAAGGCCGATAGCTATATCCGCTTGGGTGTTAAGAATCTCGATTGTGTGATGGAGGATATTATATGGTACATCGACGGCCAGAGGAGCGAGGAGACATATCTGAAACTCGCTGCCGGCAAACACTTGGTAACGGCTGCGATTACCGATACCGATGGTAACACCATATACCTCTATCGTTACATCACCGTTCAATAACAAACACGAACAAAACAGAGAGAGATATTATGAAACGCATTATCTATATTTTCGCAACACTCGTTGCAGTTGCACTCACCGCCTGCGGCCCCAAAATTGACGAGGAGATGGTGGCTATGGACAACTTTATGGACAATCAGGAGCTCCCCGGCCTTTACTGCAAGAGCAAGGTTGAATTTGCTTTTGACGAGACCAAGCACCAATGCTACCTGAGCCCCGCGCACCTCACATTCCGCATTATGGACGAGGGTGGCGACAAATTCCTCCAATTCGAGCTCTCGAAGGCTCCCGTGGAGGACGAGACGCTTGATGTTAAACTTACAAGCTACGGTATGGGAGTTTCGTCGAGTGCATCCTACAAGAACCTCACAGTAGACAAACTCGAAAACAACCGTTGCTATCTCCGCAGCGATGCAGAGGGCGGCTACATCGGCATCATCCTCGATTGGATTACCGAGTAGTGCAGTTGTGACTCAATAACAAGGGCGGGCTTATGTAACGAAGCCCGCCCTTGTTATATCCAAATAATCAACAAAAAAGAGAGAGTTTAGACTCTCTCTTTTTTATTGATTATCGCCTTGCAATCCTCCACAGTCATTGCCATTGGGTCTTTGGTCTTGGGAATACGGTAGTTCTTACCTCCCGACTGAATGTAGGGACCGTAGATGCCTGTCAGGATAACAATATCGGGCTCATTATCAAAAGTCTTGATGGGAGTTTTGGCACTCTTATCCTGCTCCCTCTTCTGACCAATGAGTTCCACTGCACGCTCATAGCCGATAGTATAGGGGTCGTCGCTCTTGGCGAGTGACACAAATTTACCATCGTAGCGTACATAGGGGCCAAATTTACCCACGCCGACAACAATCTCCTTACCCTCATACTCGCCCAAGTTGCGGGGCAGAGCAAAGAGCGCGAGGGCCTCTTCGAGGGTAATAGTGGCAATGAGTTGGTCCTTTTTGAGCGAAGCGAAGCGAGCCTTGTCGCCATTCTCGCCACCAATCTGCACCATAGGGCCATAGCGACCGATGCGTGCCGAAACGGGAAGACCACTAACGGGGTCTACGCCAAGCTGGCGCGCTGAGCTATTCTGCTTAATCTGGCTTTCGAGGGCGTTCTCCACCGTCTTGTGGAAGTCGCCATAGAACTCCGCAATCATCTTTGTCCACTGTTCCTGTCCCTCGGCAATGGCGTCAAACTCCTTCTCGACGGTAGCCGTAAAGTTGTAGTCGAGAATTTTGGGGAAGTTACCTTCGAGGTAGTCATTCACGAGCATACCGATATCTGTGGGTGCGAGTTTACCCTTCTCCTTACCAACGACCTCGCTATGGGTTTTCTCGGTGAGTTTACCCTTCGAGAGAGTTATCTGATCGTAGAATCGTTTAACACCCTCTTTGTTCTGCTTGGTTACATAACCGCGAGTGATGATTGTCGAAATGGTGGGCGCATAGGTCGAAGGACGGCCAATGCCCAGCTCTTCGAGCCTCTTGACGAGCAGAGCCTCGCTATAACGATAGGGTTGCTGGGTATATTTCTGTGTTGCAGTGGAGTCTTTGAGTGCCAACTGCTCGCCCATAGCAATGGTGGGCAGTACTGCATTCTCGCTCTCGTTCTCATCCTCGGTAGACTCCGAATAGAGTTTCATAAAGCCATCGAAGCGCATCTGCTCGCCCGTAGCCACAAAACGCTCCTCTCGGCCACCAATCTCAATGGTAACAATCGTACGGTCAATCTGCGCGGGCGACATCTGCGAGGCCAGGGTGCGTTTCCAAATTAGTTCATAGAGTTTCTTCTCAACGCTCGTACCCTCAATCGTTGCTCGGTTGATATACGAAGGACGGATAGCCTCGTGCGCCTCTTGCGCACCCTTGCTCTTGGTCTTATAAGCTCTCCACGAGTGGTAGTTCTCGCCAAAGAGGCCAATAATCTCCTCCTTTGCAGCGGCCATAGCCTGAGTAGAGAGGTTTACCGAGTCGGTACGCATATAGGTAATAAAACCGCTCTCGTAGAGTTTCTGCGCAACACTCATAGTCTGCGCCACGCTCATAGAGAGTTTGCGGCTTGCCTCCTGTTGGAGTGTGGAGGTCGTAAAGGGAGGTGCTGGATATTTCTCCGAAGGTTTCGACTCTACGCCTGCAACCCTGAAATCGACACCCGCAATACTTTCGAGAAAAGCCACAGCATCCTCGCGAGTATCGAACTTACGGTCCAATTCCGCCTTGAAAACCTTGCCATCTGCCGCCACAAATCTTGCAGCAATCTTATAGAACTCCGTAGCCTTGAAGTTGATAATCTCCCTCTCGCGCTCCACAATAAGCCTCACGGCAACACTCTGTACCCTACCTGCCGAAAGTGCGGGTTTAACCTTCTTCCACAGTACGGGCGAAAGCTCAAAGCCAACAAGCCTATCGAGCACCCTACGAGCCTGCTGGGCATTCACAAGGTTCATATCCACCCTACGGGGCGAAGCAATAGCTTCGAGGATGGCATTTTTGGTAATCTCGTGGAAAACGATACGCTTGGTTTGGTCAATAGGTAAGCCCAACACCTCCGTAAGGTGCCAAGCAATAGCCTCTCCTTCGCGGTCCTCATCGGATGCGAGCCAGATGTTCTCTGCCTCCGATGCGAGTTTTTTGAGTTCGGCAACTGTCTTTATCTTCTCGGGCGAGATTTCGTAGTCGGGCATAAAGCCATTCTCCACATCCACACCGATACCCTTTTTTGCAATATCGCGGATGTGACCATAGGAGGAGCACACCTTATACTCTTTGCCCAAAAACTTTTCGATTGTTTTAGCCTTTGCAGGGGACTCAACAATTACCAGATTTTTCTGCTGCATTGTATTCTATATCAGATAATTATTACTTCTCATTCATCCCCCAAAGTCATCTTTGGGGAGGTTGGTATGGCACAAAAAACATACCATACCTATATTTATAGGTCGCAAAGATACGCTTCTTGGCGAACATTACAAAAAAATGGAGCATCGTTTTTTCAACAATACTCCACTCTTTCACTCATTATGCTATCATCTCTACTTGCCGATAATCGTGTAGGTGATGTCTAATTTAACGGGCAACTCGCTGCCACTCAAATCCAAAGCCACCATCGCATCCTCCAAATAGTCGTAGGCATCCATACCGAGAGTTATGCGGCGCGACACCTCGCCACTTTCATCGTGCAACAGCTCCTGCAAGTAGAGCGAAAGATCCATCGAGTAGTAGCCAAAAGTACGATTGAGATAGCCCCCATATGCGAGCTCCGTTTCGTAGGTCTGCTCATAGACATAGTTATAGTCGGCCACCGAGCGCAACTTTGCATAGTTGTCGTATGTTCCGAGCCTTTCGGGTGCCACATCATAGAGCGTATAATCCTTGCTTGCCAAATCGACATACATCGTCGCCTGATTGATGAAGATACTGCCACCCTCGGGACAAAGAGCCCTAAGCGACTCCACAAACCCGTCGCCAAATTCGAGAGTTGTGGCAACACCCATAAAGCCCTGCACATAGCCCCTCGTGGTGGGGTTTTCGAGAGGTGCATCCGCTGCAACATCGTAGTTGATGGCATCTCCGCCCTCCATTGCCGAGTAGTCGTGCGACACTGCCGTAACAGCCTTTTGGCGGCTATAAGTAGTGCTATTCGTAATTGAGAACACCCTCACAATCCTATCCTCCACAAGCGAAGGGTCGTCACCCTTGGGGTAGTCGTGACCATAGAGCACAAGGTAGCTCTGAGGGCCATTCGAGGTGTCCCATTGGAGATTCATACCATAAACGGCCGCGTCCTCGGGCGAAGTTCCCGAAGGGGTGATACACAGACCGTTAAACTGTTTCATAAAGAGTGTATCGTTGGAATAGAGTTCCGTATCCACGCTCCACAACTCCTCAATGAACTCCCTACCGGCATCCGTTGGGCGCAAGGCAAGAGTATCGAAAGCAGTACTACCATTGGGTTTACCGCTATACGAGCAGGTAAAGATAGGTTGCTCGTTGATATACTCCCTAATATCCGTACCGTTGTAATAAGTCGTCTTTCTTTCGAGCATCTTGCGCACGCGATAGACATCAAAGTTCTGCACCTTGGTGGTATCGCCACCCACAGTCTTCATACCCAACACAATAGCAATCGAGTCGGGAACTGCATCCCTATCCTCGTGAGCTATCGTATCCGAATGTACAAAGTAGGCGAACTGCACCAACGACGAAGCCGTAGTGCGGGCGCCATAGTTCTTGTCGGTCATCTTACCGAAGTAGGCATAATCGAAGTTGCCGGTCGAGATGGAGTCGGTATAGGTGAGGTAACCCGTAATATCGCTATCGAGAGTTGCAAACTCAACCTCGAACTTCTGACTTGGAGGTACGATATTGGTACCGAGGTTATCATCTACCTGAGTACACGACACAGCAAAAAGCACAAGTGCCGACAACAGAGCATTGCCGACACCTTTAAGAGTTATTTTCTTAGAGAATAGAGTCATAAAATTCCTTATACTGCGAAAGTTTTTCCTCGGAGGTAATATCGCCCGTGGGACGCAAAACCTTTTTGCCACTCTTGGCCAGATACTCCTCCACTTCGGCGGGCAACTGCTCCGCCTCAACAACAATGCCGTCTGCGTTGTCAATAACGAGTTTTACGATGTTTTCGTATGTCAGAACACCATATTCATCGAGTTTTTCAACAGGCACACCCTCGCCCAACATAGTCTGGCGGAATGCATCGCCCCACACACCCTTGAAGCTGTCGTCATAGATGCTGAAAACAATCTTTGCCGACGAGAACAGAGGCTCATCGGTGTAGCAGTTCCTCAGATAGAGAGGCACTGCGGCCGAGAACCACGAGTGGCAGTGTACCACATCGGGCTTCCAACGCAGTTTCTTGACGGTTTCGAGGACACCGCGGGCAAAGAAAATAGCCCTCTGGTCGTTATCCTCAAACTCCTCGCCATCGGCATCTCGGAAAGTTGCTTTGCGAGGTGCAAAATACTCATCGTTGTCGATGAAATAAATCTGCACCCTTGCTGCGGGAATAGAAGCCACCTTGATAATGAGTTGGTGGTCGTTATCATTGATAATGAGGTTCATACCCGACAAGCGGATAACCTCGTGCAACTGATTGCGGCGTTCGTTGATGCAACCAAAGCGGGGCATAAAAGTCCTAATCTCAAAGCCCCTCTCCTGCATCGCCTGCGAAAGTGTACGACAAGTGGTCGCAATGGGGCTCTCGGGAAGATAGGGGAATATCTCCTGACAAACGCACAGTATTTTTGCTCCTGCCACTTTTCTTTGTGTTTTAATTTCCGCAAAGAGGACCACAAAACGCAAGTTCGGCACACTCACACAGCCCACTTTACAAAAAGCCGATAATACGATGCAAAGATAATAAAAAATTTTTTCATTTCGCGCAACTTTTTGCCCTATAAAAACATACCGCACTCCTTTTCGGGGCGCGGTATAACTCACATTAGGGGTATTTTGCCAATTCTATCGGCACACAACGGAACTGACAAATGGGAGATAGATGGTAATACGCGCTCCAAACGAGTGGCTATAACCGCCTCCAAAAGCTATTGCGGGCTCATAGAACGCGCTCGCCTTCAAAAAGGGAGAAATCATATAGCCCACCTCATAAAAAAGTCCCAAAGTTGTATGCCTATCCTCCAAATCCTTGTCGCCAAAGAGAGGGTCGTTGACTCCACCCTGAGAGGTATCGGCAGCGTAGTAGTTGAGTTCGGTATTGCCTACCGATAGGCCACCGCCCACATTCCAGCGTGCCATATGCCAATGGCCTCCCAAGCGCACCTTAAATTGAAATTGGGCAGCGTGGCCATCGTACACACCTCCAAGCAGACCTCCCCACAAATCGCTTACCACCCCCAAAGAGGCCGTAAGGCGCATATTATCCGCAACAAAATAGCCACCCTCAATCATAAAGCCCATAATACCACTCGCAGAGCGCGTTCCACCGCCCAACTCACTCCCCAGCGGGTGCAACATACCCACCACAGGCTCCATAGCCACGCCAACGGTCCACACACCCTGCTCATTCATCTGATTGTAGCGCAGTGTATCGTGGTGGTCTTTGCGTTGTGCCCAAAGAGAGGGTGCTGCAAACAGCAACAGTATTATTATAATAAGGTAGCGCTTCATCTATTTTACTATTTTTTTCATCTCTATGTCGAACGACTTATACTCCTCGGCAAGGTATGTTTCGGGAAATACAGTGCGACACTCCTCCACCAAAGCCCCCTCGTCCTTATAGCGCGACGAGAAGTGGCCGACAATCAGCCTTTTTGCTCCACTCTCCACAGCCGCACGCGCAGCCTGCAAAGTCGTCGAGTGCCCCCTATCCTTAGCCTCCGAGCGCATATCGTCGGCATAGGTTGCCTCGTGGTAGAGCAAATCGACTCCCCTCACAAGGCTCACAGCCTTGCCGGAGTAGTTCGTATCGCTCAGATAGGCGTAACTGCGAGGCTCCCAAGGCGTGTATGTCAGCTCCCCATTGGGCACTACCCTACCATCACCCAGAACCACATCCTCGCCCCTCTTGGCAGCCGTAATCTGCGCAACACCCAAGCCATAGCGCTCAATAGCGTCCTTATCCACATTGAGCCCTGCGGGTTTCTCGCGGAAAATGAAGCCTGCCGTAGACACTCGGTGCCTTAGAGGCACGCTCCACACCTCCAAAACACTATTTTCGTAGAGCAGTTCGTGTTGAGTAGTATGCACCTCGTGCCACACAATCTCGTAAGGCAGTTGTGTGTCGAAGTATCGTTTGTGGTACTCCAAAATCTCATCAAAAGGTCGTGGCGCGTAGATATGCAGTGGCACCTTACGCCCCATAAGCCCCAGGCTCGAAATCATTGGAAAGAGTCCAAACACATGGTCGCCGTGCAGATGGGAGATAAAGACAGCCGCAAGGCGCATAGGGTTTACCCCCGCCCTCATCATACGACTCTGCACACCCTCGCCCGCATCGACCAGAAAATACTGCTCGGCGTGGTTTACAAGTTGCGAGGTCTGATGTCGCGTAGCCGACGGCTTGGCACTCGCCGCCCCAAGTATGGTAACTCTAAATGTCATAGTACAAAGTTACAATTCAAAATGCAAAATGCAAAATTCAAAATTTTCTATTTCATCTAGGAACAAAAAAGGAGCGAGTCCGCAGCATACTACCCGTAAGTGAGGAACTCGCTCTCTGGATTTTGGTGCAAAGGTATCCGCAAGATGCGCGAGCAGCGAGTAGCAGATTGCGGAGGAAATTTTGTGCCAAACAAGAAGGCGAGTCCGCAGCTTACTATGCGTAAGTGAGGAACTCGCTCTCTGAATTTTGGTGCAAAGGTATTTGCAAGATGCGCGAGCAGCGAGTAGCAGATTGCGGAGGAAATTTTGTGCCAAACAAGAAGGCGAGTCCGCAGTTTGCTCGTCGCAAATGAGGAACTCGCCTATCGCAGTGCGGTGCAAAATTTACCCGCAAGATGCGCTCGCTTATATGTGTTTTTACAAAAAATGCAGAGAAGCGAGCGTATTTTAGGCGCACAAGAAAATCCCCTCCGCAGTTTACTCGAAGTAAATGAGGAGGGGATTTATCGCAGTGCAACGCCAAAGACGCCGCTTATATGCGTTTTTGACTATTTCTGAGCAGCCTCGAGTTTAGCCTTCAACTCTGCAAGGTCGGTCAAATCACCAAGGGTGGTTTTCTCTACCTGAGCGTTGATTTTCTTAACAGTCGATTTGGTTGCCTCAGCAGCAGCACGACGCTCTGCTTTTGCAGCGTTCTCCTCAGCGCGTTTTGCCTCCTCGTAGATGCGAGTGTGCGAAAGGCTGATGTGTTTGGTTACTTTCGAGAACTCGGTAACCTTGAAGGGAAGAACATCGCCAACTTTTGCGATGGTGCCGTCCTCTTTAACGATCTGTTTTGCAGGAGCAAAGCCCTCTACATTCTCGCCAAGAGCAACAACTGCGCCTTTCTCGTTAACCTCGGTTACTTTACCCTCGTGTACCGAATCAACTGCAAACTGAGCCTCGAACTCGTTCCAGGGGTTCTCCTCCAACTGCTTGTGACCAAGGCTGAGGCGACGGTTCTCTTTGTCGATACCAAGAACAATTACATCGATATCTGCACCAAGCTGAGTGAGCTCTGCGGGGTGTTTGATTTTCTTGGTCCAGCTGAGGTCGCTGATGTGAACAAGACCGTCAATACCCTCCGAAATCTCTACAAAGATACCGAAGTTGGTGAAGTTGCGAACTTTTGCAGTGTGGCGCGAGCCGATGGGGTAACGCTCCTCGATAGCCTCCCAGGGATCTGCGGTGAGCTGTTTGATACCGAGCGACATCTTCCTCTCCTCGCGGTCGAGGGTAAGAATAACTGCCTCAATCTCGTCACCAACTTTCATAAACTCCTGAGCCGAGCGGAGGTGCTGGTTCCACGACATCTCCGAAACATGGATAAGACCCTCTACGCCAGGAGCAACCTCTACGAATGCACCGTAATCGTACATCATAACAACCTTACCTTTGATCTTGTCACCAACTTTGAGGTCTGCATTGAGAGCCTCCCAGGGGTGAGCGGTGAGCTGTTTGAGACCGAGAGCGATGCGCTTCTTCTGGTCGTCGAAGTCGAGAATTACAACATTGATCTTCTGGTCGAGAGCAACAATCTCCTCGGGACGGTTTACGCGGCCCCACGAGAGATCGGTGATGTGGATAAGACCGTCTACGCCACCAAGGTCAACGAATACACCGTAGGAAGTGATGTTCTTAACGGTACCTTCGAGAATCTGACCTTTCTCCAAGCGCGACATAATCTCCTGTTTCTGCTGTTCGAGCTCAGCCTCGATGAGAGCCTTATGCGAAACAACAACATTGCGGAACTCCTGGTTGATCTTAACAACCTTGAACTCCATAGTCTTCTCAACATAGATATCGTAATCGCGGATGGGCTTAACATCGATCTGGCTACCGGGCAAGAATGCCTCAATACCAAATACATCTACGATCATACCGCCCTTAGTACGGCATTTGATGAAGCCCTTAATGATCTCGTCGTTCTCCAAAGCCTGATTAACGCGGTCCCAGCTTTTGAGCTGACGAGCCTTCTTGTGCGAAAGAACAAGCTGGCCTTTTTTGTCCTCGGTGCTATCAACATAAACTTCTACTTTCTCACCGATAGCGAGCTCGGGGTTGTAACGAAACTCGGTTACGGGGATGATAGCGTCCGATTTGTAGCCAATGTTAACTACTACCTCGCGTTTGTTGATCGAGGTAACTACGCCCTCTACTACCTCGCCAACCTGTACTTTCTGTACGGTCTCGTCATACTGTGCAGCAACCTGCTCTTTGGTAAGGTTACCATAGAGGTCAGCGTCGGTCTCATAAGCGGTCCAATCGAAGTTCTCGTTGGCTACTTTTTTGTTGTTTTCCATTGTGTTAATTGTTTAATAATTAAAAAGTTAGACTTTATTTATAGACTTCCCCTCGCACACATACGCGGGAAAGAAGCGCACAAAGGTACACATTTAATTCAAAATTCAAAATTCAAAATTCAATTTTTTTGATTTTCAGCCATTTTTGGAAAATAAAATGCGCCCGAAAAAACGGGCGCACCTTAACATCAATTTTCAAACTTACTTAGCCTCAAACACAAGTTTCAATTCTCCGTTTTTGAGCAGCAAGAGTTTGTTGCCATCGATGGTATATGCATCCACCTCCGAGAGAGCTTGGAAGAGAGCCATTTCAACTTGGTCGTTGGGGCAATAGCGTTTGGTGGACATAATATCCGACATTGCGATTTTGCCGGCGATATTCTTCTGCGAAGGGGCCTCGCTGGGTGTCAGGCTATACTTGCCTCCCATAGAGTTGCAACCGCCAAAGCCTCCAAAGGAGTTATCCTCGCCAAACACGATGCGAGGGGAGCCATTGCTCTCTGCCTTAAACTGCTCGGAGATATTGCGACCATCCATCTGCACAAGCACCCACTCGGTGGCATTCAGAGGTTTATGGTTTTTGTTTGTGGTCTTACGACAAGGGCAGCACGAGGCGAAAACGGTTGCAACCGCAAGTGCTACGAGGATGATTTGTAACCTTTTCATGACAGTGTTTGATTTTTATGTTACACTAAATTTGTTTCTATCAGTGCAAAGATATAAATTTGTGGCAGAATTACTACAAACATTAACGCATAAACAAAGATTTATATTGTATGAAACGCATTATTTGCTCTCCCGAGGCTCCCGCAGCCGTAGGTCCCTATTCGCAGGCTATTGAGGCTGGTGGCGCACTCTACGCATCCGGTCAGTTGCCCCTCGTTCCCGCCACCGGCGAGATGCCCGAGGGTATTGAGGCTCAGACTCGTCAGTCGCTCGACAACCTTGGTGCTATTCTCCGCGAGGCCGGCTACACCTTCAACGATGTAGTAAAGACCACCGTACTCTTGCAGCACATCTCCGACTTTGGTGCAATGAACGCTGTATATGCCGAATACTTCACCGGCGACAAACCCGCACGCATCTGCTACGAGGTTGCAGCTCTTCCCAAAGGCGCACTCGTTGAGATTGACTGCGTGGCTGTGAAATAAAAAGAGTACATACTCCCACAAGCACAACCCTTCGATTGGAAAATCGGAGGGTTTTTTGTGCACCTTAGCCATTAAAATCACAAATTTTAGGTATTGCGCCCCCGCCCTTTTTACGCTACTTTTGCACCGTCAATTTGGATTTATTAACAACTATTAGTTACTCACATATGAAGAAAACCTTTTTATTGATGGCGCTGGCAGTCTTGTTCTCGCAAGCTCTCTTCGCCAACATTCCCCCAACCGCAAGCACAACCCAGCAATCCCCCACCGACGCCCACCTTTTTGGCCATGTGGTGGATGCCGAGACGGGTAAACACCTCGCCTATGTGACGGTATTTATGGAGGGTACTCCAACGGGTACCACCACCGACGCAACGGGTCACTTTTTGTTGCGCAACCTCCGTCCCGGCACCTACACCGTAACCGTTGAGACTCTCGGATATAAGAGCACCTCGAAGGAGGTCACCATCCGCAAGGGCGAAACCGTAGAGGTTAATTTTGCCGTTGAGCCAATGCCCCTGATGCTCGACCAAGTGGTGGTGACAAGTAGCCGTAGCGAGAGGCTCAAAAACGAGGCTCCCTCGCTTGTAAGCGTTATCGACTCGGAGCTTTTCGAGCGTGTTGCCTCACAATCACTTACGGGTGGTTTGGTATTCCAGCCCGGTGTGAGGGTGGAGAACACCTGCCAAAACTGTGGCTTTCCACAAGTGCGCATCAATGGTTTGGATGGTAAATACTCCCAGATTTTGGTCGATTCACACCCTCTCTTCTCCTCGCTGACGGGAGTCTATGGTTTGGAGCAGTTGCCCGCCAATATGATTGAGCGAGTGGAGGTTATGCGCGGTGGTGGCTCGGCACTCTATGGTTCGAGTGCCATTGGCGGAACCATCAATGTCATCACCAAAGAGCCCAAAATCAGTATGGCAGAGATGTCGCACACCACCACATCCATAGGACTCACGGGTGCGATGGAGAGCGCCACAACGCTCAACGCATCGCTTGTGTCGGCAAGTCGCAGGGCAGCAATCAGTGTCTTTGCCCAAAGTCGCAACGGCGATGGCTACGACCACGACGGCGACGGTTTTACGGAGATTCTCACCACCTCTTCGGAGGCTCTCGGTATGAGGAGTTATTTCCGCACAGGCCCCTACTCGCGCATTACGGCACAATATCACCGCATCAAAGATTATCGCCGAGGTGGCGACGCTCTCGACCGTCCTCAGCACGAAGCGGAAGTGTGCGAACAAGCAGACCACACAATCGACGGCGGTAGTGTGACCTTCGATTGGTCGGACCCTACCCACACCAACCGTTTTAACATCTACGGAGCATTCCAAAACACCGCTCGCAGTAGCTACTATGGTGCAGGTAAAGACCCCAACGCCTATGGCCGTACCCACGACCTTACAGCCTCGTCGGGTGTTCAGTACATCCACTCCTTCGACCACCTTTTGTTCCTCCCTGCCGAGCTGACCGTAGGTGCCGAGTGGAGCCACAACGACCTCCACGACACCTCTATCGGCTACGATATTGACACCAAGCAGATAACCAACATCTATGGCGCATATTTCCAGAACGAGTGGCGGAACGATATGTTCTCGGTGCTGCTGGGTGGTCGTTTGGACAAGCACAACCTTGTGGCCAATCCCATATTTTCGCCTCGTGTAAACTTCCGCTACAACCCCACCAAGGAGTGGAGCGTGCGACTCTCCTATGCCGAGGGCTACCGTGCACCTCAGGCCTACGACGAGGACCTGCACATTGCAATTGTTGGTGGCGAGCGTACCCGCATCCAGCTTGCCAAGGATTTGAGGGAGGAGCGTTCCTCTTCGCTGAGTGCCTCGGCAGAGTACTCCGCTTCGTTCGACAATATGGCCCTGAACATCGTTGGCGAGATATTCCACACCACCCTCTCGGATGTGTTTGCTCTGCGCGAGATTGGACACGACGACAAGGGAGTGGCAGTGCAGGAGCGCTACAATGGCTCGGGTGCAGTTGTGGATGGTATAAACATTGAAGGTAGGGCTATGTTCGGCTACAAATGCGAGTTGCAGGCCGGCTTCACGCTCCAACGCAGCCGCTATGTGGAGGCCGAGGAGTGGAGCGACACCGCACCTGCCGAGACTCAGATGTTCCGCACCCCCGACCACTACGGCTATTTCACCCTTATGTTGCGTCCCACTCAAAAACTAAACATCGATGTAACGGGCAACTACACAGGCTCGATGCTTGTTCAGCACTATGCCGGATACATCGACGAGGATGTGGCCGTCAAGACCCCCGACTTCTTCGACTTGGGTGTGCGCGTGGCGTACAACATCCGCCTCTATACGGATACAAATTTGGAACTCTTTGGTGGACTGAAAAACATCCTCAACTCCTACCAGAACGACTTTGACCAAGGAGCCTTGCGCGACTCGGGCTATGTATATGGCCCTCTGCAACCTCGCAGCGCATACCTTGGCGTGAAGATAGGTTTTTAACATCGGCCCCAAAGAAAAAGCAAACTATTGGAACGGATTTTGTGAGTCAGAGCAACTGAACTTTACAAAATCCGTTTTCTTATGCGACACACTCTATTATTAACAGCATTGGCGGTGCTTTTAGCACTCCCAATCTCGGCACAGACCGACAATCAACACAACACTCCCACCGCCTCGATCAACTACACAACCGAGGGTTTGTGGAACACCACAACAGGCATCGCCAACTGGGTTAATCTGCTCAGTGTGGACTACGATTTTCCACTCTGGCAGGATGGATGTTTCAATCTCGAACTGCTCGCCATAAACAACCTTCGACAAGCACAGGGGAAAAGTGGCGTGGCCGATAATCTCCACCTCTTCTCCGCCATCGAGGACTCCCCTTCAACACTTGCGCTGATGACCTTCGGTATAGGTCAGAGGCTCGCCGACGACAATCTACTGCTCTTTGTCGGCATCCGAAACCTCAACAAGGACTATTTCACCTCGCCCTGGAACTCGGTGTTTACCTCGGCAATGAGTGCTCTTTTTCCAACCGTTGCCACCAATTTTGCCGTAGCCGACCCTCCATTGGCAGCGATGTCGCTCCATGCCGAATGGAGAATATCGAACCATTGGAGCGCGAAACTCTCGATTTATGACGGTGTGGCATCCGAACTATGGAGCGAACTTTTCCGACTCAACATAAGGCGCGATGGTGTTTTTATGATTGGCGATATTGGCTACTCGGGCGATGGCGAGGGGTATGTTGGCACCTACAATCTTGGCGCAAGTTACGGCTATGCTCCCTCGGTGGCAGAGATGGCTCGTGCGGGCAGAGAGAAATCGAGCCGAGCGTCGGTGTGGTTACTTGCCGAACAGCCCATCTATCGTTGGCACAATGGTCGCCAGCTCGAACTTATCGCACACGGTGCTTGGGCACCACAAAGCGATTGCGACCTCTACGGGGCAGCAGCTTTGGTGTGCAGGTCGCTCTTTGCGAAGGATGACTATCTTGGATTTCTCGTTAGCCGAGGACTCTACACGGGTGGCTACGAAACACAGATGGAGGTAACATATTCTTATGGGTGGCGTTTCCTCAAACTCCAACCTGCGCTCCACAGAGTCTTTACCTCCCGACGCGACTATACGGTGGCGATGATGAAAGTAGTTGTTGAACTCTAAAAAAGAAGAGAGGCGTGCACGAGCACGCCTCTCTTTCTTATCGTACCATTGCTCTACCTGCCCACACAAGCAACACACCCAGCGTAATGCTCAATATCACATAGGCGGCAAATACCATCCACTGTCCCTTTTGCAACAAGAGGAAAATATCGTCTGCAAAGGTCGAAAAAGTCGTAAAGCCTCCGCAAAAACCCGTAATAAGCACCGCGCTCGATGCGGGAGAGAGGGCGCCTTTCTGTTCGGCAAGGCCGAAAAGTATACCTATCAGCAGACTACCCACAATGTTTACCACAAAGGTACCGAGCGGAAAATCGCCCAATTTGATATAGGCGCATATTTTGCCCGTCAGAAAACGGAGTGCCGTTCCCACAAAGCCGCCACATCCGGCAAGCAACATCATTTTTATCATACGGTTAAGAATTTAGTATTAAACATCTTCGCTAACCTCTCGCAAAGATAGTGCCTTTTTGTGGAAATATGGCAAGAATTTTGCACAACTATTTCTACCTCGACCAAATCACTCACCAGAAAAAAACACAGGGATATTTTATGCATTTAACACCAAAAGAACAAGACAAGCTCCTACTGCTGACAATGGGGATGATTGCAGAGAGGAGAAAAGAGAAGGGGCTCAAACTCAACCACCCCGAGGCTGTTGCCTACATTACTTGCTCGGCACTCGAAGGAGCAAGAGAGGGTAAAAGTGTTGAGGAAGTTATGACAGATGCTGCAAAGGTTCTCACGCGCGAGGATGTGATGGACGGTGTGGCAGATATGATTGGTCTTTTGCAGGTCGAGGCGGTCTTTACCGACGGCTCGCGACTTGTCAGTATTCACAACCCCATAAAATAGGCGGTAGTTATGGAACAGAAAAACAACAAAACACAAGAGCAGCAGTGCACTGTTGGAGGTGTTGTGCTGGCTGCGGACGACATTGAGTACAACAAGGGGCGAGAGGTTCGCAAACTCACTGTCCGCAACACGGGCGACCGTCCCGTACAAGTAGGTTCTCATTTTCACTTTTTTGAGGTCAATCGCTACTTGGCTTTCGACCGCAGTGTGGCTTTTGGCTGCCATCTGAACATCCCTGCCACCACCGCCATACGCTTCGAGCCGGGAGAGGAGAAGAGTGTGGAGGTCGTTCCCTTTGCTGGCAAGAGTTATATCATTGGTTTTGGAGGTCTTACGAATGGCTATGCAGGTGGCGAAAGTGCGCCAACCTACTATCCCACATTCACAAAGGCTATGAAAAAAGCGGAAAAAAGAGGTTATAAATCAACAAAAGAATAGAGTATGGCAAAAATATCTCGAAAACAGTACAACGATCTCTACGGCCCAACCGTAGGGGATAAAATCAGGCTCGCAAACTCCTCGCTATTTGTCGAGATTGAACGCGACCTAAGGGGCGACTATGGCGATGAGGTAATATATGGCGGAGGTAAAACACTGCGCGATGGTATGGGCTTGGACAACACCGCCACCTCCGTGAGTGGCTCGCTCGATTTGGTGATTACGAATGTTACAATCATCGACGCCGTTTTGGGTATCGTAAAGGCCGATGTGGGTATCAAAGACGGCAAAATTGCCGGCATCGGTAAGGCCGGTAACCCCAACACAATGAGTGGCGTAACTCGCGGAATGGTTACGGGCGCATCCACCGACGCCATAAGTGGCGAGCACCTCATACTCACAGCCGGCGGTATCGACGGTCATGTGCACATCATCTCACCCCAGCAAGCCGAAGCAGCCCTTAGTGGTGGTATCACAACGCTCATTGGTGGCGGCATCGGCCCCACCGACGGCACCAATGGTACAACAATCACTTCGGGCAACTGGAACATCGAGAGAATGTTGCAGAGTGTGGAGAACATCCCCATCAACTTCGGTTTTCTGGGCAAGGGCAACTGCTCGACTCGTGAGCCCATTGCCGAACAGATAGAAAAAGGTGTTATGGGACTCAAAATCCACGAGGATTGGGGCTCAACTCCCAAAGCAATAGATACGGCCCTCAGTGTGGCAGACCTCTACGATGTGCAGGTGGCAATTCACACCGACACGCTCAACGAGGGCGGTTATGTGGAGGACACAATCGCAGCCATCAATGGCCGAACAATCCACACCTATCACACCGAGGGTGCCGGTGGCGGCCACGCGCCCGACCTGCTGAGGGTTGCGAGCGAAAGGAATGTACTCCCCTCCTCGACCAACCCCACACTCCCCTACGGCATCAACTCCCAAGCGGAGCTCTTTGATATGATTATGGTGTGTCACAACCTCAACCCCAAGATTCCTTCGGATGTGGCTTTTGCCGAGAGCCGCGTGCGCCCAGCGACGCAGGCTGCCGAGAACTATCTCCACGACCGAGGTGTTATCTCTATGATCTCCTCCGACTCACAAGCTATGGGGCGCGTGGGCGAGAATTATATGAGGGCTGTGCAGATGGCTTGCTACATGAAAAATCGCACCGGCAAACTCCCCGAAGATGCCGAAGGAAACGACAACTTCCGTGTGAAACGCTATATGGCAAAGGTTACAATCAACCCTGCACGCACATTCGGTATTGACCAGATGTTTGGCTCGGTGGAGGTTGGTAAGGTTGCCGACTTGGTACTTTGGGAGCCCGCAATGTTTGGTGCAAAGCCCAAGATGGTAATCAAGGGTGGTATGATTGCGTGGTCGCTCATGGGCGATCCCAACGCCTCGCTTCCCACACCACAACCCGTCATCTATCGCCCAATGTTTGGGGCCTTTGGCAGTGCACTGCCCGCCACCTGCTGGACATTCACATCAAAGGCAGCACTCGACGGGGGTATCAAAGAGCGTTTAGGGCTCCAACGCAACATTATGGCGGTGAGAGGTACACGCTCAATCTCGAAAGAGCATATGGTGCTCAATGGCGAAACACCTCTCATTGAGGTCGATGCCGAGACTTTCAAGGTGAAGGTAGGGGGCAAAATCATTGACCTCACACCCGCCAACACACTCTCTCTGGCACAACTTTATTGGTTCTCATAAAAACAGCATTGAAAGATGGAAGTTTACACAAAAATACTCGGCAACTGCCACTCTCCCGAGTGGCAGCCCCGACTCAAAGATGCTCTCATCGACTATATCGAACTCGACCAATGGAATGCTCAAAAGAGCCGTCTGTTGGCAGTGGGCGAGAGCGGAAAACCCTACGCAATGGCATTTGATAGGGGTATGAGGCTCTCCGATGGCGACATTATTGCCTACGACGAAGAGTGTGGCAGAGCTTCGGTCATAAAACTCAAATTGAGCGATGTGATGGTCATAGACCTCTCCTCGTTGGAGCGTCGCACACACTCCGAGGCCATATCCATTGCCATAGAGCTCGGACACGCCATTGGCAATCAACATTGGGCTGCACTTGTGAGAGAGAACACTCTTATGGTGCCTCTGACGGTGGACAAAAAGGTGATGCTCAGTGTTATGAGAACCTACAATTTCGATGGCATCTCATTTGCCTTCCGCCCCGGAAGCGAGATTGTACCCTACCTTTCGCCCTCCGAGATTAGGGCTCTGTTTGGCTCAACATCGCCACACAACCACGCACCCCACTCCCATACTCATCCACACACAATAGAGGACTATGTGTAGCGACACCTCCACACTCCTCTCACTTTTTCGCCTTGCGTGGATTTCCGACAGCGCCTTTCCGGTTGGAGCGTTTAGTTTTTCGCTCGGTTTGGAGGGTGCTATCGAGAACGGCTTGGTGGGCGACCTCGAAACGCTCGAAGAGTACACCATTGGGGCCCTCTATGGGGCTGCCGAGTGTGACGGCATAGCACTTTTGGAGGCCTTCCGCGCACTAACCAATGGTGACCAGCAGAGAGTAATTGATGCCGACCAACGATTGCTTGCGTTCAAGGCGGGTGAGGAAGCCCGAGAGATGACGCTCCGAATGGGTAAGCGACTCACAGACCTCATATACTCCATCTGTCCAACACCTCCGACCGAGAGGTTTCATCGTTTGGTGGCGGAGGGTATGACTGCTGGGTGCTACCCCACGGCTCAGGCAGTGGCGGGCTATGCGCTGGTGGTGGGCGAGAGGGCTCTCTATGCAGCACACCTCTACGGAGTGGCTAACACCATTCTTTCGGCAGCCCTCCGACTAATGCGCATCTCGCACTACGACTCTCAGCGACTACTCTACCGCCTTTCGCCTTTGTGTGAAGAGCTATATGAGCAGTATGGAGGGCTGTCGATGGAAGATATGACCTCGTTTGTCCCCTCGATGGAACTTGCAGCATCGCTTCACGAGAGGGGTAAGAGCCGACTTTTTATGAATTAAGTAGTCAGTTACGATTAACTTTTTTATGGCTAACAACAAGAAAAACACTTGCCGTATAGGTGTCGGAGGCCCCGTAGGCTCGGGCAAAACGGCACTCATCGAAACCCTCACCCCGCGCCTTTTGGCCAAAGGGCTGAAAGTGGTAATCATCACAAACGACATCGTCACCACCGAAGATGCCGACCATGTGAGGCGCATTTTGCGCGGAACGCTTGCCGAAGACCACATTGCAGGAGTCGAAACGGGAGCCTGTCCTCACACGGCCGTACGCGAAGACCCCTCAATGAACCTTGCGGCTGTGGAGGAAATGGAGGCGCGATTTCCCGATACGGACATTCTCTTCATTGAGTCGGGAGGCGACAACCTGACGCTCACATTTTCCCCCGCACTGGTCGATTTCTTCATCTATGTGATAGATGTTGCGGCGGGCGACAAAATTCCACGCAAAGATGGCCCCGGAATCTCCCATAGCGACATTCTGGTTATCAACAAGACCGACCTCGCACCCTATGTCCACGCCGACTTGGCCGTAATGCGCCACGACTCGCGTATGATGCGCCGAGGCAAACCCTTTGTGATGACCAACTGTTTTACGGGAGAGGGCATTGATGAGTTGCTCGACCTCATTGAGCAGATGGCCCTCTTTGACAAGAGCAAAGCCGTATGAGCCCCGCAAGTGGCAAATATGGAGTCTTGGAGATGCACTTTGAGAGGAATTCCGAGGGAAGAAGCCTTCTGCGACATCTCCACCGAGAGGTGCCGATGATTGTCCAGCAGGCTCTCTATTTCGACGAGTGGCTACCTCTCCTGCCCTGTGTCTACATCCTCTCTTCGGGCGGCCCACACCTTGAAGGCGACCGCTATCGTGTGGAAGTGACGCTTGGCGAAGGGGCTATGGCTCACATATCAACGGGTGCTGCAACCATCATTGCTCCTATGGATGAGGATAAAGCCGAACTGCACCAAAGTATCACTTTGGGCGAGGGAGCTTATCTCGAATGGTTGCCCAAACCACTAATTCCTGCCTCTCGCTCGCGCTACAATGCTTTCTCGGAGTTTGAGGTTGCACGCTCGGCGACACTTTTCTTCTCGGAGGTGGTGGCGTGTGGCAGGAAACACCGAGGGGAGATGTTTGACTACGAGGAGCTGTTACTAAGCGAGGTAGTCCGCCGTCCCGACGGAGAGGTGCTTTCGCGCGGTGGAGTGAAAATAATGCCTCGTATGCTTTCGCCCCAAAGGTGGGCTTTTCTGGGCAACTTCACCCACTTTGGCTCGATTATGGTGGTAACAACTCCCGAGGCTGTCGCCCACCTCTCGCCACTACTCTGCCCGCGGGTGGAGGATGATTTCAGGTTGAGCGTTGCACGACTACGGAACAATGGCGGCTTTGCTCTGCGACTTGCGGGCAACAACTCCGAGCGACTCTTGGCAGAGATTAGAACAATCTGCTCAGAGGTGCGCAAGTGTATTAAAGGTGTACCTCTGCAAGAGGAGTTCCCTTGGAGATAAAAAACGACACATATTAAACAAAACAACACTAAAATGAAACAAGTAGTAAATGGTACATTTCGCGGAGTGGCGCAAGTTATGTTTCAACCGAGTGCCATCGGGGGCGTGCTTATGCTGGCAGGTATCTTTTGGGGTGCTATTGCCGGAGGGCACGCCGAGGTGGCGGTAGGAGCCTTTGTTGGTTTGATTGTTTCCACACTCACTGGTTACCTCCTCGCCCTCCCCGAAGAAGACGGAGCCGTTGGTCTATGGGGGTTCAATGGTGTGCTCGTAGGTGCAGCAATGATGACTTTTCTGGGTAGCACACCGCTATCGTGGGCAGCACTCGTTTTCTGCTCGGCAATGACCACTTGGGTACGAGAGGGACTGAACAAAATAGGAGCAGCCCACAAAGTTAACTCCTTCACATTCCCATTTGTACTATGCACCTGGTTTTTCCTTGCCGCTTCGAGAGTTTTGGTAGGACTTGACGATGTTAGTCTTTCCCATCCTATGCTCCCTGCAATCCACCACTTCGACATTGCAGCAGCACCTCCAACATCAGTTTGGGAGGGGTTGGAGTGGAGCCTCAAAGGAGTTGGACAGATTATGCTCCAAGACTCGTGGGTTTCGGGATTATTCTTTCTGGCAGGTTTGCTGGTTAGCAGTCCTTGGGCGGCACTATGGGCATTTATTGGCTCGTCGATAGGCACTTACGGAGCACTACTCTTCGGAGCATCGGAGGTGGCAGTAAGTTCTGGTCTCTATGGTTTCTCACCAGCCCTTACGGCAATCGCGCTGGGTTGTGTATTCTACCACCCCTCGTGGCGTTCGGCACTTTGGGCAGTACTTGGCACAATAGCGACTCTCTTTATCCAAGCAGCCGTAAATGTATTCCTCGAACCTCTCGGACTGCCGGCGCTCACCGCTCCATTCTGTATTGCAACTTGGCTCTTCCTCCTACCTCTATTCAACTTGGATAGGTCTAAACAGACCGAAACAAACCACTCCTCGTGGCACAAAAAACATAATCACCAAAAACTCTAAAACACATTTAACACTATGCATGTACCTAATCATCTCATCTCCCCCGAAGTAGCAATCATCGGCGGAGTGGCAGCTGTGGCTCTCATTGGAGTTGCCATAGCCAAAGTAAAGCGGACAGGAATTGGCGACAAATTGCCCCTGGCCGGCGTTATGGGGGCGTTTGTTTTTGCCGCCCAGATGCTCAACTTCTCATTTGGCGACGCGGGTTTCAGCGGTCACCTCATTGGCGGTGTATTACTTGCCGCAATGCTCGGCAAGTGGCTCGGATTTCTCACTCTCTCGGGAGTCCTCATTCTCCAATCACTGCTCTTTGCAGACGGCGGAGTAATGGCTTTGGGCTGGAACATCCTCAATATGGCAGCCATTGGTTCGCTCGTGGTCTATCCTCTGATTTTTGAGCCCATTGTGCGCCACAACCACTCGGCAGGCAGAGTTCTTACCGCAGGTCTTTCGGCTTCGTTCGGAGCTGTGGTTTTGGGAGCCATTGCGGTAGTAGCCGAAGCCGCTCTTTCGGGCACAGCACTCCCCACAGCCGAGTTTATGGGCTATATGCTCCCCGCCCACGCCCTCATAGGACTTGGCGAGGGTGCCATTACGGGTGCAATTCTTGCCCTTGTGGCACGCACCGAGCCCGCGCTGCTCGACTGCAACAAGCACTCGGCAAAGGCTCTGAGAACCGGCTTGCAGCGTTCCATTGCAGCATTTGCAATCAGCGCACTTGTGATTGGTGGAGGTCTGTCGCTCATCGCCTCGGAGCGTCCCGACGGTTTGGAGTGGTCTATTGAGCAGACCGCCGAGGGCGAGTCTATCGCCTCCGAGCCTATCCATGAGTCGGCCGACGCCCTGCAAGAATCCTTGGCAGTTGCTCCCGACTACGAGGGCGACTACACAGGACTCCTTGCCACAGCAGGCATTCTGCTCCTTGCGTGGGTTGGCAGCGGCAAAAAAAAGAGTAAAGAGTAAATGATAATGAGTAAAGAGTAGTGAGTAAAGAGTAATTATAATAGCCGACTCTCACTTTTGTTCGCGGGTAGCAATTTCGTTACCCGCGATTTTTTCCATCTTGCCAACCCCATACCACGCACCACGCCCCCCTTGTCCTCGGGTATTAAAAAAGATACCCGCGAACAAAGGGAGGGGTACAAGGGATACAAGGAGTACAAGGCTTCGGGGGTCCTTGGGATCCTTGTTTCGCATAAATGTCGCTTGTCAGGCGAGTGGGTTTTGTGGAGGGATTTTTGTGCAAAATGAAGGAGCGGCTCCGCAGTTTGCTTGGCGCAAATGAGGAAGCCGCTCTCTGAAATTTAGTGCAAAAAGCACCCACAAGGCACACTCGTCTTATTTTTTGAAGGCGAAATAGACCGCCAATAGTATCAACACAAACGATACAATGTAGTTCCAACGGAATGTCTCGGTCTTAAAGAGCGCCAATGCCAGCACCGTAAAGACCACCAGCGAGATACACTCCTGAATGATTTTCAACTGAAACAGCGAAAAAGGGCCACCACCTCCCACAAAGCCTATCCTATTGGCAGGAATCGTCAGGCAGTACTCAAAAAATGCAATGCCCCAACTGAGAAGTATGATAACAAAGAGTGGGAAGGGGTCTTTGCCACCGTTCATATCCCTAAGTTTCAGGTTGCCATACCACGCAAATGTCATAAAAACATTCGAGAGCACCAGCATACCTATCGTAACCAAGCCTTTCATATTTTGCTATTTTTTCTGTTTAAGAACCTCCTTCCACGCCATGGCGTCATATTCTCTCTTATGTTGGGGGGTGTAGAACTTCTTACCCTCCAAACCCGCGGGCATAAACTCCTGCTCCACCCAATTACCCTCGTAGTCGTGGGCATATTTATAGCCCTTACCATAGCCGAGAGTGTCCATAAGCTTTGTGGGAGCATTGCGCAAGTGCAGGGGCACAGGGCGATTTGTGGTATCCTTCTCCACAAACCTCAGGGCCTCATTCACAGCTATATATGCCGAGTTACTCTTGGGGCTTGTGGCCAGATATACGGTAGCCTCGGCAAGGGGAATACGAGCCTCGGGCATACCGAGCTTATGCACCGCATCAAAGCAGGCATTGGCCAACAGCAGAGCATTGGGATTTGCCAAGCCCACATCCTCCGAGGCGGAAATCACAAGCCTGCGGGCAATAAATTTCACATCCTCGCCACCCGCCAACATCCTCGCCAAGTAGTAGAGTGCTGCATCGGGGTCGCTACCTCGTATGCTCTTGATGAATGCCGAGATGATGTCGTAGTGCTGTTCGCCACCCTTGTCATAGAGCGCGATGTTTTGTTGTAGGCAGTCGGTAACCCTCTGGTCGTTGATGACAATCTCGCCCTCGCAGGCTCCCGCCATAATATCGAGAATGTTGAGCAGTTTTCGCGCATCGCCACCCGAGAACTCAAACAGGGCGTGGGTTTGCTCCACCCTCACACCCCTCTCAACAAGCTCTCTATCCGTAGTGATAGCCCTATCGAGTAGCGTTTGCAACTCGCTCTCGTCCATGGCCTTCAACACATAGACCTGGCAGCGCGAGAGCAGTGGCGTGATGACCTCAAAAGAGGGGTTTTCCGTCGTAGCACCAATGAGCGTAAAGACACCCTGCTCCACAGCACCCAGCAGTGAGTCTTGCTGCGCCTTATTGAAGCGGTGAATCTCGTCGATGAAGAGTATGGGAGCACCACTATTGAAAAAGCGGCTCTTCTTGGCGGCCTCAATAACCTCCCTCACCTCCTTAACGCCACTCGCAATGGCCGACAGCGTAAACATCTGACGACCAAGCGCGAGAGCCACCAAGCGGGCAAGTGTAGTCTTACCCACCCCCGGAGGGCCCCAAAGAATAAACGAAGGGATGTTGCCACTCTCCACAAAACGGCGTATGACACCATCCTCACCGACCAAATGTCGCTGACCGATGTACTCGCCGAGAGTTTGAGGGCGCAGGCGTTCTGCAAGAGGTGCGTTGCTCATTGTGCGTTTGGTTTTTTATTCCTCAACAATGGTAATCGAAAGGATGAGGTCGCCTGGGCGGATGTCGTCAATCACATCCAAGCCCTCCACCACCTTGCCAAAGCAGGTGTGAACACCGTCGAGGTGCTGGGTATTCATTCGGTTGTGGCAGATGAAGAACTGCGAGCCACCCGTATCCTTACCCCTGTGAGCCATCGAAAGGACACCGCGGTCGTGATACTGACGAGGGGCCGAAGTCTCGCACTTGATGGTGTAGCCGGGGCCACCCGCACCGTTACCTATGGGGCAACCGCCCTGAATGACGAAGTCGGGAATCACACGGTGAAAAGTCAGTCCGTCGTAGAAACGCGAAGTGGCAAGTTTAATAAAGTTATTTACGGCGATAGGAGTCTCGTTCTCATACAACTCCGCTTTCATTTCGCCTTTTTCTGTCAAAATAATTGCGTATTTCATTGTTCTTATGTTTTTGTAATTCTTAAAGTCAATTTACAACCCTTTGTGGGCCAGGCGCCACGCCATACGGTTATAAAAAGCGTGGACTCGGGGGCGCAGTCGGCGAGGAACAAGAAGCAGCAAGCGCAGTTTCAAAAGGCCTCGACGGTAGTGGCGGGTGTAGCCAAAGTTGCGCACCACCCTACGGCCAAACTCCGTATCGCCCTTAGCCGTGAGAGTCAAAGCCTTACCTATGGCGCACTTGGCGACAAACTCCCCACGCCAAAAGTCCTCTTCGCGCGAAGGGTAGGGTTTGTCGAGCATCTCTTCGAGTGTGTATTTCGTAACCTCGGGGGTATATATTGCGCCACTGCGGTTTGACGCCACCATTGAGTAGTCACACAGCGCACGGGGCGAAAAACACACCCCATAGTAGCTCGCGAGTTTTATCCACATCCACTGGTCGCCACCCATCTTCATACCCTCTGGAAAGCCTCCCAGCTGTTCGACAGCCTTGCGCGAAAGCACCGTAGCCGAGGGAATGGTAACATAGCGAGTCATACTCTCCCTCCAAAAATTATCCACCACACCCCTCTCGGTCGGGCAGTTGCCCCTCACACGCCCAGTAGGGCTGACAATATCGAAGGCGGTGGAATAGATGCCGCAATCGGGCCACTCCTCAATCATAGCCGCCACCTCCTCCAAAAATTCGGGTTTCCACTCATCGTCGGCATCCAGAAGTGCAAACCACTCCCCTCGTGCCTCACTCATCGCCCTATTGCGTGCCGCACACTCGCCCGCATTGGACTGGCGTATGAGCCTTATTAGGGGCGAACCGAGGCTCTCCACAATCTCGGCACTGCGGTCGGTGGAGCCATCATCAACAACCACAATTTCAAGCGGTTGGTATGTCTGCGCCAACACCGAGCGAAGCGTACTCTCCACCTCGCGTTCCTTGTTGTAGAGTGGCACAATGACCGAGAATATGGGCGCAGTATTACTCATATATTTTGCTGTTGCGGGTGTCGAACGATAGTTTCAAGGGGGCGTGATTGACCTTCTGCTCGTCGGGAATATCTTTTATCAAGACGGGATAGTGGTGGTGCAGGTACCCCTCCAAATCGCGTGGGACTTTTATGGTAAGTCGGCCAAATGGGGCCTCCTTGGGGTTGCGGAGCGACTCATAATCAGCCACATCGAGCGGCAGTCGCACAACATTGGCCCTCAGGCACCTCTCATCGTCATTGAACCACCCCATCTCCTTGGTCATCTTCCGATAGAGCCACTCGCGGCTCACAAGGCGGTACATCACCCCGAGCACCGCACGACTCACAAGGCTCTTTTGGTAGTAGAGAGACTTGTGGCGTGCAATTTCGCGCCTATGTTGCCAATAGGGATAGAGTGAGAATGCACTTATAAACCACGCACACTCAGCCCTATGGAAGCGCTCCACAAAGCGATTGTTTGGGATGCGGTCGAAGGGGAAAATATCCACAAAAAAGCCGTGCGCAATATCGCACCACTCAACACCCTCCTCCAAAAACAGAGTGTTTTTCTTCCTCACCTTAGCCCAATAGAATGGTGTGTTGGGCTCGGTCGAGAACTCCTGCAACTCAAACTCCTCGCCAAGCAGTGCAGGAGCCTCGCGGAGAAATTTGGTGTAGTCCTCGCGGAGCATACCGAAGTCGACATCATCGTCCCACGGCAGTATGTTCTGCCAGAAGTGGACACCGATAGCCGTACCGCCAATGGCAAAGGTATTGACATCAAGCAAGCGACACACACGCTCTACCTCCTCGATAATCTCAAAGAGAACAGCGTGTATGCCGCCAAGTATTTCGGGTGTATATTTCACCTAACGACTATTTCTGAGAGAGGAGGAAACGCTCGCAGTCCATTGCTGCGATTGCACCGCTACCCGCTGCTACGATACCCTGACGATAGTGGGGATCTTTAACATCGCCCGCAGCGAAAACACCCTCAACCGAGGTCTTGCTCGATGCACCCTGAGTGACAATATAACCCTCCTCGTTGAGTTCCAACTGACCTGCAAAGAGTTTGGTCTGGGGCGAGTGGCCAATGCCAAGGAAGAATCCGTCAACAGCAATATCTTCGGTGTGGCCGTCGGCGTGGATGAGCCTTACGCCCGTTACGCCATTCTCGTCGCCCAAAATCTCCTGAGTGTTGCAGAGGTAGTGTACCTCAATGTTGGGGGTATTCTCAACCCTTGCCTGCATAACTTTCGAGGCTCGCATATAGTCCTTGCGAACAATCATATGCACCTTGTTGCAGATTGATGCGAGATAGGTTGCCTCCTCGCAAGCGGTGTCGCCTGCACCCACAACAGCCACATCCTTACGGCGGTAGAAGAAACCGTCGCAGGTAGCACAAGCACTCACACCCATACCACGGAACTTAGCCTCGCTGGGCAAGCCGAGATATTTGGCAGTAGCACCCGTAGCGATGATGACAGCCTCGGCCTCAATCTCGTCAGAGTCGTTCACAATAGCTTTGAAAGGACGCTCCGAGAGGTCGATTTTGGTCACAACACCAGCCCTGATGTCGGTGCCAAAACGGAGTGCCTGACGGCGAATATCCTCCATCATTTGGGGACCATTAACACCCTCGGGATAGCCGGGGAAGTTCTCCACCTCGGTAGTGGTTGTGAGCTGTCCACCGGGCTCAAAACCCTCGTAGAGTACGGGCGAAAGGTTTGCACGCGAAGCGTAGATTGCAGCGGTGTATCCGGCAGGGCCACCACCAATAATAAGGCATCTTACTTTTTCCATTGTCTGTATAGATTTTATAGTTTTAGTTTTTTCGTCTATTTCAACCTACAAATATACAAATTATTTATGAAAATGGGTATATACTCGCGCAGCTTTTGCTTTTCCAACAACCAAGACTATCATCTACTCCACCAACCCAATATCGGCATCGGTAATAGTAAAAGTCCATTCACGATGGAGTATATCATAATTCTTGGGTCGGTCATCCACCCTTTCTTGATAATCCCAGTCTTCTTCATTGAAGATATCATGGTCACCATTATCCACTCCCATCGCCCATTCTTTCAAAATGTTGCCACCGTCTATTGTTGTGATATATATTCTGCCTCGCAGAGGCATATCATAATTACATCGAAAAAGACTTGCAAAACAGGTGTCTTCGGAATACATACCTTCGCATATTCCCCAAAATTTATCGTTGCTTAACAACTCATAGTCATTTTTTTCCTCGTATTCCCCATCGTTATCTGCATACACAAAATCCATACATAGCACCAAGTCAGAAGGTGTCTGATTGTGGATTAACCATTGGCTTTGGTAGGGTGGATTAAACACCCACTCTGGGTCACAAGAGCACAACAACAAACAAATCAAACAAAGAAATTGTAGTTTCATAAGATTACATGGTTAAGTGGGTTCTGAATATGGTGTTTATAGCGGTTGTGTGTGACTTATTATCCTCTATCAATTTCTCTTTGAAAGATTGCAATGTGACGATATTCTCTGTCATACTTTGGCTAATATCTCTCAAACTCAATCCGTTTTTGTATAAATCCCACACAACATCAGGCTTAAACCAATAATTAACAACTGCTGGATATGACTGCCTATTAATGCCAAGATATTCATAAAGCATTATATAACCCACAGCATGTGCCCACATTTCGGTAATGCCAACTCTTTCTTCGCGCTTAATGCCGATAAATGCTTTATTCCACCTCTCCGATATCTGCATCGGTAATAGTAAAAGTCCATTCGTTATGATAGATGGTGTAGGAGGCACTTTTATTATCTTCCCAACTTTTGTGCTCCCATTGCGACTCATCGAAGATATCGTGTTCGCCATTATCATCACCCAACACCCACTCTTTCAGGACTTCATCACTATCTATCGGCGTGAGGTAAACCTTACACGAGAGCAACTCTCCTGCATTTTGAAACAAAAATAAACTAACAAACTTCTGTGTTTCTTGCCTATCATAACGAAAGTCTTGATAAAATTTATCTCCCCGGAGTAACAAACAACGATCGTAATATACATTTTCTTTACTATCTAAGACAAACTTCCTTACTATATGAAATTGTATGTCACGGCTTGTTTCATTAATAGCATACCACTCACTTTGATAAGGTGGGTTGAATATTTGTTCTGTTTCGCAGGATAAGAGTACAGCACAAATTAAAAAAGCAAATAATCTTTTCATAAACTGATATTTAGAACCAGAAAGTAGAGTTTATTAGGGATGTGTGATTCTTGTTGTCTTCCAGTAATTGTTCCTTAAACATTTGCAATGTGGCAACATCACATGTCATACTTTGGTTAATTTCCTTCAAAGACATTCCATATTTGTACAAATCCCAAATTATCTCTGGCTTAAACCAATACACTCCTTGTTCTGGATATGTGGATTTTTTAACACCCCTGTATTCTCGTTCCATAATATACCCCACTGCGTGTGCCCACATTTCGGTAATGCCCACTTTTTCTTCTCGCTCAATACTTGGATGGTCGTATGGATTGTCACCTCCATTTAGTACACCACAAGCGACCTCGTAATTAATCACATCTGCCCACCAGAAGGCTCTGTCCAACACCTCTTCTCCCAATTGCTGAAAGTGTGTTGCGTGCGCCAATTCGTGGCAAGTTAATCTATACAATGCGTTGGTGGATGCATTGTCAACACCAAACACAAAGACATCGGGGGCAATGGTGTTAAACAAAATCGACAGCCAGACATTGGTCACAAAACCGAAGTCGGGTCCAAACAAAAAGGTGGCTAAGGTGGCTAAGGACAACCCCGAAGTGTTAAATGTACCATGATGCAACATTGGACATGCGGCGCCACCAGCTATCTCCATTGCCCAAATATACAAATTACTTGGAGGGGTTGGCATTCCTTCTGTTTCGCAGCGTTTATACCAATCGTATGCAGCATTATTGATTGTGCCCAAAACCCACGCCTTGTAGTTCTTACCAGAGTCACTATCCTTGAAAGTAAAACTATGAGTATCTTTCATATTAAATGTTTGGGGCATAATGAGTTCTACATTATATCCCAACTTAAATCCATATTCATTCTCAAATCTCAATTCCAAGCGAGGGGTACAATTGGGGAATTCCTCCATGTCTATAAAATATCTTCCTTGTTCATCTGTGAAATCTGTGCGTATTTTGAAGAAATGTCGCGCTCTTATCTTCACGCCTTTAACGCCTTTTGCATTGGTATTTCCACTGTCGCATAATTGTATCTTGCCAATATAAGGAACACTCTCGCCAATTATGGGAAGTACCGATGGGCGGCGGTCTTTGCCTAACAAAGTAAGATTATTCCCCAACCCGAGTTTAATGGCGGTATTTTCAATGGCTTCCATATCGTAAAGACCATCAACATTATTCGAGGTTGGTATATAAGCCAACTCCAAAACTTCGCTTTTTACGATGGGAAGAGGGTCATCTATCGGCATAACCGTATATTGCCATGTTATCTGCTCTGGCGGTAAGTTGGGGTCGTGGTAATCACTCGGATCTCCCAAAATATCATAGTCCAATGGATAGTTAAAAAGTTCAAGTTTAGACGCGGACAATGTACGATATTCAATAGAATCCGTTGGTAAAAATCTCACATACTTAACATTAGGAACAATTAACGAGTCCGAAACAGGAGCCTCTCCTCGTGTTGGAGGATATAGCATGTCACACGCCTGCTTCATTACTTCCAAAGAGTATGGATTGCGCAATTTCTCGCCAATAATAACACCGTCTGTCAGGTTGAGGTCATCGTTTAGACTTATGGGAATTTCTGTTTCAAATTCTATCTCCAATTCGTTTGTACACGAAGCCAGAGCAAAACCTGCAACTATAATGTAGATAAACCGTTTCATATCAATCCGTTTTTATAGTTTAACAATTTCCCTCTATGAGTTACGCAGTTGGGGTGACGACTGTGCAATGCGAACAAATGTCGGCTGGTGCGCATTGAATTTTATTCAAAAGTCCATCGGAGTAGGAGTGTTTGTGCAAATATAAGAAATTATTTATGAAAATAATCATACACCTTGGCAGCTTTTGCTTTTCCGACAACTTCGGCAATCTGCTCCTCGGAGGCGCGAGCAACACCCGCAACACTGCCAAAGCGTTTCAGCAGAGCCTCGCTCGTCTGCTTGCCAATGCCCTCAATGTTCGTAAGCGAAGTTACGGCAAAGGCTGCCGAGCGTTTATTGCGGTGGAAAGTGATACCGAAGCGGTGCGCCTCATCGCGAATATGGCGCACAACTTTCAGCGGCTCGCCATTGCGGTCTAAATTGTAGGGCAGAGGGTCGTTGGGATAGTATATTTCCTCTAACCTCTCCGCCAAACCCACAACAGGCACTCGGTCGTAAATTCCCAACTCCTTCATCACAGCCACAGCCGAGGAGAGTTGTCCCTTGCCGCCATCCACCACTATCAAATCGGGGAGGTCCTTACCCTCCGCCAGTACCCTCGTATAGCGTCTTGTGATAATCTCCCTCATTGTGGCGAAGTCATCCGCCCCCACAACCGTCTTGACATTGAAGTGGCGATACTCCTTGCGCGAGGGCTTGCCATCACGAAATACCACACACGCCGCCACAGGGAATTGTCCCTGAATGTTGGAGTTATCGAAGCACTCTATGTGGCGTGGCTCACGGTCGAGATGCAACTCGCGCATCATCGCCGCCATAAGTCGCTCGGTATGTCGTTCGGGATTCTTAATCTCCATATTTTTGAGCCTTTCGGCACGGAACATCACCGCCCCCTTGCGGGCAAACTCCAAGAGCGAAAGTTTGTCGCCCCTCTGCGGAACGGTAAACTTCACGCCCTCGAACTCCTCGTCGGGCTCCACGGGTACAATAACCTCCCTGGCCAGCCTACCCTCGGCAACCGCAGGCACCATCTGGCGAATGGCATAGGAGAGGATAGTCGCCCTCTCGCTCTCGGCACCAACCGTAAGGAGCATAGTCCTCGAAGCTACCACCGTACCACGCGACACTCGCACAAAAGTGCAATATGCATCAATCTCCTCCGTGAGTATATAGAATACATCCACATCGCCCAGCGTGGGGCTGACAATCACACTCTTGGCCTCATACTTGGCGAGTGCATCGAGCCTCGATTTATAGAGCGCAGCCTTCTCGAAGTTGAGCACCGCAGCGGCAGCTTCCATCTGTCTTGAAAGATAGTCGCGCGTGGGACGCAAGTCGCCCCTTAGATGTTTGCGCACAAGTTCCACCTGCTCGCCATACTCCTCACTACTCTGCCTACCCTCGCACGCACCCGCACAGTTGCCGATATGGTACTCCAAGCAGACGCGATATTTCCCTTTTGCAATCTGCTCGGGCGAAAGATTGAGAGCGCAAGTACGGATTTGGTATATTTCCCTAAGGCTTTCGAGCATTGCTCTCTGCGCCACAACCGACGAATAGGGACCATAGTATTGCGAGCCATCCTTGATCATTCGACGAGTGGACTCCACACGCGGAAATGGCTCGTTGCGAACAACAATCCAAGGGTAGGTTTTGTCGTCTTTCAGAAGGATATTGTAGCGAGGTTTGAGGGTCTTAATGAGGGAGTTTTCCAGAAGCAGCGCGTCGTGCTCCGAGGGTGTATCTATGTGTTTAATATCCACTACTTTGGACACCAGCACCCGCACCTTTGCACTATGCTTTTGCGACTCCACAAAATAGGAGCTCACCCTACGACGCAAATTAACCGCCTTACCCACATATATCACCTTGCCCGAAGCGTCCAAAAACTGATACACCCCCGGGGTTGTGGGCAGTAGCGACACCACCTCTTTTATATGTTCGATGTGACGATTCATCTTAACTCTCAGGCCAGAAGCCCAAAACCGGCTTCTGCTTTTCACTACAAATTAACGACTTTTTATTGAAATTACGAAAAAATGTGCTATTTTTGTATTTCATTACTGTCTTTATGGGGTTTCCAATAAGAATTATATAGACGGTACAAAAGGGAGAAATTTTGTTATGAGCAAAAAACTATTGAACACCGAAGATTTTATGTTTGGTCGTAAGGGTGTGTTTGCACGGTTGCTGTCCAAACTCATCCTGTGGATTTTTGGCGCACGCAAGGCAAACAATGCCTATGAGCACATTATGAGTCAGCCCGACCAAAGCCTCGACACTATTCTGCGCGAGATTAAGGTTGGTGTCAATGTAGACGAAAAGAGCCTGTCGAACATTCCCGCCACGGGTCCCACCATCATCATTTGCAACCACCCAACGGGTATTGTAGACGGCATCATTATGCTCCACACCATCACCCGCGTTCGTCAGGATGTGAAGGTTTTGGGCAATTTCCTGCTCACTCGCGTTGAGCCTATGAAACCCTATCTCTTCCCCGTCAATCCCTTTGACGAGGTACAAGGCGGTTCGCTTGCAGGTCTGAAACTCGGTCTGAAACATGTCAGCGAGGGCGGTTGCTTGCTCCTCTGCCCCGCGGGCGAGGTATCGACTTGGCACGGTGGCTGGGGTAAAAAATATGTCAGCGACAGGGAGTGGCACACTTCGGCCATAAAATTTATGCGCAAGAGTGGTGCGACAATCGTTCCTTGCTGGATTGATGGTTGCAACAGCCTCACATTCCACCTGCTTGGCAAGATTCATCCCCGTTTGCGCACCGTAATGCTCAGCCACGAGATTTTCAACAAGAAAGGACAAACTTTCCCCATCACTATCGGTTCGCCCATTGCGCCCGCGCGTCTTAAAGATTTGGATACTCTCAATTCGTACCACAAGTACTTGCGTGCAACGGTGGACTATCTGAGGGATTGTCGCGAGCGTCCCATTCGCTCGTGTGCCGAGATTGTGGCCGAGCAGGGCGATATGAGCGACATCATTCCCGCAGTGGACAAGGATATTCTGCGTGCCGAGGTGGAGGCTCTTGCCCCCGAGTGCAAACTCTTCGACCACGGTGAGCACTTCTCAGTATATGTTGCTCGCAGCGCGGACATTCCCAACCTGATGCAGGAGATTGGCCGCCTTAGGGAGATTACCTTCCGCAGCATTGGCGAGGGCTCGATGAAGAGTGTTGATATTGACCAATACGACACCTACTATCGCCAGCTCTTCATTTGGGACAAGGAGGCTTCGGCTATTGTTGGTGCATACCGTATGGGCTTCGGTGCAGAGATTATGGACCGCTATGGTTTGGATGGCTTCTACACCCACTCGCTCTTCTGCTACGACAAAGAGCTCTCGGATTTGTTACGCCAATCGCTCGAACTTGGTCGTTCGTTCATCTCCGCCGACTATCAACGCAAGCCCACATCGTTGCTGATGCTCTGGAAAGGTATCTTCCACACGCTGCTCTCCAATAGCGAATATCGCTATATGGTGGGCCCCGTAACCATCTCGGGCGAGTTCCAGCGTTCGTCGAAGACCATCATTATGAACTATCTTACGGCGCACCATTTCGACCACGATATCGCAAAGTATGTTCATCCTGGTACGGGTGCCGAGGGTATTGACGCACCACTCGACGCTTCGCTTGTGGAGGGTGTGGAGAATATCGCCCTGATTGACAAAATTGTGTGCGACATCGAGAAAGACGAGCGTGCAATTCCCGTACTCATCAAGAAATATCTCCAACTCGGCAGCCATGTTGTGGGTTACAATGTAGACCACGACTTCTGCGATGCACTCGACGCACTTATGGTGCTCGACTTGGAGCTTGTACCCGAGCAGAAGTTGCAAATGCTTGCAAGGGAGGTTAGCGACGACCTTGTAGCACAGCGATTTGGCAAACCCTCTGCCGAGTAAATCGGGCAGATATAACAACGCACATAAATCGGGCTCGGCAGCAGTTGCCGAGCCCGCTTTTGATTGTAGGAGAGCAACAGGGAGAACAGGGAGAACAGGGAGAACAGGGAGAACAGGGAGAACAGGGAAAACAGGGAAAACAGGGAAAACAGGAAGGACAGGAATGCTATGCGATTTAATTCTCCTAAAACCTACTAAAACAACCCATACCTCTTATATCTCCTATACATAAAAAAGCGGGAGCGAGTTTCGTGCCTACTTTTGCGTAGGCTGTAAACCCGCTCCCTGAATTTTGGTGCACCAAGCACCACACAACACTCTCGCAGTCTATACCAAGCCCGAGAATCCCATAAATGCCATTGCCAAGATACCGGCAGTAATCAGAGCAATGGGCACACCCTTAACACCTTTGGGCACACCCAGAAGCTCCAAGCGTTCACGGATACCCGCCATAATAACCAGCGCAAGAGCAAAACCGATTGCGATGGAGGTTGCATAAACAACCGACTCCAAGAGATTATACTCCTTCTGCACCAACAAAATGGCCACACCCAACACAGCGCAGTTGGTGGTAATAAGTGGCAAGAAAATACCCAAAGCCTGATAGAGCGAGGGAGAAATCTTCTTCAAGACAATCTCCACCATCTGCACCAAAGCGGCAATAACCAAGATGAAGACAATAGTCTGCATATACTCCATACCAAGAGGTACGAGCACATAGTATTGGAGCATCCACACCACAATAGAAGAGATGGCCATAACGAAGGTTACGGCAGCACCCATACCTGCGGCTGTTCCCACCTTATTGGACACGCCCAAGAAGGGACAGATACCGAGCGATTGCGAAAAAACTACATTGTTCGCAAAAATAGAACCGATGATAATTGCAAATAACTCCATACTCTATTGTTGTGTTTTAGCGGTGAGTTTACGGAAAATAACCATAAGGTAGCCCAGCACAAAGAAAGCACCGGGAGAGAGGATAAAGATGAGCGCACCATCGCCCTGCCAGATATCCAAGCCGAAGATGGAGCCACTGCCCAGCACCTCGCGCACCATACCGATAAGTGTCAGCGCCAGCGTAAAGCCCAAGCCCGTACCAAGGCCATCGAGAGCCGACTCCAAAGGATTGTGTTTCGAAGCGAAAGCCTCTGCCCTACCCAGGATGATGCAGTTTACGACAATCAGAGGGATAAATACTCCGAGGGTGTTATACAAATCCTGCACATAGGCCTGCATAAGCAGCTGAACAACAGTTACGAACGAGGAGATAACCACAATAAATGCGGGGATACGCACCTTATCGGGGATAACATTTTTAAGCAGCGAGATAACAATGTTGGACATCACAAGCACAAACATTGTTGCCACGCCCATACCCAAGCCATTAGCCGCCGAAGTGGTCGTTGCCAAAGTGGGGCACATACCCAGCACCAACACAAAGGTCGGGTTGTTTTTGAGTATGCCGTCAGTAAAAAATTTCAAATTCTTACCCATATATAATACTTCTCTCTTCGTTTCTCCTTACAACTCAATTTTCTTAAAAGTGCTCACAGCCCTCTCCACTGCCTCGACATAGGCCCTCGAAGAGATTGTAGCGTGCGACAGAGCGTCCACATCGCCACCCTCCGAGCGCAAGGCAAGGCGCACACGCGAAGCCCGTTTGCCCCTAAGACTCTTAATCAGCTCATTATCATCTTCGCACATCTTCGAGCCGAGGCCGGGAGTTTCGTTCTGCTCCAAAACCTTCACATCATAGATGCGACCATTGGGCTCAAAGCCTACAATAAGGCGCACGAGTCCATTGAAACCACTCTCCGACGAGCCCTCAATGGCATAGCCCACAGCGTGGCCCTCTTTGGTGGCAGTATAGACCGTCACACCATCTACCTCCGAGGCAAACACATCGTCGCTCTCGGGCAATACATCGGCAGGATTGACCACAATAGCGTTGCGCTCCTCAATAATACCCCTCACAGCATCGTAAGCCATAGCAACAGCCTCGGCATATGCCCTCGAAGAGATTGTGGCAGCTGTAAGCGCATCCACATCACCGCCATCTTTCCTGACGGTCATCGTCATCTTCGCCCCATCCTTGCCCTTGAAGCTACCGAGCAAGGTATTATCCTCCGACTCCATATTGGCACCCAAGCCCGGAGTCTCGGCCTGCGAGAGAACCTCAATGTTATAGATGGTACCATCGGCCGTCACGCCCACCATAAGTGTCACATCGCCATTGAAGCCATTGGGCGAAGTACTCTCCACCGCATAGCCAACAACCTCGTCACCACTCGTTGCCTCATAGACAAAGCAACCGTTCACCTCCTCCCTCTCGGGCGTATTGTCAAAGGTAGGGAGGACACTGCGAAGCGCATCCACAACTTTCTGTGCCTGCGCCTTTGCAATAGGCTCTTTGGTCATATCATAGACCACCGCCACCGCTGCCGAGCAAACCAGCGCGATGACAAAGAGCATCAATACCATATTTCTAAGCGAACTTTTCATACTCTTCTCTCCTCCCTCACTTATTTAGTTTTAGCACTACCAAAGCGTTTGGGGCGTACCCATTTGTCAATAAGAGGCACCACCGAGTTCATAATCAGGATAGCGAAGGACATACCCTCGGGATAGGGCCCCCAAAGGCGGATAAGCATCGTAATCACACCCACGCCGACAGCATAGATAACCATACCCTTCTTTGTCATAGGCGAGGTGACATAATCGGTAGCCATAAAGACCGCACCAAGCACAGCACCACCACTCAACACATGGAACAAGGGCGACATATACTCGGTGGGCGATACTGCCCAAGTGATGCCCGCAAAGAGCGCCATAGTACCAAGCACACATACGGGAATATGCCACGAGATAACACGCCTAACAAGCAGCCATACAAAGCCCGCCAAAAGGGCTACAACCGAAATCTCACCCAGCGAGCCACTCTTTGCACCAAGGAACATACCCTGCAAATCGACGCTCTGTATAATCTCGCTAACAGGTGCACCCGCTTTGAGTGCCTCCTTAGCCATAGCAAGTGGTGTCGCTCCACTCACCGCACCCACAGCCTCGGGGAAGGTGGTCATAGCAACAGGGAATGCTACAAGCAGGAACACACGGCCAACAAGCGCAGGGTTGAAGGGGTTTTTACCCAATCCACCAAAGGTCATCTTACCAATGCCGATAGCCACCACCGCAGCAACTGCTACCAACCACAATGGAATGTTGGCGGGTAGGTTAAAGCCCAAGAGTACACCAGTAACGATGGCCGAAAGGTTGCCGAGGGTTGAGGGGCCTTTGAGCATAAACCTCTGAATAAACCACTCAACAAGCACACAACAAGCCACCGAAAAGGCCACAACCACAAAGGCCTGCCAGCCATAAGCCAACACCGAGCAACCAAGTGCAGGCAGGAGTGCAATGAGCACATCGCCCATCATACGCCTCGTATCGTTCTTACCGTGAACATGGGGCGCAGGCGAAATTACCAATTTTTGACTCTCCATATCTCTTCTATTCGTTTTTATTCGTTCTACTTCTTAGCCGCCCTCTCGCGGATGCGTTTCATAACCTCAGCCTTGCCAATACGCACCCAATCCAACAAGGGGAGGTACGATGGGCAGGAGAATGTGCAGCAACCACACTCAATGCAGTCGGCAATCCAATGCTCCTCCAACGACTCATAGTCGTGTCGTTGGGTAAGAGTGCTGAGCAGGTATGGCTCCAAGCCCATAGGGCACGACTCAACGCACTTGGCGCAACGGATACAATCGCCCTCCTTTTGACGCAGCGACTCCTCGGTAGGCATCAGCAAGATACCCGAAGTACCCTTCGTAACAGGGGCATCCACATTGCTCACAGCGCGTCCCATCATAGGGCCACCGGCAATAACTTTACCTACGCCATCCATACCACCGCAGTACTCAATGAGTGCACTCATTGGTGTGCCGATTCTCACAAGGAGGTTCTTGGGGGCTTTGAGTTTGGGACCCGTAACGGTCACAACCCTCTCCACCAAAGGTTTGTTCTTGGCCACAGCCTCATAAACTGCCAACGCTGTACCGACATTCTGCACCACAGCACCCACATCGATAGGCAGGCAACCGCTGGGTACCTCGCGGCCCGTAACGGCAGCAATGAGTTGTTTCTCGCCACCCTGAGGATAGCGCATCTGCAAGGGGACAATCTCTATCTCCAAATATGCACCGGCCAACCTCTCCAAGTGGGCAATAGCATCGGGTTTGTTATTCTCAATACCGATATAGATTTTATCCACACCGATAGCCTTAGCCAAAATCCTTGCGCCGACAAGCAGTTTCTCGCCCTGCTCCAACATCACGCGGTAGTCTGCCGTGAGGTAGGGCTCGCACTCCACAGCATTGATAATAAGGCACTCGGCCCTCTTACCCGCAGGAATGGATAGTTTGACATGGGTTGGGAAGGTTGCACCACCCATACCTACAATACCCATCTCGGAGATACGCTTCACAATATCCGCAGGGGCAAGATTGTTGTTCTTCACAACCTCGGGGCTGAGGTCCACACCATCTACCCACTCGTCGCCCTCGACAGCAATGGTTACCGAGGGTTTCATATTACCCTGCGCGTCAGCCTTTGCCTCAACAGCCGTAACCGTACCCGACACCGAAGAGTGAATAGGGCTCGACACAAAACCTCCGGCAGTGGCTATAACCTGACCGGCCAACACCCTGTCGCCCTTGGCCACACAAGCCACAGCAGGTGCTCCAATATGTTGCGAAAGGGGAATGGTTACGCTCTGGGGTATGGGGAAGCGCTCAATAGCCGCATACTTGCTATACTCTTTACAATCCGACGGATGAATACCGCCAATAGGAAATGTTTTCATAATCTTCTACTCTGTTTTAGCGGTTTGAGTTTCGGGAGTAGCCACTTTGCGGGCGGGGAAGCCTACCTCCACAATAGCACCCGTAGGGCACTCAACAACGCATTTGCGACACATCTTACACTTCATCGAGTCGATGTAGGCGAGGTTGTTCTCGACTGTAATGGCGTCGTGGGCGCACACCTTTGCGCACTTACCGCAGCCAATACAAGCCACCTTGCAAGCCTTGCGTGCCACAGCACCCTTGGCCTTATTGACACACGAAACATAAATTTTCCTACCCTTAGGTGCCTTCTTGCGGAGTTCGATAATCATCTTGGGGCAGGCCTTAACGCAAGCACCGCAAGCCGTACACTTCTCCTCATCGACCTCGGGCAGTCCCGTAGCAGGGTTAATATGCAGTGCGTCAAACTCGCATTTTGCCACACAATCACCCAACCCCAAGCAACCAAACGAGCAGCCCGTATCGCCGGCATAGAGCGACGAGGCAACAAGGCACGAGTGGGCGCCATCGAAGGTGTTGGTCTTGGGGCGATTCTCGCACGAGCCCGCACACCTGACAACAGCAACCATAGGTGCTCGCTCGGCAGCGGCCTTGCCCAGATAGGTAGCCACAGCCTTCATACACTCAGCACCACCCACAGGGCAGTAGAGCGACGAAATATCGTCATTCTTGACCAATGCCTCCGACATTCCCCTACAACCGGGAAAACCACAACCACCACAGTTGGCACCGGGCAGCATCTTCTCCACCTCGTCGATGCGGGGATCCTCCTCAACCTTGAACTGTTTTGCCACAACGAACAAGAGCAAAGCGAGCAATGCACCAAGTCCGCTGACAACCAATACCGTTACAATCAAATCGTTCATATCTCTGTCTGTTTAATTCCCAGCTAAAAATACTTATTCTTCACAGTAAACACAATCACCCTCTCCAACCTCTTGCGAAAGAAAGCGAGCACCACAAAGTAGAGTGCACAAGCACCCAAAGCCGAAAGGCCCGCCACCAAGTCGCCATAGCGGCTGTGGGTAGCAAGCAGTGCAACGAGCATTACAACAAGGGGAACAATGTAGGAGAGCACGATTGCCTTATAGCCCATAATCTGCTCTATGGAAATCGTAACCTCATCGCCAACCTGATAGACCTCGGGGTGATTTGTAAAAGCACTAATCTGGCGCACCTGGTTCTCGGCACCACCGCACACAGCCTTAGCCTTGCAGCTGCCACAAGCACTCGTCACCACCATTTCGGCCTCAACACGCCTCTCGTCGGGATAGACCGCCGTAATGCGTGCCTCGTGTTCCATAATCTTAGCCATATAACCTAACTCTTTTTTCTAGTTTCGTAATCTTTACACTAAAACTCTTTGGTCGAAACGGGCAAATCGACATAACTCCTATCGAGAGGCATTGACGACACCTCCAATATGGGGCAGAATTGCTGCATCTTTTCGAGAGCCGAGTAGATAAGGCGGCGGACAATCTTCACATCCTGAGCCTCGAAGCCCGCATCGATAATCTCGTCTTGTTCCTGCCAGCGTTCGAGCATACGATACAAAATTGCGTCAATCACATCGTAGGGAGGAAGCGTCACGCCACTCGCACCGTCAATCTGCAACTCCGACGAGGGGGCTTTGAGCATTGTCTGCTCGGCAATAACCTCGCGACGCGAGTTGATATGGCGAGCCAGAGCATAGACATCGCTCTTGTAGAGGTCGCCCAAGATTCCGAGCATACCGCTCGTATCGCCATAGAGTGTCAATGCGCCCACAGCGAGCTCGGTCTTATTGGCGCTATTGATGGGCACATAACCCCTCTGCTCGCACACCGCCATAAAGAGAGCCGTGCGGAGGCGCAACTGGAAATCCACCTCCAACTTGGGACGATCGGGAGCTCCAATAGCCGCAATAATCTCGTGCAGGCTGCTACGATATATCTCACTCAGGGGAATGGTCACGAGTTCAATACCCAACTCTTTGGCCAGCAACTCGGCATCGTCGGCCGAATGGTCGGTGGAGTAGCGCGATGGCATTTGCAGAGCCACCACCCTATCCTTGCCGAGAGCATCCACCAAAATTGCCGCAGCAACCGACGAGTCAATACCTCCCGTCAGCACAATACAAGCCTTTTTGTCGGAATTGTTATTCTTGGACAAGTAGTCACTAACGCCAAGTTTGAGCGCACCATAGACATTTGCAATTTTATCCTGATAGGGAATTTCCACCTCTGCTTCGGTATGCGCAGTATCGACAAATGCGAGTTCCTCGACAAAGCTGCCCAGCAAAGTCACAGCCTTACCCTTGGCATTGAAGAATGCCGACGAGCCGTCATAGACAATCTCCGACGAGCCACCGATGTGGTTTACAAACACCACATTTGCATCTGCAAGGTATGCCTTCTCGGCAAGGCGCTCATAGCGTCGCTCGATGCGTCCCTGCTGGTAGCGGTCGGCACCCATCACAACAATGGTGCTTGCATCCGAGAAGTCGTGGTCGCAGAGGAAGTCGCTGCCGACAGCCACCGCCACCTTCTCGCCCGCAACATTGATATACTCGTGTCCTCTACCCGACACCAAATAGGCCGCATCAATATCGGACTGCAACGAACGCTTGGTGATGTAACGCCTAATGCGCCTATTCTGAATGAATGCCGCAGCGCTCACCGTTCCACCATTGCGACGGATGGGCAGGCCCACAAGCACGGCAATATCGTCGGTAAAGGCCGCAATCTCCACGAGCGTCTCCTCGGCCTTGTCGAGGAAACCACCCCTCACGAGCAACGAGTGTGCAGGAACGCCACAAATCGCCTCTTCGGCAAAGACCACAAGGTCGGCACCCTGTCCCTTGGCCTGAACAATGGCGTCAATGATTTTGAACTTGTTGTACTCGAAATTACCACACGAGTAATTTATCTGCGCAATAGCAATTTTCATATCTCGAAACTTACTGATTTTCTACCCCTCCACATATAATGTGGAATAATTCTCGCAAAGATACCTATAAAAATTCAAAATTCAGAATTCAAAATTCAAAATTAGGGAATAAAGTGTTACTTTTGTAGTGATTAAATCCAATATACACCACAATGAAGAGATTATTACTTTTATTTTCGACGGCATTGATGCTGTTTTCAGGTTGCTCAGAGGCGTACGACGACAGCGAAATTGTCGGTCGTCTTGACGACTTGGAAGAAGAGGTTGACAATTTGCGCGAAGAGGTTGAAAATTCTAAGATTCTGCTCAATGCTCTTGCCAACAATCTAACCATCACCTCCGTAAAGGAGACAAGCGAGGGGTATATCATCACATTCTCGGACAACTCCACCATTACGCTCAGACATGGTAAAGATGGACAAGACGGAAAGGATGGTCAAGACGGAGCCGATGGCGAAGACGGCAAAGATGGAGAGGATGGTGCCGATGGCGAGGATGGAAGCGACGGCAAAGACGGCGAAGATGGCAAGGACGGTGAGGATGGCGACAACCTTATCGCATCCATTACCATCAACGAAGACTCTGTCACATTTGAGCTCACCAACGGTCAGACGGTAACCATTGCTCTCAATAGCGGCGCAACAACACCGGAGGGCGACGAAAATATCCCCACCGACGGTAATCCGTTGGCAAACCTCACTTGTGCTTCCAATGAGATACTCTACACCACGAAGTATGGTCTGCCTATCGAGTTGGGCAACACATCGGGGTTTGGTGGAAATCTTGTCTATAACACCTACGAAAAAGGCATTGGCAGACTCACTTTCGGCAACGATGTGACCGCCATTCCCGACAACGCCTTCAAAGACTGCAACTCAATGAAGTATATCAAACTCCCCGAGGGTGTCACTTCGGTTTCACGGACTGCATTCAGAGGGTGTACAAGTCTCATAGGTTTTTGCGGAAAGTCTGCTTCGGAAGATGGCAAATGCCTTATTCTCGATAATAAACTTGTCGCATTTGCTCCTGGCTTGACTGAATATGTCATTCCCAACAGTGTTACTGTGATTGAAGAGTGTGCATTCAGTGATTGTACAAGCCTTACTAATGTGGTTATTGGTGATGGCGTTACTAAAATTTGCAATGGTGCATTCCAAAACTGTACAAGCCTTGCGAAAATCAATATCCCCAACAGTGTCACTTCGATAGGTGTGTATGCATTTTTATATTGTACAGGCGAACTTACAATCGACAATAAATGGCTCATTGAAACAGACTACAACTCTTCAAATTATCCCAACTCTAATTCTTCGGGGTGGCTCTATGGTTCCAAATTCTCATCATTAATCATTGGAGATAGTGTTACTTCGATTGGAGCTCGTGCGTTCTATAATTGTTCGAGCCTTGTGAGCATCACGATTCCCAATAGCGTTACTTCAATTGGGAAATATGCTTTTGAAGGTTGTAAGAGCCTTACGGACTTTTATAGCAAACTTGCATCAGAGGATGGCAGGTGTTTGGTTATTGATGGCGTTCTCAAAGCATTTGCTCCCGCTGGACTTACAGAATACACTATTCCCGATGGTGTTACTTCGATTGGGGCAAGGGCATTCAATAGTTGTTCGAGCCCTGTAAGCATCAACATTCCCAACAGTGTTACTTCGATTGGAGAGTATGCATTCGATGGTTGTACGAGCCTTACGAGCGTAATCATTGGCGACGGTGTTACTTCGATTGGAGAGTATGCATTCGATGGTTGTACGAGCCTTACGAGCGTAATCATTGGCGACAGTGTTACTTCGATTGGAGAGTATGCATTCCGTGATTGTACGAGCCTTACGAGAGTAACCATTCCCGATAGCGTTACTTCGATTGGAGAAGGAGCATTCCTTAGTTGTAGGGACCTCTCAAAAGTATATTGCAAACCCACAACACCGCCCAATGGGAGCCGTCTTATGTTTCACAATCAAAAGGAAGGCGGTCATTATGGGTATTATTATGAGTATAGAGATTGCACAATTCGTGTACCCACCGAGAGCAAGAAGGCGTACAGATCTGCCTCGGAGTGGAGTTCCTATGCCGATTACATTGTAGGCTATGACTTTGAGAAGGACGAAATAATGATTCCCGAGAGTTGGGAAATCTACTACACCTCGAACGATGGGGAGGTAGTAACTCCTTATAACACCACTCTTTTCGGTGCAAACATTGTGTCTAATACCTACGAAAATGGCAAAGGCGTAATCACTTTCGACAGCGATGTTACAGAGATTGGAACTTGGGCATTCTCTGGTTATTCGAGCCTTGCGAGCATTACCATTCCCGACAGTGTTACATCGATTGGAGAGTATGCATTCTGTGATTGTTCGAGCCTCACAGATTTAACGATTGGCAATGGCGTTGCTGCGATTGGAAATCGTGCGTTCAGTGGTTGTTCGAGCCTTAAGAATATAACTATTCCAAATAGTGTTACTTCGATTGGAAGTTGTGCATTCTGTGATTGTTCGAGCCTCACAGATTTAACGATTGGCAATGGCGTTGCTGCGATTCATGATTATGCATTTTTGAGATGCACAAATCTTACAAACATCTCTATTCCTTACAGCGTAACACATCTTGGCAGTGGTGCTTTTGGTGATTGTTCAAGTATAGAGCATATCTCCATTCCTCAAAGCCTCCAAACAATGGGAGACGAAGTGTTTGGGGGCTGTTCGAATCTTGCTGAATTTGATGGTAAGTATGCTTCGGATGATAAGCGATGTCTAATTGTTGAGGGAGTATTAAACTCGTTTGCTCCTGCAAATTTAACAGAATATACAGTTCCTTCAAATGTGCATACAATTGGATTTGGGGCGTTTGGGTATTGTACAAATCTCACATCAATAACTCTCCCCGACAATCTTTCATCTATTGGATATGGGGCTTTTTATGGTTGTTCAAGCCTTTGTGATATCACAATTCCCGACGGCGTTACTTCGATTGGGAAGTGGGCATTCAATGGTTGCACCTCGCTGACAAGTGTGTATTGCAAGGCTGTAACACCGCCCGCAGGAAGTTCGTCAATGTTCACCGACAACGCTTCGGGGCGAAAGATTTATGTCCCAACCGAGAGTGTGGATGCATACAAGGCTGCCTCATATTGGAGCGACTATAAGTCATCTATCGTGGGCTACGACTTTTAGTAAATAGTTGGGACTTTCTACCACTTTGTTCGCGGGTATCAAAAAAGATACCCGCGTTTTTTCGCCTTGACTCTCCCCACACGAAGCCCCCCCCCTTTGTTCACGGGTATCAAAAAAGATACCCGCGTTTTTATCTTATCCCCACAACAACGCCCCTACCCTCATCAACACCCTCTGCCCCAAAAAATCAAAAAAATCCACCCAAAAAACTTGCAGTTCTCCAAAAAGTCATTACCTTTGTACAACAAACAAAATTGCAATCACTACAAAAACACAAAGAGTATGAAGGCTGCAAAGGAACATTTGATGAAGTTGGGGATTCGGCCATCGGTGCAGAGGGTGGCGGTTATGCAGTATCTGTTGACGCACCACAATCATCCCACGGTCGATGACATCTACACCGCGCTCGCGCCCGAGATAGCAACTCTTTCGCGCACAACAGTTTACAACACCCTTCATCTGCTCTACGAGCACGGGGCAATCCTCGTACTCGGCATTGACGAAGTGAATGTCCGTTTCGATGGTTTCACCCATCCCCACGCCCACTTTATGTGCACACAATGTCACAAGGTGACCGATGTGGATCTCGACGACAGCGACTTCGTACAGCGCAACGCTCCCAAAGGTGCCGTTGTTGCCGAGTCGCACCTCTATTACAAGGGTTTATGCCCCGAGTGTGCCGCAAAAAAAGCAAACTAAACTAAACCAAGAATAAACAAATCAAACACAAAAAACTAAGACTATGAAAAAATTCCGTTGTACCGTATGTGGTTACATCCACGAGGGCGAGGCTGCTCCCGAGCAGTGCCCACTTTGCAAAGTTGGTCCCGAGAAATTTGAGGAGATCGTTGAGGATGGCGAGGCTCTCTCGTTTGCAGACGAGCACCGTTTGGGCGTAGCTCAGGGCTGTCCCGAGGAGATTTGGAAAGGTTTGCAGGACCACTTTATGGGCGAGTGCACCGAGGTGGGTATGTATCTTGCAATGTCGCGTCAGGCCGACCGCGAGGGCTATCCCGAAATCGCCGAGGCTTTCAAGCGCTACGCTTGGGAGGAGGCAGAGCACGCAGCTAAGTTTGCAGAGCTCATCGGTGAGGTTGTTTGGGACACCAAGACCAATGTCTACAAGCGTATGATGGCAGAGCACGGTGCTTGCGACGGCAAAAAGCACATCGCTACCCTCGCAAAACAGCACAACCTCGACGCAATTCACGATACCGTACACGAGATGGCAAAAGACGAGGCTCGTCACGGCAAAGGCTTTGAGGGCCTGTACAATCGCTATTTCAAATAGTGCTCCGACAAGCGCTCAATTCAACAACCACAAACAAACCAAAGGCAGGCCACATCGGTGGTCTGCCTTTGTTGCATAGCGAGTGGGTGGTAAATGCCGCCTACGATTGGCTCTCCTCGAAGAAGCTCCACAGAGCGTCGCCAACAGGAACGGGAGCAACAATCTTCACGGGCTCTTTCCTTACGGGATGGATGAACTCCACACTGCGCGAGTGGAGCGAGATACCTCCACCCTGATTGGAGCGTTTGGCACCATACTTCAAATCGCCCTTGATGGGGCAACCCACCTTGGCGAGTTGGCAACGAATTTGGTGGTGGCGGCCCGTAATGAGTTCCACCTCCAAGAGTTTATAGTTCTTGCTGCCACCCAACATTTTATAGCGCAACTCGGCACGCTTTGCATCGCCCTTCTGGGAGTTGTAAGCCACAGCCTTATTGGTCTTGCCGTCGCGCGTGATGAAGTGCACGAGTGTACCCTCCAACTCCTCGGGAGCCTCCTCCGTAACGGCCCAATAGCGTTTGTCTATTTTCCTTTCGCGCACCATCTCGTTGAGCCTGACGAGTGCCTTGCTTGTCTTGGCAAAGAGCACCACACCGCTCACGGGGCGATCAATACGATGCACCACACCGAGGAATACCTCCCCTGGTTTGTCATCACGCACCTTGATAAAATCCTTAATCTCATCTTCCAATCCGAGCGTACCCTCGGCATCGGACTGCACCAAATCGCCGGAGTGTTTATTGACAGCCAAAATGTGGTTGTCTTCGTAGAGTATGTCTTGTTTCTTGAACATTTCGTGTTTGGGTTATGTTTCTATATGTATCTTAGAGTTCAAAAGTAAAAGGCAGAAGGTCGCTTGCACGCTCCACAACCGAAGCCGTACCAGCGCCACTCATAATAACCTTAAAATCAAGTCCCTGTCGTTTCTCGACATCGTGCAGCACCTGACGGCACTGGCCGCAAGGATAGCACTCCCTATGGCTGGGAGAGGAGGCGATGGCGAGCGCCACAATACGGTCTTTGGGCGAGGTTGCCTGATGGTGGTAGAGCAGTGTACGCTCGGCACACAAACCCGCAGGGTAGACCTCGCTTTCAACATTGCTACCCGTAATTATCTCGCCACTTTCGAGCCTTGCAGCCGCGCCAACATGAAAGTGCGAAAAATCGGCAATAGCCCTCTCACACGCCTTCTCGGCAGCCTCAACAAGTTCGCGATCCTCGCAAGGCATATCTGCTATGGAGTCGTAGTGTTTATACTCCAATGTCATCTTCTTTTCCATAATCTCATCCAATTTAGTTTTGTAGCATTATCCATTGGGGCAAAAGTCGTACCCAAAAAACCGCACACTCTTGCCTACTCCCAAGGCCAGCACCAAGTGCGAGCCTTTACGGTATAGGAGTTGCCATTTGTCAGCTGCACCTTACACTTGCCGCGCGAGGAGAAGATGGGGTTGATATAGTGAGTAAGATGCTCGCCCTTACCACCCAAAGCCTCCGTACCATAGTCGGGATTGGGAGTAATATAGACGACCTCCATCCATACACCATAACCACCTTTGCCATTCTCGGCTCCCAAGCGGGCAATCGTTTCGCCCTTTTCGACACTCTGGCCCTCGGCAACCACAACATCATTGAGGGCTCTCAGTCGGGTGTAAATACCATCCTCGTGGCGAATGAGCACTCCGCTGTCGGTAACGGCCTCTACAACACCCGCACGAGGTGCCACAACAACCGAAGGCTCGGCAACAACGAGTTCCCAAGCGCAAAAATCCACAAGATTGTAGTTGCGAGCCAAGTTAAGCCTTACGGGAGTAAGCGAATAGGCAACACACGCCACGCCCTTATCAAAAGGCAGACGATAGAGCGCATCAGTTTGAGGTTCCTGCTCGACAGTTACCTGAGGAACAAGCGATTGTGCCGATAGCAAAAGGCTGAAAACCAGCGCAGTAATTAGCAAAAGAGTTCGTTTCATCGTTTTATAAGTTTTACGACATTTTCAACATGGTGGGTGTGAGGGAACATATCCACAGGCTGCACCGCAACAATTTTATAATGGTCATTCATCAGAGCCAGATCGCGAGCCTGAGTTGCAGGGTTGCAACTAACATAGACTATCCTTTCGGGGGCAGCCCTCAGAATTGTTGCGATAACATCCTCGTGAACGCCCGCTCTTGGGGGATCCAAAATAACCACATCGGGGCGACCGTTTCGCTCCACAAACTCGTCATTCATAACATCCTTCATATCGCCCGCATAGAAGGTTGTGTTGGTAATACCATTGATTGCCGAGTTGACCTTAGCATCCTCAATGGCCTCCTCGACATACTCCACACCAACCACACTCTTTGCCTTCGAGGCAACAAAGTTGGCAATGGTACCCGTACCCGTATAGAGGTCATAGACAACCTCCTTGCCCGAAAGGTCGGCAAACTCGCGTGCGACCTTATAGAGTTCGTACGCCTGCTCGGAGTTGGTCTGATAGAACGATTTGGGGCCAATCTTGAACTTCAAACCCTCCATCTGCTCGAAAATGTGGTCGCGACCTGCATAGAGGATAGGCTCCCTATCGCCGAGCGAGTCGTTGAGTTTGTCGTTTATCATATAGACCAGCGAAGTAATCTCGGGGAAGGTAACCCTCAGGTGCTCCATAAGAGCCTCCATACGCTCCTTATCCTCAACCGCAAAGACCACAATAACCATCACTTCGCCCGTCGAGGCGGTGCGAATGACGATATTGCGCATCAGTCCCGAGTGCTGACGAATGTCGTAGAATGGGTACTCGTGCTCCACACAAAAGCGCTTCACCTCGTTGCGAATCTCGTTCGAGGGAGAGGGTTGCAGGTGGCAGTAGTCGATGTCGAGAATTTTGTCAAACATCGAGGGAATATGAAAGCCGAGTGCGGGAGTGTCGGTAATCTCCTCGCCACAAGCCACCTCCTCGTAGGTTTTCCAACGCTTGGGGGCGAATGTGAATTCGAGTTTATTGCGATAGTGGTCGGTCTTTGCAGAGCCCAAAATAGGACTTATTTCGGGCAATTCGAGATGACCGATGCGGGTAAGTTGGTCAACCACTTGCTGCTGCTTGAAGGCTATCTGCTCACTGTATGGGATATTCTGCCACTTACAGCCGCCACACACGCCAAAGTGCCCACAGAAAGGCTCCACCCTCTTGGGCGAACGCTTGACATATTCGGTAACATAGCCCTCCATATAGCGGCGACGCTTGGTGCGGATCTGCACATTCACAACATCGCCCGGAACGGTCAGCGGCACAAAGACCACAATATCGTTCCACTTGCCCATTGCGTTACCCTCTGCCGCCAGCGAGGTTATTTCGAGTCCCTCCAAACGGGGATGTCTGTTTCTTGCCATATATTTATGGAATGTTCTATAAATTGGATAGTTTAACAAACAAAGATACTAATTTTCTCAAAAAATCTCACTACATTTGTACAAAATAAAGAGATAACAAGGCTTTTATGGCAAAATTAGCACGATTTACATTCAACCACTTCGGAACAAACTGCTATCTACTCTACGAGGATGGTGGCAAAGTTCTGATTATAGACCCCTGTTTCACACGCGAGGCAGAGGCCGCACAACTGACCGATTTCATCGCTCAAAACAACCTACAACCCGTAGCAGTTGCTCTTACCCACCCCCACCCCGACCACATCGCAGGCGTGGCTTTCGTCAAGAGGCTATACAACATCCCCCTTGCAATGCACTCGGCCGACAACGAGTTACTCGCCATCGCACCCGCCTATGGTGCACAGATGGGTTTCAACATCGAACCCCTTGTGGCCGAAATTGACCTTGCTACAACCCCTCACATTGAGGTTGGCGGAGTGAAGGTGGAGATTATCCATACCCCCGGTCACTCCAAGGGTGGTGTGTGTCTGTACGATGCCGAGGATGGAATACTCATCTCGGGCGACACGCTTTTTGCGGGCAGCATTGGCCGCAGCGACCTGCCTGGTGGCGACTACGACGAACTGATGCGCAGCATTATGGACAAATTGTTACCTCTGGGCGGTGGTGTAAAGGTCTACCCCGGTCACGGTGGCAACACAACTTTGGGACAAGAGATGGGCACCAACCCCTTTATTGGAGAGGTGCTCGATGGCGGATTTAACAAAGATACAACGCTATGAGAATAGACATTCTTACGGTCGTTCCCGACCTTCTGACCTCCCCTCTGAATGAGTCTATCTTGCGCCGTGCGCAGGAGAAAGGGCTCGCCGAGATTGTTGTTCACAACATCCGCGACTACACCCCCTACAAGCACGGTCAGGTTGATGACTACCCCTTTGGCGGAGAGGCGGGCATGGTCATGATGATAGAGCCCGTATTCCGACTTATCGAAAAACTCAAAAGCGAGAGGGATTATGACGAGATTATCTTCACCTCGCCCGACGGCATCACCTACAACCAACAGGAGGCAAACCGCCTCTCCACACTCGGCAATATCATCATCCTCTGCGGTCACTACAAGGGCATAGACTACCGCATCCGCGAACACCTTATTACTCGCGAAATATCGGTGGGCGACTATGTGCTGACGGGTGGCGAACTTGCGGCTGCGATTATTGCCGACAGTGTTGTGCGACTGCTTCCCGGAGCCATTGGCGACGAGGAGTCGGCACTTACCGACTCGTTCCAAGACAACCTCTTGGCGCCCCCAATCTACACCCGCCCTGCCGAGTTTAATGGTTGGCGCGTGCCCGAAGTGCTCACAAGCGGCAACTTTGCAAAGATTGAGGCGTGGAAGGAGGAACAGGCCTACGAGCGCACCAAACGCCTCCGCCCCGATTTGTTAGGTATTGAAAAATAAAAAAACGACACCAAAGGTGTACCTTATTTTTCAATTCTCAATTTTCAATTTTCAATTTTGAATGAAGTACTATATTATTGCAGGTGAGGCGAGTGGCGATTTGCACGGCTCGAACCTCATGAAAGGGATACTCAAAGCTGACCCCGAGGCGAAATTTCGCTTTTGGGGCGGCGACCGTATGGCCGAGGTTGGGGGCAGGGAAAATCTTGCCAAACACTACAACCAAACCTCCTTTTTTGGGGTTACGGAGATAATTAAAAATCTCCGAACCATACTCTCGCAACTCTCGGAGTGCCAGAGGGATTTGATAGATTTTGCACCCGATGTGCTCATCTGCATAGACTACCCAGGGTTTAATTTCAAGATGGCGAAATTTGCCCACTCGAAAGGTATCCGCACATTCTACTACATATCGCCCAAGGTGTGGGCTTGGAAAGAGCGCAGAGTGGAGCTCATTCGCAAATATGTAACCAAACTCTTCATCATCTTTCCATTCGAGGTGGAGTATTTCAGCCAGAGGGGTATTGAGGCAATATACGAGGGCAATCCGCTTATGGACTCCATAGCCCAAACTCTCTCGTTGCTACCCTCAAAGGAGGAGTTTGTGGCAGAAAATGGGCTTGATAGTCGTCCCATCGTTGCGCTGTTGGCAGGCTCGCGCAAGAGCGAGATTAGGCGCAATATGGAGTTTATGGTGGCGCTTGCCGAGGCTCACCCCGAGTGGCAATTTGTGGTTGCAGGTGTTTCGTGGCAGCCCTCCGAGCTCTACCAATCATTCATCAAGGGAGCAGATATTAAAGTACTGACCGACAAAACATACGGACTACTGAAATACGCCTCGGGAGCGGTGGTTTGTTCGGGAACAGCAACACTCGAAACGGCTCTCATAGGCACCCCCGAGGTGGTTTGCTACCGTATGGACGAGTTTTCGTATCGCGTGGCGCGAGCTTTTGTGAAAATTGGTTTCATCTCGCTCGTCAATATCATTATGGGTAGAGAGGTCGTAAGGGAGCTTATCCAGCACGATATGACCGTGGAAAACGCCTCCAAAGAGCTCCGCGACATAATGGAAGAAGGAGCCAAGCACACCAAGATGGTTGCCGACTACAAAGAGTTGCAAAGGATTGTTGGCAGCGAGGGCGCATCCGACAGATTTGCAGCCCGAATGGTTGAGTTATTAAAATAATTTAATAAATGAAGATTATTTGCATTGGGCGTAACTACGCCGACCACATAAAAGAGTTTGACAACGGAGCAGTACCCACCGAGCCACTCTACTTCATCAAGCCCGACACCTCGCTACTACGCAACAACGACCCATTTTTCATCCCCTCCTTCTCGAAGCAGGTGGACTACGAAACCGAGCTTGTTGTGAAGATTAACCGCGTGGGTAAGTGCATCGAAGAGCGATTTGCACACCGCTACTACGACGAAGTGGGCTTGGGTATTGACTTCACGGCACGCGACCTCCAAAGAGAGGCTATGGCAGCAGGACACCCTTGGGAAAAAGCGAAAGGATTTGATCGCTCGGCTGCCATTTCACCACGCTTTCTTTCGCTCAGTGAGTTGGGCAAAGGGGTTGAGGATTTGAGTTTCGAGATGACACTCAACGGCGAGGTGCGTCAGGTGGGCAGAGTGAGGGATATGATTTTCTCGGTGGACAAAATCATCGCCTACATCTCGCGCTATATGACACTCCGAATGGGCGACTACATCTTTACGGGCACCCCCTCGGGCGTGGGCCCTGTGAGCAAAGGCGATGTGCTCCGTGCTACATTGGAGGGCGAGGAACTCCTAAACTTTGACATCAAATAGAGTTAAAAATGGAAAATGGAAAATTGAAAATTATGGTGCGCCGTTGGCGCAACAGTTCGATTTTCCAATTAATTGCAAAGCGATGCTATTGAGAGATAAATTAAAGAATTACCGACTGCTGCTTGCGAGTAAGTCACCCCGCAGGAGGGAACTCTTGGCGGGCTGTGGCTTGGTGTTCGAGATTGCCGAGGGAAGGGATGCCGAGGAGGTCTTCCCTGCCGAGATGCCACTTTTGGAGGTTGCCGAATACCTCTCAAATATAAAGAGCGAGGCTTATGCCGACACTCTCGTGGCGGGCGACATTCTTATTACTGCCGACACGGTGGTGATTGCAGCAGGCGAAATTCTCGGCAAACCCCAAGACCGCGACGATGCAATCCGTATGCTCGGCCTGCTCTCGGGTGCTCGACACGAGGTTGTTACGGGCGTAACACTCCGCAACACGGAGAAGAGTGTGAGCTTTTCGTGTCGTAGCAGCGTAACATTCCGCGAGATTTCGCACAAGGAGATTGAGCACTACATCGACACCTACCGCCCCTACGACAAGGCGGGCGCATACGGTATTCAGGAGTGGATTGGCTATGTTGCCATAAGCGGCATCGAGGGCTCGTTCTACAATGTTATGGGACTGCCCGTACAGAGGCTCTATGTCGAATTGGAAAATTTTGTATAACCTAAATAAGATAACTAACACACACTATGAAGAGATTTTATTTGCTCCTCACAACCACACTTTTGGCTCTGTCGGGCGTGCGTGCCGACGAGGGTATGTGGCTTCCGATGCTTATCGGCGAAAGGATGGAGGATATGAAAGCCAAAGGTTTTGAACTCTCCGCCGAGGATATTTACAGCGTCAATCAAGCGGCCCTGAAAGATGCAATCGTACTTTTTGGCAGGGGCTGTACGGGCGAATTGGTGTCGGGCGAGGGTCTTTTGTTCACCAATCACCACTGCGGCTACGGACAAATTCAGTACCACAGCAGCGTGGAACACGACTACCTCACAAACGGTTTCTGGGCTATGAGCCGCGCAGAAGAGTTGCCCAACCCCGGACTTACCGTTTCGTTCCTCGTGAGGATGGAGGATGTGACCGCCAAAATTGAGGGTGGTGCGACCTCCTCCGAGATTGTAGCACAGGCAGAAGAGGGAGGAAAATACTCCGCAGCGGTCGAGAGCCTCTACTATAACAACAAATTCTACCTCTTTGTATATCAGGTTTACAGGGATATTCGACTTGTGGGTGCGCCCCCTTCGAGTATTGGTAAGTTTGGTGGCGATACGGACAACTGGATGTGGCCTCGCCACACGGGTGACTTCTCCATTTTCCGCATCTACGCCGACAAGGACAACCAGCCCGCCGACTACTCGCCCGAGAATGTACCCTACCAGCCCAAACGCCACTTTGCCATCTCGACAAAGGGTGCCAACGAAGGTGATTTCACCTTTGTGTATGGCTTTCCAGGTAGCACTCGCGAGTATGTGACAAGCGACTTCATCGACTACACACTCAACTACTCCAACCCTGCTAAGATTCATCTCCGCACCATTCGCCTCGATATCATCTCGGAGGCTCAGAGTAAGGATGTGGCAACACGCATTATGTACGCATCCAAGCACGCGAACATCGCCAACGCTTGGAAGAAGTGGCAGGGCGAGAGTCTTGGTCTTGCAAGACGCAATACTGTGGAGAAGAAACGCACCTATGAGGCTCGTTTTGAGCAGTGGGCTGTGGGCTCGGAGTATGAGGGTATTCTTGACCAACTCCACGCAAAGTATGCCGAGCTTCTCCCCTATGCCATATCGCGCGACTACTACAACGAAGCCGTATATGCTATTGAGCTTATGGGATTTGCCTCGCCTCGCAACCTCAACCGTAGTCTTTCGGAAGCATTCTTCAAAGATTACCTTTCCACCATTGACCGCCAGATTGCCATAGAGATGCTCCGCGAATTCACTGCCAATGTAGCCACAGAGTTTGTGCCCGAGTGGTTTACTCAAAAACTTGCCGAGTGTGGCTCGGTGGAGGCTTTTGTGGAGTGGCTGTTTGAGGGCTCGCGACTTACCTCGTGGGAGGCCTACAAGCGTGCCAAGGTGGAGGGCTACGACTTCAATAGCGATCCCGCAGTGGTTATGCGCCGCGAATTCGATGCCCACTACTCACAAAAAATCTCAGGCACCTACACATCGCTCAATCAAGAAATTACCGCCCTCTACAAGACCTATATGCGCGGTCAGATGGCTTTTGAACCCGAGCGTGCTTTCTATCCCGATGCGAACCTCACACTGCGTGTAGCATACGGCTCGGTGGCAGGTTACGAAGCGGCCGATGGTGTCTACCACCTCCCCTTCACCACCCTCGACGGAATTATCGAGAAAGACAACCCAGAGATTTACGACTACGACATTCCTCAGAGCCTGAGGGAGATATACGCCTCGAAGGAGTATGGTCGTTGGAGCGTGGAGATGGGTGGTCGCTACACCATTCCCGTGGCATTCCTCGCCAAAAACCACACCACAGGCGGTAATAGCGGCAGTCCTATAATCAACGGCAAGGGCGAACTGATTGGCATCAACTTCGACCGTACTTGGCTCAGCACGATGAGCGACCTCGACTATGATTCCGACATCTGTCGAAATATCTCGGTCGATATTCGCTATGTACTCTTTGTGATTGACAAGATTGGCGGCGCAGGCTATCTGCTCGACGAGATGACTATCAACTAATAGACATCCCCAAAAAAAATAAAATTAAGGGCTGCACATTGAGGTGCAGCCCTTAATTCTTATTTCATACCCACTCGTTTGTAGTGGCGGATGTTATAGACAAACTGAATTGCAAAGTAGCGTCCAACACCTCGGTTGGTAACCTCCGAGATGGCTGTGGTATTGACCGTGCGACGATAGATAAGTGCGCTCTGGTTGAAGAGGTCGTTCACACCGATACTAATCTCGCCCAGCCCTCGTGGCAACACCCTGCGACCAATATAGATGTTGCACAACAGGTAAGAGTGGGCATAGTCTGCACCAACGGCCTGATAGTCGTTCCACGAAAGCGAGCTCGAAATGGTAAATTCGTGCGGAGTGATATATTTGAGCTCGCCCGTAGCCGTTTGCGTAATGTTGTCGTTGCGGGCAAAACCCGTCATAAAGCGTGTTTGCGACTTGGTATAACGGCCAGCATAAGTGAGCGAAAAGTCGAGTCGCTCGCTGATGTTGCTACTCAACACCGCGCCCAATTCGCCATAGGTATTTTCGAGTTTCAGGTGCTCACCATTGAGAATGCTCGGTGTGCGACCAATGCCAAAGGTTGCTCGAATGTTGAAATTACACTTTATAAAGTGCAGGGGCATTCCATACACAGCCCTAAGGCGCCAATCCCAAAATCCCCTCATATTCCGAGGCTTGGCAAATTGGTTACCCTCGCCAAGCAACTCGCCGTCGGGAAGCACAAAATCGGGACTATCGACCACCAACTCATCGGCAATATAGCGGTTGTTGAGCCTCAGGCGTGAGGCAAGCGACAGCGAGGTGCCACTGCTCGGCTGTGTGTGGAGATAGTGTATGTTGATATTGTGCAGGTAGGACTGTCGCAGGTTGGGGTTACCGATGCGCAAAAATTGCGAATTGGCCGTATTGAGCACATTCTGCAACTGCGTAGGTGAGGGATTAGACACCGTACTATTTGCATCAATCTTTATCCTATTCTGTGGATTAAACCTGATATTGGCCGCCAACGAATAGACCACATCCCCGTAGGATTGGCGCACAACATCGGGCTTGGGCAGAGTGTAGTGCCCCGTGTAATCGACCGTTTGATAGTGCAGTCCACCCGTAACAGAGGTTTTGCCCTTACCATACTTATATACCGCTCCCAAGCGGTGGGTTACATAGTCCACATCGAAGACCGTAGATAGATCCTCGCGGTAGTGTTCATCCCATCCCTCCACCTCTTTCGAGGACTTATAAACCCTCTTGTCGGTTTCTGAGCCATTGAAGGTCAGGCGATAACTTGCCGAGAGTATGGAGCGCCTCGATATGGGGCGCGTGTAGGTTGCCGTGAAGGAGTGATTGTAGGAGGGAACATTGTTTATCTGTTGCTGGAAACTCCTCGACGAGGCCTTCGTGGGGTCAAAGTCAATAACCTCAATCTTCTTGAAGTTATACTGCTCGGGGAGCGAGTAGTTGCTGCCTTTGGAGTACTTATTGCTTATCGAAAAGACAAGGGTTTCGCGCTTTTGTTTGAGTCGTATGCTGTAACTCAAACTGTTGGAGATAGCAAAGTCCTTACGCAAGCTATTGCCCAGAGCCATACGACGGTAGACAAAGGTTGTATCGCCACTGCCAAAGAGGTTGTCGGTACGGCTGAGGGTGTTGCTTTGCGAGTGGTTCTGCTGCCACGACACAGAGGGACGGATTGAGAGGGTGTGTTTGGGTGCCAAGGGGATATCTATGCGCCCACCAAACTTATGCGACAGGCGGTCGGAATGGCTGTCGGCCACAGCATCGTAGAGCACCTTCTTGTCGGTGGGTGTGAAGGTCGTACGGTCTGTGGTGGTTGTGTTATCGTTGTCGATGGTGTTGTAGAAGTAGAAGAGCGATACCTTCATCTTCGAATTACCCACCTTTATGCGGTCGTTGTAGTTCACACCAAACGAGCCAACCTTACTCACTCCATTTATGGGCTTGACATTAAAAATACCGTTGGAAGAGGTGTTACCTACTGCCGACACATCCTCGGACGAGAAGTTGTATTGGTTTACATTGTTCCACAAGCCAATCAGAGCAATGTGTTGCTCGTCCTTCATACGGTTGAGATTACCTCCCGCAATACCCTTATGATCGCTACCCCCGCCAAGCTGCGCCTTGCCAAACCAGCCGTTGCGCTTATCCTCGGCAGTGATGATGTTGATTGCCATAAAACCCTCGCCATCATCCACACCCGTCAATTCGGCTTGTGCCGAGAGGTGGTAGTATGTTTCGATAGACTCTATCATATCCGCAGGGATGTTTTTCACTGCCGCCATTGGGTCATTGCCGAAAAACTCCCTACCGTCAACAAAAACCTTGCGCACATCGCGCCCGTGCACCTCAATACCGGTGTCACTCACCGCCACACCCGGCATTTTTGCCAACAATCGGTGGGTATTGGCACCCGACGCCACCTTGAATGCAGAGGCATTGTAGACTACCGTGTCGCCCTTTATGGCGGTGCGCATCATCGAACCTCGAATGCTCACATCCTCCAAGACAATGCTGGATGTTGAGAGTTGCAGCGTACCCAAATTCACTGCCTCGCCCGACTGTGTCGCAAACTCCCTATGGAGCGTTTCGTAGCCCAGAAACTCCACCGAGAGTTTGTAGCTACCCGCGGGTAGCGTGGTCTCAAAGATACCTCGGTATCCCGAAGTCACAACCGCAACACTCTCGCCCTCGGGTACCGTCACAACCTCCACAACAGCACCTACCACAGCTTCGCCCGTAGTGGCATCGACCACCACGCCTGACACACCACAGCGTCCCTGCGACATTGCCGAAAAGGTATTCAGCAACATCACAACAGCAATGCAAAGCCATATTTTAATCAACGATTTCATTCGCTTGTGCGTGGTTAAGAGGAGTTTGTGTGTTGTTCAATCTACAAATATAGGAATAAAATGCAGAAAACAGAAAAACTTTTATAAGGAAGCCTCCTTGAAAAGTGAAAAACGCAGAGAACGGAGGGATTTTTGTGCCAAACGAGAGAGCGAGTCCGCAGCCTACTTGGCGTAGGTGAGGAACTCGCTCTTCGATGTGCGGTGCAGAAAGCACCCGTTATATGCGTTTTTTGTAGTCCCACCGGGAATCGAACCCAGATTTACAGTTTAGGAAACTGTCGTTCTATCCGTTGAACTATGGAACCAAGTTGGTCTTCTCTTCCAAGACCTCGTGCCTCGCCTACTGCTCGGCAGTGTTTGTTTTCTCTTCTGCAAATGCTCGGCGGATATCCTCTGCATATCCCGCTTTGATGCTGAGCTCGGTCTGATGTACCATATTCCTCAGTGCCAACACCGTCGAGGCTCCGTGGCCCACTATCACGACATCGTTTACACCCAATGCCGGAGTGCCGCCCTTAATCTCGTAGTTGAGATTGTCGAGAAACTCGTCATCAATCTTCCTCGCCTTGGCAATATAACGGAGGCTCTCGGAGAGTTTCAGCAGGACATTGCCCATAAAGCCGTCGCACACAATCACATCTGCCTTGCCCAAGTAGAAATCTTTTCCCTCGACATTGCCGACAAAATTGATTCTCTTGTCCTCGGCCAGCATCTGGTATGCCGCCTTTGCCTGAGCGTTACCTTTGCTCTCCTCCTCGCCAATGTTGAGCAATGCCACACGGGGCGAAGAGAGTCCCCAGAGGTCCTTGGCGTAGATACTGCCCATAAGACCGTACTGACACAGCACCTCGGGCTTACAATCTACATTAAGGCCCACATCGAGCAGGAGCGTATAGCCCCCCTTCACATTTGCAATGGCTGCCGACACTGCGGGACGGATAACACCCTCGGTGGTACCCACCATCATCATCGCGCCTGCCATCATTGCACCGGTCGAGCCGGCACTTGCGATACCGTCAATCTTGCCCGCTTTCAGCCACTCAAAGCCCCTACGAATACTCGAATCGGGTTTTGCCTGAAAAGCCTTAACAGGGTGGTCGCCCATTGTGATAACCTCCGAGGTTGCCACAATCTCTATCCTATCGCCCTCGTAGCCCTCTGCCTTCAAGCACCTCTCAATAGCCTCTTTGTCGCCAAAGAGAACAACCTGAGTGGTGGCATCGAGCAGCGCGAGCGACTCAACCACACCCTTGATGACTGCATCGGGGGCGAAATCGCCACCCATTGCATCAATACCTATGCGAAGACCACGCACCGCAAAAAAGTGTTTAGAGCTTACTCAGCTTTTTTCTCGATAGCCAATTTACCACGGTAGAAACCACACTCGGGGCATACACGGTGGTACTGTACGGGCGAACCGCAGTTCGAGCATACTGCTACGGTAGGAACGGCAGCAACATAGTGAGTTCTGCGTTTGTCTCTTCTGGTGGACGAAACCTTGTGTTTAGGATGTGCCATAATTGTTTGTTATTTATAAGTTTATATTTTAATTCTCTTTATTTTCCGTTTCCAGCATACTTTTCAGAGCCGCCAGCGCATTGCCGTTTTTGCCCCCTGCAAGTGCATTCTCTTTGGGCTCAGCAATCTCCTCAAACTCTTCCTCGCTAACTATCCTAAAACGGGCAATCATATCCTGATTGCAATCCTCCAAATTCTCGTGCACCCTCTGATAGGGAAGCGAGAGCAGGAGCGTTTCGTAGATATAGCCCGAAAGGTCAATCTCCTCGTCGGCAGGATTGAGCCACATCACCTCGCCATCGAACTCAATCTCCTCCTCGCTGAACTTCACATAGAGGGCATCCTCCACCTCAACAGGAAATTCGAGTTCGTCAAGACACCTATCACACTCCACAAATGCCGCACCATCCAACACAAAGTCAAATGTAAGCATCTGCGCCGCCTTGGTCATCACAACCTCCACATCAACCTCTGCATCAATAAGTTCCTCGTCGCCCATTGCGTCCAGAAACTCCCTACCGAGTTGAAATTCAAAGCGGTGTTCTCCACTCTTCAAGCCCTTAAAGGGGATGCAAAATTCTTTCAGTGCGCTCATAAGTGCCTAAAATTAGCCCGCAAATATACTAATAAATTTGAAAACTGAAAATTGAAAATTGAAAATTTTATCTTTTTACCCCACATTTGCGTTAGCGCTCAGCAAAAATACTCCCCGAAGAGATGTGAGGCTCCTCGTGGAGTGTAGCGAGAAGGTTGCCGCAGAGGCTTTGTAGGCTGCTGCCTGCTCCTCAATGAGAGCCTTGTCGCTCTTTGGCACATCGGAGGTCACAAAACCATACCACGAGTCGGCCGAGGAGCCATCGTGCGTCACTTTGACCTTTGCGGTGTTGGTGGTGATGTTGTCCACATCCACCGCGAGTGTAAGGTCGTGGTTGAGATTGGGATTTTTCTATTCCTCGGGCTCATCGCACGCCCCGAAGGCTACGGTGGCAAACGCCACCATAGCCATCAAAGCCAAATGTTTCACAAGTTTAATTGCTTGTCTGTTTTTATTGTTTTACCGAGCACTAATTGTAGTATTTGTAGAGATAGATAGCACCCTTGCCGGTTGTTGAAGGGGCATTAGAGGTAAATGACTTGGTACCAGTTTCATCATTAAACATTATGGTAGTTTTGGAATTGGTAGTTTTGGAAACCAATGTTGCCTTACCATCTTCTGCGATATCTATTGTCCAAGATCCTTCTTTGGCAAGGGAAGAACTCAATTTAAGAGATCCACTTGTGATATTCAGATATCTACTATACGAATCACACTTAAACGCCCAAGTACCGGCATAATCGGTGTGTCCGCTTTCGAGAGCAAACTGCTCTACACCTTCCACACTTGCAACTTCGTCACCTTGGACTTCAATAGCAATGGCCGAAGTAGTTGATGGATTGCTTGATGTATACTTCTTAATCGCATAATCTTTATCTCCATCGGGGTTCTTTGCTGCGATAATAACCTTGTCGCCAACTTTCAGCTCGCTTGCGTCGGTAACGAGGAACCAACCCACTTTCACCGAAGGATCATTCTTTTGGCCAACACTTACGGAAGCAGAAGCCATACCATAGGTAAAGTTGAACTCTGCACTACGCGAGCCGCCACTATTCGTTGCAAAGGTTGCGGTTGCAGTTGCGTCGCCATCAGTATAGTTGAAAGTTACAAAATCATGAGCCTTTGCCATTGCACCTTCGATAACACCATCTGCGGGCAAGAGATTACCCTCTGTGGTAACAGTGATAGTAGCGTCGCCACCCACATAATCAACAATCGAGGGCGTTGCGGTTGCGTTCAAGCGATAGTATCCTTTGTAGTAGGAAGGATATGAGCTACTTCCACCCTTTTTACTACCCATTGGGACAGTAGTAACAGTCATAATATCACCCAATTGAATAGAGATGGTGTTGTGTCCCCAAACATCTTCACCATCTTCGGTATCCAAGTATTCAATTTCAACTTGATTGCCATTCTCATCCGACAAGAAGTAACCAGAAGAAGTTGCATTTCCAGCAAGGGTAACAACATTACCTGTAAGCTTATAGATTGAATTTACATCCTTTGACAATTTTGCAAACTCAGCAATAGTAATAGTTTCGGCCGCACCCTTTTGGAGCATACCAAATGTCCAAGTGAGAGGCGTTTGACCGTCGAGAGTGGCGGTGATGGTAACTGTTGCATAGCGAACGGCACCACTATTGGGCTCGGCTGTGTAGGTAAGGCAGTTGTTAGCCTTATCATAGGTCACATTGAGCCAAGTAGCGTCTTCTGCTTCGCCTTTCACAGTATCCGACACCGAAATCTGCCAATCGCCAACATAGTTGAAGGTAACAGCACTAATAGCACCCGCTGTTGCACCCTCCTCGGCAACAACGACAGGCTCATCTTTATCGGGAACGGTCACAATAGCAGGAGTAACGGGAATAGTACCCTTTGCACCTTCTAATTTGTAGATACAAACTGCGTTATCACTTTTGACATCAGCTATTTTCCTCAACTGGAAATATCGGCTTGGACTTGATGCAGTATTGCCGGGCTTGAACTGTAAATACTTGTAATCATAAGAAGCATCTTTGGCAACAACCGAAGCGACACCATTCTCAATAGTGATGTAGAACAATGTATTATTGTTGGGATAATCTTGCAGTTTGAAGTATTGATTTGAATTCGTCGAGCTATAAAATCCACTCTTATCATCGCCGGTAAACTCATCGGCAGCATTGTAGAGATCGAATGCAACCTTATCATCATAGCGTTTCGAGAGGGTAACCTGCTGAATTCTATCTTCCAAAACTTCCGAGATGGGATGATAGAGATAATCGCCAAGTTTTACAATAGCAGTAGTAGCCGCATAAGGATAAATTGTGCCATTATACTTCGCACTCAATGCATAATGGTTGTTAAAAGTCGCAGCTGCGTTTACAAAGGTCACAACATCGCCCGATTTGAGGGTGGATGCATCCTTGACAAGTTTCCATTTATTACTAGGCGCCACGCCATTCATATCCACACCAAAGCGGGTAACCATACCTGCCGCAAAAGTGAGAGTTTTCTCTGCGGGAATAGTACCCTTCTTCACATAGAGGTATTTGTCGGTAACGATTGTAATGGCGTAAGCATCGCCCGCAACGAGAGTGGTGGGAAGAGTGGTAAAATAGATGTCGCCTGACGATGTGGTATTAACCGTCACACTGTTGCTCATCTCTGCTGCTGCGGTAAGTTTGTGAGTAACGCCATCCACCTCAAAAAGGTCGGCAAAGTTCACAGTCACATCACCTGCCAAGGCCTTACCATTAGCCTCGAAAGTTACGCACTGTACCTTATCGCCCAAGGCAACACCAAAGTTTTTGAGCGACATCTTCACAACAGCCGCCAAGCGGGTGAAGCGTACCATCTGGGCCTCGTCGGCCTCGGTGGGTTGTGCCGAGGTGGTAACAACCTCCGACACCATAAGGTCGGCAGCGGGGTCGTAGCTACCCTCGGCCATAGTCTGCACCGAAGGAAGATTGAGGGTTACACTCTCAATGCTCTCGGCACCACCCGCATAGCCGCTTGCGGGATAGATGGTAACATATTTATAATCCGATTTATCGGGATTGGCGTTGAAAGTGGCCTTGATATTTGCCTTTTCGTCCACTTTTGTATACTCCACAGCAGTAGCCTCAGCAAGCGAGGTGGTCTGCTCCAAAACCGCAAAACTCTCCTCTGCGTTCCACGAGAACACAGGAGTCGTGCCACTCGTATCTACCGATGTACGGCTCTCGGCCGAGTCGGCAACAAAATTAACAACAACCGAATCTTTTACCTGAACCTGCTCCTCAAAATCGTTCTGGCACGCGGTGAGCCCCATTGCTGCTGCAACAAGAGCCAAGGTTTTCATCATCTTTTTCATAGTCCAAAGACAATTTTAGAGGCAAACTTCTTCTCCACCACCATAGTCAATATAGCCAGAGCCCTGACCGGCTTCGCCATAATCGCCATAGGCACCATTGGGAGAGCCGGCAATGCCACTCTCAACCTCGATTTCCGCGACCTCCAAGAAGGGCGCTTCATACATCTCGTTTACTTTTTTCATTGTATTTTTAAGTTTTAGTTAATTAGTTGATTATTTAGTTATTTTCCTATTTCTGCTCGTTGTTGACATTCAGCACCTCGCGAGCAGCCTCAATCTCCGCCTGAATGGCGTAGTACTCCTCCTCGCTCTCCAAGAGGTTATATTCCTCGTCGTAGGTATGTGTCGGCACGCTCCGGCATGCACCGACGAGGAGAGTTCCACATAGGCATAATCGGGCTCGGCCTGCAAAACTTACGCAGGCTCACTCTCGCAACCCGTTGCAAGCATCAGTGCGCTTGCCAATATATATAATAGGTAGAATCGTTTCATATTTTTTCAATATCTAAACCTTTTTAATATCGTCACTATTTCCAATCTTCGGGGATATTTGCATAGTCGCTGAGTCCCTCGCAACCCGCAAAGCAGTCGGTGTGTGCCGAACTCGAAGTGGGTGCATTGGGGAAATCGTCGCCCCTTGTGCGCTCATAGAGGTGAACTTTAACCTCCTCACCATCGGCGTCAAACACCACGCTCGATTGTGAAAGTGTGAGCCCATAGACAACTATCGGCTCCGTCTCACTACACGCCGTTGTCGCCAATGCTACAAACGCAACAACAATAGCACGCAATGCTTTGAAATTCAAATTCATATAAAAATCATATTAGTAATTTATGATTAAAAAGCAGGCTCATTGCCCAAGAGTAGTGGGCCAACCCGAATCGTTTATCCCCACAAATATGAAAACTATTTTTATATGTTACAGATTTATTAAAATGTTTTTTATTTACCCTCCCCTATTTTCAAAACACAATGTCAAGAATTCAACATAAGAGTAGAACAAAAAATTAGTACTCACCAGAGTTGGGGCAAGCACTAACTTTACGAGGAAGATAATATGTTTTATCGTTTATTGCTCTTTTTTGGCAAAACCGGGGGCTGTAAGTGGCAGCTCGCCACCCTCGGGAGTCACAAGCACTGCTCCCCATTCGGTTATGTGGCCAATGACATCCACACCGCCAAAGTGTAGCACCTTATCCCTCATTTCCAGCGGCACGGTAAACATCAGTTCGTAGTCGTCGCCACCGTTGAGCATTGCCACTATGGGGTCGGCATTGAGCTCCTCGGCCATAGCCCTCGTCTCGGCAGCAATGGGCACACGCTCCAAATAGAGCCTTACACCACAGCCCGAAGCCTTACATATTTGCAGAGCGTCGGAAGCCAAGCCGTCGGTAATATCAATCATCGCGCTGGGAACAATACCCTCCGCCTCCAAAGCCTTAATAATATCCAGCCTCAGGTCGGGTTTGAGCCAGCGACGAAGGATATATTCGTGGCCCTTGAAGTCAGGATTGGGGTTGGGATGACCATCCAGAGCAATACGCTCGCGCTCCAAAAGGTGGAGGCCCATATAAGCTGCACCCAAATCGCTTGTGATGCACACCAAGTCGTTGACCTTCGCACCCGAGCGGCGCACGAGTTTATCCTTTGCAACCTCGCCCACAGCCGACACACTCAGCGCAAGACCATTGACCGAAGCCGTTGTATCGCCACCTACAAGGTCGATGGAGTACTCCTTGCAGGCCGCCTTAATACCCTCATACAACTCTTCGAGGTGTTCTACGGCAAAGCGCGCCGAAACACCAATCGAAACGGTCAGCTGTCGGGGAGTACCGTTCATTGCAATAATATCGCTCATACCTGCCACAACAGCCTTATAGCCAAGGTGTTTCAGGGGGAAATAGGTCAAATCGAAGTGTACACCTTCGAGCAGCAGCTCGGTGGAGAGCAGAAGGTATTTATCGCCCGCATCAATCACTGCGGCATCGTCGCCAATACCCACCACGCTGCTCTCGTGATTACACTCAAAGCCACTCGTAAGGTGGTCGATAAGACCAAAATGGCCCAACTCCGAAATTTCAGTACGCTTACTCATACGCTTAAAATCAAATTATTGGCAAAGATAATAAAAAATTTTACTAACGAGGTATGAAATTCGCATATTTATGCCTACATTTGCACTCGTGAAAATTTGCACCAACACATTATAATGAAAAATATAGTACTTTTTGGAGCGCCCGGTGCCGGCAAAGGAACACAGGCGGTCAAGTTAGTTGAAAAATATGGTTTTAACCATATTTCAACAGGTCAGGTTATCAGGAACGAGATTGCAGCTCAGACACCCGCAGGAAAGCAGGTAGAGGAGTGCATCGCACGAGGCGAGTTCGCCCCCGACGATTTGGTAATCGCCATCGTCAAGAACTTTATGGCTACCCACCAAGATGTGGAGGGCAGTATCTTCGACGGCTTCCCCCGCAACACCTATCAGGCCGAGCATTTCGACCTGCTGATGAATGAGTGGAACAGTGAGGTGGATGTGATGCTCTCGCTCGAAGTCCCCGAAGATGAACTCGTTAAGCGCCTGCTATTGCGTGGCAAGGATAGCGGCAGAGCCGACGACGCCAACGAGGAGGTTATCCGCAACCGCATCCGCATCTACAACGAACAAACCGCGCCCGTGGCCGACTACTACGCCGCACAGGGTAAGCATATCGCCATCGACGGTACAGGCTCCATTGAGGAGATTTTCGCGCGACTCTGCAAGGCAGTAGACACACTCAAATAGAATTCAAAATTAAGAATTCAAAATGCAAAATTAATTGGGCTCGGCAATGCTGCCGAGCCTATTTTTTTATTAGGAAGTCTATGAAGACTAGGATTACCTAGACATCCTAATGCACAACATTTTGCACCAAGCAAGAAGGCGAGTCCGCAGGCGTCGGAGCGACGCGCTTGTGAGGGTGGTTCTTTGAAAAGTAAAAACGCAGAGAAGCGAGCGAGTTCTAGGCGTGCAAGAAAGCGGGCTCCGCAGTTTACTAAGCGTAAATGAGGAGGCCGTTGTGGGAATTTGGAGCAAAGGTATTCGCAAGATGCGCGAGCAGCGAGTAGCAGATTGCGGAGGAAATTTTGTGCCAAACAAGAAGGCGAGTCCGCAGGCGTCGGAGCGACGCACTTGTGAGGGTGGTTCTTTGAAAAGTAAAAACGCATAGAAGCGAGCGAGTTCTAGGCGCACAAGAAAATCCCCTCCGCAGTTTACTAAGTGTAAATGAGGAGGGGATTTATCGCAGTGCAACGACGAAATCGCCGCTTATATGCGTTTTTTTAATAACCGAGGATGCGGAGCATCGAACGATAGCTCTGCTCCTTGGCGAACAATCGGGTGTAGTACTCGCCCGTCTCCTTGTCTATATCAATAAGGATGTGCTTGGGTGCGGGGGTAAGGCAGTGCTGAATACCGCCGAAGCCACCCACCGACTCCTGATATGCGCCAGTGTGGAAGAAACCTACATACAAAGGCTCCTCGACATTGTCCAACTTGGGCAAAAAGACAGCATTGGAGTGCGACTCGCCACTATAAAAATCCTCGCTATCGCAGGTGAGGCCACCGAGGAACACGCGCTGATACTCCTTATCCCAATGGTTGATGGCGAGCAAAGGATAGCGCTGGTCTATACCCCAAATGTCGGGCAGAGTGGTCATAAACGAGCTGTCAATCATATACCAACGCTCCCTATCGTTCTGCTGTTTCTGGTTGAGCACCGAGAAGAGGGTTGCGCCACTCTCGCCAACGGTAAACGAGCCGAACTCCGTGAAGATATTGGGCTCATCCACACCATTCAGATTACAGTTACTCTTGATTTGTGCAACGATTTCTTCGGCCATATACTCATAGTCGTAGTCGAAGTTGAGAGAGTTCTTAATGGGAAATCCGCCACCGATATTTAGGCTATCGAGCTCGGGACATATCTTTTTGAGTTCGCAGTAAACCTGAATACATTTGTTGAGCTCGTTCCAATAGTACGCCGTATCCTTCATACCGGTATTGATGAAGAAGTGGAGCATTTTGAGTTTGAGTTTCTTGTTGCCCTTGATGCGTTTTTTGTAGAACTCGACAATGTCGTTATAGCGAATTCCGAGCCTCGAAGTATAGAAGTCAAACTTAGGCTCCTCCTCTGCTGCAATGCGGATACCGAGTTTACAAGGCCTCTCCAAGAGCCCCTCCAACTGGTCCAATTCCTCTTTGTTATCTAGCACGGGAATGGTATTCTCGAAGCCCGAATTGATAAGACTCGCAATGTTCTCGACATACTGCATACGCTTGAAACCATTGCAAACCACATACATATCCTTATCAATGAGTCCCTGCTCGTAGAGTGCATTGATGAGAGGAATGTCGTATGCCGACGATGTTTCGAGATAGATGTCGTTCTTCAAAGCCTCCTCCAACACAAACGAGAAGTGCGACGACTTAGTACAGTAGCAATAGTTGTACGAGCCCTTATAGTCCACCTTTGCCATAGCCACATTGAAGAGTCGCTTGGCACGCTGAATCTGCGAAGATATTTTGGGCAGATAGGTAATTTTTAGAGGTGTACCATACTGCTTGATAATGTCCATCAGAGGCACATTATGGAAATAGAGTTCGTTGTCCTCAACCGAAAATTCGCCCTGTGGCCAATCGTAAGTTTGCTCAATAAGGTCGGTGTACTTGTTCTTCATTTTTCTCAAAAACAATAGAGTTTCACAATCCGTCTTCGCTACTTTGAAAATTTCACGCCAAAGTAATCGAGTTACTTTTACGCCATTTTCACAATGCAAAACAAATAATTCTTTTTGAGATTATCAACCACCAATGTGATTTTATGCCAAAATTGGCAGATTTTTATGACTTTTTGGCAGACTTTTCATAATAAATAGTTAATTTTGTGGGTTATTTGGAAGATAAACTCAAAAAATACATAAGGCTATGACCACAAAAATCAGTGCAATCATCGCAAAGCACATCACCACCGAGGCAAGGCTTATCATCCCCGAAGTGGGTACACTCCTCCGCCGCAAGGAGAACGGAGAGATTGTCTTTATGGAGATGCTCCGCAAAAGCGACGGCATCCTCGCCGGACTTATCATCAACACCCTCGATGTAAGCCCCAGCAATGCAAATGAGATTGTAAACAACTATGTAGCGACTATCAAACAGCAACTCGCCACCAACAAGAAGTTCATTATTGATGGCGTAGGCGTGTTGCTTGCCCGTGCCGATGGTGGCATCAACTTCTCGTTTACCCCCTCGGCGCACTCCATTCCGGAGCACGGAGTGGATGTTTTGGAAGAGGACGACGCCTTTGTGCCCGTCAAACCCATTGCACCTGCACAGCCCGTTGCACCCGCGCAACCCACCGCGCCTGCACAGCCTGCGCAACCCACAGCATCGGCCGCAAAAGAGCAGGCAGCACCTCAGAGCGTCGCAAAAGCTCAGACCGTCGTAAAGCCCCAGCCCGTAGCCCCCACACCTCAGCCCAAGAAGGTCATCTACAAAACCGAGGAGGAAGACGAGCCCACAGAGCGCAGGAGCAAAATTCAGCCCCACCACACTCGCAAGAAGATGGACGGCATTACCATCGTGGCACTTGTAGCGTTGGCAATGGCCTTCCTTGCACTCATTTGGGGAATGATTCCTTCGAATGACCGTGTGGAGGTCAATCTCGACACCACAACCGTTGAGGTGAATGAGTAGAGAGGGAATTGAAAATTGAAAATTGAAAATTCAAAATTCAAAATTCAAAATTGAAAATTGTCGGTAGTCGGCAGACTATTTATAGCGCGGCCGACAAGACGCAACAAGTTCAAGGCTTGCGAAGGGCGAAAAAGCGGAGTTTACTCTGGGTAAATGAGCATTTTGAGCACGAGCGTAACGCAGAAATTGCCCATAGAGCGCAACCGACAAGACGCAACAAGTTCAAGGTTGCGATATATGAGGCAAGTTCAAGGCTTGCGAAGTGCGAAAAAGCGGAGTTTACTATGGGTAAATGAGCATTTTGAGCACGAGCGTAACGCAGAAATTGCCCATAGAGCGCAACCGACAGAAATACACAAAGCAATGTTAGATTTATTTGCTATAAAACAACGATTTGGAATAATCGGCAATAGCGAGCCGCTCAACAGGGCCATAGAGATGGCTGTGAAGGTTGCGGCCACCGACCTCTCGGTGCTCATCACGGGCGAGAGCGGTGTGGGTAAGGAATTTTTTCCGCAGATTATCCACGCCCACTCGGCACGCAAGCACAACAAATATGTGGCCGTAAACTGCGGTGCTATTCCCGAGGGAACTATCGACTCGGAGCTCTTTGGACACGAAAAGGGCTCTTTTACGGGGGCTATCGACTCGCGCAAAGGTTACTTCGAGGAGGCTGACGGAGGCACCATATTTCTCGACGAGGTTGCCGAGCTTCCTCTTGCCACACAGGTGCGCCTGCTGAGGGTGTTGCAGACGGGTGAGTTCTTGCGCGTAGGCTCCTCAAAACCCCAAAAGACCAATGTGAGGGTTGTGGCTGCTACAAATGTAGATTTGACACGCGCCATTGCCGAGGGTAAATTCCGCGAAGACCTCTATTATAGGCTCGCGACAGTACCCATAGCCGTTCCCCCGCTCCGCCAGCGCAAGGAGGATATACATCTGTTGTTCCGCAAATTTGCTTCGGATGTGTCGGTGAGTTGCAAAATGCCCGCCATATCGCTCGACGAGGAGGCAAGGGCGTTGCTCGAAAACTACTATTGGAAGGGCAACATCCGCCAACTTAAAAATGTAGCGGAGCAAATATCCGTAATTGAGCCCTCGCGCATCATCTCGGCAGCCACGCTACGCAAATATCTCTCTGCGGAGGGTGTTGGCTCCACGCCTATTGTGATGAATGACACCCGCAACGAAGACTACACCGACGAGAGAGAACTCCTCTACAAGGTTCTCTTCGATATGAAGCGCGACATCTCGGATGTTAAGCGTATGTTGTTGGAGGTGATGAGTGGCTCTTCGCAGCCCTACACCCACGAGCCTCAGCGCGAAACACCTCAGGTGGCAGGCTATCTCCCCTCTTCGGGGCACTACACACACGAGGCCCAAGATGCCATAGGCGAAGAGGTCTTCGACGAGCCTTCGCGCCCTCTTTCCAAAGAGGATGTGCAGAGGGAGGCTATCTTGAAGGCCTTGCGTCGCAATGGCGGTAAGCGCAAAGATGCCGCAAAGGAACTCTTTATGAGCGAAAGAACACTATACAGAAAACTTAAAGACCTTGGAATAGATGAAATTTAGCAAGATAATGATGGCGATGCTACTCGCCTTGGTGACTGCAACGCTGGGCGGTTGCACCGTGAAATACTCCTTCTCGGGTGCATCAATTCCACTCGAAGCAAAGACCGTGAGTGTTCCCTACTTCCCCAACAACGCGCCAATGGTGGCACCCTCGCTCTCCTCGACACTGACCGACGCATTGCAGGATAAGTTTGCCCGCCAAACCAAACTACAACTCGTTTCGACGGGTGGTGACTTGGCTTTCGAGGGTGAGATTACCAACTACACCTCAACGCCTGCCGCCATCACCTCGGCCGAGACGGCCGCAATGAACCGACTGACCATCACCGTAAAGGTTAAGTTCACTAATATCTACGAGCCGCAGAACAACTACAACAAGTCGTTCAGCGCCTTTGCCGAATACGATGCGACATCGCTCTTGCAGGATATTCAGGATACGCTCATCACGGAGATTTGCGAACAGCTCGTGCAGGATATTTTCAACGCCGCAGTGGCCAACTGGTAGGAGTATATGTCGGACAGCACCAAAATAACGCTCGACACCGCCACCACCGAGCAACTATGTGAGTGGAGGGGTATGTATCCGTGGTGGGGTGCTCCAAAGTGCGCACTGCACAAAAGGGGCGAGAAGATTGAGGGGGGTGTGTTGTACGCTCTGCGCCAGAGGGAGCAGCGTGCACCCATAGCACCGCTGCTCAAAACCGTCAAAGCCGAAGAGTTGCGACGCAGTCAGATGCTCAACATTATTGACGAGTTTTTGCTCGAAGGCGAACACCGCATAGTGATTGACGAGGCGACAACCGATGCACCCATAGAGGATGAAATCGGCACCTCCGACGAGCTTGAAGAGGAGTTTATTAGCGAAGAATTGGCAGAAATTTACGCAAAACAGCACCTTTTTGACCTCGCAATTGAGATATATCAAAAATTAAGTTTGCAAGATACGCAAAAAAGTGTTTACTTTGCCGAACTTATTGAGGCGCTAAAAAAGCAGAGCCTTGAACAGGACAAAAAATAATTAAAAAACATAAGCACAATGTACACATTTCTTGTAATTTTGATTCTTATCGCCAGCATCCTGCTCGTTTTGTCGGTGTTGGCTCAGAGCCCCAAAAGCGGTATGGCTGCTAACTTCGGTGCATCGAACCAGGTTATGGGTGTTCGTCAGACCGCAAACTTCCTCGAAAAGGCTACTTGGTACCTCGCAATCGGTATCGTAGTTTTGAGCCTTCTCTCGACAGTTGCTATGTCTTCGCACAAGAAGGCTAACGCTCCCGCCGGTGATGCTGTAATCGAGCAGCTCATGGGTGGCGCAACCGAAGAGGCTCCTGTTATGCCCAACCAGGTTGAGGCTCCCGCAGCTGAGGAGGTGGCAGAGTAGTCAGGCTTTACCATTAGCAATCGAAAAAACAATCGGCACTTTTCAGGGTGCCGATTGTTTTTTTTATTTACAAAAAGCGTGTATATTTGTGGAAGATAGTTGATTTTTTATCACACAAACTACCCGACCTATGAAAAATCTACTCCTACTCCTTGTCACCCTGCTCACCATTGGAGTGTGTAGTGCTATGGCACAATTAGATTTGCAAAATCTTACACAATACCAATTAGACTATATAAAGCAGTCTGCCGAATCGGGCTCGGCAGGGGCGCAAGAGAGTTTGGGAACTCTATATAGCCAAGGTTGGAGCGTTGCACAAGACTATGCATTGGCTGCTTATTGGTATCGCAAAGCAGCGGAGCAAGGGCACAAGTCTGCGCAATTTAATTTAGCCGTCTTATATACAAACGGCAGAGGTGTGACCAAAAACATCTCCACCGCCGCCTATTGGTACCAAAAAGCCGCAGAGCAAGGAGTTGTAGAGGCTCAATTTAATTTAGCACTATTATATACGAATGGCAAGGGTGTTGAACAGAACTACGCAACTGCCGCCTATTGGTATCGTAAAGCAGCAGAGCAGGGGGATCCACTTTCACAATGTAACTTAGGTATATTCTATGAAAACGGTTGGGGTGTTGCACAAAACTACTCTACTGCTGCCGATTGGTATCGCAAAGCAGCGGAACAAGGGCAAGTAAACGCACAATACGGTTTAGGAAATTGTTATTACAATGGCAATGGAGTTCCCCAAGACTACAAAACAGCAGCCATCTGGTTTCGCAAGGCAGCAGAACAGGGGTATATGTATGCCCAATGCATATTAGGCACTATGTATGACAATGGCTATGGGGTTGCACAAGACGAGCACACAGCTCTATATTGGTATCGCAAAGCAGCGACACAGAACCACCCCAAAGCACTATACCATATGGGTGAAATGCACTATTTTGGTCGTGCCGTAGCAAAGGACTACACCATTGCCAAGTCATACTTTGAGAAATTCTTAAAGTATGACAATGGGAAAGACGAGGTTATATCTGCCGTTGTAGAATGGCATTTGGAAGATATTTACCAGAAAGAGGCTGAGGAGCGAGCCAAAGCCGAAGCCGAAGCAAAGCGCAAGGCAGAGGCGGAGTCAAAAGCCCGTGCCGAAGCAGCAGCAAGGGCACAAGCAGCATTGGAAGCAGAGAGAAGAGATAGGGATGCTCGCCCACTCCACTACTTCTTTAAGGATAGCGCAGAGGCTATAAATCGCCACGCGGACAAAATTATGGATTGGGTTACCGACTACCACGGTTTCGACAACACCATGTTTGCCGAGCCATTGGTAGGCTATGCCGTATCGGATAATTGGGACGCAACATTCGGTGTGAATTTGGGCTACTTCTTCGATAAGAATCGTGGCAGAGTGGGCATACACTCCTCCATAAGTATGATGGGTGGCGATGATAGTTGGGGCTTTCGCATAGGTCCCATATTACGCCTGAACGACCACTATGACGACATAGAGTGGCAACTATATGCCGGTATTGGTCCCCATTTCGACAGCAGAACATATCTTTCGTCAGATGTGGGCATAAGGCTCAACTTCCACAAACTATCCGATGACTATCTGCTCTCCCTCTCGTCACTATCGGTGGGTTGCCAGTTTATGATGGGCGAGGTTGTCCCCACCATTGGCGTTTCGCTATGGCCCGCGATGATATTCACACAAAGTAGCGACAACTACACCACCTTCGCAGTCGATACGATGATGGCTCTCGGCGATGGATTCCTTATGGGTGCATCGGCATCGTGGACACCCTCAACACTCGGTTGGTATGGTACCCTCCTCGCCCCCATCGATGCTTGCGGTATGACACTCACCACAGGTCCCATATATAGTATGTTGGACGGAATGTTCCAGATGTATGGCGGTTGCGGATTGGTCGATGACGATTTTGGTATTGATTTCGGATTGAGGTTGGTCGCCAACTTCTCTTACAGCCTCGGCTTCCAGTCCAACTTCGACTGCTCATTCCTCACCATAGGCTATGGTTTAGAGTTCTAAAAACATAACACAAATGGCACCCAAGCGGGTGCCATTTACTATATCATTACCAGCATTATCGCCGAGAGGGCAAAGCCAAGGAGTGCGCCCCAGACCACCGAGCCAACCCTACACCCCGTAAGATAGAGCCGTGCGGTGGCAAGCAGACCAACCGCCACAATACCTATTATAAAAGGTACAAGCAAAGCCGTATTTCCCACATACAGCAGCATCCACATCATACCGAGTAGCGCCCCGAGTGCTGTGGTGTGGCAACTGAGCGGATAGAAAAACTCGCACACAACCAGCAGTAGCACCACAGCAGTGGCCGAATAGAGCGTCTTGCGAACAAGGAACAATACCGCCACATTGTCGAACACCCAACCACAACAAGTGTAGCAAACCGCCATCACGACCATCATCATAATCCTCAGGCGACGAGTATCCCCCTCCCCGTGGTGCATCACACCAAAAAGGCGCAACAGCCACACAAACAAGCAAGGGACAATAAGCGTCATAAAGGTCACCGTGCCAACAACATACCACCTTACGGGCATTGGATACGAGAGAGGGCCTGCAAGCCCAAACATCGTCGCCAACGCCATCCACACTGCCATAGTCAGCGGATGACACAAGAGCGAAATGCCTTGCGCCAAAAGAGTCGGTATTTGCTTGTTCGTGGTGGGCATAGTGGTGCCTGTTTATTAGATTTGGCGACGAAGACGAGCAACGGGAATACGAAGCATCTCGCGGTACTTTGCCACCGTACGACGAGCAATATGATACCCCCTATCGTTGAGGATATTCATCAGCGCCTCATCTGTCAGGGGGTGCTGTTTGTCCTCCTCCTCGACGCAGTCCGAGAGAATTTGCTTAATCTCGTACGACGAAACCTCCTCTCCACTATCGGTCTGCATAGCCTCCGAGAAGAGACTTTTCAGCGGAATGATGCCGAAGTGCGTCTGTACATACTTGCTATTGACAACCCTCGAAATGGTCGATACATCCAACCCTGTACGGTCGGCAATATCCCTAAGAATCATAGGTTTGAGTTTCTTTGTATCGCCATCTATAAAGTACTCCCTTTGGTACTCAAAAATCTCGGTCATGGTGCCCAGCAGAGTATCTTGGCGTTGCTTAATGGCCGATATAAACCACTTTGCCGAGTCTATTTTACTCTTCACAAACTGCACTGCCTCCCTATCCTGTTCGGCCGTAGCACCACCCGCCATAGAATTGCGCAACATCTCCATATAGCGACGATTTACCTTCAAATCGGGGACATTGTAGGAGTTAAGTCGCAAGTCGAACTCGCCATCGCGGTAGTCCAAAATAAAGTCGGGAACAACATAGGGCGCGGCATCATCCGAAGCGTCGCCATAGAGGTTGCCCGGCTTGGGCGAGAGGTGGCGAATCTCCTCAATGGCCTCCGAAAACTCCTCACGCTCAACACCGAGCCGTGAGAGTAGGCGGTCGTAGTGTTTCTTTGCAAAGTCGTCAAAGTGGTCGGATAGTATCCTCAAAGCCAGCTGCTGAGCCTCGCCGAGAGGTTCGAGCGAACGCAACTGCAACAGCAAACACTCCTGCAAATTCCTCGCACCCACACCCGAAGGCTCCAACTCCTGCACAACCCTCAGCACACGCTCCAACTCCTCGGGCGAAAGGTCTAACCCTATACTGAAAGCTATATCGTCCGACACAGATACAAGGTCGCGACGCAAATATCCGTCGTCATCAAGACTGCCAATGAGGTATCTGGCAATGGCATTGTCGCGCACCGAGAGGTTTTTATAGCCCAACTGCTCCTCCAAGAACTCCTGCAACGACCGTCCTCCCGTAATGTAGACCGTCGGTTGGCGATCGTCCTTCGAGTAGTTGTTGGTGCGCATTTTGTAGGCGGGAGTATCGTCCTCGCGGAGATACTCCTCAACGGAGATCTCTTTGCGCTCCTCATCGTCCTCGCTCTCTTCCCTTACACTCTCCTCCAACACGGGATTCTCCTCAATCTCCTGCTTGATGCGCTGTTCGAGCAACAAGCTTGGGAGTTCGAGGAGTTTAATCATTTGGATTTGCTGGGGCGAGAGCTTCTGGCTCAAACCCAATACCTGTTTTTGACTAAATGAACTCATAACTTACTTTATACTTTAATGTGAAAAAAGACCACTTTATTGTGCGCGGTCTCTTCATTCATTAAAGTTTTGGGAAGTTTTTTCAGTTTCTCAGCGAGGACATATCAACCCTCTTATATTTAGTGCATATCGCGGAGCGAGTTCAAGGCTTGATTTTGCGCCACAACACGATGAATGCTATATCGTGGAGGGATTTTTGTGCCAACCGAGCGAGCAAGTCCGCAGTTTACAGGGCGTAAATGAGGAACTTGCGATGCGATGGCTGGTACAAAAATCACCCACGAGATACATTCATTAATACTCGGCGTTTTTGGGAGTACGAGGGAATGGTATCACATCACGAATGTTAGCCATACCCGTCACAAACAACAAGAGGCGCTCAAAGCCCAAGCCGAAGCCACTGTGAGGTGCCGAGCCCCAACGACGAGTGTCGAGATACCACCAGAGAGTCTCTTTGCTCATACCGCGCTCCTCAATGATGTTGTTGAGTTTCTCGTAGTCTGCCTCACGCTCGCTACCGCCGATAATCTCGCCAATCTTGGGGAAGAGAACATCCATTGCACGAACGGTCTTACCGTCCTCGTTCTGCTTCATATAAAACGACTTAATCTCCTTGGGATAGTTGATGAGGATAACGGGTTTTTTGAAGTACTCCTCAACGAGGTAGCGCTCGTGCTCGCTCTGCAAGTCGCAACCCCAGGTGCAAGGGAACTCGAACTTCTTGCCGCTCTCGCCAAGGATACGGATACCCTCGGTGTAGTCGAGCCTTACGAAGTCGCAAGCCACAACACTGCGGAGGCGCTCGATGAGTTCGGGATCGAACATTTTATTGAGGAACTCCAAGTCACTCATACAATTGTCCAATGCGTACTGAACGCAGTATTTGATAAACTCCTCTGCAAGAGCCATATTGTCCTCCAAGTCGTAGAAGGCCATCTCGGGCTCAATCATCCAGAACTCTGCCAAGTGGCGGGGAGTATTGGAGTTCTCGGCACGGAAGGTGGGGCCGAAAGTGTAAATCTGACCAAGCGACAACGCACCAAGCTCACCCTCCAACTGGCCCGAAACGGTCAGAGCTGTCTGGCGTGCAAAGAAGTCCTGCGAATAATCCACCTTGCCATCCTCGCCTTTGGGAACATTGTTCAAATCGAGAGTTGTGACATTGAACATAGCACCCGCACCCTCACAATCCGAAGCGGTAATCAGAGGAGTGTGCCAATAGTAAAAGCCCTTGTCGTTGAAGAATTTATGGATAGCATAAGCCATAGCGTGGCGGATGCGGAAAACGGCACCAAAAGTGTTGGTGCGGGGACGAAGGTAGGCAATCTCCCTAAGGAACTCCATCGAGTGGCCCTTCTTCTGCAATGGATACTCGCCATCGGCCTTACCGTAAATCTCAATCTCGGTTGCCTGCACCTCAACGGGCTGACCGGAGCCTACCGACTCCACAAGTTTACCCTTCACGCAAAGGCAAGCACCGGTGGTAACATCCTTCAAGAGCGCCTCGTCGGCGGTGGCCATATCTACCACAATCTGAATGTTATTGATGGTCGAGCCATCATTCAGGGCAATAAATGCCACATTCTTGTTGCCGCGTTTTGTACGCACCCAACCTTTAACTACGACCTCCTGACCTTCGGGTTTGGTGAGGAGCAAATCAATGATTCGTACTGTCATAAGTGTAATTTTATATCCTAACTATTTTTGTTTATTTCGCTTGTCATACCCCAATTATAGGCCACACGCGCAGACAAATGTACACTATGCGCCAAACTAATTGAGGTCACAAATGTACACATTCTTTTCAAAAAAAGCACAAAATTATAGCATAATTACTCTCCATAAAGGTACATTTTACATAAAAATACTTACATTTGTAGGTTATTTATTATCTCCTAACGGAAATGGTACAGACAAATTCACAAAAATACCGCGCACTCTCCCCCGAGGAGGTAGCCACAATGACCGCCAACGGCTGCTGGGCAGACGATTGGTCGAGGGTTGTGGTTGCCGAGGAAGGTTTTACTCCGGAGAACATCTGCCGCTGTCGTTTCAAGGGCGATGTGAGGATTGGTGCAGGGGTTACAATCAAAGATGTAGCCTCCTTTATCGCCAACTATACAATCGGCGATAGGGTGAAGATTATCAATGTCGGTATCATTGAGACCAAGGGTACAAGCTCGTTCGGCAACGGCAGCGAGGTGGCAACCATCAACGAAAACGGAGGTAGGAGTATCCGTATCTTCGACAACCTCTCGGTGCAGGCCGCCTATATGTGTGCGCTCTATCGCCACCGCCCGCTGGTTGTTGAGAACCTCAATCGTATGGCCGAGGAGCACGCTGCAAAGGTGGCTTCCACAATGGGCACCATCGAAAGGGATGCAAAGGTTTGCGACTGCAAAATCATACGCAATGTCCGCATTGGCGAGGCTGCCGAGGTTGTGGGTGCCTCCATTCTCCAAAACGGAACAATACTCTCCACTCCCCTTTCGATTTCGAAGATTGGCGTGGATGTCAAGATGTACGATTTCATCGTGCAGGAGGGCTCGTCGATTGACAACGGCTCGCTGATGCGCAGATGCTTTGTCGGTCAGAGCGTCATCATCGAAAATCTTACCGCCACCGACTCGGCAATGTTCGCCAACTCCCACTTGGAGAACTGCGAGACTTGCAGCATTTTTGCCGGGCCTTTCACGGTTTCGCACCACACATCCTCGTTGCTCATTGCGGGACTCTTTTCGTTCTTCAATGCCGGCTCGGGTACGAACCAATCCAACCACCTCTTCCGCACGGGAGCCGTACATCAGGGCATACACCTGAGGGGTGTTAAGTTTGGTAGCAATGCCTACACAATGCTCCCCTGCTGCAATGGCGCATTTACGGTAGTTGTTGGTCGTCATCGCAGCCACGCCGACACCGACACATTCCCCTACTCCTACCTTGTGGAGAAAAACGGAAACTCATATCTTTTGCCCGCCAAAAACCTCACGAGCTATGGCACTGTGCGCGACTTGGCAAAGTGGGCGCAGAGAGATAAACGCAAAGAGAGTAAGCGCGACAATATCAACTTCGAAGAGTGCAACCCCTATATCGCAGTACGCCTCCTGAAAGCCATCACAACCCTCAAACAACTCCTTGGTAAGGAGGGCAGCGAGGGACCAGATGAAATCAACTGGGGCAGGATGATTATCTCGCGTAGGGCAGCATTCCAAGGCAAGAAACTATACAAAGAGGCACTCTACAAATACCTCGCGGAGATGTTATCCAGCGGAGCAGAAAGAGAGGGTATTTCGGGCAGAGGTCATTGGATTGATTGTGGCGGACAGTTTATGCCCCACTCGGCAATGAGCACCATTCTCGACAAAATAGAAGCCAAAGAGATCACCTCTCCCGAAGAGTTGAAGGCAGCTTTCGATTACATAATGGACAACTACAACGACTACGCCTACGATTGGGCTGTGGGCGTTGTGGAACAACAACTCGGCCACGCCCCCTCGCAGCAAGAACTCAACGAGGTCATCTGGCGAGGCAGAGAGTATGCCAAGAAGATTAAGGCTATGTGTGACGAGGACCGCGAAAAGGACTTTGACGGCATTGCGCAGATTGGTTACGGCATTGACTGCCTCTCTCCCGAGGAGCGAATGGCAGATTTTCGTGCCGTTAGGGGCAAGTAGAGCGAGTTGGGTGTGAAATAAACTTTGCATAAACAGAACACCAAAAGAATAAAAAGCGTAACTTTGGGGCACTTTGGGGGTGTGAAAGCCAACTTTTAGGTGAGTATCACAACTTGCACGACTTTTTTGGACGAAAACACAAACAACATAATTAACTTTTTTCAAAAAAAACACAAAAACTATGAAATTACCTTACGCAGAACCTTACCGTATTAAAACGGTAGAGGCTATCAAACCTTCAACTCGCCGTCAGCGCGAGAAATGGATTAAAGAGGCTAACTACAACCTTTTTGCACTTCCCGCAGAGCAGGTATACATCGACCTTCTGACCGACTCGGGTACCGGTTCGATGAGCGACAAACAGTGGGCAGCAATGATGACCGGTGATGAGAGTTATGCAGGTGCAACCTCCTACTTCAACCTCAAAAAGACCATCCAGAACATCTTTGGTTTTGAGTACTTCTTGCCTACTCACCAAGGTCGTGCTGCTGAGAATGTACTCTTCTCGGGCTTGGTAAAAGAGGGCGACATCGTTCCTGGTAACTCGCACTTCGACACCACCAAAGGTCACATCGAGTCGCGCAAAGCAACCGCTATTGACTGTACTATCGACGCTGCAAAAGACACCCAGTTGGAGGTTCCCTTCAAAGGTGAGGTTGATATTGAGAAACTCCGTGCAGTATTTGAGAAATATCCCAAGGAGAAGATTCCTTTCTGCGTTCTGACCATTACCAACAACACCGCAGGTGGTCAGCCCGTTTCGATGAAGAACATTCGCGAGACTTCGGAGCTCTGCCACCAGTATGGCATCAAACTGCTCATCGACTCGGCTCGTTTTGCAGAGAACGCATATTTCATCAAAAAACGCGAGCCTGGCTACGGCAACAAGACCATCAAACAGATTGTTAAAGAGATCTACTCCTACGCAGACCTTATGACCATTTCGGCTAAGAAAGACGGTATGGTAAATATGGGTGGTTTCTGCGCTATGCGTACTCAGGAGGAGTTTGACCTCGCAAAACGCTACTGCATCTCCTTTGAGGGCTTTGTTACCTATGGTGGTTTGGCAGGTCGCGATATGAACGCACTCGCAGTAGGTCTTGACGAGAACACCGAGTTTGAGCAACTCGACGCTCGTATGCGTCAGGTGGCTTACCTTGGCAAACTTCTCGACCGCTACGGCGTACCCTACCAGCGTCCCGCAGGTGGTCACGCTATCTTCGTAGATGCTAAGAAGATGTTGCCCAATGTACCTAAGGAGGAGTTCGCTGCTCAGACTTTGGCTATTGAGCTCTACTTGGAGGCCGGTATCCGTGCTTGCGAGATTGGTTCGATTTTGGCAGACCGCGATCCCGTTACTCGCGAGAACCGTTACAGCGACCTCGAACTTACCCGTTTGGCTATCGCTCGCCGCGTTTACACCGACAACCACATGGCAGTTATCGCAGCCGCTTTGAAGAATATCAAATCGAGGGCTGAGAAGATTAACCACGGTTATAGGATTGTTGAGGAGGCTCCTATCCTCCGTCACTTCACCGTTAAACTCGAAAAGATTGAGGAGTAGTCCCTACGCCTTCGATTATTTAGGGTAAACAACCAAGAGCCTCCGAGGGCAATAGTACTCTCGGGGGCTCTTTTCAAAAGACGACGACACTTTTATTTTTTTCACACAACAACCGATGAGAAAGAGGCTTATTGCACTTTGTGCGCTGCTTGTATCACTCTCCGCTATGGCCCAAAGCACCAATGGTTACACAACCCAGGGCGTTGCCGAGCCACGCACGGAATTTATCTCCTACTCCACCCGCAACGCTGCCGAAAAGGGCGACCGCTCGGCAGAGAGGTTTTACCTTAACCTGCAATATAAGCAGACCGGCGAGAGGACAAACGATGCCGGTGAGAGGATTGTGAGCTATGAGGTGGATATTCCACTTGTGTGGCGCGACAGGGATATTTTCCTCCACACCGAGGCTGGTGCTGCCGAAAAGCGCATTGTGGTGAATGGCACCGAGGTTGGCGTGTGCCGCGACGACCGCACACCCAGCGAGTTTCTCATCACAAAGTTTCTCCGCGACGGCCTTACACGCATTGATGTAATCTCGCCCGCAGAGTGCGACCTTCGCCCCGCAGAGATGCTGGGTGCAAATCCTCTCGAAGAGCAACTCTTCCTCTATTCGCAGCCCCCCATAAGAATTCACGACATAGTCGTTAGTGCCACACCCAACGAGAGTGGCAGCTATGGTGTGTTGCAAATGGATGTGGTGCTTAGTTCTTCGAGGCGTGTTGCCGAGCAGATTTCGGTAGGTTACGACATCTACTCGCCCGAGAAGGAGCTCAAATACTACGACCTGCGCGAGGTGCAGGTTGGCGGTATGGGGCTCGACACCTTGCGCTTTACCACCAACATCTATGGTGCAATGGAGCGCCTGTGGAGTGCCGAGAGCCCCAAACTCTACGATGCGACGCTCTATCTGAAACGCAACGGCATCATCTCGGAGTACATAAATATAAAGGTAGGCTTTGGCACCACCACCTACAAGGATGGCAAGTTGCTCCGCAACGGTAAGCCCGTAGATATTGTAGCCACTCGCTACAACACATCCTCGGGAGCCAAGACCACCGAAGCCGACATTAAGGCCCTGAAAAAACAGAACATCAACACTCTCTACATCGACTACCCTCAACCCTATTGGTTCTATGACATTTGCGACCGCGTGGGGATGTATGTTGTGGAGCAGGCAAACATAAACACCGACTCCAAAGGTGGCGACCGCTCGCGCAAGGGAACACTTGCCAACAATCCCGCTTGGCTGGGAGAGTTTATTGAGAGGGTTTCCGCCTCCTACTATCGCGTACGCATCCACCCCTCGGTGGTGGCGTGGAGCTTGGGCGGCAACTCGGGCAGCGGCTACAATATGTACAAGTGCTACGAGTGGCTCAAAGAGCGCGAAAGTATGCGCCCCGTAGTCTATGGCTCGGGCGAGTGGAACAGCGACATTAAACTCCCCGAGGTGGCACGATGAACATTGAACTGATAGTTGTCGGCAAAACCGACTCGCGCGAAGTGAGCGCACTTGTCGAGGAGTACAAGGGGCGCATCGGCCACTACACCCGCTTTGGTATCACCATAATTCCCGATGTGAAAAATACCCGCTCGATGAGTGAGGCCGAGCAGAAGAGAGTGGAGGGCGAGAGTATCCTACGCTTGCTGCAAACATCGGACTTTGTGACTCTTCTCGACGAAAAAGGGGTGCAACCCACAAGCGAGGAGTTTGCCGATTGGATGCAGAAGCGAATGGCGAGCGGATGCAAAAGGCTCATATTCGTAATCGGAGGCCCCTATGGTTTTTCGGAGGAGGTCTATGGACGGGCAAATGGCAAAATTTCGCTCTCGCGTATGACCTTTTCGCACCAGATTGTCCGCGCAATCTTTGCCGAGCAACTCTACCGAGCGATGACTATTATCAACCACGAGCCCTATCATCACAGATAAAAGTTAAAAGTTGAATATATGAAGAGATTAATCTCCATACTCTTTGCGCTCCTTGTGGCTGGTTGCCTTTGGGCGCAAGATTTTGACCACTATTTTACCAACCGCACACTCCGCACCGACCTTATTTTCGGTGGCGATGCCAACTATCAGAGCGTAACCCTCCGTGCACTCCATTCGTGGAGTGGTTGGTCCGGCAGAAAGGCAAATCTCTCGGAGGTGCCACTGCGTGGCGATGGCGAGTTGTCGCTTACGGACAAGGCTTCGGGCACGGTAATCTACCGCACAACTTTCTCGTCGCTATTCCAAGAGTGGCTCTCGATGGAGGAGGCTCAGGTGGCACAAAGGGCTTACGAGTTCACAATTCTCGCTCCCCTGCCCCTGGCACCCGCAGTGCTCCGCGTGGTGCTCTACAACCCTTCGCAAGAGGTGGCTGCCGAGATGAGCTACGAGCTCAATCCCACCGACATACTCATCCGCAATCTCGACAACCAACCACTCACACCCCACACCACCATATTCAGTGGCAGTGCCGAGGGCGAAAAGATTGATGTGGCGATTGTGGCCGAGGGCTACACCGCCGAGGAGATGGAACTCTTCCGCAAGGATGCCGAAAGGACTATCAAGGCCCTCTTCTCTCACGAGCCCTTTGGCGCAATGAGGGAGCACTTTAACTTTGTGGCCGTGGAGAGCACCAGCAGGGATAGCGGTGTGAGTATTCCTCGCAAGGGAGAGTGGAGAGAGAGTGCTGTGAGCAGCCATTTCGACACCTTCTATGCCGACCGCTACCTCACAACAAGCGCCATATTCCGTATGGCCGACCTCCTTGTGGGTATTCCCTACGAGCATATCATTGTGCTTGCCAACACGGACACCTATGGCGGTGGAGGTATTTACAACTCCTACACCCTCACAACAGCCCACCACCCCGCATTTGCACCCGTTGTGGTGCACGAGTTCGGGCATAGTTTTGCGGGGTTGGCAGACGAGTATTTCTACGACACCCCCGACATTGCCTCCAATCCCCTGACCGCCACCAACGAGCCGTGGCAGCAGAACATCACAAACCTCGTGGACTTCGAGAGCAAGTGGGCAGATATGATGCCCGAAGGTGCAACCATTCCCTCCGAGCCCACAAAGAGGGCCGAGCGCGACTATACCGTAGGCGTCTACGAGGGTGCCAACTATATGACCAAAGGAGCCTATCGTCCCTCGGTGGTGTGCCGTATGCGCAACAACACCGCCACAGGGTTCTGCCCCGTATGTCAGCGAGCCATACAGAGAATGATTGAGTTCTATATTGGTGATGTGAAAAATTAAAATAAAATTGGGCGACGCAAACTGTCGCCCAATTTCGTTTAGTCAATCTTCACAACTCCTTTCTTGGGGTTGAATGTCAGTTCCGTACCGTCGGAGAGCTCGACCTCTTGCCCCTCGCCCTCGCTCTCGATGCTCATAATCATCACATCGGGATAGTTCTCCCACACATAGGTAGTGATATACTCGGGGATAATCTCAACGGGGATGGTGTCGTTGCGGAGTTTGATTTTAATCCACTGTCCCGTAGCGTCGAATTTAATCTTCGAGCCGTCGGTGAAGAGTACATTGTAGGTATCGCCGTGGCGGTGGTGGTGCTGATGAATCTTGCGAATCTGGTCTTTGGCAAAATACTCGTGGATGAAATTCTGCGCCTTCTGGGGCAAATTTTGGAGCGTCAGTTCCGCAGCACTCACCGACAAAGCGACAAACAGAGTCGTACACAACATCATAAAAACTTTTTTCATAACTCTTTGAACTTTTTTTGTGTGATTAAACAAATAAAAAAGGTTTACGCCCCACAAAGAGTGCAAAAAGAGTGCAAATCTCCTGCGAACAAAATAATATCCCCAAAAAACCTCCACGCGCCAAAGTGTGGCACGAGGTTTGCAACTATCTATGGCGTAGTCGCAAGACTACAACAAGGTTTCTTCATTTATTTAAGTTTGGGTTAGTAGTTTTGAAAAGGTAGCCGTTGTGAAACGCCTACCTTTTTGTTTTGTCGTGGTACAAACTTAAATAAATGACGAAACTCCGGTTCGTATCTTACCCACCCCCTAAATCCCCCGCCTCGGGCAGGGGACTTGGTTTCGCCTGTCGGCTCAAAAAACGGTGTGGTAAAACCACATCTCCATTTTCAAGAGTTTGGGTTAGTAGTTTTGAAAAGGTAGCCGCCAATAAACGCCTACCTTTTTGTTTTGTCGTGGTACAAACTTAAATAAATCGTCTTGCCACGACAGCCAAAGGCAGTCGGTTGGCATCTACCGTGCTATAATCAATAGTAAAAGTGATTACGGCATTATGAGCCGAGCAAGGCGAAGTGATTACCTCGCTTTGCTCGGTGATCACTTTACACCGCAGAGGCGAATAAAAGGAAGAACTGCCGTAGGCAGGCGGGCTATTCAGGGCGTGGTTGGGAGTGATTACGGCGTTATGAGCCGCGCAAGGCGGCTCTTCGCGCCGTGATCACCTATGGAGGTGACTGGAATACAAAAATACCTCGCATCTGCGAGGTATTTTTGTTATATATTAGGTGTGCATTTGAACGAGTTCGAGCACACCTAATATATAACAAAACCACCCGCACTTTGTGCAGGTGGCTCATCATTTTTGTCTTGTCGGGGTGAAGTGATTCGAACACTCGACCCCCTGCTCCCAAAGCAGGTGCGCTAACCGGACTGCGCTACGCCCCGAACTGATGGTGCAAAGATAAGCCATTTTTTCTGCCACACAAAAAAATCTTAAAAAAATCTTCTGCCTCTCTTGCAGTTTCAAAAAATTACCGTAATTTTGTAATATCATTTTGATATTATTTTGAATTAGGAAAGAAAAAAAACAAACAAATAACTTTAACAACCCTAACTAAACACAGAACAACTATGGAAAAGAGAGAATTTGAGTTCAAAGGTTTCCGAATGAGCGGATTTGTAGCCTTGTTTGCCATGCTTGCAATTTTGGGCGCATCGATTTACGATTTCGCAACATTGGTGGGCGACGAGGTGCCCGTTTATGGCATCATCGGCATCATTGTGATGAGCATTGCCTCGGCGGGCTTCCGCACATTGGAGCCCAACAATGCCAAAGCAATGGTATTCTTCGGCAAGTACAAAGGCACCTTCACAGAGGAGGGTTTCTGGTGGACAAACCCCTTCTACACCGCAAAATCCATCTCGTTCCGCGCACGCAACCTCAACCCCGACGCCATCAAGGTAAACGACAAGAATGGTAACCCCATTATGATTGGTGTTGTGGTCGTATGGAGGGTTAAAGACACCTACAAAGCCCTCTTCGAGATTGACTCGCAGACTATGGCTTCGAGCGTGAAGATTGACAAGAAAGGCGAAGTGGAGGGTATTGGTGCACTTGCAGGTCGTATGATGGCGTTCGAGAACTTTGTGGCCGTACAGTCGGATGCTGCTCTGCGCCAGGTTGCCGGAATGTATGCCTACGACAATAGCGGCAGCGACTCCAAAGAGCCCACCCTCCGTAGTGGTGCCGAAGAGATCAACGAGCTTCTTTGCAAAACCATAAACGAAAGGCTTACCATTGCCGGCATTGAGGCCGTAGAGGCTCGCATCAACTACCTTGCCTATGCTCCCGAGATTGCAGCTGTAATGTTGCGCCGCCAGCAGGCCGACGCAATCATCAGTGCAAGGGAAAAGATTGTAGAGGGTGCCGTTTCGATGGTGCAGATGGCTCTCGACAAACTCAAAGCCGATGGTGTTGTGGATTTGGACGAGGAGCGCAAGGCTGCAATGGTCAGCAACCTCTTGGTAGTTCTCTGCGCCGACGAGAGCGCCCAGCCCGTTGTGAACACAGGTTCGCTCTATAACTAATTCAAAATTTAGAATTCAAAATTGACAGACCCCTCTGCCACTATGTGGCACCTCCCCTAACTTAGGGGAGGGAGTGGGGAAAATTCAAAATTTAGGACTAATCAACAACCAAAAGGCTCTCTATTGCGAGGCATATTCAAGGCTTGCGAAGGGCGAGAAACCGCAGTTTACTTTGGCGTAAATGAGGATTTTGAGCCCAAGCATAACGCCGAAGATGCCCACAAGAGAGAGCCGCCAAAAAAAGTTATGGCAAAAGAATCCACCAAAAGTTTCGTATTGCGAGTTGATGCTGCGACTATGGATGCCCTCGAAAAGTGGGCAGCCGACGAGTTCCGTAGCATCAACGGGCAGTTGCAGTGGATAATAGCCGAGGCACTCCGCAAGAGCGGACGCAAACCCAAAAATCCCAAACCCTCCAACGACAAATAACACCAAAAAACCTATGAAAAAAGCTTTAATCTACACCGCAGCCACTCTTGGCATTAGTTGGGTTGTCGCTCTTGTTTTCCACCTCACATCGGGTTTCACAGGTCCCGAAATGGGGTTGGAAGCTTTGGCCGGTTATCAGACATTCGGAATGTTGTATATGTTCCTACCCGCCATTGTGGCACTCATACTACAAGCCTTTGAGGGTAAAATCGGCTTTGAACGCCCCCACTCAATGCGCCTGAAACTTGTGGTCAAGGGCAACCCTCTCACCAAATTCCGTCCTCGTTGGAGTTGGCTTGTGGCGGTGGCAATAGTTCCCGCAATAGTGGCTTTATCCATTCTCATTTCGGGATTGTTTGCCGATGTTATGTCCATTAAGGAGGGAATTATGGCACAATATGCAAATATGGGCATAGACCTCAATGCGCTACCCGAGGAGGACTTGGCAATGCTCAACAAACTCCCCTCGTGGGTTATGCTGCTTGCCACGGTGCTTTCGGGCATTCTCGCGGGCGTAACCATCAATGCTCTGTTTGCCTTTGGCGAAGAGTTTGGTTGGAGGGGCTATTTGGTGAGTGCACTAAGGGGTAAGAAGTTTTTTGTTGCAGCACTCTTCATTGGTGTTGTGTGGGGCATTTGGCACGCACCTATGATTCTTATGGGACACAACTACCCCGATGCAAGGATTGCGGGCATTGGTATGATGGTGGTCTTCTGCATCCTCGCAGGCATTGTGGAGCTCTACTTTGTGTTGAAGAGTGGCACCGTCTGGCCCGCAGTATTCATCCACGGCACCATCAATGCTCTTGCGGGCCTTGGTGTGCTGATGATACCCAATGGCAGTCGTCTGCTGACGGGTATGACAGGCGTTGCAGGCGCAATAGCTCTGGTTGTGGCTATCGTAGCACTCTATGCCTACGACTTCCGCCACGAGCGCATCTTCCACTCGACACTCGGTAGTTCACTAAGCAAATAATAATTTACACTCACCCTCACCCCCACCATCTCTGAGTATGGTGGGGCTAAAAGTGCGTTTTTTTGCAAAAAAGTTTGCATAAGTTTGCGATTATATATATATATAATATATATATATATGTTGGCAAATTGTGTAACAAGCATCACCTTAACGACTATGAAAAAATCCCTATTATCCCTACTAATGATGGTGTCGACCATTGTGACAATGGCACAATCCCCAACCCTCCAACTCAAAGGCAAGGTCACCAACACAGAGGGCGCGCCCGTTGCCTACACCTCCGTGCTTCTTGTCCCCGATGGCGAGGAGTACACACCCGCAAACAAGCACCACCAGATGACGGTTGCCGACACCAATGGCGACTTTGAGTTCAATGCCGCAGAGGGCCTCTATAACCTCACGCTCTCTTGTGTGGGTTACGAGAGCCGAACTGTGGAGTTCTCTCTCACTTCCAACACCGACCTCGGAGCCATTGTCCTCACACAAAGTGCCGAGGCGATTGAAACTGTGACCATCACGGGTAATCTGATAACCCGCGAGGCCGACCGATTTGTGATGAACAACCTCTCGGAGAGCGCACTTGCCAAAGGACGCGACAGCTACGAGATGTTGCGTCTTGCTCCTGCGGTCTACGCCGACAATAGTGGTGGAGTGAGTATCAACGGCAAGTCGGGCGCAAAAATCCTCATTAACGAGAGGGAGGTGCGTATGTCGGGTGAGCAACTTATGGCATACCTCAAAGCCATACCTGCCGAAAATCTCCAAAAAATCGAAATCATACCCGAGAGTGGTGCCGACTATGATGCCGACAGCGCAAGCGGCATCATCAAAATCACTCTCCGCAAACAACGCGACAGCGGCCTGAGCGGCTCGGTGGCTTTGGGACTGAACACCTCAACCCTCGCACCAACATTCTATGTGGGCCCCAATGGTAATCTGAACTACAAAGAGGGCAGGTGGAACCTCTACGGCAACTTCTCGCTCTCACAAAATATGAACAATTCGGGCGACCAGCTCCTCATGCAAGAGCAAACCCACTACGACAATGGAGCATCGCTCGTGTCGTCGACTGCCACAGATAGCGACAGGGCTACCAGTGGCGGCGGAATGGTGGGAGCAATCTATGATATTGACGAGCGGAGCAGTCTGGGTGTGGAGTACAACCTCTACATCGACCCCTCGTCGCCAAGCCGCACACTCAGCAACCTTAACTACACCCTTGGCGACTACTCGGAGACTCACGAGAGCACCTACGAGCAACTCAGTGGCTCTGTGAACCAATCTGTAACAGCCAACTACATCCGCACACTCGACGAGCGTGGCTCAACACTCAAAATCATCGCCGACTGGGCAAACAACAACACCGAGGGCCTGAACAACAATCACGACCACTCCGTAACAACTCTTGCAGGTGTGGAGGGAGCACCAACAGATTCGCTCTATCGTAACCACTCGGTGGCCAACTATACATACCTGACACTCAACACCGCCGTAGAGAAGAAAATATCCGACCTCACATCCCTCTCCTATGGTGCCAAATACACCTTTACGGACACTTACAGCGCCACAGACTACGCCTACCAAAAGGGAGAGGAGTGGCACAATCTTGCGGAATACAATCAGCTGACCGACTACAACGAGCATATCGCAGCACTCTATGGCATCTATTCCACACGCTTCCTCTCGGGACTCTCACTCTCGGCAGGTCTGCGTGCCGAATACACCGCCATACCTCAACTCTCGGAGCGCTACCTGAGTCTATTCCCCCACCTGAACGCCTCGATGCCTCTCAACCCAATGCAGACCGTCATCATCTCGGCAGCCTACAAGAGAGCCATTGTACGCCCCTCGTTTTGGACTATGAATCCCGTGAGGACACAGCTCTCGGAGTACTCCTACCAAGTGGGCAACCCCAACCTCAAACCCGTCTATGTCAACAACCTCTCGCTGACGGGTATATTCTTCTATCGCTATTCGCTCACTATTGGTGCCTCGTTGCAGGACAATATGATAAACCAGATTGCAACGGTAGATGAAAGCGACCCCACAGGGCGCACACTCAAATACATCCATATCAATCTCAACAATGTCTATCAGTACTATGCACAACTGTCTATTCCTGCGCAAGTAACCCCTTGGTGGACAATCAATGCCAATCTGCTTGGTGTGGTAATTGACCAAAAAATTGTCGAGGAGCAGAAGAATGACCGCACATTTACGGCTCAGGGTTATATGGCAAACTCGTTTACACTCCCCAAAGGGTGGTTTGTGGACCTTACGGGGCATTTTATGACCGACGCCAAGGTGGGTAACCTCACACAAGAGGGCACCGGCAATATCTCGCTCGCGCTGAAAAAACAACTCCTTGGCGACAAACTAACCATCACGCTCGGAGTCAACAATCTGCTCAACACCTCCAACCAAATAGTTCACTCCGCAGGCGAGGGTTTCAACAAAAGACTCTACTCGCCCAATGTGTGGATGCGTAGCCTGACTGTCGGTATTCGCTACAACTTCCAGAGTGGCAAAATGTTCCGCGCGAGGAGTGTGGAGAGCGGTGCTGCCGACGAAAAGAGCCGAATGGGAAACTAAAAACTATACCTTCAATAAACAAACAACCGTGGGTAATAAAAACATTACCCACGGTTGTTATTATCCAGATGAGGATTTTGAGGGCGAGCGTAACGCAGAAATTCGCTTTTTATTCGTTTTTTACTCTTTTTTTGGAAACCAACCCTTACTAACCCTCTCCCGTTGCTCAAAGAGTTCCTTTATGGACCAAAAGGACGAGAAGGCAAAGACGCCAAGTAGTGTCGAAAGGAGTGTATTCTCCACTATCAGCGAGGCTGCAACACCTATCAGACCTGCAATCAAAAATATCCACCACACTCGTACACCAAAGTGGTATTCGGTTTTGATGACTATCGGATGAAAGAGTCCGATAATCAAAAATGTGCAGATGCCTATAATCAATCCTTCAAAATTCATCACTTTCCAATTGTGGGGTTTAACTCGCAACAAAGGTAGTAAAATGTCTGTTTAGTGCAACAGCCACAGGGTATAAATCACATAGACGGCAAAGAACACAAAGCCCTCTGCGCGGTCTATGCGTTTGCGGGTGAGGGTGAAGGCAGTTATCATCACAGCCACAACTGCCGACAACATCACAGCCATATCCACGCCCGTAATACCACCAAGTTTGAGTGGGGTAATGGTTGCACTCGTGCCCAAAATCAGCAAGATATTGGCAATGTTGGAGCCGAGAATGTTGCCAAGTGCAATCTCGGTCTTACCTTTGAGTGCCGACACAAACGAGGCGAAAAATTCGGGCAGTGAGGTGCCTGCCGCCACCAAAACAATGCCTATTACGGCCTCGCTCAACCCGGCCCTCTGGGCAAGGTCGATGGAGCCATCCAAAAAGAGATCCGAGCCCCACACAAGACCACCTAAGCCTGCCACAACCTTCACTACCGCAAGAGGCATACCGCACTCCTTTGTGGTTTCGGCAGTTTCGGGTTGTGTGGCAGGCGTGGTGGTTGTGGCCTTGCGCCCGGAGCGTATCATATACCACAAAAAGGCACCATAGCAGAGTAGTAGCACTACGCCATCCACCCGCGAGAGCACATTCGACTCTCCTCCCCACAGCGAGCCATCGAGCGCCAAAATGCACAGCAACACCGACGCTGCAAGGCAGAGTGGAATGTCGCGACGGACATTCTCGCGCGTAAGAGCCAAAGGTGCAACCATAGCCGTCACACCCAGAATGGCATATACATTGAAAATGTTGGAGCCCACAACATTGCCTATCGACACATCGCTCTGACCGCCAATGGCACTCATAACACTCACCACAAATTCGGGCATAGAGGTGCCAACAGCCACAATGGTTGCGCCTATCAAATACTCCGACACCCTCAGGCGCTTGGCAATAGCCGAAGCTCCATCGGTAAGAAAGTTGGCTCCAACACTCAAAAGAAGTGCACCAACAATAATCTCTACTACAAACATATATTCCTCGTTAATGTTTTATTTAGCTTTGTAAATTACAGGCTCCATAAGTGGCTGGTATTCGTAAGGGACATAATTCAGTACCTGACCAATACGAAGAGAGCCCGAAGGTGTGGTGTAGGTAACACTCACAAGTGGCGTGCTACTATTTTTGGCAGCGAGTGCCGCAATTTGGCCGAAATTTCCCTCGCGACAAGCCGCCACAACTCTCTCCTTTGACTCCTGTTCGTGTCCCTCTATATGGCGGCGTACGACTTCACCCGTAGCCACATAATAGATTTTTCGGGAGGGACGAATGAGTTTAATAATACCAAATGCCAGCAATACAATGCCAATAGTCAGAAGTAGAGTACTAAGATTTTCGGCATCGCGGAGTGAGTTGGCAATTGCAAGAATACCCACTCCCAAAAGGGTTATTACGATGGGGAGTGTGCGACCTGCTGGGCGTTCTGCAACTTCGGGACAGTAGGCACACAAATCCATCCTATTCATTATATTTTTCATTGTTGGAATAAATCGCTTTATAGATAAGTAACGAGCGGAAGCAGACACACTTCCTCTCGTCATTGCAAAAAAATTATACTTAAAAAGGTTGAATTTAGGGGCAGCACGCCACTAAATTATGATGTGGCGGAGCGCATAGATATAGTAATCCACAGCACGAGTTGTGAAGAGCGCAGGACTTGCAGCGTGCAAGGTGCGACACAACACCCTCTGCGAAGTGGCAATTTGATTGCCTGTTGCATAGGAGGTGTTGAGGCTCGTGTGGGTGCGTCCTCGCCATAGGGAGGTGCGAGCCGAGGAGGGCATAATGCGGGAGGAAAACTCGGTGGGTAGTGCGGTGCGAGTAGTTCGCTCCGAGAGCCAATCACGCTCGTGCTCTGCATTCATCAGCACCGACTCAATACCACCCCCTCGAACACACTGCTCCTCGTTGGGCACAAGCCTGCATGCTACAACAACAAGCAGCAACACCAAACCAAGCAGATATTCGTAGTTTCTCCTTTTCATTACTCCTCTTCTTCGATTCGCAGAACAAAGATACTCTTTTTTTCTAAACAACTATTCACTTTTTCTATATAATTCCATACCAAACATTTGTTATTGGGGATTAACATTGATGTTTTTTGCAAAAAATATTATCTTTGGAAATCAAACCAAGAATTTGAAACAACAAAGAAACATAGATTATGGTAGAGAAATTCAGTGCAGACTACATTATTCCTTGTTACGATACGGATTTGAGGATGCGTCTTAAACCAACGGCTTTCCTCAATATGGCACAAGAGGCCGCCAACCACCACGCCGAGTATCTGGGCGTGGGTTACGACACACTCGTAGAGCTCCAACAGGCGTGGATTCTGTCGCGTATGAAGGTGGAGTTTGCAAAGCTCCCTCTTTGGCGCGAGAAGGTAAACTTAACCTCGTGGCACAAGGGTGCTGCGGGCTTTATGTTTCTGCGTGACTTTGTGATGAGTGATAGCGAGGGTGCTCCTCTCGTAAAGGCCACAACCTCGTGGCTCGTGGTTGATATGACAACTCGCCGCCTCGCCCGCCGAGGAGCTTTTGCGGAGTTTGCGGGCGACAGCACAAAGTGCATTACCGACAATGCTATTGAGGAGCCCGCAGGTAAGGTTGTAGTACCCGAGGGTGCCACACTCCTGCGCACATCGCAACACACCGCCTCCTACTCCGATTTGGATATGAACGCTCATGTCAACAATGTGATGTATGTTGTGTGGGCTATGGACTTGGTAGGTTTGGAGGTTACCGAGGAGAATACCCTCAAAAGCCTCGAAATAAACTTCAACGCCGAGGTGCGTGCAGAGCAGACTGTGGAGCTTGCGCTCTATCATTTGCCCGAAACCAACACCTACTTCGTAGAGGGCAAGGTCGAGGGTAAAAACTCATTCATAGTAAGGCTGACATTCTAAGCATAACAGCATAATAAAAAGCGAGCGCAACACCCTGTGTGGGTGTTGCGCTCGCCTTTGTAACCTCTTATTGAGAAATTATTTACTATCTCTACAAAGCTCCAAAATCTCCTCGGTGTAGTCGCCAAAGGCGGGACCCGTAGCAGCCTGAAACATTCCTGGATTGGCTGCATTTATCTCCACAAGTTCAATTTCATCCTCTGCATCCACACACAAATCCCAACCGATGAGTTTAGTATAGGGCAAGTGGGTGTGCAGCTCTATGGCCTTGGCTTTGAGCTGCTCAAACTTGGGAATAACAAAATCTTTCAGCACAACGCCACTATCGGTGGTGGTATGTGCCGAAAAAGGGGTGAGCGTATAGGCGTACTCTTTCAGCGAGCCGTCATTGTTCACACCACAATACATTCCGCCCACCGAAGCGTTATCTACAACCGCACCCGCACGGCCCATTCGCACCACCGCAAAAAGAGGAACAATGCCGTCATTCTTGCTCCAATAGGTCATAATACGAACGGTATTAAGGCTCGTGGGGTTCAACTCTGCCATCTTCTCACTCTGGCGGATAGCCTCCTGCACAACGAAGTTGGAGCCATAGTAGTCAAAGAGTTCTTCGATGGTGGCAGGGCAGTTCCTACCACTCACAGCACCGTTTTCGCTCCTAAATCGCAGAATACTCTTTCCCTGACTGCTATCGAGAGTGTGCTTAACCACCGCATCCTCCATATTACGACAAGCCTCCATTGCCTCCTGCTTGGTCACTACCCTATCGCCAACATAGTATATGCCGTTCATATTTTTAACATACGACTTGGGTAGTTTAACATAGTCGCCAACGAGGGTTTCTACCATATTCTTGTCCGAATAGATGGGGGCCATACGAACATTTTTCAGTTTGGGCTCGATATATATCTCCTTCATATCTACGGGGAGATATTTGGGCGAGAACTCTCCATTGACGCGCAGATAGTACTCGTGCCATTTGAGGCTGATGTGTCGGCCAAAGTGCTGCATCCAAAATGCCTGCACCTCGTGTTCCTGCTCTTTGGAGAGTGTGGTGTACACACCTCCGGCTCGCATCTCCCTCACAGCCCTGAATGCCCTGCGGCGATGGCGGCGTTGTTTCTTGCGAGCAAGGTATTTTTCAATCTGTCGATCTAACTTTCGTGACATAGTTTACAATCTTCAACTTTTTGGGGTAAGTTATAGTTTGCGGATAACTTTCTGCGGATTGCGTTTCATATACTCCATAATCTCCTCTCTGCGCTCGCCAAAAACGGGACCATTGAAGACCTGATGGGCAGCAATGTCGGCACTATCGAGATTTACCTCAACAACTATGGGCTTGGCATTTTCATCCATTATCACATCCCAACCTATGAGGTTTGCAAAGGGGAAATTTCTCTGGTGGCAATCCCTCACAAACTCCACAACCTTGTCGTAATGCTCAACTCGCAAGCCCTCAAACGACTCGCCCATTGGAGAGATTGTAACCCTCTCGTAGTTCTTATTGATACCAAAGGGTGCCAACCTACCCTCGGAGTCTATACCAACCAAGCAACCGCCACCCTTGGCCGAGTGGAGGTTGTCTACAATGCTTCCACGGCCTCCCATACGCACAAACGCGCTCAGCACATCGCACCTGTCGTTGATATTCATACTCAGCACCCTGATGGTGTTGATACATTCGGGATTGAAGCGCGAGAGTGTCGGATGTTCCCGAAGAACCTCTTGGCAGATAAAATCCTTGCCATAGTCGGCAAAAACTGCTGCCACATCGTCGCCCTTGCGCACCTTGCGGATACCGCGACCTCCTCCCGAGCCTGCTGCAACTTTTATCATAAACTCCTCTCTCTGCTCGGCAATACTCACCGCCTCCGCAAGAGTTATCACATTATCCTCCCTATCCAAAAAGTGGTTGTCGATATTCTGCACAATGGTCGTGGGCCTATGCTCCGCAGAGATAAAGTATTTCAGACAGCACTTATGTTGGGGAAAAAGCGAGTACCAATAGGGATTGAGCAGTCGCTCCGCCTCGGCATAAATATCGTTAGGTACCATCTCGGGATTGAACACGCCAAAGCCCTTATAGAACTCAAAACACCTGAAAGCACTACGCCTTAACTCCTTGCCCCACACTCTCCTCACAGCCTCTTTCTCGCTTAGGGTTAGGTTCTGGCTTATATTCAGCTTGGATATGCGACAGTTTTTGCGCCTTCTGCCCCTCTCCACAAATCGTTTTTTGGAAATTCGACTAAATATGCTCATAATACATCAATCTTTCAACCAATTTTCATTATAGGGGGGTCTATCTTGGTAGAATGGTGAGAATCTATAAGTTCGTCCCGTTTTCTTCCACGCCTTGTAGCAATCCCTAATCTCCCTACGCCAACCGCGGCGTATGAAGTACTGTCCCGTACGGTCCCAAAAGTCGTTGCACTCAATCACAAGTGGACCCTCATCGGTTATTGCAACATCCCAACCTGCCGCCTTACACCAAGGCATCGCCTGCTGGAACTTCACGACCTCACTCTTTATCTGCTCCCAATTAGCAATCACAACGCCATTCAGTGGGGCCCCACTATCGGGATGTAGATTAATTTCGTGGATATTGCGCCAGCCATCATACCTAATGGCGTATTGAGTTCTGCCACTCTCCACATCCACACAGACATCCACATTACCACCAGCACCGGCATTATCAACACAACTACCCTCTCGACCGATTTTGATGAATGCTGCGACGATTTTAACATCTCCACTCGGATAGAGGGTGGTCATAAAGCGCACGGTATTGACCGACGATGAGTTAAAACCCGCAAACTGCTCGGTTTGCTTAATGAGTCCCTCGAAAATCAGAGGATGAATAGTAAGAATCTCCGACAACAAGGCAGAATCGCCATTGAAGTAGTGCATACGGCAATCATCTTCGAGATACTCCACCTCTCTAACGACTACAACACCCTCACCATGAGAGTTTTCGGTTGCTTTTATAACGCACTGCGAAACACCCTTTTGCCCAAGAATGCGACATACATCGGCAACATTGGATGCAATCTCATCGCTATCGTAAATCCTACCCTCGGGCTGATAGTAGCAATAGAGTTCCGATTTACGCACTCCCGTATCACTCAGAATCTTATGTGTTAGATATTTATTGCGCGAAAGAGTGTAATACTTCACCGGATTGAGCAAGTCGAGATAGAATCGCTGTTCATTCTCACCCAAAAAGTTGCGCCTAAATTCCTCGCTCCTCTGTTCAAACTCAAACTGATAATACTCATCACGAATAATCCCCTTTGTGCGACGAAGACGGAGAAAATCACAAAGTATATGACAGCGCTTGCCAAACGAGCTTACGGGGTACTCACGAACCCAACGCAGCAACCTGCGCCAAAATCGGAAGGTCTGTTTAATTGTTCTCACAGCAAAAGCCTATTTACAGAACTCGTTTCGGGCCATTCGGAAAGTCGTTATGCGCTCATCCATAATATGACCATCCTTAATTACCACTGCGGTTTGCAGATTGGCGGGATAGGAGTCATAGGCGCCCTCAATGATATAGTCAATATAGCGCGAGATACCCTCACTCAAAACCTTCGTGATAGTGATGGGGAACATTCCGGGGGTGTTATCTACCGTATAGTGAATAACCCCATCCACAACATACACGGGGTCTTCGATGGTAGAAGGACGCGAGGTCTCAATTTCAAGATAAGGGTCGCAACTAACATCAATAATCATCGTGCCGGGCTTCATCTTCTTCAAATCCTCGGCATATATAATCCTATCCGTACGATTCGTATCCCACATAATACAGTTTACGAGCACATCGTACTCATACATCTTCTCACGAAAGAGTCTTTCCAAGCGGCGGCCATAAACATCCACCTCCGCGCCCAAACCGTGAAGTATCCTTAGTGCCCCCTTTGCAGTCTGACCATTGCCCAAAATCGCCACTTTGGTGTCGTAGGGCATCTTGCCACAGTAACGATAGGCGTGCATAATGGCTGCCTCACCTGCCACCTCGCGGTTGCGATAGAAGATATAACGACCATTCTCAAAAATTTCTTCCCACGCAATCACCGTATGATTCTTTTTAAGAATTTCAGTCGTAAAGGGGATATTTTGCACCGCGTGAGCCCAGCCAAAAAGAATTTTATTGGGCGCTACATCGTCCAAGTAGTCGGCATCACCGAGTTTCACATCCGTAACCACATCGCAGGCAAGAGCCTCCTTGCGCGATACAACATTACAGCCCACAGCTATATACTCCTCGTCCGACACTCCCACAGACTCGCCATATCCCTTCTCGAAGAAGAGCTGACGGGGATTTTTGACATTCTTCTTTATATCCTGTGGCAGCAACGCTCGACGACGCTCGCCGCTTTTATGACTAATAACTAATCCGACTGTTTTCAACTCCTTGTGTTTATTATATTCTCTGGCCTTTTATATTCTTTCACCATACATCTCCTCGTAGTACTTTTCGTAGGCACCAGAGGTGATGTTATCCATCCACTCCTGATTTTCGAGATACCAGCGCACGGTCTTCTCTATACCCTCCTCGAACTGCAACGAGGGCTCCCAACCGAGCTCCTTTTGCAGTTTTGTCGAGTCGATTGCATATCGCGCATCGTGACCCAAGCGGTCGGTAACATAAGTTATCAAGCCCATAGAGTGGCCCTCGGGGTTGCCCAAAATGCGGTCTACGGTCTTTATCATAACCTTAATGAGGTCTATATTCTTCCACTCGTTGAAGCCACCAATGTTGTATGTCTCGGCCACCTTGCCCTTGTGGAAAATGAGGTCAATAGCCCTTGCGTGGTCCTCCACATAGAGCCAATCCCTCACATTCTCACCCTTGCCATAGACGGGCAGAGGTTTGCCCTTGCGGATATTGTTGATAAACAATGGTATCAGCTTCTCGGGGAATTGGTAGGGGCCATAGTTGTTCGAGCAGTTGGTAACAATCGTTGGCAGACCATAGGTGTCGTGGTAGGCACGCACGAAGTGGTCGCTCGATGCCTTGGCTGCCGAATAGGGGCTATGGGGGTTATACTTGGTCGTTTCGTAGAAGAACTCGTCGCCATAGGCCTTATGTCCCTCCGACGAAGCCACGGTCTTGAAGGGAGGCTCAATGCCCTCGGGGTGGTTCATCGAAAGCGCACCATAGACCTCATCGGTGGAGATGTGGTAGAAGCGTTTGCCCTCGAATTTCTCGGGTAGGCTCTCCCAATAGAGTTTGGCCGCCTGCAAAAGACTCAGGGTACCCATCACATTCGTGCGTGCAAAGGTGAATGGGTCTTTGATACTCCTGTCTACATGACTCTCGGCGGCAAGGTGGATGATGCCGTCAATCTTATACTCGCGAATGATTTCCAGCATACGCTCGTAGTCGCAAATATCTGCTCTAACGAAGGTGTAGTTGGGTTTCGACTCAATATCTTTGAGATTTGCCAAATTGCCCGCATAGGTCAGCAGGTCGAGATTGACAATGTGGTAGTCGGGATATTTGTTCACAAACAACCTAACCACATGCGAGCCAATAAAACCCGCACCACCGGTAATGAGTATATTACGCTTGGAGTTCATTGATACATTTTTTAAGTGATTCGCGCCACCCGGGAATCTCAATCTCAAAAGTTCTGAAGAATTTCGTTTTATCCAAAACAGCGTTCATTGGTCGTCGCGCCTTGGTAGGATAATCAGCCGTAGTGCAAGGTATCACCTTGCAATTATTGTGTCCCGCAAGCCTTGCAATCTCGCACGCAAACTGCCACCAACTACACTCGCCAATGTTGGTGTAGTGATAGGTGCCCTCGCGGAAGTTGCGCTTGGAGATTATCGCCACAATCGCCCTCGCCAAGTCGACCGCATAAGTGGGTGTTCCTAGCTGGTCGCTAACAACTCTTATCTCCTCGCGCTCCAAGGTAAGGCGCATCATAGTCTTCACAAAATTGCGACCATACTCGGAGTAGAGCCACGCTGTGCGCAGAATTATATGGTGACAACCGCTCGCCTTAACAGCCTCCTCGCCAGCGAGTTTCGTGCGGCCGTAAGCATTTATTGGTTGTGGGTAGCTCTCCTCGGTCAGCAACCCACAGCAACCACCCATAAAGACATAGTCGGTGGAGATGTGAATGAGCAGAGCATTACACTCCTTGGCTGCCTCTGCCAAGTAACCCACAGCGGTGGCATTGAGCAGTTCAGCCCCCAGCTCATCCTCCTCGGCACGCTCAACATCGGTGTAAGCGGCGCAATTGACAATTACATCAATTTTGAAATCTGACACATAACGCCTCACAGCCTCGCGGTTGGTTATATCCAGCTCGGCAACATCTGTGAAGATATATCTATCCTCGGAGCCTATCGCCACACGCCTTAGCGAACACCCAAGTTGACCATTACCTCCGGTTACTAAAATTCGCATAGCTCTTTCAATGTGGGGTGTTTAAGGTCTTTCTCGGAGAGGATAAGTTCGTTCTCCGAAAGTGGCCACTCGATGCCAATATGCGCATCGTTCCAAGCAATACCTCCCTCCGACTCGGGATGATAGTACTCGTCGCACTTATATTGGAAAACGGTATCGTCCTCCAAAACCACATAGCCGTGCGCAAATCCCTTGGGGATAAACATTTGGCGGTGGTTATCGCCACTGAGTTCGGTGGCTACATACTTGCCAAATGTGGGGCTCCCCTCTCGAATATCAACCGCCACATCGAGCACCCTACCCTGCGCCACTCGCACTAATTTAGCCTGTGCGTAAGGCTCCTTCTGGAAATGCAGACCACGCAATACGCCCCTCTTAGAGCGGCTCTCGTTGTCCTGCACAAACCTCACTTCAAGTCCCGTTGCGGCGGCAAAATCACGCTCCGAGAAGGACTCCAAAAAGTATCCCCTCTCGTCGCCAAACACCCGAGGCTCAATAATAAACACACCCTCAATATGTGTTGTAATAATATTCATTAAACAGTGCGATTGATATATTGATAGGTTGCATTCTCTCTTTGCGTAACTGTGGCAGGATTTCCCACTACAACAGAGTGGTCGGGAACATCAAAATTAACATACGCATTGGGAGCAATTAGCACATCATTGCCTATCTTTATTCCACCAACAATAACAGCATTCGTTCCAATCCAAACATTATCCCCAATAATGGGACTTCCCTGTAACCTACCCCTATTCGTCTGACCAATAGTAACACCTGTGGCTATATTGATATTCTTTCCAAGAACAGCCTTAGGATTGATTATTATTCGTCCACAATGACCGATGTAGAAACCCGCACCTATTTTTGTGGATGTTGGAATTTGAATATGAGTTCTTCTTGCTATCCTTCGTTTACGCATTTCCCACAAAAAATACAAAAGTTTATTCCTTTGGGAGTAGTATTGCGCCTTACGAAAGGCTTTGATAAATTTAAGCTCTTCAAGAATAAACACTCTCTGTTTCAGCGTTTTACCCCCCCCGAAATAGCGAAATTCATCTTGGGGAAACAAATACTCTGTCATAAAATTATTTTTTGATTATTTTGCCAATTTAAGCATATACTGACCATAAGTACTACCCTGCATAGGCTCGGCAAGTTCCCTAAGTCGCTCGCTCGTAATCCAGCCCTTGCGCCAAGCAATCTCCTCCAAGCAGGCAATCTGTACTCCCTGGCGCGACTCCACAACCTCCACAAAACGAGCCGCATCAAAAAGGCTCTCGTGAGTGCCCGTATCGAGCCAAGCAAAGCCTCGACCAAGGGGCTGCATGTGGAGCTTGTGTTGCGCCAAAAAAGCCGTATTCACATCCGTAATCTCCAACTCCCCACGAGCCGATGGTTGCAGGTTTTCGGCAATCGCAACCACCTCATTCGTATAGAAATAGAGCCCCGTTACGGCAATGTTGCTCTTGGGCTCCGTGGGTTTCTCCTCGATATTCACAACCTTACCCTCGGCATCAACCTCCGCCACACCAAATCTCTCGGGATTGGGTACCGAGTAGCCGAAAACGGTCGCCAAATGTTGCTCCTCGGCACGCCTTACAGCCGCCTCCAACATACCCGTAAAGCCCTGACCATAGAAGATATTATCGCCCAAAACAAGGCACACATTGTCATTCCCAATGAACTCCTTGCCAATCACAAAAGCCTCGGCCAGACCATTGGGTTGAGGCTGAGTGGCGTAATAAAACCTCACTCCATAGTCGCTACCATTGCCCAAAAGTCGCTGAAAGGCGGGCATATCGTGCGGCGTAGAGATAATGAGTATTTCCCTAATCCCCGCAAGCATCAACACCGAGATGGGGTAATAAATCATCGGCTTGTCGTAGACGGGCAGGAGCTGCTTGCTCAGCCCCTTGGTAATGGGATACAACCTCGTACCACTTCCACCAGCCAATACAATTCCTTTCATATCTTATTATAGCTTTGGATTCTTCTCAAACAAGAACGCAAAACCATTCTTTATAAGTTCAAGAAGAATACTCTTTTGGTAAATCTTGTGATATTTCCAGCCGTAGGCAATTTTATTTTTTACCAACATCCAACGAGACTGCCACGCCGAGTAGCCCTTATTGAAGAGCCCCTCGCTCTTGAAGAGTGTATCCTCCAATACGCGGTATGTATAGGGTGAAGCGGTATGAATATCGGGATTGGTAATCTCCAAGCCTAAGTATTCCACCGAGATAGCAGTAAGCGCATCGGCAAAACGAGTCATATGCAGTTTGTCGGACCACTCATAGAACTCATGCCAATTGATATTGTTCTGCTCGGCTTTCAAAAGAAGCGCCCAATCCAAAATGTGACGCAACTTGACGCCCTCCGACAGAAAGTGGTTCAGGCCGTGCATTGTAAGAAACAAGGCGTTAAAGTCGGGTGTGGGGACTATGAGTTTCGTATCGGGAACATAGCGCACACCCTCGCCAATGGCTATCGTTTCGAGGTGGCGTTCGAGAGCCTTCATCTTGCGACTACCTCGAATGGGCAAAAAGAATCGGTGGTTTTCGACCAGCAGTCCTCGATACCTAATAGATGCGTCCTTATAGTAATCGCGGCTCACCTTCGCACCAATCTGCTCGCAAATCTGGTTGCCAAGTTCATAGCCATCACTACCAGCACCCGCGCCCGTTGTGAGGAAGCAATCCAAATCGCCACACTCTCTGTGATGAGGTTTGGGGTAGTAAGTTCCCGCAGCAAGCCCCTTCATCACTATGGTTTGGAGCCCACTCTCGAACCACAACTCGGCCAAAATAGCCGATGTTTTGCGCTGCAACTCATGGCGATTTTCGATAGCCTCAACGCTAAGAGCCCATTGTAAATTGATTTGACGAGGAGGTTGACACTCTTTGGGAAGTTGGGATACGACATCATAAACTATCGCCAAGACACCCTGCTTCGCCGACATACGGAACAGCCTCTGCCACTCCTCGGCCGAAAGAGCCGCATATGCCTCCACATCTATCCGTGCCCCAAACAATGCGCTCCGAAGAGAGGCGAAAAGTATTTCAGCTATCTTACTCACTTATTTTACAATCGAAGACTTAATCTGTTCTACAATATAGCGAATATCGTCATCACTCACACAAGGTCCACTTGGAAGACACAAACCTGTCTTAAACAACTCCTCGCTTACACCATTGGTGTAGGCAGGACACGCAGCATATATGGGTTGTTTGTGCATAGGCTTCCACAAAGGACGCGACTCTATACCGGCGGCATCAAGAGCCACACGCATAGCCTCAACATTCCTATTGGGTTCGCAATCCGTATGGAGCGATTTGGCAGCGTGGGTTACACCCGCAGCACCGCCAACAGCACCTGCCACCGCCTCACCATAGGCATTCTCCTCGCCCACAACTCTCAACGAAGGGGCGAGTGTAATGGTGTTGAGCCAGAAGTTACTATCGTACTCCTCCGAAGGGTTGCCATGAAGGGTAATACCCTCAACATCTGCCAACAGCTCTTTGTAGAGTTCGTAGGTGTGTTTATGGTGGGCAATATGCTCCTCCAACACAGTCATCTGCCCCCTGCCAATGCCCGCACAAATGTTTGACATACGATAGTTGTAGCCGATGTGCTCGTGTTGGTAGTAGGGATAGTTCTCCCTCGCCTGGGTAGCGTAGAACATAATCTCCTTCTTACTCTCCGCATCGGGGCAAATAAGCGCACCTCCGCCCGAGGTAGTAATCATCTTGTTGCCATTGAACGACAAAACGCCATACTTGCCAAAAGTACCGCAAACCTGTCCCTTATATTTAGACCCCATACCCTCGGCTGCATCCTCAACAACCGGGATGTCATATTTTGCAGCCACAGCCATAATCTGGTCGAGTTTGGCAGGCATACCATAGAGGTAAACGGGGATGATTGCCTTGGGTTTCTTGCCCGTCTTGGCAATGCGGTCTTTAATTGCCTCTTCGAGCAGCGTGGGATCCATATTCCAAGTCTCCTTCTCGGAGTCCACAAAAACTGGGGTTGCACCAAGGTAGGTAATGGGGTTGGAGGAGGCACAAAATGTAAAACTCTGAACCAACACCTCATCTCCCGCGCCAACGCCACACGCCAACAACGCAAGATGTATTGCCGCAGTACCTGCCGAGAGGGCAACAATTTCCTTATTCTCACGCACAAACTCTTTGAGGTCTCGTTCAAACCCGTTCACATTGGGTCCCAGAGGCACCACCCAATTGGTATCGAAAGCCTCTTGTATGAATTTCTGTTCGTTGCCGCTCATATGAGCCAGGCAAAGGTAGATTCTATTCTGCATAGCGCTATCAGTTATTTTATTTCTCTGGTTGTGGTATCTCCGCCAACTCATACGAGCGAAATACCGTTTGAAAAATCAGTTTAATATCACCAATAAAGGTGTGATTATAGTAATAATCCAAATTTATCTTGACCTTATCGGGGAAAATCACCTCATCATTGTATTGCTGTGGATTTGCCACTTGTGCCAAAATTTCCTCTTCGTTGGCGTATTTCAGAGATGCTGGTCCTGTGATCCCTGGACGCAACTTCAACACAAGCCTATCCTCCCCCTCCAATTTATCCGCATAACCCGGGACATCGGGACGAGGACCGACAAAACTCATATCGCCAATCAGCACATTCCACAATTCGGGTAGTTCGTCCAATTTGTATTTACGCAACACTGCACCAAGAGGTGTGATACGGCTCTCTCCCGCAACCGAAATAGAACTTCCGGAATGACTAACCGTCATAGATCGGAATTTATACATCGTAAAGAGTTTGCCGTTGCGCCCAACACGCTTCTGCGTAAAAATCACAGGACCACCAGGCATCTTAATCTTAATTAAGATAGCAACAATAAGTAACACCGGCCACAAAACCATCAAGCCAAATAATGCTACAATACGGTCAAATAGAAATTTTAACATAGAATATCTTTTTAATCACTCCACAACACAAATTCCCAAGTGTTAATAAAGCTGAAGCAATAGTTGATTTATGATCTGCTTCTCTAAAAAGTTTATAGTGCCACTTTATAAGAGCCGAATAGCTATGAGTACTGATAGAACCTGTTCTACCTCGGCGATATTTAGCCAAAACCTCATTTACCAAATAACAATCTGCCTTATGAATAGCACGAAGCCACATAGCATAATCGTTATTTTTCTTAATATCCGCAATTTGGACCAAACCTACCACACTCGCATCATACATCATTGTAAGGCAACCTGGCCAGCAATAAGCATACATACCTATTCGGGAAATCCTCTTTGGTCCGGAAACCACCACACCCAAAGGTTGTGAGGCTTCATCAATCTCGATATATTGATGGTAGGAAAAAGAGTAGTTGTTAGTTTCCATAAAAGCAATTTGCCTTTCCAACTTCTCCGGCAGCCACAAATCGTCACTATCAAGAAATGCAATCCACCTACCTTGCGCCACCTTAAGAGCATTGTTGCGAGTTACAGCCGCACCGCTATTTTTCTCATTACAGATATATTTAATACGCTTATCATTCTCCAAATAAGGTGCTAAAATCTCACGGGTATTATCCGTAGAACAATCGTCCGAGATAATCATCTCCCAATTGGTATAGGTTTGAGCCTGCACCGAACGAATCGTTTCCTCAATAAATCGTGCACAATTATATGTTGGGGTGATAATAGAAACCAAATCGTTATTCATCATTTAACCCTTATAGTTGACATCAATCAAATCTCCGCACATCTTCTGGAAATCATCAGTATAGAAGTCCATAAGACCACCGAGTGATGTAAATGTCATCTCTCCAAAATATATCTTACCAGCAAGATTATACAAATCCACTCGTACAACAGGAAATGGTTTTGCCAATTTCTCTGCAATTAACATCATCTGATCGAAATTGTCTGGCTTTGGTATAATCTGTCCTTCTCGATAGTGGTCATAGAAAACAGAATACTCTGGATGTGCGTGCCAGTCAAGGTCGTATGTCATAACATCTGTTCCGTGTTTATCACGATTACAACATGCCCAAACATAATATGGTTTGCCATTGAAACACCAAATCTTGTAATCGATAATAGAGGTTGAGTATTTAGCAGACACATCATCATTCACCATAAAACTTTCAGCAATTATGGCAGGTTTTATCCTCATATAATGCTTACCTCCCTCCAATTCTCCATACTTCATTCGTACAGCTTTATCCATTTTGTAACGAATAGCATTCATGTCTACTGTTGAAGCATCCTTTACTAAAATGATATCTCCCGAACCTTGCACAGTTTTGAGTACAAAACTATTAGGTAACTTCTGGAAATCAATCTCGTCCGCATTTTCCCAATGACCATAGAGAGGAACTAATATATCTGACAAACCACACTCTTCAACATAACCTCTAACAGCATACTTGTCTGCCAAGCGTGTCCAAAGAGTCGTATCGGTTCGCAATGACATATACAATATCTTCTCATTGAGAGTTTGAGGACTTTTCAGATTTAATCGCTTATGAAACCTAACGAGATAGCGTATCTTAACCAATGTCTCAGGAAAATGTCTACCCACAAAACTAGCCACCCAAATAATAGGGCGACATACTACATTTAATACTGGATTCGTTCTAATTCCCATAACAACTCTAATGATTTGGAATACCTAAAATCTGTCTAACACCACCAACAACACATTGCTGATGTTCCACACCATATCTAAAATTAAATTCTACCAATATAACCTTATCTTCTGTTATTGCAATATCAAGCGCTATATCTTTGAAATCACAAAGTTTATTCGCAATATGTTCTATTTGCCTTTTTACACTCTCCCATTTTGAAATTCCATTCCCAGCAAACTCATACATTGTATCGGGATGTTGAAGAATAGTACCCGCCCCATGTTCCGCTGTGGCAGATGAAGCGAATGCTCCATTTTCCACATTTACATTAATAGAGATGCCTCCTTGTGCACTATTATCCACTTCCTTTCCATATCGTCCCATTCGCAATATACAGGTCTTAATCACCATATTGCCTTTTTCTTCCTGAACCACAACTCGCAAAGTATTAACACTGGAATGATTAATTGCGGATAATTGCGAGCATTGAATAATATTCTCCTCAACTATATAAGTATCTAAGGACGATAGTTTTCTTAAAAACTCATCAACAGAAGCCACGCTCTCTCCATTTACCAAAAGTTTATCATTCACCCTCTTCAATACCAATATACCTGCTCCGCCACAATTACCGGTTGGTTTGAAAAACAACTTGTTGGATGCATTAGACAAGCAATCTTCTATAATCTTTTTTATATTTAATTGCTTCTTTCCATGCAAATCCACACATTCACCCTTTTTAACCACTGCAATCACCCTTGCAGTAGGAATGTTCCGTTCTTCAAATAGTACAGCCTGAGTAAGTTTATCTCCATACTTGATTGTATCAATTCCTTTATGATGTTTCTCTATATTTTTATGGAAATAGTATGTTGGAACAAAATCCAATAGTTGTTCATCGGTTAATTGCCTATACTGCAAGCCATAGCGATAATAGTGAAATGTTCCTATACGCCAATATTTGCGAATCATTTTTTCTTCGCGCCTTATTTGCTCTATCGGCTTCAAATTCCGAGGATCATTTGTCTGCTTATGATATTCTATTTCCTGATGCCATTTGGATTTTTCAAAATAATAGAATATCCATTTATTCCTTTTAAGAATGCGAAAAATACTCCTTCTTAGATATGCAGTTTTCATACTAT
>JAZOWE010000013.1:0-43572 GCA_045659085.1 Tidjanibacter sp.
CAGGAAGAACAGGAAGAACAGGAAGAACAGGAAGAACAGGAAGAACAGGAAGAACAGGAAGAACAGGAAGAACAGGAAGAACAGGAAGAACAGGAAGAACAGGAAGAACAGGAAGAACAGGAAAAACAGGAATAACAGGAATAACAGGGATTCCTGTTTCTCTTGTCACTCCTGTCACTCTTGCCCCTCCCCTTGTCCTTGCCCTCCCCTTGTTCACGGGTATCTTTTTTAATACCCACGCCCGCAAGTCGTACCTTAATTTTCAATTTTCAATTTTCAATTCTCAATTTTCAATTTTAATCGTACCTTTGCACCATGCAACTATTCTACGCACCAGAGATAACAACACCCCTCTACACTCTCCCCGAAGAGGAGAGCGGACACTGCGTGAGGGTTCTTCGACTTAGGGAGGGCGACTCGCTCCACATTACCGACGGCAGAGGTACGCTCTACCGCGCTGTGGTGGAGGACCCACACCCCAAACGCTGCACCATACGCATTGTGGAGGAGCACCACGAGTGGGAGAAACGCCCATATAGGCTAACCATTGCCGTAGCACCAACCAAGAACATCGACCGAATTGAGTGGTTTGTGGAGAAGGCCACCGAGTGTGGCATAGACCGCATAGTGCCCGTTTTGTGCGACCACTCGGAGCGCAAGGTGGTAAAGGGAGAGAGGCTCGAAAAAATCGCCATCAGCGCAATGAAGCAGTCACTCAAAGCCTATCTGCCAACCATTGAGCCTCTAACACCCCTCCGCGAGGTCTTGGCCGAGCCATTCGAGGGTACAAAACTCATCGCCCACTGCGAGGAGGATATGGAGCGTATATTTATGGGCGAGAAGATACAAGGGGGCGAGAATGTTATGGTGCTAATTGGCCCCGAGGGCGACTTCTCGCGCGAGGAGATTGAGGCCGCTCGCAAGGCAGGATTTACGGAAATTTCGCTCGGCAACAGCCGTCTGCGCACAGAGACCGCCGCACTCGCTGCCACAATGTTCACCGCCTTTGTAAATAGCCGATAAAGAGCTGATAAACGAGGGATAATAACTTTCGACTCTCAACATTGAACACATCGCTCTGGACCATATTCACTTCGTTTTTGAAGATTGGAGCCTTCACTTTCGGTGGCGGCTATGCGATGATACCCCTCATTGAAGCGGAGATGATACAAAAGCGAGGTTGGCTCACCCGCGAGGAGTTTATCAACCAACTGACTATTGCTCAGAGTATTCCGGGGCCCATTGCGCTCAACACAGCCGTATTTGTGGGCTACAAAACTCGGGGCACACAGGGTGCTTTGGCGGCACTCTTGGGTGTGGTCATCCCCTCGTTTGTCATCATACTGCTGATTGCCACCATATTTACGGACTTCAAGGACAACCCCACCGTTGCAGCAGCCTTCAAAGGTATGCGCCCCGCGGTTGTGGCTCTCATTGCCGCACCACTTATCGGTATGTCGAGGGGTATGAGTTGGTGGAAGATAGCCCTTGCGCTAGTGGCTTCGGTGGTCATTTGGTTGCTGGGAGTCTCACCCATTTGGTTTATATTCGCAGGTGCTGTTGTAGGTATCGCGTGGTCGTTCCGCTCGGAGGGAGCAGATAGAGGAAAGGAGGGCGAGAGATGATATACCTGCAACTATTCCTCTCGTACCTCAAAATCGGATTTTTCGGTTTCGGCGGTGGTTATGCAATGATTTCGCTCATCTACAACGAGGTTGTCGTGCAGAATGGGTGGCTTACGGCCGAAGAACTTGCCGATGTGGCGGCCATCTCGCAGATGACCCCCGGCCCTATCGCCATCAACTGTGCAACCTATGTGGGCTATACCGTTACGGGCAACGCCCTCGGCTCGCTGCTTGCGACCATTGCCGTATGCCTCCCCTCGCTGACTCTTATGTTGCTGGCCACCAAGTTCTACTTCAAGTTGCGCGACAACCGTCAGTTCAAGGGGGCGATGAGCGGTATGCAGCCTATGATGATAGGTCTTATTCTCTCGTCGGCTCTGATGCTCTTTGGCGATAGCACCTTCATCGATTGGAAGAGCTGGATAATCTTCGCAGCCTGCTTTGTCGCCTCCGTCAGGAAGGTCAATCCCATTCTACTCATACTCCTCTCGGCCGTAGCAGGAGTTATACTCTACTGATGTTCTACATTGGCACAGAGTTTGCCTATCTAAGGGTGAACTGCGTGTGGAGGTAGAGTGTAGTCGGAAAAAACTCGTGTTTGATTTGGAAATTAGGGGAAAAATCTCTACCTTGCACGCAGTTTCAAACAAAAACAACAAGTATAACTAAACACTTTTTGCCTATCGATACAACTCTACTCTTTACAAACCAACATTAGAAAAAGAGTATGAAAAAGAACTTACAAGGTATGAGCGACAACGAGTTGCTCTCCATCTACCTTGCAGGAGGCAAAGAGGCTATCTCCCAACTTATTGAGCGTCATCGCACTCGCGTCTATGACTACATTCGTATGATGGTCAAGGACGGCGACTTGGCCGACGACATCTTTCAGGAGACATTCATCAAGGTAGTCCGTGTCATTGACGAGGGACGCTACAAAGAGAGTGGCAAGTTCCTCTCGTGGGTTATGCGCATAGCCCACAATCAGGTCATTGACCATTTCCGTGCCCAAAAGCAGAATCACAGCATCAACGAAAGCAGTGCAGGTTACGACATACTTGGCACTCAGCGCCTTACGGAAGGCTCCATTGAGGATCGTATGGTGGGCGAGCAAATCGAGGAAGACCTGCGACGACTCGTGGGCGAACTTCCCGAGGAGCAGCAAGAGGTCGTGAGGTTGCGCTACTATGGCGGCCTCTCGTTCAAGGAGATTGCCGAGCAGACCGAGGTGAGCATCAACACCGCACTCGGGCGTATGCGCTATGCACTACTCAACCTGCGTCGTATGATAAAAGAGAAAAATATAGCACTCGAATAACATTGCACACAATAAACCCTCCGGGCACGGCGTTATAGTGTCAAAAGAGATTAACTAAACAGAGTGCCTATGGGAGAAATTGACTATGCAAAAACGGAAAACTGCTCCGCTGGCGAAGATTACGAATTGCTGATGAGTAGTGTCATCTGTGGGGAGCACGAGTTGCTCTTTTTGGACACGCTCCTCGGCGAGTGTCTCGCCACAAAAGCAGTAAATTAGGTGTTAGAGAAGTTTGATTGGAGAAGGGTTGCCGCGAGGTACCCCTTCTTTTTTGTGCCCAAAAAAGGAGCGAGTCCGCAGCCTACTCTTCGTAGGTGAGGAACTCGCTCTCTGAATTTTGGTGCAAAAAGCACCCGCAAGGCACGCTCGCTTTACAGAGCGGCGAGCAGAGCAACCAGATGCTTCCAGAATTTATCCACCGTCGCAATCTCCAACCTCTCGTCGGGCGAGTGAACGCCACGAAGAGTGGGGCCAAATGAAATCATCTCCAAGTGGGGATACTTTTCGAGGAACAAACCGCACTCCAAACCCGCGTGAATAGCCCTCACAACGGGCTCTTTACCAAAGAGTTCGCGGTAGGTCTGCACTGCCACATCCAAGAGGTGGCTCTGGGGGTTGGGAGCCCAACCGGGGTAGCCGTCGGAGTGCACCACCTTGGCACCAGCAAGGCGGAAAGTACCCTCAACGGTGCGTGCAGCATACCTCTTGGCACTCTCCACCGAGGAGCGCTGCGAGGTTACCACCTGAATACGATTTTTGGGCAGGAATTTTACGGATGCAAGGTTCGTGGAGGTCTCCACCAAACCCTTCATCGCAAAGCTCATTGCCAACACACCGTTTGCCACGCTCACAATAGAGGTGAGCAGTCGGTGTTGGGTGTCGGCATCAACCACACGAGAGGGTTTGTCGCACTCCTCGGCCCTCATCCAGAAGCCGTTGTCGGTATATTGCAACTCGCCTGCAACCTCTGCTGCGAAGCTCTTTACAAGGCGCAAGAAAGAACCCTTTTTGTTGGCCGGAACACCCACAACAGCAAAGGCCTCACGAGGAATGGCATTGCGCAGATTACCACCATTGAAGTCGCTGAGCCTCAGCCCATAGCGCTCCTCGCCAAACTGCAACAAGCGGGCCATAATTTTGTTCGAGTTGCCCAAGCCATCGGGGATATTATCGCCCGAGTGGCCGCCTTTCAGACCGCCAATATCCACGCGCAGCCAAGCGAAATCTTTGGGCGCACGCTCGCTTTTATAATTAAAGGTTGCAAGGGTATCCACACCTCCCGCGCAGCCGATGAAGAGTTCACCCTCATCCTCCGAATCGAGGTTCAAGAGATACTTGCCCGAGAGCATATCGGGAGCAAGATTGAAGGCGCCCGTAAGGCCCGTCTCCTCGTCAACGGTAAAGAGTGCCTCGATGGCGGGATGAGCAATCGAGTCATCGACCAATACCGCAAGTGCCGCAGCCATACCAATGCCACAATCGGCACCGAGAGTCGTACCCTTTGCTTTCACCCACTCGCCATCAATGTAGGCCTCGATGGGGTCGTTGAAAAAGTCGTGCTGAGTGTCGTTATTTTTCTCGCAAACCATATCGCTGTGGCTCTGCAAGACCACCGCAGGGGCGTTCTCATAGCCGGCAGTTGCAGGCTTGTAAATCACCACATTACCCGCCGCATCGACCTTGTGCGACAGGTTGTAACGCTTGGCAAAATCCACCAAGTAGGCGATAATTTTTTCTTCGTGTTTCGAGGGGCGTGGTACGCGCGTAATCTCCTCAAAAATGCCCCACACCAAAGAGGGCGAAAGATGACTGAGTGTGCTCATAAAAATTGTATGTTTTTTGTTAGTATTGTTCTTGCTCAAAATCAATTTTGAATTTTGAATTTCAAAGATAGGAATTTTTTTCTACTTTTGCACCACACAAACACTCAAAGAAAGATATGCGAATAGGTTTTGGATACGATGTTCACGCTTTGGCCGAGGGACTTCCCTTTGTAATTTGCGGTGTAAAAGTAGACTCGGCGCTTGGTTGCGTTGCCCACTCCGACGGCGATGTAGCCATCCACGCGCTGTGTGATGCACTGCTGGGCGCCATTGCTGCGGGCGACATCGGCAAACTCTTCCCCGACACCGACCAAACCTACAAGGGTATCGACTCCACCATCCTCCTCTCGCGCACTATGGAGCTCATTCGCAAAGAGGGTTATGAGGTTGGTAATGTGGATATTACCATAGCCTTGGAGCGTCCAAAACTGCGCCCACACATCGACCAAATGAGAGCCCGCCTTGCGGAGGTTATGGGCGTGAAAGTGGGTGTCGTTTCCGTCAAGGCTACCACCACCGAAAAGCTCGGTTTCACGGGCCGTATGGAGGGCGTTGCCGCCTATGCTGTGGCGCTTCTGAATTAGGAGGATGAAAACTCAAATTTCACACCTCGGGTGCCATTTTCAGCACTCCATCCACAAATTTCCCGATTGTTAATAACTTTCCCCGATTTTTCTTGGATAGTTGGTTGTAAAAGCCGTACCTTTACAAAGTATTTCATACTTTGTAGTACAGCCCATGACCAACACATACCACATACCCGCCCTCGCAGACGAAACCTTGGAGGGGCTAAATATCAATCCCAACGGCACTTATGTCGATTTGACCTTCGGCGGAGGAGGCCACTCGCGACTTATTCTTGCACAACTTTCGAGTAGGGGTAGACTATTTTCGTTCGACCAGGATGCCGATGCAAAGGTAAATCTCACGGGCGACAGCCGACACCACTTCGTGGAGAGCAACTTCCGCTTTCTGCGCTCACAGTTGCGCTTTAGGGGTGTGGTAGATGGCGAGGTTGACGGCATCATTGCCGACCTTGGCGTCTCGTCGCACCACTTCGACACCGCCGAGAGGGGCTTTTCGTTCAAGGCCGACGCTCCGCTGGATATGAGAATGAACCAGAGGGCCGCTTTCTCGGCTCGTGAGTTGGTGGCAACCTACTCAGCCGAGGAGTTGGCAAGGGTGCTCAAAGAGTATGGCGAGCTGGACACCACTTGGAAAATAGCCTCGTGCATTGTCCGCTACCGCGAAAACAAGGAGATAACCACCACGGGTGAGCTCATTGAGGCAGTAGCTCCCTGCACCCCCAAGAAGGATGGTGCCAAGTTCCTCACAAAACTCTTTCAGGCGCTGCGTATTGAGGTCAATGGTGAGATGGAGGCACTGAAAATGGCTCTTGAACAGAGCCTCAAAGTGCTCAAACCCGGAGGTAGGCTGTGCATCATCTCGTACCACTCGTTGGAGGATAGGCTCGTGAAGAACTTTATCAAGACAGGTAATTTTGAGGGTAAGGTCGAAAAGGACTTCTTCGGCAACATCTCCTCGCCAATGGAGTCGGTAAGTCGCAAGGCGATAGTCCCCACCCCCGAGGAGGTGGAGCGCAACCCACGCTCGCGTAGTGCCAAACTGAGAGTGGCAGAGAAAAAACATAATTGACAGACGAAAGATGAAGTTATTTGGCAACAAGGAGAGAATTAGCAAAAATGGTAGGCAGACCACTGCGCCCCGCAAGGACGAAAAACCTATGGGGGCAGTAAAACCCAGCCACATTGACGAAGCGAAAAGGCGCTCCTCGAAGAGTATCTTTTCGGGCGATGTGTTGTATAGCGAGTCGGTGCGCCGCCACTACCCCTTTGCACTCTACTGCTGTCTGCTCATACTGCTCTATATGGGTTATGTGTTTACTTGCCAGCGAGCCCAGAGGGAGGAGATTTCGTGCCGCATAGAGCTCCAAAGAGAGCGCTCGAAGGCACTACTCTACTCCACCGAGAGGCTCAACGCCACTCGCTACAACAACATAACCGAGGAGATAAAGGCTCGCGGCATAAGCATCAGGCAGTGGAACACACCGCCAACGGTTATCAAAGAGATTGAAGATTGAGTAGTACCATACGGATATATTGCGACAGATGGTCAAGAAGAGCAACATAGCCAAAGACCCACACCCCGGGCGCATCAAAAAGGGCATCCAGAACAGAGTGAAGATTCTTTACGGAATTTTTGCTCTGCTGTCGGTTATGGTCATTGGCCAGATTGTCATCACCCAATATGGCCCCAACGGCACCCCTCTGCGCAATCTCTCGGAGGAGCGTTGCTATACCACACGCACCATTAGTGGCACGATGGGCAACATCTACGACCACAATGGAGCAGTGCTCTCGACCGACACGAGGGGCTACCGCGTAAGGCTCGACCTGCACGCCGAGGCTCTCGGTGGCGGAGTTTTCGAGAGGGAACTGCCCGCACTATGCGACTCTCTCTCGGCAATGCTCGGCAAACCCGCCTCGTACTACAAAAAATTCCTCTCCGACACCCGTCATCGTGCTCTGAATAAGATTGGCTCCTCGCCCTACAACCAACCCTTCCTCCCCGGAACTCTCAACCAAAGGGAGTATGACAGATTGCGCAGTTTCCCACTGATGCAGCCCAAATATGGCTTAGTCGTGGAAAACCGCCAACTGCGCCACAAGGTCTATGGCTCGCTTGCAGCCTACACCATTTCGAGCGGTGTGGAGAGTGCCTATGCCGATGTTATTGCCGCCTCGGATGGAGAGAACCGCTTTGTGTGGCTCGACTCGCGCCATCGTCACTCGGTACCTACGGTCGATAGGGGCAATACGACAGCCACCAACGGCAGCAACATTATCACAACCATCGACATCGACCTGCAAGATGTGGTGGAGAGTGCCCTGAGGAAGAAATTGGAGGAGAACAACGCAAGTAGCGGTACGGCAGTGGTTGTGGAGTGTTCTACGGGCGAAATTCGCGCTATGGCCAACCTCACACACCACAAAGGGGGCGAGATGAACGACGACTTCAACTACGCCTTGCAGTGGCAGGGCTCACCCGGCTCCACCTTCAAGGGCGTGTCGCTGATGGCCCTCATAGACGAGGCGGGGATGAGTATCGACAAGCGCATTGATTGTGGCAAAAAACCCTCGATGGTTATCAACGGACTGAAAATTACCGACACCCATGTTGTGGGCGAAAAGACGGGTAAGACTACTCTCAAAGGTATCTTCGCCGAGTCGTCCAATATCGGCTTTGCAAAGACCGTAACGGAGGAGTATGGCGAACATCCCGAAAGGTGGGTGGAGTATATCAACGCCATCGGTATCGACAAAATTCGCAACATTCAGCGCATTAAAGGCTATGGGTTTAGGGGCATCAAACACCCTTCGTCGTACAAGCAGAAGGGCGGATGGTCACACACCACCCTCACACAGACCGCCTATGGCTACGAAATGGATATGACACCCTTGCAGACACTGATGTTCTACAACGCGGTGGCAAACGACGGCAAACTCATACAACCCATCTTGGTCAAACGCATTGAGGAGGATGGAGAGGTGGTTGAGGAGTTCTCGACGGAGGTTATCAACCCCGCAATATGCTCGCCCGAATCGCTCGCCAAGGTGAGGGAGTGTATGGAGGCTGTGGTTAGCGACAAACTCGGAACGGCACACAGCGGCCTGGGCTCACTGCCCTTTGGCGTGGCCGGTAAGACGGGTACGGCGCAGGTCTATCAGACAAAGGAGAATATGGGTAGGAACGCCTACGAAACAAAAGACGGCAGTCGTGAATACCTCGCAACATTTGTGGGCTACTTCCCTGCCGACAACCCCAAATACACCTGCATAGTGTCCATCAAAACCCTGCGCAAGAGGGGCGAAGTGAAGTTCTACACGGGTGCGGGCGTGTCACTGCCCGTATTTAGGGAGATTGCCGAGTATATCTACGCCCACGACCCCGAGTGGTATGTGGAGGCAACTCCTACGACGGGCAACACATTGGTTGCCAAGCCTACCGCCACCACCTCGGAGGAGTTCGTTATGCCCGATGTGAGAGGTATGGGACTGAGAGATGCTTTGTGGGTGTTGGAGCAAAGGGGACTAAAAGTGAGCTTCACGGGCAAGGGCTCGGTGGTAAGCCAAAGCATCAAGGCCGGTGAGGAGTATACCATCGGCGAAGAGGTTAGATTGGAACTAAGAATTGATTAGCAGAATATAGACTATGAGATTAGACAAAATACTCGAAAGGGTTGCCGTCAAAGAGATTGTCGGCTCGTGGAGTGTGGAGATAGAGAGCCTCACAATGGACTCTCGCAAGGCTCAACGAGGGGTGCTCTTTGTGGCTATTGAGGGTACGGTGGTGGATGGTCACTCGTTCATAGGCCTGGCTGTGGAGTCGGGCGCCAGCGCAGTGGTATGCAACCGCCTGCCCGAGGAGAGGCGCGAGGGTGTAACCTACATCGCCGTGGAGGATACGAGTGAGGCGATAGGCTGGATGGCGTCGAACTTCTACGACCGTCCAAGCGAGAAGTTGGCACTTGTGGGTGTGACGGGCACAAATGGCAAGACCACAACCGCCACCCTACTCTACAACCTCACACAACGCTTGGGCTATAAGGCGGGACTCATCTCGACGGTGGTCTATAAAATAGGCAACCGCGAAGAGCCCTCGACACACACCACCCCCGACGCCATAACACTCAACCGCTTACTCTCGGAGATTGTTGCCGAGGGGTGCGGCTACTGTTTTATGGAGGTCTCGTCACACAGCCTTGTGCAGAGGCGTACGGCAGGACTGAGGTTTGAGGGGGCGATGTTCAGCAACCTTACCCACGACCACCTCGACTATCACAAGACCTTTGCGGAGTACTTGAAGGCCAAGAAGATGCTCTTCGACGGACTCCCCAAAGAGAGCTGGGCACTGACCAATGCCGACGATAAGAACGGAGCTGTTATGTTCCAAAACTGCAAGGCTCACAAACAGACCTATTCGCTGCGAGGTGTAGGTAATATCAACACCAAAATTATTGAGACCTCGCTCGAAGGTATGCTCTTGGAGATTGACGGCAAGCAGATGTGGTCACATCTGTTGGGCCGCTTCAACGGCTACAACCTTACGGCCGTGTATGGCGCAGCCCGCCTTCTGGGCTTCGACCAAGAGGAGGTGCTCGTTGCCCTGAGCGCCTTGCAGAGCGTCTGTGGCAGGTTCCAAACCTTCCGCTCGAAGGAGGGAGTAACGGCTGTGGTGGACTATGCACACACACCCGACGCTCTCGAAAATGTCATCGACACCATCTTGGGTGTAGGTACCGCCCGCCGACTGATTACGGTTTGTGGGTGTGGTGGCGATAGGGATAAGACCAAACGCCCCGAGATGGCTCGCATTGCTGCCGAGAAGTCACACACGGCAATTTTCACCTCCGACAACCCTCGCACCGAAGACCCCGAAGCGATACTCCGCGATATGGAGCAGGGTGTTGAGGGCCGCCACAACTACCTCATCATTACCGACCGCGCACAGGCCATCCGCGCAGCACTTAGAATGGCTGAGGTGGGCGATGTGGTGCTTGTTGCCGGTAAAGGTCACGAAGACTACCAAATCATCGGCACCGAGAAACGCCACTTCTCCGACCAAGAAGAGGTAAAAAGAGAGTTGAAAATTAAAAATTGAAAATTGAAAATTGAAAATTAATTAGCATAAGGTTAAGGGTGCGATTTGCGGAGGGATTTTTTGCCAACCGAGCACCAGCAAGTCCGCAGTTTACTCGGCGTAAATGAGGAACTTGCGATGCGAAGGGTGGGGCAAAAAGCACCCGCAAGGCGCAGCCGAAAAAAAGAAAACATACCAAACACATCGGATGCGATATATGAGGCAAGTTCAAGGCTTGCGAAGGGCGAGAAAGCGGAGTTTACTCAGGCGTAAATGAGCATTTCGAGCACGAGCGTAACGCAGAAATTGCCCATAGAGCGCAGCCGAAAAAAAGAAGAATATGATTTACTCGTTAGTTAAATACTTAGAACAGCACTTTGACATCCCCGGCTTGGGTATGTTTGAGTACCTATCGTTCCGCTCGGTGGGCGCAATTATCCTTGCACTGCTCATCGCGCTAATTTTTGGCGATAAACTTATCGGTCTGCTTCGCCGCAAGCAGATTGGAGAGGATATTCGTAACCTCGGTTTGCAGGGACAGATGGAGAAGAAGGGCACACCCACAATGGGTGGTGTTATCATCCTTCTCTCGGTGCTCGTTCCCATTCTGCTCCTCGGCGACCTCTCGAACATCTATGTGTGGCTGATGATTATCAGCACCCTGTGGCTTGGGGCTCTCGGTTTTGCCGACGACTACATCAAAGTCTTCCGCAAAAATAAGAACGGTCTGAAAGGCAAGTTCAAAATTGTCGGTCAGGTGGGTTTGGGTGTTATTGTCGGAACGGTTATGTGCCTCTCGGAGCAGGTGGTGGTTGTAGATAAGAACACCACAGCCAAGACCTCGGAGGTTGTGAATGTTGTGGCGGCAGACGGCACCATAGAGAGCAAAGTGGAGGAGTATTATGTGGGCGAGAAGAGCACCAAGACCACCATCCCCTTTGTGAAAGACAACGAGTTTGACTACCATTGGTTCATCCCCTCCGACAGCAAGGCCGGCGATGCACTCACCTGGGTGCTCTACATTCTGGTGGCCATATTTGTCATTACAGCCGTATCGAATGGTGCAAACCTAACCGACGGACTCGACGGACTCAATACGGGCGTTAGTGCCATTGTGGCAGTGGTACTCTCCATTCTTGCCTACCTCTCGGGCCATGTCATCTATGCCGACTACCTCAACATTATGTACATCCCCGGCAGTGGCGAACTTGCGGTGTTTGGTGCCGCTTTCGTGGGCGCTCTGATTGGATTCTTGTGGTACAACTGCCACCCCGCGCAGGTATTTATGGGCGATACGGGCTCGCTGGCCATTGGTGGCATTGTGGCAGTCTTCGCACTCGCCATACGCAAGGAGCTGCTGCTGCCCATTCTTTGCGGCATCTACCTCGTGGAGGTGGTGAGTGTGATGATTCAGACTCTCTACTTCAAATACACCCGCAAGAAGTATGGCGAGGGTAGGAGGTTTTTCCGTATGGCTCCCCTCCACCACCACTACCAAAAGAAGAATATGCACGAGAATAAAATCGTCATCCGCTTCTGGATTATCCAGATTCTGCTGGCAGCATTCTCGCTCGCAACACTCAAAATACGATAGAAGACTATGCAAAACGAGATAAAAAACATTGTGGTTCTTGGTGGTGGAGAAAGCGGCTACGGCTCGGCTGTCCTCGCCAAGACAAAGGGTTTTAGTACATTTCTTTCGGATAGTGGCAAGTTGAGCGACAAGTATCGCGCACTGCTCCAAGCCGAGGGTATTGAGTTTGAGGAGGGCGGACACACCGAGGAGCGTATTCTCGCAGCCGACCTTGTTGTGAAGAGCCCCGGTATTCCCGAGAAAGCTCCCATCATCAAGCTCCTCAGGGAGAGAGGCGTGAAGATTGTCAGCGAGATTGAGTTTGCACAACCTTTCAGCAAGGGAAAGACAATCTGCATTACCGGCTCGAACGGCAAAACAACCACCACAACCCTCACTCACCGTATCCTTGCCGATGCGGGCTTGGATGTGGCCGTTGGCGGCAACATCGGCGAGAGCTACGCCCTGACGGTAGCAAAAGGCGACAAGGAGTGGTATGTGTTGGAACTCAGCAGTTTCCAGCTCGACGGTTGCTACGATTTCCGTGCCGATGTGGGCGTGCTGATGAACATTACCCCCGACCACCTCGACCGCTATGACTACAAGTTCCAGAACTATGTGGACAGCAAGATGCGTATTCTGCAAAACCAGACCTCCGAGAGCCACTTCATCTACTCGGCAGACGACAGAACCATCCTTGCGGAGGTTGCCAAACTTCTACCCACAGCCCAGCAGCACCCCTTTGGTAAGGCCAACATTGAGGGCTCGATTGCTCGCGTGGAGTTGGGCGGAAGGAGTGTGGATATTGACCTCGACAGGCTCCACATCAAGGGACTTCACAACGCCTACAACGCTATGGCCGCAACCCTTGCCGCACTCGCTGCGGGTGTCGGCGAGGAGCAGATTCTCCGCACGCTCTACTCTTTTGAGGGCGTGGAGCACCGCTTGGAGAGGGTGTGCGAAATTGACGGCGTGGAGTGGATAAACGACTCGAAGGCCACGAATGTGGACTCGGTGTGGTACGCATTGGAGAGTATGCGTCGCCCTACGGTGTGGATTGCCGGCGGCACGGACAAAGGTAACGACTACGAGCCTCTTATGGATTTTGTGGGCAAGAAGGTTAAGGCGCTGGTTTGTATGGGCGTGAACAACGCCAAGTTGGTGGATAATTTCAGCGGTATTGTGCCGGTCTACAACACACACTCGCTCGACGAGGCTGTGGAGGTGTGCCGTCAGGTGTCGCAAAGCGGAGATACGGTGCTGCTCTCTCCCGCGTGCGCAAGTTTCGACCTGTTCCGCAACTACGAGGAGCGAGGCCGACTCTTCAAGGCAAAAGTTCTTGAAATTCAAAATTCAAAATTCAAAATTCAAAATTAGATACCTTAAAGACTTTAATAACATTAAAGATCTTACAAATAGATGGCAAGTAACGGAAAAAATAGTGGTGGAGGTATGGCGGCACGCATCTTTGCGGGCGATAAGGTTATGTGGGTGGTAATCGTCATCCTGCTGGTCTATTCGCTCTTTGTGGTCTACTCGACTACCGCCTACGATATGGGTGTGAGTGCGGGACAGGAACTTATCCGACAGCTCCTCTACATCTGTTTTGGTATGACGGGTTTCTATGTGGCGCAGTCGCTAAGCATACGGACATATAAGCGCATAGCCGTTCCCTTCCTACTCCTATCGCTCCTTTTGACGCTACTGATGATTTTTGCCCACAGCGGCAGCGGTGCCGAGCGCTCGCTCAACATCTTGGGTTTTGAATTTCAGCCGTTCGAATTCCTGAAATTTGCCATCATCATAAACCTCGCACGACAACTCTCCACACGCCAAAAACAGATGGAGAGCCTGCGCATAATGCCGAGTTTTCGCATTGCCGATTGGAGAGAGGATAGAGATAGACAACTCGAAATCCTCCGCACACAAACCCTCCCCATCTTGGGCCCCATTGCACTCTGCTGTGTGCTGACCGTTAAGTTCAGCAACTCCACAACGCTCATCATTGCCGCCTCGTGTCTTGCGATGATGTTCCTCAGCAGGGTACACAAGAGCGACATTGGCAAAATCATCGTTGTGGGCCTTTTGGTTGGAGGCCTGGCATTGGCCATCTATGGTTCGCAGGGCAGTCGCAGCGGTACGGCCGTGAGCCGTGTGTCGTCGTGGACACCCAATGTGCTGACCAAGTCGGCAAAGGTGGGTAGCGACGGCAAGGAGTACTACCTCCGCCACAAACACCCCGACGGCTCACCTAAAGAGCACGACCAGACACTCTATGCCAAGATGTCGATTGCGACGGGTGGTTTGGTGGGCAAAGGCCCCGGACAGAGCACCAACCGCTACCTTGCCGAAGCAGATAAGGATATGGCCTACGCCTTTCTGATTGAGGAGTATGGACTGCTGTTCGGAGGACTTGTGATGCTCTTTGCCTTCCTTGTGATGTTCTACCGCTCGATGGTCATATTCCTCAAATGCGGTACGGCCTTTCCGGGACTTATGGTGCTGGGCATTGGTACGGTCATAGTCTTGCAGGCATTCCTGCATATGATGGTGAGCGTGTCACTCTTCCCTCTTACGGGACAGCAACTCCCCATTGTGAGCAAGGGAGGTACTTCGCTCGTGCTGACCCTCTCTATGCTCGGAATGTTGATGGGCGTAAGTTCGGAAACGGAGGAAAAAATTGAAAATTGAAAGTTGAGAATTGAAAATTATGGTGTGCCACAATAAGGGCAGGCGAACGACAAGATAAGTAACAACTTTAAGAATGCTTATCGCAGAGCATAAGTGCGAGAAAGCGGAGTTTGCTGGGGGCAAATGAGCATTTCGAGCGCAAGCGTAACGCAGCAGATGCCAGCGAGATACATTCGAACAACGCAATAGGTATGAATAGAAAATACAAAATAGTACTGAGCGGTGGTGGTACGGGAGGTCATATATACCCTGCCGTAGCTACTGCCGAGGCGCTCAAAAAGATTTTGGGCGAGAATGTGGAGTTGCTCTTTGTGGGAGCAGAGGGCAAGATGGAGATGGAGAAAATTCCTGCACTCGGATATAGGGTTATAGGGCTGCCCGTTGTGGGTTTGCAACGCCGACTTACGCTCTCCAACTTGGCGCTCCCATTCAAGGTGCTGCGCAGTATGCGCCTTGCACGCCGCACGCTCAGGGAGTTTGGGGCCGATATGGCCATTGGCTTTGGTGGCTACGCAAGCGCCCCTCTGCTGAAAGCGGCACAAAAGATGGGTATTCCAACGGTTTTGCAGGAGCAGAACTCCTTTGCGGGCGTTACAAACAAACTCCTTGCAAAGGGTGCACGCAAGATATGTGTGGCCTACGAGGGTATGGAGCGTTTCTTCCCTGCCGAGAAGATTATCTACACGGGAAACCCTCTGAGGGGTAGCTTTGGTGGCGAGGTAAATCGTGCGGAGGCACTTGCTCATTTCGGTCTGAGTGGAGAGAAGCCCGTAGTGCTGATTGTTGGCGGCTCGCTCGGCTCACGCACAATGAACGAGATGATGAAGGCCAACCTCGACCGCATAGTGCGCGAGGGTAAGGTGGAGATAATCTGGCAGAACGGCAAGTACTACGACAAGGAGATGGCCGAATTCTGCAAGGATAGGGATATGACGGGCGTATGGCGCGGAGCATTTATTGACCGTATGGACTACGCCTACGAGGCTGCGACGGTTGTGGTGTCGCGTAGTGGTGCCTGCTCGGTGAGCGAGCTTTGCTTGGTGGGCAAACCCACGCTGTTTATCCCCTCGCCCAATGTTGCCGAAGACCACCAGACACACAACGCTATGGCACTTGTGCGCAAAGGTGCAGCCGAGATTGTGAGAGATGCGGAGGCCGTAGAGAGGGCTTTTGAGGTTGTGGAGGATATGGTTTCCGACACCGAAAGGCTCATTCGCCTTAGCGCAAATATCCGCTTGCTCGCAACTCCCGACTCGGCAGAGAGGGTTGCAAAAATTGCATTGGAAGAGTTGAAAATTCAAAATTCAAAATTCAAAATTGAGTTTTGAAAATAATAAACAGAAGGGTGCGATATATGAGGCAAGTTCAAGGCTTGCGAAGTGCGAAAAAGCGGAGTTTACCGAGTGTAAATGAGCATTTTGAGCACGAGCGTAACGCAGAAATTGCCCATAGAGCGCAGCCGAAAAAGAGAAAACACACCAAACACATCGGGTGCGATATATGAGGCAAGTTCAAGGCTTGCGAAGTGCGAAAAAGCGGAGTTTACTCAATGGTAAATGAGCATTTTGAGCACGAGCGTAACGCAGAAATTGCCCATAGAGCGCAGCCGAATAGCGAAATAAGATTATGATGAGAACAGTATATTTCGTAGGTATTGGAGGTATTGGAATGAGTGCCATCGCGCGTTACTTTATGCACGAGGGTATGAGGGTGGCAGGCTACGACCGCACCCCCTCGCCACTGACGGCCGAACTCGAAAAAGAGGGCGCCGAAATTCACTATGAGGATGATGTAAGGCTCATTGGCAAGGAGTGGCTTTCGCCCACCGAAACGCTTGTGGTCTACACCCCCGCAATACCTGCCGACCACTCGGAGCTCGGCTATTTCCGCGAGAGAGGGTTTGAGGTTGTCAAACGCTCCGAAATCCTCGGGCACCTCACGGCAGGCAAGCGCACAACAGCCATTGCCGGCACACACGGCAAGACAACAACCACAACCCTCACGGCGTGGATTACGCTCCGTGCGACGGGTGGTGGCAGTGCCTTTTTGGGAGGTATTTCGCGCAATGTGGGTAGCAACTTGGTGCTCGGTGGTGGCGATAGAATGGCAGTGGAGGCCGACGAGTTCGACCGCTCGTTTCTGCGCCTTACGCCCACCATTGCCGTAGTGACCAGCACCGATGCCGACCACCTCGACATCTACGGCACACACGAAGAGTTGCGTCGCGCATTCGGAGAGTTTGTGGAGCGCATCGTGGAGGGCGGAACACTCATCAAACACTACGGACTCGAAATTGAGCACAACAATAAGAGCATTAGTGAGTACACCTACGATTTGAGAGCTGCTGAGGCGGATTTTCACACCTCCAATATGCGCCCTGTGGGCGACGGCACCTTCCGTTTCGATATTGTTTGTCCCGACCGCACAATTGAGGGGTGCAGACTCGGCATTGGTGGCGAGATAAATGTGGAAAATGCCGTTGCAGCAGTGGCCGCCCTCTGGGCCGGTGGCGAGTTTGACGAGGAGAAGTTGAAAGAGGCTTTGGAGCAATTCGAGGGGGTAAAACGCCGCTTCGAGGTCTATATCAATACCCCCGAGAAGGTCTATATCGACGACTACGCTCACCATCCCGAGGAACTCTCGGCAGCCATTCGTTCCATTAGGGGTATGTTCCCCAATCGTCATCTTACGGTGGCGTTCCAGCCCCACCTCTACACCCGTACAAGGGATTTCGCAGAGGAGTTCAGCAAGGCTCTTTCGGCTGCCGACAGGGTTTTGTTGCTGCCCATCTACCCCGCACGCGAACTGCCCATCGAGGGGGTGACGAGCGAAATGCTTATGGCAAAGATTACAGCCCCTTGCGAGATTGTCGCAAAGAGCAACCTTGCCGAAAGATTGGGCCAGATGAAGACCGATGTGGTGGTTACCTTTGGCGCCGGCGACATCGACAGAGAGTGTGGACGAGTTGCAGAGGCAATTCAAAATTCAAAATTCAAAATTCAAAATTGATTTAATAATCGAAAAACTTGCGCCAAAGGCGCACCACAATTTGCCATTGTCAATTTTCACTTTTCAATTTATATGAAAAGAACTTGGAGTATAGTAGGAACGACCATTTTCTGGTGTGCTGTGGTGGCATATTTCGTATGTGCCGCCTTGTTGCGTTCCGACAAGGAGCACGAGCGCACAGTGGAGAGTGTTGAGATTGTCGTTAAGGATGCCGACCAGAGAGGTTTTATAACTCCCGACAAGGCACTCCGATTAATTGAGGATGCAGGACTCAACCCTGTGGGCAAAAGCATCGACAGCATCGATATTAGCGCAATAAATAGCACCATCGAAGAGTATTGCTTCACCTCCAAGGCTGTAACATATCTGGACTACGAAGGGACTCTCACTGTGGAGCTTACCCAGCGCACCCCACTGCTGAGGGTAAGATGCAACGGCGGTTACGACTTCTACCTCACAAAGGATGGGTATGTACTGCCCGTTGAGCCCCACGCCACACTCAACCTGCCAATCGTTACGGGTAGCATCGAGCTACCCTTTGGTAACACCTTCAAGGGCGACCTCGGGATGTGGGCTGCCGGGGGCGAAAAAAAATACTCGGAATGTTACGATTTTCTCTCCAAACTCACTAAATTTGTAGTTTATCTCGAAGAGAGTAAGTGGCAAGGGTGTAAGTGCGTGCAAATCAATCTCGTAACCCCCAAGACACAAAAGAGCCCCAAGGGTGCTTTTGTGGAGCCACAGGTGGAGCTCATCCCTCAACTTGGCAACTATGTTGTGGAGTTGGGGCGTTTGGAGCAGTTGGAGGATAAAATCTACCGCTGGCGGAGGTTTGTAGAGTCCGGTGTGGTGGATATGAACGGTGGCGTGCTGAATGTGGAGTATGACTCGCAGGCACTATGGAAAGCCCCAAAGGATAAGACGAAAACAAAAAAGAATAAAAAATAGCGTATTGAAAAGAGATTATGGAGCACTTGATTTCAGTTGATTTGGGTGGCAGCAAGGTGGTAGCTGCCCTCGGCAGACTCTCCCACAATGGCGAGGTTATCGTTGTGGATGCTGTGAGCAAACCTATGGAGGGTTTCACTCGTGGCGAGGTTACAAACATCGAACATGTCACTTCGGCAATCCGCGAGGCCATCTCGGAGCTCGAAGGGCGTCAGGGTGTTAAGGTAGATGATGTATGGGTTGGTGTTTCGGGCAAGCATATTGTTTGCGCCGACAACTCGGGCTTTGTCTATGTGGGTAGTGCCGACGGCGAGATTACCGAGAAGGATGTGGAGAAACTGAAAGAGAATATGAACAATGTTCAGGCTCCCGAGGGTAAGACTATTCTTTCGCGCATCCCCCAGAACTACAAGGTCGATGCCAACGAAACCATTGGTTCGCCTGTGGGCAGATTTGGTCGCAGGCTCGAAACGACTTTCAGTTTTGTATTGGCCGGCAAGGTTGCTTTGGAGCGTATAGGTAAGGCTTTCCAGAGGGCAGGTGTGGAGAATACCCACTATGTGGCTGGGGCTGTTGCAAGTGCCGCGGTGGCAGCCACAGAGGAGGAGAAGGAGTCGGGCGTAATAGTCATCGACCTGGGTGCAGGCTCCACCGACCTCTGCATCATACAGAATAAGGTTGTCCGCTATGTGGCCTCCATTCCCGTTGGCGCAGCCTCCATCAACAACGACATTCGCTCGATGGCCATACCCGCAGGAATGATTGAGAAACTCAAAACCAAGTGCGGCTACGCTACCGCAAGTGCTATTCCTGCCGACAAACTCAACGCCTCCATTCTCATCAAGGCTCGTTCGGCCCACCAGAAGAGCAAAGAGATTCCCTACCGCGATCTTACCACCATCATCGAGGCAAGGATGCTCGACATTATCGAGTTTGTCAATAGCGAAATTCGCTCTTCGGGCTACCACAACCGCCTTGCGAGCGGCATCATCCTCACGGGTGGTGGCTCGCGCCTTGCGGGTGTGGATGTACTCTTCAAGGAGCGCACCGGCTACGATGTAAGACTTGGAGCTGCCGAGGGCGACATCTCGGGCGAGAGTATGGAGGGCACTTCGGCCCCCGAACTTGCAACAGCCATTGGTCTGCTCAGCATTGGTATTGCCGAGAGCGGTATTGCTCCCAGCGACTACTCGCGCAAAGAGACTCGGGAGGTAACGACACCCCAGCCTACCACCGAAGAGCCCACTACTACTCCCGAAGAGAGTGAGGAGGATACACCACAAGCCCCCACCCGAGATAAACAGCCACAGGAGAAGAAAAAAGGTGGCAATTTCCTCGGCAAGATGGCAAAGTGGTTCAACGAGGCTGTCTTTGGTGGCGATGTTGTAGATGACGAAATGCAGTAGTGTTCCATTTACGAGAGAGAGATTTGAGTATGAATAGTTCATTTTTAGACTCCATAATGGCTCCCACCAAGAACCATACCGACATTTTGGTTATGGGTGTGGGCGGTGCAGGCGGCAACGCCGTAAATCATATGTACGACCTCGGCATTAAGGATGTTACCTTTATGATTTGCAACACCGACCGTCAGGCTTTGCAGAGCAGCCCCATTGAGAACAAGATACAGCTCGGTAGTGGCCGAGGAGCAGGCAACAACCCCGACAAGGGCAAGGCGCTTGCCATTGAGTCGCTTGACGATATTATGATTGAGTTGGAGAATAGCAAGGCGAAGATGATTTTTATCACTGCCGGTATGGGTGGTGGTACGGGTACGGGCGCAGCGCCCATCATCGCCAAGGCCGCCAAGAGCAAAGGCTTGCTGACGGTTGCTATCGTAACTCTCCCCTTCCGAGGCGAGGGCCCCACCCGTATGGGACAGGCACTGAAAGGTTTGGAGGAGCTCAGGGGTAACACCGACTCGATGGTTGTTATTCACAACGACAACATCTCGAAGATATACGGCTCACTACCCGTTATGGAGGCGTTCCACAAGGCCGACGATGTTCTGGCCACCGCAGCCAAAGGTATTGCCGAGATGATTACTCGTACGGACTTTATCAATGTCGACTTGGAGGATGCCAAAACCACAATGACTGACAGCGGTATGGCAGTTATGGGCTCGGCCCGCACAAGTGGCGAGAATAAAATTGATGTAGCCGTGGATATGGCCCTCTCGTCGCCACTTTTGAACCAACAGGACATTCGTGGTGCCAAGAAGATTCTCTTCAACCTCTCCTACGCAAACGACTCGTCGCTCACTATGGAGGAGGCTGTGAGGGTGCAAGACCTCATTCAGGCCAGGGCGAGCCTCTCGGCAGGAGGTGCCGAGGCCAACATCATCTGGGGTGCAGGCCCTTCGGACGACTTGTTGGACGGCGAGATTGAGCTGACCGTTGTAGCCACAGGCTTTGAGCAGACGGGGCGCAAGGAGTTCGCTCCCAGCCCCAAAGTACCCTCCGACGAGGAGCGTCGTCCTCTTACGGCCGTTACCGAAGAGGTTGAGGGTGGTATCAACGAGTGGAACATCCCCGAGAAGTACAACGACATTGACAGTATGCTTATGCAGCCCGCCTACTTCCGTAGGGGTTTGCAACTCATTGGCAAGGCTACCACCAAGTCACAAATTGGCGACTCCATTGCCGAACAACCCACCACTGAAAAGGTGGCTTCGCAGACTGACGAACAACCCTCACTTTTTTAACCGACTATGGAGATTTGCCATCGGCTTGCAATAATGACCTTCTATCCCTTTGATTGGAGTATGGTGTGGAGTTTGCTGCTCATTGTGGTGCTACTCTGCTGCTCGGCGCTTGCATCGGGCTCCGAGACAGCCTTGTTTTCGCTCTCGCCCACACAGCTCGATAGGATACGCAAGCGACATACCCACACCAACGAGGCGATAATGAAACTTCTCTCCAATCAGGACCGCTTGTTGGCAACTATTCTGATTGCCAATAATTTGGTCAACATTTTCATTATTGCACTCTGCAATAACCTCATCGACAAGGTTGTGGATTTCAATTCTGCGGGTTGGGAGTTTACAATCAAAACCGTTGTCGTCACATTCATCCTGCTGCTCTTTGGCGAGATTATTCCCAAGGTGTATGCAAATTACAACCCCTACGGTCTGTCGCGCATTGTAGCCCTCCCTCTGGTTTTCCTCACACGCCTACTCAAACCACTCTCGTTTGTTCTCGTAAAGTACTCCGACGCCATTCAGAACAGGGGTATCATCCAGCCCGAGAATATCTCGATGGAGGAGTTGGAGAACGCTTTGGAGATTACCGAAAACCCAAGCCAAACGGAGAAAGAGATGCTTAGCGGCATTGTGCAATTTGCATCCACGGAGGTTGAGGAGATTATGCACCCGAGGATGGAGATTGTTGCCATCGACGAGGACGAGAACTTCGACGAGGTGCGTAGAGTTATTATCGAGAGTGGCTACTCGCGCATACCCGTCTATAAGGGCAGCATTGACCACATTGTCGGAATGCTCTATGTTAAAGATATGTTGCGCCATGTGGGAAAAGGGAGCGACTTTGAATGGAACAAGCTCCTGCGCCCCGCATTCTACACGCCCGAACATAAGAAAATCAACGAACTCTTGGAGGAGTTCCAAACCCAGAAGGTGCATATTGCCATTGTGGTTGATGAGTATGGCTCCACCCTTGGTTTGGTGTCGTTGGAGGATATTTTGGAGGAGATCGTTGGCGAGATTACCGACGAGAGCGACGCCCCCGAAGAGAAACTCTATCAGCGACTCTCCGAGGGAGTCTATCTTTTTGAGGCGAAAGCCAACATTGCGCTTTTGGAGGAGGTGCTCGATATGAACGAGGGGGCTTTTGACGACTGCCGTGGCGAGGCCGAAACCATTGCCGGTATGATGCTCGAAGCCAAAAAGGATTTCCTCCGCAAAGGCGACCGTTTCACCTTCCACGCCGTCAAATTCACTGTCACAAAGGCGTCGGGACACCACGCCGAAGAGATAAAGGTCGAAAAACTATAAGATATTTCGCCCAAAAGAAAGTCTATGAAAGAGGAGTTACAAAACATAGCCCACAGCCTAATAATCGAGCGCGTTGTCCCCGAGGCCGAGGAGTCGCCACTGCTCTCCGAGAGCGATAGGGAGTATCTGGCCTCGTTGAGTGCCCCTGCACGCAGAGCGCAGTGGAGCACCGCACGCACCATTCTTCGCAGAGAGTTGGGCGAGGAGGCCGAGTTACGCTACACCTCTTCGGGAGCGCTTGTTCTCGCCAAGCCCATTGGCGGCATCTGCTCCATAAGTGTATCTCACACCTCCGAGTGGGTGGCAGTATTGCTGAGTGGAAGTCGTTGTGGAGTAGATATTGAACTCATCGATAGGAATTTCTCGAAGGTGGCCTCGCGCTACATCTCCCACGAGGAGCGCGAAAGACTCTCCGAAAAGGTGGGCGAACAGTTTGAGGCTCTGATGTGGAGCGCCAAAGAGGCTATATATAAATATGGTGCGCACGAGGGTTTTGACTTCCTAAGGGATTTGGTCGTAACCGACATAGACACCGCCTCTTCGACTCTCTATGCCGAGCTCTATGGGCTCCCTGCCCCACCCCTACACTACCAACTCCACGAAGACCACATCTGTTGTTATATTGTCGGATAAAACAAAACTACACTTCTGCCCTATGAATGTTCGCATAAACGAGGCTTGGAAAGAGCTCCTTGCTCCCGAATTTGAAAAACCATACTTTGAGGAACTCGTGCAATTTGTGCGCGCGGAGTATGCAAGCCAGACGGTCTATCCTGCGGGCAGCAACATCTTTCGAGCGTTGGACAAGTGCTCGCCCGACAATGTGAAGGTGGTTATCATAGGCCAAGACCCCTATCACGGCGAGGGGCAAGCCAACGGACTCTGTTTTTCGGTAAACGACGGGGTGCAGTTTCCGCCCTCGCTTCGCAACATTTTCAAGGAGATAAATGCCGACCTCGGCACACCCATACCCACAAGTGGCAATCTGGACCGCTGGGCAGAGCAGGGTGTGCTACTACTCAACTCCACCCTTACGGTAAGGGCACACTCGGCAGCCTCGCACGCAGGTCACGGCTGGGAGAGGTTTACGGATGCTGTGGTAGCAACGCTCTCGGAGCTTAAAAGTGGTGTTGTTTATATGCTCTGGGGAGCCTATGCACAAAAGAAAGGTGCCATTGTGGACTGCACGAGCAACCTCGTGCTGAAAGCCGCCCACCCCTCGCCACTATCGGCACACAACGGATTCTTCGGTTGTCGCCATTTCTCGGCAGCCAACAACTACCTCCTATCGTTGGGCAAAACACCCATCAAGTGGTAAGGCACAGGTGCAAGCGCAGTGCTCTATCTGCTTAAAATCATCTGATACAGTTCGGAAATTTTGTCGGCTGTCGCCTCCCACGAGAAGCGGCCACGCTCGTGGCGTACACCCTCGCGATAGCGTTCAAGATTATCCCCCTCATAGACCTTGGCTATAGCATCGGCCACCGAGCGGGCATCGACATCTGCCAGAGCGCCCACAACATCGTCTATCACTATCTCCGCCAAGCCCCCGACTCTCGTTACCACCATAGGCACATCGAAGGCGTATGCAACTTGTGTGACGCCACTCTGAGTGGCAGACTTATATGGCAGAGCAACCATATCCGCCACCGAGAACCACTCGGCAACCTCTCCGTCGGGCACAAACTCGTTGTGGAACACCACATCCTCCGTAAGCCCAAGTTGCTCAATCATTTGGATGTATTTATTGTCGTTGCCATAGACCTCGCCCACAACCAAAAGCCTCTTACCCTCAGTCTTCCCCTCGGCTTTGAGCATAGCCCACGCCTGCAATAGCAGGTCCAAGCCCTTATACTCTCTGATGTAGCCAAAAAACATCACATATCCCAGCTCGGGACGGAGCCCCAACTTTCGGCACGCCTCTTCGCGAGGTAGTTTTGCGCCATAGTTGTCGAAGAGCGGATGGGGCGAGAAGAGTGCGGGTGCATCGTGACGGTAGGTGCGCAAATCCTCGTGCACAGCCTCCGACATATAGACAAAGCCGTCGCACGCACCAAGGAAATAGCGATTCAGGGCGCGGTCGTAGAAGTGAGGCTCGTGTGGTGTGATATTATCGAGGTGGACAATGACTTTGGTCTTACCATTTCTGCGAGCCAAGCGACAAATGGTGCCAAAGCAGGGGGCCATAAGAGGTGTCCAATACTTCAATATGACCATATCGGGCGCTTCTCGGCGGAGTTTGCGGCCCACACGCCACCACGACAAGGGCCCTATTGTGCTAACCTCTCTCGAAATACTTAGGTCGGCAGGCCCTTCGCCCGTGCGGTATTGGCTCTTACCGGGAAACAGCAGGCGTGGATATTGCAACGAGAAAGTTCTGATATCCACCTCGTTACCCCTTGCCCCAAAGACTCTCGCAAGGCTCTCTATGATTGTCGCCAGCCCTCCCCTATAAGGGTACGCAGGCCCCAAAAATGAAATTTTCATTTGACAATGCTGCTTATTGTAGACACACGCTCCCCCTACTCTTGCGTCATCTCTTTGAGTTTCTCGCGGTAGGCAGTAAGAATGCGCGACTTGCTCACAAAGCCCAAATACTTGCCATCCTTGTCCACCACAGGCAAGTTCCACGCTCCCGTCTGCTCAAACTTATCCAACACACTCGATGCAGACTCGCCGTCGAAAATCTTGTCGGGAGGAGTGGTCATATAGCGTTGTACCGAATTGGGATATTTACTCTGGTCGAACATATCTTTGCGCAGCCTATCAAACTCCACAACACCGAGCAACTTACCCTCGCCATTAAGTACGGGGAAGATGTTGCGCGTAGTATGAGGAATAACCCTCACAACCATATCGCCCAGCGTGTCGTACTCGCCAATGCTGAGAATGTTGGTCTCCACCAACGAGCGAATTGAGAGTACTACGCTCACGGCCTGGTCTTTGTCGTGGGTGAGGAGTTGTCCCTTCTGGCGCAAAGTCTTGGTGTAAATGCTGTCGGGCTCCAAGTAGCGGTTGATGACATACGACACGCACGACACCAACATCAGTGGCACAAAGAGTTGGTAGGCACTCGAAATCTCGGCAATGAGGAAGACCGCCGTAAGAGGAGCCTTCATAACGCCCGACATCAATCCCGCCATACCTACAAGCGAAAATGCTGCAATGGAGAGGTCGGCATCAAAGAAGGTATTACCCACATAGGCCACAATGGCACCCATAAAAGCTCCCACAAAGAGCGAGGGTGCAAATGTTCCGCCCACACCTCCCGAAGAGTTGGTTACGGCCATCGCCACAACCTTTACGAACATAATGGCAAGCAGGTAGCCGAGCACCACCCAATGGTTTTCCCTAAAATCATAGAAGCCGGAATTGTCGAAGACTGCCTGCACATCGCCCTTCATAAAGTGGTGGAAGATGCCATAGCCCTCGCCATAGAGAGGGGGAAAGAGCATAATCATAACACCCAGCGCCAAGCCGCCAACAATCCACCTCTTCCACTGCACACCGAGGCGGTCGATGAGGCTCTTTACGCGGAAATTAACCCTCATAAAGTAGTAGCACATAAGGCCGCACAGCACAGCCAGAAGTGTATAGATGGGAATATGCGAGAACGACAAATCGCCAATGGTACTTGCCGAGAGCATAGGCTCAAAACCGCGCACAAAAAATGTGAGCGTTACGGCCGTTACGGAGGAGATAATCAGCGGGATGATGGCTGTCATACTCATATCCAGAAGCAGAATCTCCATAACGAAAATCACACCCGTGATGGGAGCCTTGAAGATTGCCGACAGAGCCGCCGCAACACCACACGCGAGCATAAGCGTCAGATTGCGGTAGTTGAGTCCCATAGCCTGTCCGATATTCGAGCCGATAGCCGCACCCGTCAGTACAATGGGGGCCTCGGGACCCACCGAGCCACCAAAACCAATGGTCAGCGCACCGCCCACAACCGACGAATAGCAGTTGTGCTTCTTAATCTGCGAAGAGGAGGTACTCATCGCTTTGAGCACCTTCGTAACACCCTCCGAGATGTCGTCTTTGACAATAAACCTCACAAAAAGACTTGCCAAAATGATACCCACCATTGGGTATAGGAGGTAGAGCCACCCCACCTCCTCTTTGGGAAACCAGCTCGTAAGACCTCCCTTGATAAGGCCCAGCAGCCACTCAAAGATGCAGGTCACACCGCCCGACACCAAGCCTACAACAATAGCCAAAATAAAGGTCAGTTGTCGTGTACTGATGCGCCTTGTCTGCACATTGAGCCACAAAAGCAGTCGCTGACTGAGGCTCATTCGATCGGTGTCACCTCTCATATCGTCTTTTGTTTATCTTTTCTTTGGTTAGAATTTGTAGATACCCATAATGCGACGCACCTCGTCGAGGGTTGCACGAGCACTGCGGCGAGCCTTCTCGGCACCCATCTCTGTCACCTCGTGGAGGTACTTGTCGTTGGCACGAATATCCTCAATACGCTCACGAATGGGGGCCACGGTGGCGATAATATCCTCTGCCAGCTGCTTTTTCAGGTCGCCATAGCGAATCTCGCACGAGGCGTACTTCTCTTTGAAGTACTCAATGGTATCGGGCGTTGAGACAGCCTCCATAATGGTAAAAATGTTCTGAATAGGCTCCGAAATGGGCGAATTGGGCTCTGTTGGGCCACTATCGGTCACCGCCTTCATAACCTTCTTACGGATGACACTGTCGGGGTCCGAAAGGTAGATACCATTACCCTCGCTCTTGCCCATCTTGCCCGAGCCGTCCAAACCAGGAATCTTAACAAGGTCTTTGCCAAAGTTGAAGGGGGCAACCTTTTCGTTGAAGAAACCGGTCTTGTAGATTTGATTGAAGCGGTGAGCCAAGTGGCGAGTCATCTCCAAGTGCTGCTCCTGATCCTTGCCTACGGGCACATAGTCTGCCCTGTGGAGCAAAATATCCGATGCCATAAGTACGGGGTAGTTGAGCAGGCCGATGTTTACATTGTTGGGGTTCTTGCGCACCTTGTCCTTGAACGAAGCCGTACGCTCCAACTCGCCGACATAGGCGTGCACACCCAGCAGCAACGAGAGTTCTGCCACCTCGGGCACATCGCTCTGCACATAGATTGTCGCCTTCTCGGGGTCGATACCCGCTGCGAGGTACTCCGAGAGGATGTTGCGTACATTGGAGTGGAGAATTGTTGGATCGGGATGGGTGGTTAGTGAGTGGTAGTCGGCAATAAAGAAGTAGCACTCCGCCTCGTCTTGGAGTTTCACGAAGTTGCGCAGTGCGCCAAAGTAGTTGCCAAGATGCAACTGTCCTGTCGAACGGATACCACTTAATACTCGTTTTTTCATAACTTAGTCTATCGTATTTCTATTAATTTTCGGGTTCTATTCTACAAAAATACACTTTCTTTGCCAATATCCGCAATAAATTGCCTACTTTTGCGTAACATTTTGACATTATTATTGCTCAAACCGAGAAAAACCACAAACATAACGAGATGAAAATATATCTACGATTACTATCTTTCGCCCGCCCCTATGGCAGATACGCCATACCATATTTCTTCTGCACGCTGTTTTATGCTCTTTTCAACACCTGCAATTTTGTATTGATTATTCCCCTGTTGCGCACCCTTTTCGACCAGGGCGCAATGCTCGAAGTGGTAACCACCGCACCCCGCTTTGAATTGAGTGTGGACTATATAACAAACCTGCTCAACTATTGGCTCTACTGCATCTACGGCTCGGAGTATAGCACAATGAATATCCTTGTGTTCCTGGCAGCCTTTGTAACCATTTCGGCACTACTGAGCAACACTTTCCGCTACCTCGGACAGCGCACAATCGAAAACCTGAGAGTCAATTCGTTGCAGAACATCCGCAATGCGGTGTTTGACAATGTTATGGGCCTCAACCTGTCGTTCTTCTCGTCGGCACGCAAGGGCGATATGATGTCGCGTATTACATCCGATGTGCAGACCGTACGATTCTGCATCGTGAACACCTTGCAGGTGGTCTTCCGCGAGCCTTTCCTCATCATAGGCTACATCGTAGCTATGGTGTCAATCTCGTGGCAGCTATCGCTCTTCTCGATAATCTACCTTCCACTTGTGGCTCTTGTTATTGGCAGCATTGTGAAGAAGTTGCGTCACCCCGCGCTGAAAGCTCAGCAGAATTTTGGCGCCCTTACATCCGTACTCGACGAGTCGCTCTCGGGCGTGAAGGTTATTAAGGCCTACGGTGCCGAGGATTTCTTCCGAGGCCGATTTAGGAACATCAACAAGCGTTTTTCGGACATCTCTCGTCGTATGGCATACCGCCAGCAGATGGCTTCGCCTATGAGTGAGTTTTTAGGTATTGCCGCAGCTGCCGGACTACTGATTTTTGGTGGCGCACTCGTGCTGAGTGGCGAGGGCACGCTCGATGGTAGCGGCTTCATTGCCTACATTGCAATTTTCACACAGATTACCCGCCCAATGCGTGCCTTTACCGACGCATTTGCCAACATCAATCAGGGCATTGCCGCAGGTGGCAGGGTGCTCGAACTGCTTGACACCAAGAGCACTATCACCTCGCCAGAAGATGGTGGTGTGGAGCTCGCGGAGTTCTCGGAGAGTATCGAATTTCGCAATGTACGATTCTCCTACGAGAGCGACCGCGAGGTAATTGGCGGCATCAATTTCAAGGTCAAAAAGGGCGAAACGGTGGCCTTGGTTGGCCCTTCGGGTGGCGGTAAATCTACCACTTCCGACCTCATTCCCCGCTTCTACGATGTGTGCAGTGGCGAGATTCTGATTGACGGCAAGAATATCAAAGAGTACAACCTCCCCTCGTTGCGCAAGGCTATGGGTATTGTGTCACAAGAGACTGTGCTCTTCAACGACACCATAGAGAACAACATCCGCCTTGGTAACAACAGCGCAACAATGGAGGATATTGAGAGGGCAGCCCGCATCGCCAACGCCCACAACTTCATTATGGAGACTTCGGAGGGCTACCAAACCAACATTGGCGATAGGGGTGCAAAACTTTCGGGCGGTCAGCGCCAACGACTCAGCATCGCCCGCGCAATCCTCAAAAACCCCGACATCCTCATTCTCGACGAGGCCACCAGCGCACTCGACACCGAGAGCGAGAAACTCGTACAGGAGGCTCTCGACAAACTTCTCAGCGGTCGCACTTCGGTAATCATCGCCCACCGCCTGAGCACCATCAAGAATGCCGACAAAATCATCGTTATCGACCAGGGACGCATTGTTGAGGAGGGTACCCATACAGAGCTTATCGACAAGGGAGGCCTCTATGCCAAACTCGTTGCCCTGCAACAAGTAAACTAATGTAGTCACACAATATGCTGCAAAAGGCGCCCGCAAAAGGTGGGCGCTTTTTTTATTTTGGGGGATAGGAGGGATAGGGTGTTTAGGGTGTTTAGGGTTGCCCTGATTACTCTTTACTCTTCTAAGTTAGGGGGAGGGTGCGCCTGTGGCGCAAGTTTTTATTCCGCATCCAAAGGGCGCACCTTAATTTTCAAATTTCCATTCCCTGCGAGTGCATATCGTTGAGGGAATTTTGTGCAAAAAAAGCGGACTCCGCAGTTTGCTAAGTGCAAATGAGGAACTCAACCACCTCTCCAAACAACCACCTGCGAGTGCATATCGTGGAGCAGATGCAAGGCTTGCGAAAAAAAATTCTCCCGCAGTTTGCTTGTCGCAAATGAGGGAGAATTTTTTGAGCGTAACGCCGCAGATGCCCGCGAGATGCGCTCGTTATATGCATTTTTTTATAAGATGAGCATAGCATCACCGTATGTCCCAAATCGATACCCCTCCTCGATGGCGACTTTGTAGGCATTCATAACATTGTCATAGCCGCCAAATGCCGCAACCATCATAAGCTGGGTGGAACCAGGGAGGTGGAAGTTGCTGACCATTGAGTCTGCAACACTGAACTCATAGGGCGAGAAGATGAATTTGTTGGTCCATCCCTCATAGGGTTTGAGCATACCGTTGGTCGACACCGACGATTCGATGGTGCGCTGAACGGTGGTACCGATAGCACATACGCGGTGACCGCTGGCCTTTGCGCGGTTTACCCTCTCGGCAGTCTCGGCAGGGATGAAAATCTGCTCGGAATCCATCTTGTGCTTCGTAAGGTCCTCAACATCTACTGTGCGGAAGTTACCCAAGCCCACATGGAGAGTAATCTCGGCAGTATCTATACCTTTGATTTCCATTCGTTTGAGAAGGTGTTTCGAAAAGTGCAGACCTGCGGTAGGAGCGGCAACAGCACCCTCAACCTTTGCATAGATGGTCTGATAGCGCTCCTCATCCATAGGCTCCACCTTCTCCCTCACCCAACGAGGCAGGGGTGTTTCGCCCATCTGTGCGAGCACCTCGCGGAACTCCTCGTAGGAGCCGTCGTAGAGGAAGCGGAGGGTACGGCCACGCGAAGTGGTGTTGTCGATAACCTCAGCCACAAGTGCGTCATCCTCGCCAAAGTAGAGTTTGTTGCCAATGCGGATTTTGCGTGCAGGCTCCACAAGAACATCCCACAAACGGAGGTCTTTATTGAGTTCGCGCAAAAGGAAAATTTCAATCTCGGCACCGGTCTTCTCCTTGTTACCATAGAGGCGTGCGGGGAACACTTTGGTGTTGTTGAGCACAAAGACATCCTCCTCGTCGAAGTAGTTGATGATGTCCTTGAAGTATTTGTGCTCGATTTCGCCCGTTGCGCGATGAAGAACAAGCATACGCGAGTCGTCGCGGTGTTCAACAGGGTACTGCGCGAGCAGTTCGGGAGAGAAGTTGTAGTTGTATTGGGATAACTTCATAATTATATAATGGTGTTTATTCGTTATTTTTCTGTTTGGTGCGCTTTCTTGGGGGTATTACCCAAGAGCCTAACAAGTTATATACGATTGAAAATCGATTTTGTTTCAATCCCTCCGTTTTTTATTCCTCAGCGGGGGCGGTCATCGTCTGTACAAGCTCTTCGAGAGCCCACGCATCTTCCACCAAGTACTCTCCGCTGCGCGTACGCCTGAGTGCCGAGAGGTGTGCGCCACTACCCAAAGCCTCGCCAATCTCAATGGCCAGCGAGCGGATATAGGTGCCCTTGCTACAACGCACACGGATGCGCAGCAGCGGCATCGCAAACTCCAAAATCTCAATCTCGAAGATGTTAATCAGCGCCTTGCGCATCTCCACCTGCTCACCCTCGCGAGCATACTCATAGGCCCTCTTGCCGTCAATCATCTTGGCCGAGTAGACGGGAGGTATTTGAAATCTCTCGCCCGTGAGCGAGCCGAGAGCCTCCTCCACCCTCTCGCGAGTGATGTGGTCTGTGGGGAAAGTGGCATCAATCGGGTGCTCCAAGTCGCCACTCGGGGTTGTCGCACCCAGCACCACATCGGCAATATACTCTTTCTCGCCCGACTGAATCTCCACAACCCTTTTGGTTGCCTTACCGATGCAGACAATCAGCACTCCCGTAGCCAGAGGGTCCAGCGTTCCGGCATGACCTATTTTGATTTTCGGATAGCCGAGTTTGCGCAGCAGGTATTTGAGTTTGCGGACAACATCGCTACTTGTCCAGCCGAGTGGTTTATCGACCACAGCCACAACCCCCTCGGGGAAGGGCATATCGTGTGTAATAGTCTGACGCATAAGTGGTATTAGAAGATGTAACTACCAATAGAAACAAGGCCCACAACAAGGCAGTAGGCTGCAAACCAGATGAGTTTGCCACGGTTGACAATATTGAGCATAAACCTACAAGCCAAGCAACCCGACACAAACGCCGTAACAAAGCCCACAGCCAAGGGGAGCAATCCTACACCGATATTTGCCAAGTCGCCACCCAGCACATCCAACAGCGATTCGCCCAAAATGGGAAGAATGACCATCAGGAACGAGAACTCGGCAACAACCGAGCGTTTGTTACCCAAAATCAAGCCCGTAGCAATCGTCGTACCCGAGCGGCTCAGTCCCGGCATTGTTGCCACCGCCTGCGCTGTGCCGATAATCATCGCATCGCCCCACGAAATACTCTCCTTTTGGCGAGGTTTGGCATACTGCGCGAAGGTCAGCAGAGCAGCCGTGAGGAGCAACATTGCTCCCACCACCAACATCACATAGTCCGACGCAAGCATCTGGTTGAATGTATCTTTCAGCAAAAAGCCCACTATGCCAACAGGAATCATCGAGGCAATAATTTTCAGTGCATAGGTCATATCGGGGCCTTTGCGGAACGAGAAGAAACCCGTAAAAAGCCTCCTTACAGCCGACCACAATACCACAATGGTACTCAGCACCGTAGCCAAGTGAAGAATGACATCAAAGGCGATATTGTCCGTTAGTTGCACACCCAGCAGCTCCTTTGCAATCTGCAAGTGGCCACTGCTGCTCACAGGAAGATACTCCGTAAGTCCCTGTACCAAACCAAGTATAAATGCTTCAAAAATAGACATAGGGAAGAATTGAAAATTGAAAATTGAAAATTGAAAATTGAAAATTATTTTCTTTGGCGGAATATGGAGTAACCTACCACCCCAAAGCCTGCAAGGACAACAATGGGTGCAAGGACAATCCTACGCCACGAGAACAGAGCCTCGGAGTTGAACACCTCGGGGTCAGCACTACCGCCTCCCGCCATAAGCACAAAGCCTACAACAAGGAGCAATACACCGCCCAACATCCACTTATAGTTCGACCACGAGAATACCATCTCCTCGTCTTTCTGTTTTTTCTCTTTCATAACTAATAGATATGTATTTTAGCACTATTCATCCTAATAAATCGGTTCAGAGCAAGCGATGTGAAGAGCATCGAGAGCACCACACCACCCACATAGATACCGCCAAAAATCATCGCCATAATCCTACCGCCCGAAATCAGCACAAGGTAGGGCACACCCTCCGAGAGGGCCACCAACATTCCCCAAAACATAAGCGAAGCAACCGTAGCGGCAGCCAAGCCCATCCAAAGGCTATCGACCATAAAGGGGCGTTTGATAAAACCCTTGCTTGCGCCCACAAGTTTCATTGTGGCAATGAGTTCCCTACGCGAGAAAACACTCATACGGATGGTATTTTTCAGCAATATGAGCGAAATCAAAAGCAGCACAGCTCCGAAGAGTACCAGCAGCAACTTAAACCTGCCGAGGTTGGCATCCATACTCTCCACCATACCCTGCTGATAGATAACCTCATCGACACCCTGCCACTCCGCAACCACGCTCTCTATCTTCTGCACCAACTCTTTGGGGCTCTCGCTTGCCGCCAAGCGCACCTCAAAAGATGCGGGCAGAGGGTTGTAGTCCAAAAACTCCTCGAAGTTGCCCCCTGCAAAGTTCTTGAAGTCGGCGGCAGCGTCGCTTTTGGAGATGAACCTCACCTCCCTAACACCCTCCGTCGAGCGCAACTTAAAGCCCACCTGCTCGGTGACCTCATTTGCAGCACTCTCCTCCATCATCACATAGAGCGTCATTCGCTCCTTGATGTTATCGGTAGCCTTCGAGAGATTCCAGATGATGTAGCCTACGCTCGCCACCAAAAAGAGTACCATAGCCACACTCACAGTCGAAATGGCATACGATCCACGCACCTTACGGCGCAACTGTTTACCACTGCTCATATTATCTTTTGTTTTTTCGTCTTCTAACCACACCAACAATCGCCACTACGGCAAGTCCGCCAAGAATTACAAGCGAGAAAGTGAGTGTCACACCCTCCACAAGGTCGAAAGCAGGTGCTCGAAATCTCCACTCCACCGTATGGTCGCCCGCGGGCAACACCACAGCCCTCAGCAACCAATCGGCACGCATATACTCCACCTCACGACCATCCACATAGACATTCCAGCCCTTGTCGTAGTAGACCTCCGAGAAGATACCAAGGCCTCCCTCTGCCGAAGAGTAGCGATAGACAAGGTTGTTGGGCCTATACTTCACAAGGCTGATTGTTCCCTCGCCAAGCGTAACACCCTCCAATCGCGACCTGTCGGCTTCGCTCAAAATGGCCGTATAGTCGGTCGATATGCCGTCCAACAGAGCCATCTCCTCGCGGGGCGAAGAGGCAAAAACCACATCCTCAACAAACCAGGCAGCTCCATTGGCTCCCTCGTTGAGCATAGCCCGAGGTGTGCCCGACTCCTCGTCGGCAACTATGAAGTATTTGGTGTTGAGCATATCGAACGCCTCGGGATTACCTCGCAGAAGCTGATGGTCTATGAGGTCCTGATAGCGCGAGAGTTTTGCGCCGTGATAGCCACCCACCGAACGATGGAAGTAGCTCGTGGTGGCGTCATTGAAGGTGCTCACCGCAAAGTTTGCCACACGGTAGCCAAGCTCCTTATCCTCCATAATTTGGAGGTTTGCCTCGCTGGGCAGAATTTTGGTTTTGGCGGGCTCCACAAAGTCGTCCCAGAAGAGGTAGCGGCTATCTACGCCCACCATATCGACTGCAACAACAGCTCCCAAAAGCAACACCATCGTACCCTTGCGAATCTTCTCCCACGCAAAGAGCACCACAGCACCAGCCACAAGCAGCACAAAGACGAGCGAGCGCAGAGCATCGGCACTCAACATTGCGGCCCTCTCGGCCTCCATCGCAAGGACTATATCGGCAGGCAGACCGAGTTGTGCATCGTAAGGCGACGAGAAGGTGAACATACCCTCGCCAAGCAGCCATACAACAAGTGCCACACCACCGGCAATACCTGCCGACCACGCCACACCACGCACCACACTCTGGCGGTCATACTCACCCTGCCATAGGCGCCACAGCACAAGTGCTGCAAGCATAGGAACACTCCACTGCACCACAACAAGTGCCGTAGATACGGCTCGGAATTTGTCGTAGGCAGGAAGGTATTTGAACATCAGCTCCGTAAACCACATCAGGTTGGAGCCCCACGACAGCAGCAGCGCAAACACGCTCACAGCCAAGAGCCACCACTTCTCCCTACCCTTCAAGAGGAACATTGCAAGTACTGCAAGGAAGATGGCTGCCGCACCGAGATAGGTGGGGCCTGCTGTGCCGGGTTGGTCGCCCCAATAGGCAGGCAGTGAGCCCGCAAGCGAGCGAGCACCATAGGGGCGCAAAGCCTTTGCCACCTCGCCGTCCGACGCAAATCCGCCCGACGAAGAGCCTCCCATAAGGTTGGGAATGAACATATTGAGGCTCTCGGTGCGACCATAGCTCCACGCCGTAGCGTAGGCAATGTCGAGACCGTCGTCGTTCTTTGCACCACCACCCCTCTCCTCTGCCAACACCGAGCCACCACGAGTGGTGTCGGGTTGATGCTCGGCAGTGTAGTAGAGCGACGAGAGGTTGGCCCCCACAGCAAGCACAGCCGAGCCAATGAGCACAAGTGTTGCCTTCACAAACCGTCCCACACCCTTTTCCCTGATTGCTACAACAAGAGCATTTATCCACGCTGCAAGGATGACGAGTGCAAAGTAGTATGTGATTTGGGGGTGGTTGGCACCAATTTGCAGTGCCGCAAACAGAGCCGTCAGCAGACCTCCGAGCACCATTCGTTTGCCCCTGAGGGTATAGACGACACCTCCGACCAATAGGGGCGCGTAGGCGAAGGCGAACATTTTGGTAATGTGGCCTGCCCCGATAATCAATATGGAGTAGGTCGAAAAGCCGTAGGCTATGGCGGGAACGATTGCCACAAGCGGATTTACGCCCCACATAAGGAGCATAGCCCAGAAGCCTACAAGTGCCAAGAAAATCAGCACCGCGGGGCGTCCAAAGGCATTTGCGAGGGCGGTGCTCCAATTCTTAATCAGCATCGAGGGGTACTCGATGTTAATCATATATGCGGGCATACCGCCAAAAGCATTACCCGTCCATTGAGGGTCTTCGCCATCGGCCTGCATCTGTTTAATGTCGCGACTCATACCTTCATATTGGGTAATGTCGCCCATGGAGAGTTCTTTACCCTCCATCTGGGGAGCAAAATAGAAGAGCGCGAGCGCCAAAAAGAGCAATACAGCCCCAACATAAGGGAGCCACGAAGGTATATTTTTGATATTTTTCATCCTATGTATGGTCAAACTATGCCAATATAACCTGCAAATGTACAATGGAGAATTGAAAATTGAAAATTGAGAGTTGAAAAAACTATGTTTTTTCTAAAAAAAAGACGACTACGCAGCCTACTTACCACAAATCGCCCCACAAAAAAAAGAGAATATATCGCTTGCGATTTGCGAGGCGAGTAGTAGGCGCACAAAAAAACATATCCAAGAGGGTGGGTTTTGCGGAGGGATTTTTGTGCCAAATGAAGGAGCAAGTCCGCACAAACCACCACAAGAGGAGGATGCATTGCTTGCGATTTGCAAGGCGAGTAGTAGGCGCACACGATACCACACCCCAGAGGGCGGGTTTTGTGGAGGGATTTTTGTGCCAAATGAAGGAGCGAGTCCGCACAAACCACCACAAGAGGAGGATGCATTGCTTGCGATTTGCGAGGCGAGTAGTAGGCGCACAAAAAAAACACACCCAAGAGGGTGGGTTTTGTGGAGGGATTTTTGTGCCAAATAAAGGAGCGAGTCCGCAGCTTACTATGCGTAAGTGAGGAACTCGCTCTCTGAAATTTGGTGCAAAAAGCACCCACAAGGCACGCCCTCACTTAGAGGCTTTGCGCCAGATAAGAATACCATTGATAGAGTTGAGTGTGTACATCGAGTATTTGATGAGCATAAGCCCGCCAAGCATCTCGCCCTCAGCCATAACCACAGCCCAAAGTACCACATTGAGTACATTGCCAGCAAGCCAGAAAAACCACTGCTGCCAGAAGGCAAGAGTCATAAGAATTTGACCTACGATGAAGACGGTTGTCACGAAGCCATCTTTGAGGGGTTGCGAGGCGTCGGTGTAGTGGCTAAGTACAAACCACAAGAGCAGCGTACCGCACGCCGTTCCGAGCACAGCAAGAAGTATTTTCTTGGGAGTCATCGAGCGAGCTTTGACTTTCGATTTCTCGCCCTCGGCACGCCTACGATTCCACATCCACCAACCTATAAACTGCATTGGCAGATAGTAAAGAGCGTTGAGCGCTGCCTGACCGTAGTTACTTGTTTTATAGGCGATTATTGCATAGAGCGACACATTAACAGCGCCGAATATGAAGTTCCAAATACTTCTTTTGGCGCTCAGCACCGTACCCGTAACACCCATCATAAGAGCCACCGTGCCGAGCAGTTCAAACTGCCCTTTAATGAGCGAGTATGCCAATGCCGAGCCAATGGTACAGATTATAATTACAAGGTCGAAAGGTCGGAGTGTAGATTCTTTTTTCATTGTTTTCGTTGTACTATGTAGGTATTCAAACGCCCCACAAAGATAGCACAAAAACAAAAAAAATCTCAATTCTCAATTCTCAATTCTCAATTTGGTTATATCTTTGCGCCGAAAATGAATTAACAAACAGTGGGCACACGGCTCACTCTTATCTCTAACTCAAACTTATTTTTCTATTATGGCAAACAACGAGAGAGCAAAAGGCGCAAAAAAGTTCTCTATTGATTTCCAACCCCGACTCTTCGAGTCTATGAAGGGCTACAACAAGGAGCGTTTCTCCAAAGACCTCATGGCAGGTATCATTGTGGGTATTGTGGCCATTCCTTTGGCAATTGCATTTGGTATTGCTTCGGGCGTAGGTCCCACCGAGGGCCTTGTGACAGCGATTATTGCAGGTTTCATCATCGCTGCATTTGGTGGTTCGAAGGTGCAGATTGGCGGCCCTACGGGAGCATTCATTGTTATCGTCTATGGCATCATCCAGCAGTACGGTTTGGCGGGCTTGGCTATCGCTACGGTGGTGGCAGGTCTGATGCAGATACTGATGGGTGTCTTCAAGCTCGGCAGCGTCATTAAGTTTATGCCCTACCCCATCATTGTGGGTTTCACAGGCGGTATCGCCATCACAATTTTCTCCACCCAGATGAACGACCTCTTCGGTTTGGGTATTGAGAATGTTCCCGCAAACTTCATCGACAAGTGGGCTTGCTACTTCCAGAATATCGACAACATCAATTGGTGGGCATTCCTCATCGGTATTGTCAGCATTCTTATTATTGTCTACACCCCCAAGATCTCGAAGAAAATCCCCGGCTCGTTGCTCGCCATTGTGGTGATGACGGTTGTTTGCTGGCTCCTGAGGGAGTATGCAGGTGTGGACTCCATCAAGACCATTGGCGACTTGTATGAGCTTCCCAAAGGACTTCCCAAGTTCCGTATGCCATCGCTTGCCGAGGGCGAAACATTCTTCTCCACAGCACAGGCAGTGCTCCCCGCGGCTTTTACCATTGCAATGTTGGGCGCCATTGAGAGCCTCCTTTCGGCAATGGTTGCCGACGGTGTGGTGGGCGACAAACACAACTCCAACACCGAGCTTATCGGTAACGGTCTGGCCAATATGGTAGCACCTTTCTTTGGTGGTATCCCCGCAACGGGCGCCATTGCGCGTACTATGGCAAACATCAACAATGGTGGTCGCACCCCCATTGCCGGTATCGTTCACACCGTAGTTCTTCTGTTGGTATTGCTCTTCTTGGGCGGCTTAGTTGGTATGATTCCTATGCCCTGCTTGGCAGGTGTGCTGATTGTTGTGTCGTACAATATGAGTGGCTGGCGCACAATTCGTTCGATGTGCCGTCAGTCGAGGGGCGACATTGCAGTTTTGTTCCTCACCCTCTTGCTGACCGTCATCTTCGACCTTACAATCGCTATTGAGGTAGGTCTTATCCTTGCCGTTGTTCTCTTTATGAAACGAGTTATGGAGAGCGTCAACATTTCGGTTGTGGAGAAAGAGATGTCGCTCAACCGCGGTGGCGAGCTGGACGAGAAAATCACCCTTCCCGAGCATACGGAGGTATATGAGATTGAGGGTCCCTTCTTCTTTGGCGTTGCAAACCGATTTGAGGAGCTCCAACGCAACCGCACCGTTCAGCCCATCCGCATCATTCGTATGCGCAGGGTAAACTTCATTGACGCGACGGGTATCCACAACCTCGAAATCTTCATTGAGTCGGCACAGAAAGAGGGACAGACCATCATCCTTTCGGGTGTAAACGAGGATGTTTACAAGGCTCTCTCGCAGTCGGGCATTGTTGCTATGGTTGGCGAGGAGAATGTCCTCGACCACATTTCCAAAGCACTCGCTCGCGCCGAGCAGCTCAGCAAAAACATCTAAGACAATTACCCTTCTTATACAGAAAATCGGGCTTGACAGCGATGTCGAGCCCGATGTTTTTATGTGAGTAGTAGGAGCTATATTTCCGCCTTTTTTGTTCACGGGTATCTTTTTTAATACCCGCACCACAAGCGCACCTTAATTTCCAATCAGATAGTCCGCAACGGCTTGGTAGGCGGGCAAGGAGATTGGGTCGTTGTGGGTGTTGGAGGCCATAGGGTTGGAGGCCACACGCACAATTACCATCTCGGCAGCAGGGTCGATATATATTGCCTGACCGTGCACACCGCGAGCCATAAAAGCACCGTCGGCATTGTTGCTAATCCACCACATATTGCGATAGCTCCAACCGGGGAGTTTTTTGCCGTAGTCCGAGGCGGCAAAGGGTGCAGGATTGCTCCCAAAACGAATGTCATCCACCGCCTCGCGTGGAATGATTTGCTTGCCGTGCCATCTGCCCCCACACCTCATCATTTCGCCAAAGCGAGCAAGGTCGCGGAGTGCTATATTCAGGCCTCCGCCCGCAAACGCCACACCCATTGCATCTACCTGATAATAGGCATCTTGCTCCATACCCATACGGCTCCACACACGCTCGCGGAGTTGCTCGGCAATAGGCGCTCCACCCACACGCTCGACAATCCACCCGAGCACATCGGTATTGATTGTGCGGTAGCCGAATTTCTCACCATGCGAGCCATCCTTTTTGACCATAGGAATGTAGTCGCGGAAGCCCTGAGGTGTTCCCGCAGGATGTTCAATCATAGCGTTACCCGCAGCCGAAAATCCCCACACCTCGGCATTGGGATTGGTGTAGTCCTCGGAGTAGGCTATGGCAGTGGTCATATCCATAACCTCACGCACTGTGGCATCGCCAAAACCGCTACCCGCGAGTTCGGGAATATAGTAATCCACCCTCATTCGGGGGTTGAGTTTCCCCTCCGCCACAAGCGAGGCCGCCAAAGTTCCCGTAAAGGACTTTGTGACGCTCATCATTGCGTGCAGACTCTCGGGCGTCATCTCCCCAAAGTAGCGTTCGTAGATAATTTTGCCACGATGCAGGATGATGATACCGTCGGTATAGTTCTCTTCGAGCGACTGTCGCCAAGTGATGGGCTCGGTGCGCCCCCAGGGAACAAACATCAGGCCATCGATAGCCTCCTCGCGAAGAGCGTAGCGGAACGAGGTAAGGCGCTCTGCATTGCCACGCGGAACATTGGTTGTGGGCATAAACTCCCTCATACGAAGGACACTGAAAGGGAGTGTTTCGGGAGTAAAAAAACTGCCGTCGCGGGCGTTGCCACGAGGAGTTTGTGCAAACATCATCGGAATGGTCATCATCAGCACACAGAGTAAAATTGTAATTCTTTTGGTTGTTTTCATAATCGTGTTTTTTGATTTGGTTTACACTACACATAACATACCCAAGCGGAAATTTAGTGTGCAAAAAATCATTTTTCGAAGAAAAAAAATGTGTGGAATTTCTAACAATATGAGGTTATCAGAAAAAAATAGGTATATTTGTGGGTTGAAAAAGGCTTTTGATAAGACAAGAAAACAATAATAGAAACCTAAAATTAATAATCAACAAACAAGGAAGTATGAAAATTACTAAAATTTTGCTTGTTGCTCTCTTTGCAATGTTTTCGACCACTCTGTCGGCTCAGGAGGGTACTACCCGTACCGCTTGGAGTGCAGAGGTTGAAAATCTTGGCGAGGGCTACTACAACATCAATGTAACCGCTAAGGTACCCGAGGGTTTGCACATCTATGCTATGGGTGAACTCGGTGGCTACAACCCCACCGTTGTGACCGTTGAGTCGGAGAACATCACACTCGAAGGCGAGGTTACCCCCTCGCGCGAGCCCCACAAGTACTACGACGACATCTTTATGGTAGACATGGGCGACTACTCGGGCGAGGTGACTTTCACTCAAAGGGTTGCAGCGCACAAGAAAAACGCCAAGGTTGCCGTTACCGTTGAGTGGCAGGAGTGCACCGACGAGACCTGCCAGATGGGCGAGGTTGAGCTCGCAGTAAAACTCGGCAAAGAGGTTGTTGCTGCTCCCGCAGAAGAGGCTACCGTTGCTCCCGAGAAAGAGGCTGTTGTTGCTCCCGCAAGTGAGGATGCTCCCCAAGGCAACTTCTGGGCAATGATTATCGAGGCTATCCTTTGGGGCTTTGCCGCACTGCTCACTCCCTGCGTATTCCCCATGGTCCCTATGACCGTATCGTTCTTTATGAAGGGTTCGGAGAATAAGGCCAAAGCCAAATTCCGCGCCATTATGTATGGTGTTTTCATCGTAGCACTCTACACTCTCCCCATTGCGGCTCTGATTCTCATTACCCGCATCGTGGGTGGCGACGCTGTGACTGCCGACATCTTCAACTGGCTCGCAACACACTGGCTCCCCAACATCGTATTCTTCATCGTATTTATGATTTTCGCCGCTTCGTTCTTTGGCGCATTCGAGATTGTTTTGCCCTCGAAACTTGTCAATAAGAGCGACGAGAATGTCGATAAGAAGAAAGGCTTGGGCGGTGTATTCTTCCTTGCACTCACCCTCGTACTCGTATCCTTCTCCTGCACCGGTCCTATCGTAGGTAGTGTGCTTATCAAGGCTACACAGGGCGAGATTTGGACTCCCATCTTCGCTATGATGGCGTTCTCGATGGCATTCGCAATTCCCTTTGTACTCTGCGCACTCTTCCCCGGCTTGCTCAACAAGATGCCCAAGAGTGGTGGCTGGCTCAACTCGGTTAAGGTTGTGCTCGGTTTCGTAGAGGTTGCCCTCGGTCTGAAATTCCTCTCCACCGCCGACCAGGTTTACCACTGGGGCCTGTTGGATAGGGAGATTTATCTCGCAATCTGGATTGTATGCTTCACGCTGCTTGGTTTCTACCTGCTTGGCAAACTCAAATTCAAACACGACTCGGAGGTTAAATACATCTCGACCTTCCGTCTGTTTGCAGCCATTGGCGTCTTTGCATTCGTAGTTTATATGATTCCCGGTATGTGGGGTGCACCTCTGAGTGGCCTTTCGGGCTATATGCCTCCTATGCAGAGCCAGGATTTCGTAATCGGTAGCGGCTCGACAACCGCCACCTCCGAGAGCAGTAACAGCGATATGACAACCGTTAAGTATGGCGACTTCCTCGAACTGCCCCTCGGCTTGGAGGGCTTCTTCGACTTGGAGGAGGCTAAGGCCTACGCTGCAAAGGTTGGCAAACCCATCTTCCTCGACTTCACCGGTCACGGCTGTGTAAACTGCCGCGAAATGGAGGCAAGGGTATGGAGCGACCCCACCGTTAAAGCTAAGTTGGAGAACGATTTTGTTATTTGCGCCCTCTATGTAGACGACAAAAAGCAGGTTGCAGAGGAGGATTGGGTTGTTGCTGCCAACGGCAAAACCCTCAAAACCCTCGGCAAAATCAACTCGGCATTTGCGCTCGAACAGTTTGGTGCCAACGCTCAGCCCCACTATGTAATCCTCAATGCAGAGGGCAAACAGCTGGGCGACGCAAGGGGCTATAACCTCGATGTTCCCGCTTTTGTTGAGTGGATGGACAAAGGTCTTGAACTCTACAAATAGAACTTTTTCCTGGCATATCCCGCCACGATATAATAAAAAAACGCAGTCGGCAATGTGCCGGCTGCCTTTTTTTTTCCCCCCCCCACCCCCCCCTCCCCCCCTCTCCCCCCCCCTCCCCC
>JAZOWE010000014.1:0-29312 GCA_045659085.1 Tidjanibacter sp.
ACCATTTCTCCAACAACAAAAAGCGCAAAAGGACAAGCTCGTTGCGATATTTCATTACAGTTTTCAATAAACAATGACAATGTCGCCAAAGCTGTAATAGAGTTGAAACATTTTAAGTATGACAAGTCGAATGAGGCTGTAGCAGACAATCGTTTTGCGATAATGAAGGATATTGAGAATTTGGAACACTACAAAGAAAAGGATTCTCAATTGTTGTGCTATGAAATTCTATATACGGATAATAAAAACTATGCTAGCACCAACACAACGGCTGGAATTAAACTTGCTCCTACCATTACTCAATGTTTTACATATCGACAGCAAACGGTTGCATTAAAAACCAACTATGTGGCAGAATGGAGCAACTATGGAAATAATTATTTTATGATGGTAACACTATAACTTAAATATGATATTTATGAAGTTATTTGCAAGAGCCAAAACCATATCATCAAGAATACCAAACCATAATAAAACAGATGTAAAATCAATATATGATAACAATGGGGAGTTGTATGACACATTGAGCATCGATTGCGCAGATGATATAGAGGATGTAATTGATTCTGTCGATTCAATAGATGAGTGTGAAGATATGGTAGATTATTACGATGAATATTAAAACTAAAAAGAGGATGCCGAAAATCTAAAAAAGAGTAGGCAAACAATTAAAAACTTTATAATTATGGGAATGGCATCACCAAAAACAAAAGCTGAAGCACGAGAGCAAATTGCAAAATTACAAGGAGATATTGCTCGAGAAAAGGCTTCATTGGCTTACCACAAAGCTACATTTAAAGGACCTGGTGCAGAGTATGGCCGATCAGGAATCAGGAGGAGCATAGCTGATAAAAAGGCTAAAATTGCAAAACTCAGAGCGCAAATACCCGATTTACCTAAATAAAATGAAAGGTGCGATAGAAGATCGCTTTGTCAAGTGGGAACCTTATACCAAAGCAGAAATGCTCTGTAATAGGTTCTCACTTGAACAATGGAGTCAAATAGCTGGAGATATAAAATCAGATGTGGAATGGGCGGATTTCGTAGAAAATTATAGTAATAGTGTTAAATGTTGGGTGTTAAAAGAGAAGAAAACCCACTTATCAATTGCATTCATCTATATATTCAACGAAGATGGAGAATGGAAGACAATTTCTATTCACGGAGGTGGTTGGGAAAAACCATTGATGTACTATCGTGGCTATATTATAATGCTAAAACACCTTTTGGAGCGTGGTTTAAAAGTTAGAACTTATTGCAAGCTCTCTAATCCGACAGCGATTCGCTTTTCCCGAAGTGTTGGCTTTGTGCCATATCGTTATGCTGACGATGAAGTGTTTATGTGGATTTCTAGCAAAAGGTTAGAAAGTAGCAGAATTTATAATTTTTTTATTGCTAGACATCCTTAATCATAGATTTGCACAATGTGCAAAAGTGGCGTATGTAGTGAACTTTGGAGTTCCCGCATACGCCACCTTTGTATTCAAAGGTGCATCTTCGAAAGATGCTCGGTGTCGAGAGGCCCTCTTGGGGAGGGGTTTGATAATTTGTCTTATTTGTTGAGCCACTTGGCGAGCTTTGTGACGGCTCGGCCTCGGTGGCTTATGGCATTCTTTTCCTCGGGAGCGAGCTCGGCAAAGGTCTGAGTGTAGCCCTCGGGGCGGAAGAGGCAGTCGTAGCCAAAGCCCCCTTCGCCAATCTCACTTGTGGTAATCTCTCCCTCCACAATACCCTCAAAACAGTGCTCCACGCCACCCTCAATCAGGGCAACAACGGTGCGAAATCGTGCTTTGCGGTCGGTTTTACCCTCCATTTCGCGGATCAACTTGGTGCGGTTGGCCCCAAAGTCGTGCCCGTCGGTGGCGTAGCGTGCCGAGTGCACTCCGGGGGCTCCCCCAAGAGCATCCACCTCCAAGCCCGTATCGTCTGCAAAGCAGTCACACCCCGTCTTAGCCCACACATAGCGGGCCTTTGCAAGGGCGTTGCCCTCGATTGTCGGCTCCTCTTCGGGAATATCCTCTGTGATGCCCGCCTCGCGCAGGGTTACAAGTTCGAATTGAGTGCCCACGATGGCTCGCACCTCTTCGAGTTTGTGGGCATTGTTGGTAGCAAAAATAAGTTTCTTCATAATGGTCTGATTTATACCTCTTTGGCGAGCTCTGCAATGCGGGCGTCGGTGGCTATCTTGTCCAAAATGGTGCGAACAATGGTGTCCATTCTGCCGCCCTCGGTGTAGTCCGCAGGAGAGATCATCGAGCAGCGATTTTGCTCCAAGAGGAGTTTGGTTTTCTTGTATCCGTTCTCCGACGAGGGGTCATAAACACCAATGGAGTGGCCGTTGCGGTCGCTCACGAGCCTCATACAGGGGATGTCGGTCGTTCCGTCGCCCACATAAATCATATGCTCGAAGGGCACAGGGCGCTCGGCATCGGGAAGGTAGGCGTTTACCAAGTGAGAGTCGGCAACGCTGTCCACACCCTTGTTTATTTTGTACATAAACTGCGTCTTGTTGGTGTAGTTAATCGCCACTGCGGGCCAATATGCGTCGCCATCGTCGTTGTAGAGAAACTCGCAGGCGTAGATTTTCTTAAACTCGTGAGCGATGGGTGTTCCCTCGATAATCTCCTTCAAGCCCGAGGAGTTGATGTAGTGGAGAATCTCAATTCCGCGCTCCTCGCCATAGCGATTTATGCGCCCGAACCATTCGCGTACTCCCCTGTATAGCTGAATGTTGCGTCCTGTTTCTTGGAACGCCTCGCGCTTGATGGGCACCTTTGTTTTGTTGGCGTGTTCGAGCATTTTGAGCATGTAGCTGAGGATAGGGTCGGCATCGTGAATGTCGGCCAACACATTGCTCTCCTGCCAAAACTCCTCGTTACTCTTGCCCACCGAGGCAATAAATCCATACTCCTGCATATTACCCGGTGCAAGAGTGCCGTCAAAGTCGTAAATGAGCGCAGCTTTTAGTCTTTTCTCCATAGCATTTTTGTTTTCTAAGGTCAAAGGTACGATATTTGCCCAAATTTTCATAAATTTGTAACCAAACAAAACGAAAAGATATGGATTTTTTTGAACTTGTAAACTCTCGTCGCTCCCTTCGTAAGTTTTCGGACAAGAGGGTTGAGCCCGAGGTAATAGAGAAGATTTTGGATGCGGCTCTTACCGCTCCCTCGTCGCGTAACAGCCACAGCACCAAGTTTCTGGTGATTGAGGACAAGGATCTTATTCGCCATATGTCCTATATGCGCGACTATGGCTCGGCATTTATGACCGAAGCTCCTGTTGCGGTGTTGGTTATGGGCGATAGGAGGGCTACGGATTTGTGGCTTGACAACTGCGCCATTTCGGCAACTTTTGTGCAACTTGCCGCCGAGGCTGCGGGTTTGGGTAGTTGCTGGGTGCATGTGGCAGGCAGGGAACACGCCAAAGGCCACCCCGAGATGGGCGATGCCGAGAGCTATCTGCGCACATTCCTCCCCATTCCCGAGGAGTGTAGTGTGGAGTGTGTGATTGCAATGGGTTATTCGCCCTACGAGGAGCGCAAACTTCGCTCTGTTCAGGAGCGCGGCGACAAGGTTGTTTGGCTCAAATAGAGTTGGCTCATACAACACAAAAAAGGAGGTACATTTTACCTCCTTTTTTCATATAAATGTACCATATTTTACAACCCAAATTTACACTCCAACGAGATGGCGTAATTTCGGGGTGGCATTGGGCGTGAAAGCACTGATTGATAGTAAGTATCAAAGAGATTGTTCACCTCAAAGCGCACCTTAAAATGTACCTTATTTATTTGCATTTGTCGGCTGACCGAAATATCGCTCAGCTGATATGCAGGAATGGAGCCTCCGACATACGATGTTCCCGAGTAGGAAGTGTGCCTTTTGCTGTAAAAACGCCATTTGTAATTCATCTCCCACTGTCGCCACACAAGAGAGGCTCCTGCCGAGGCGGAGTAGAGAGGAATGTAGGGCAGCTGACTGCCAAAGGAGTCGCTGTCGGGATTGGCATTGGTGGATTGGGTGATGGCAAAAATGGCATTCAATCCCACGCTCAAATCTTTTGTCGGAGTAAATGAGAGGTTGGCACGCGACTCAACACCCCTACTTATCACAGCTGCCAAGTTCTCGGGGGTCCAAAATCCCTTAATGGTGGGCGACCACATAATCCAATCGGTGATGTTGGTGCGATAGAGCGTTATTTTTCCGCCAACGCTCCACTTTTGTCGTTTCACACTACTCTCTATGCCCACATCGAAACTCTCGCCTTGCTCTGGTCGCAGGTTGGGGTTTCCACCCGGAACATAGTAGAGGTCGTTGAGGGTTGGGGCGTGATAATTTCTCGACCACGAACCACTCAGGATGAGTCCTATCGACTCCACAAGAGTCGCATCCACAAAGAGGGCGGGAATCAGAGGCGAAAAGGCGCCATCTCTCCACTCCTCCCTAAGGCTTATAGCCACACCAAGATGGTCGATGGGTTTCCAGCGGGCCGACACGAACGATGTGACCTCACCTCGCCCCGCCGAAAAACCAGTGGGTATGAGAGGTGCAACATCTTTACTATCTGCCGAATAGAGTGCGGTTTTGAGGTTTGCTGCCAACATCAGATTGTTGCCGATACTCCACTCTGCCGAGGTTGTTGCAAAGGCGTGGTGGGTTATGCTTGTGGCATCCACCCCTCGTGCAAGTGCTCCGCCACCTTTGGAAAATTGATAGATGTAGTGCAGGGTGTTGTAGTTGTAACCTGTGGCAACAGAGAGCCTTAGCCCTCCAAATGAGCGTTTCCACTCCGCCACAGTGCGCACACTGCCCTCGTCTTGCCACGCCTTGGTCATCTCGTCGTTGCGGTAGTCTACCGAAAGGCGAGGAATTCCGCGTGAGGAGTTGGTGTACCACGCTTTGAGCGACCAGCGCCCACCTCGCGAGCCTTGTGTATAGACCTCTTGGAGTAGATGCAGGTCGTTGTAGCCACAGTTGGTGTTGTATTCGAGTGGGTGCCCAATCTTGTCGTAGTTGATGTAGGGGAAGTTGTTTTTCGAGCTGCAACTGAGTACTCGGGTAGAGGTATTCCATCGCTTTGCACCATAATCAATGCGGAGATATTCGTCGCGGGAAGAGAACGAGGCAATGTTTTGAATATACTGAACACCAAAACCTTCGCTCACTTTCTGGTTGGTGGAGAGCACCACTGCACCTCCCAATCCTCCGCCTGAGGCATTGACCGATGTTGCGCCGTGAAAAACCTCGCTACCGTCGACAAAATAGGAGGGTATCATCGAGAAATCGACCATTCCGAGCATTGGGCTGCCGAGCTCTATTCCGTTCCAGCTTACGGTGGTGTGCGAAGGGGCTGTGCCTCTGATTGAGGCGGTGGAGAGTGTGGCTCTACCCGAAGATTTTATAAATATGGTGCTGTTTTGCGCCAAGACCTCTGCCATTGAAGCCGCAAGGCTCTCCTTCAAGACGACCTCGTTCAGAACGCTCTTTTGGACTCCGATGTCGCGTAGCGAGCGAGCGCCTTGAACCACAATCTCCTCCATCTCAACCGTGCGCAACGAGTCGATGGTTTGGGCTCGCAAAAGGCCCAAACTACTCACAAGACAAAATAGTGTAACAATCAACCTATTCATCGACTTATGCGCCATAATTTCAACTACTTACTCTGCAAAGAAAGCGAATTTTGAGGGCAACAGACCAACCTCAAAAGTGTCCACAAGTTCGCCCTCGGAGTTGTATCTCAAAACCTCGCCATTGGATGCATAGTCTTTGGCGTCGGCAATGTAAATATCCTCATTCACGGGGTCTATGCCTATGCCATATTGCCCCCAACCCTCGATGGTGATGAGCGGCTCGGAGGGCAGGGTGCCCAAAGCAACATCAATAGCCCACACGGCGTCATAGATGAAGTAGAGGGTGTCGCCCTCACCATTTATTGCCAACCTCGAACGGAAGTAACCACCAGGCTCAAAGGAGAGCGTTTTGGTTGCCTCGTGAGTCTCGGCATTGATTTTCCACAACGAGGGAGCCTCTATTGTAACCCCCTCGGGCAGAGTGCTATACTCGTTGCCCCCATCGCACACCACCCACAGGGTGTCATTCTTGTCGAGCACCATCGAGTAGGGCTGAACGCCAACCTCGAAAGTTGCGATTTGTTGGTCGGTGTCGGTATCCAGAACGGTGATTTTGTTGTCGTTACTCCACGAGGCAATGAAGAGTTTGTCGCCCCAAACCTCCATCTGCTCCGAGCCTGCAACCCCTTCGAGGGTTATGCTGCCCGTACGCTCCAATGTGCGGGGGTCGAAAGTTATTAGTTCGTTGGTGTACATCTGAGAGATATAGCCTTTGGTTCCTGTGCCGTCGATGGCAATAAATCGGGGCGAGAGCAGGTCGTCGATCATACCCTTCACCTTGCCCGTTGTGCGGTCAAGGGCGAAGACCACGCCCGAATTATTGACGACCACAAAGAGCAGTCCGTTGTACATATAGAGCGACTGAGCCGTGTCGCCAAGTCTTGCATCATTTGCGCTGTGGAAGACATTGGCTGTAACCTCCTTGTTCTCGGGGTAGTAGTGCCACAACGAGGAGTTGCCCGCGCCAAAGGTCCCCTCGCAGAGGACAAACACACCACCCTCGTAGTTCACCGTTGCCTCATCTTGGGGCTGGTCTTCGGAGAGGTTGCAGCCGCCGAGCACAAGTGCAGTTGCCAAAACACAAAAAATACTAAGTAACTTTTTCATCTTTTTTAATAGTTAATTAGTTAAACATAAAACAAGTACTCCCGCTTGCGGTTTTTGCTGCGAGCGGCTTGTGTTGTGTGTTTTTGTGTTTTGTGCGGAGAGCCCCATTGTGGGCACCTTGAACTTCACGAAAACCTCCCATTCGCCGCAGGAGCAATCCCATTTACGATGTGGCAGGTCTTCTGACTCACCTCACTCTCGGACCGCCTTCCCAACGGTGTGCACCCATCAGTGGCGTAATAAAGATTTGTCCGAGAGCCTGAAACACAACGAGATGTTGTGTCGAGGCATACAGCAGCGGGAACTGTTGCCGATTCGCACGGCATTCCCTGTTAGTCCCAATAGTGGGAACCGCATCGCCACAAAGGTAAGTAAAAAAATGGTTGATTGTTCGGCAAATAGGAAAATTTATTTACCTTTGCATCGAAATCAGGCGGAGATGGCGTAATTGGTAGCCGCGCCAGACTTAGGATCTGGTGGCGAGAGCCGTGTGGGTTCGAGTCCCACTCCCCGCACACGAAAAAGCCGAGCATTGTCGCTCGGCTTTTTCTGTGCGGGGATAAGCGTTCGACCACCCCTCCCAACCTCCCCTTTCGTAGGGGAGGAGTTTTTGTTGTGTGGATTGTACTCTTTCCCGAAAATATTTGTTATATTTGCCTTTGGATTGCGGAATACGTAGTTCATTTGATGGCATTTAGGCTATTGCGTTCACAGTAAAACGACCAAATTATTACTCTACGAACACACAATAGGCACACTAAATGCCCACGCATCGTATGCGTGGGTGTGCTTATGTTCGTATAGGTGCTTGGTCGTACCTTCTGTGAATTGGCATTACCCACGTTTTTCTTTTTGTTTAAGTTAAGCGGTTGCCATCTGCCGGCAACGAAACCCGTATAGTTTAACTTATATAATTAGAACCATGAAAAAGTTTGTATTGTTTCTTTTTACGTTTCTGACAGAATGTTTTATTTCGTATGCCCAACCTACTGATGGAGAAGTCCAAGCAGACTCCACAGACTCTTCGTCATCTTTTGTTTTCATCATTATACTGCTCTTTTTTGGAGCAAAATTTATAATCAAATTTCTAAAACGCTTGTATGATGGACGATGTTCTAAATGTAAAAAATTAAGAGCGATGAAAGTTGTGGATGAAGAATACCTTGGTCCCTCTCGAAAGAAATGGCAAAAAGATAGCAATGGAAAGAGTTATCAGGTTTACTACAACAACATCAAAGTAACTCGCCAATGTAAATACTGTGGACATCGAGAGTGGTACAAAGAAGAACAAAAAGGGTAGGTATTATATTTGGATTTGAAAAATGCAACGCCACAACACAATCGTTGTGGCGTTGTCTATCGTATAGATATTCAAAATGTCCATTATTACGCCTTACGGAGGGCGTCGATAAAGTTGGGGTGGGCCGTCCAGATGTGCTCGGTCTGTATCCACAACTCCCTTGCGAGGGCCTCTTTCGAGGGGCGTTCGGAGGAGATTTGGCCCAAGTACCAATCGTTTACCATACTCGGCACCCTTCTTACCATTCTCAACGCTCGCCATATACCGCCGCCTTGCACTATCGAGGTTGGGTTTTGCCAACGCCATAATGATGTTGATATTCTGACTTGCACTCTCTGCACATACACCGTCAAGCGCATAGTCCCTAATTTTCATAAAGCACTCTCGGAAATCCTTATCATCGAGGTGCATCATTGCCTCCACAAAGGAGTCGTACATAACAAAACTTTTCTTTCCATTGTCTTTAATTTTTGACATTGTTTAATAATTATTATTGCAATTATTCTTAAACCACGCCGACACCCTCGGCGCAGTTAGACTGTGTGTCTATCAAAATATAAGAGGATAGACACACGAAGTCAAGACTTTTTTGTGAGGAAAGTTGCTTTTTCGGGGTAGTTTTCTTTCAACCACTCGATGAACTCCACAATCTTCAAGTAGTCCTCTATGAAAGTTCGATAGTCTGGCAGGTTGAGGCACACAAAGAGCAGTCCACTCGGGCTGCTCTTTTTTATACAGTCTTGTAGTGGTCGCCCACCTAATTTTGTTGTGAGGTGCAGGGTTAAGGTGCGCCTGCGGTGTGTTTTTTTATTCTGCGCCCATAGGGCGCACCATAATTTTCCATTTTCCATTCTCAATTTTCAATTCTCAACTCTTTTTCGTAATTTCGCACCAATAATAAAATAAAAACCACTATGATTACATTCATTATTTGCCTTGTGGCGCTTGTGGGCGCCTATTTCCTCTACGGAAAATATCTCGACCGTGTGGCGGGCATTCGTAATACGACCGATGTGCCCTCCAAAACTATGTTCGACGGCGTGGATTACATACCCCTGCCACGCTGGAAGACTTTTCTCATCCAACTCCTCAACATTGCTGGCCTGGGTCCCATCTTCGGTGCGCTCTTGGGTGCGGCATACGGCCCTGTGGCGTTTGTGTGGATTACGGTGGGCGGTATCTTCTTTGGCGCCATGCACGACTTTTTCTCGGGTGTCATCTCGCTCCGCAACGGAGGTCTCAGCCTGCCCGAAATCGTTGGCAAGTATTTGGGCGGAGGTCCCAAGGCTGTTATGCGTTGGTTTTCGCTTGCGCTGATGATTTTGGTGGGTGCGGTATTTATGTCGCAGCCCGCCGAGCTTATCGCCGAGCGCATCACAGCACCTGCTCTTGATGGTGTGGCGTTCCAGAGCCCCGCAGGTCACACTTTCAGCACACTGCTCCTCATCATCCTTGGCCTTATTTTGGTCTACTATCTGGTGGCGACACTGCTCCCCATCGACAAAATTATCGGCAAGATTTACCCCGTCTTTGGCGGTCTGCTGATTTTTATGGCGCTCGGTATTTTGTGGTCGCTCTTTACGGAGTATGGCAATCAAATACCCGAGTTTACGGGCTTTCAGAATATGAAAGCCAATGCGGAGAAATTCCCGCTCGTGCCAATGCTCTTCACAACCATTGCGTGTGGTGCCATCTCGGGTTTCCACGCCACACAGTCGCCACTTATGGCGCGTTGTATGCGCAACGAAAACGAGAGTCGTGTGGTATTCTATGGTGCGATGATTTCCGAGAGTGTCATTGCCCTCATTTGGGCGGCTATCGGTATGGCCTTCTGGGGCGGTGTTGAGGGACTCAATGGAGCCATTGCTGCCAACGGAGGAGCGGCCGCAATCCTTGTAGATAAAATCGCCACCGCAACTCTTGGCGAGGTGTTGGCCCTCTTTGTGATTTTTGGTGTTGTGGCTTGTGCCATAACCTCGGGCGATACTGCCTTCCGCAGTGCAAGGCTCATTGCGGCCGATATGTTTGGCATTGAGCAGAAGAGTTTTGGTAGTCGCATAGGCATTTGTATTCCCGTCTTTGCACTCGGCCTGGCAATCATTCTCCTGCTGCCTTTTGGCACAATTTGGAGCTATTTTGCGTGGGCAAATCAGACTCTGGCCGTTTTCACTCTGTGGACAATCTGCGTATGGCTTCACAGCAAGGGCAGGAACATCTGGATTGCTCTTATTCCTGCGCTTGTGATGACCTATGTTTGTGCAAGTTATATTTTCGTGTCGCCCCTGATGTTCGGTATGGAGAACCGCCTTGTGGCATACCTGCTGGGAGGCGTTCTTACGGCTTTAATTGCGGCATTTATGCTCAAAAAGGTATATTCCTATGGCAAAAAACTCTCTTAAACCAACCCTCTCCCAGACATTCCGCATCGTACACGACGAGGAGGCCAAGGGTGCTGCTGTGGACTTCTCTGCTGAACTTGCGCGCTCGCGACGAGCAGAACAGAACGGACGGTGGGAAGAGGCGTGCGACATTCGTTTTGCGGCAGTGCAGTCGCTCGTTGAGTTGTTGCCCGAAGAGGAGCCCATAGAGCTCGATTGGGAAGACCGCGCAACACGCGACGCGGTGGTGCTACTCTACTCCTCGGCCGTGGATTTCTTCCTTGTGGGCGATTGGGAGATGGCTGCCGCGCAGTTGGAGATGGTGCTCGATGTGGATAGCGAAGACCACTTGGAGGCCACCACACTGCTCGCCTTTGTGTATGTTATGTTGGAGGAGTGGGAGTCGCTCGACGACACTCTGCCCGACCTCGACGATAAGAGCCCCGAAAAGACACTCCTTGTGCTGTGGAGCGGTTTTGTGCGTTCGGGTAAGGTGGATGCGGGCACTCTTGCGGTCTTCAAGCGCTACCACGCGGCCTACCATCGCGAGTTGTGCGCCACAGAGCACCCCGCCGACAATCGCTATATGGTCGATATTGCCTCCGAGCGCCCCTCGAAAGAGGCTCTGGCACGAGAACTGTGGTTCCAAACGCAACATATCTGGGCAGCAAACTCCGAGTTTATAGAAATGATAAAGGGTTGAAAGTAAGAACTTTCAACCCTTTGTATTAAGTCAATCTTTGCCCGACCAACCGAGCAAGACCAATCGCTGCTATTCTGCGGAAGCGAGGGGCGAGGGTGTGGTGTAAACGCGAGCACCCAACTCCTTGTCGTACTCATAGAGGCCATACTTGTTGTCGCCAATCTTCTCCAAGATGTCGATGATGTCGCGAGCGTTCTCTTCCTCTTCCACCTGCTCATCTACAAACCAGTTGAGTGTACTTTCCGAAGCGTAGTCTTTCTCCTCTTTGGCGATAGCCATAAGGTTGTTGATGCGTGCGGTAACAACCTGTTCGTGCTCCAAGGTCTTCTCCCAAGCAGCAAGAGGGGTTGCCCACTCGGTATCTACGGCAGCGATAGGCTGCAACTTAACCTCTGCGCCACGCGAGTTGAGCATATTCATAAAGATGCGTGCGTGGTCCTGCTCCTCTTGGAACTGGATGAAGAACCAGTTTGCAAAACCTTTGTTACCCTTAGCCTCCTGATCCATAGACATCGAGAGGTAGAGATATGCCGACCAAAGTTCGGCGTTAATCTGGTCGTTGATAGCCGCAACAAGGCGGTCGCTGATGTTCTTTTTCATAGTATTCGTGTTTTTATTGGTTATTCTTGTTTGGTTTTCTGTACTACAAAGATAGTGCAAACTTTGCTATTTGGTACTCTTTTGCCCAATGATATTTTTTGATATTATTATAAATAAAACTTATGTTCAATTCAAAAATTGCTTTACAATTACTAGGATATCATCGCCCCAAACCTCCCATTTGCAGATGCCAAAACCGCTGATGCTCATCAGCTCTTCTCGTGTGGTCGGCTTGTCCGTTGCGATAAGTACGAGGATGTTGTTATGCAGAAGGTAGTACGACGGCAACTCCTTCTCCTTTGCTACACGGGTACGCATTGCACGCAACAAACCAAGCAAATTCATGTCGGTCAGTGTGTTACCTTCGGAATCCACTACAATTCTGAACACCTCGTTTTCAATAATAACCTCTTTGTAGGCGGTTGTATTGATAGTTGCACCACCCTTGTGTCCACTTGTGGTCTTGCTTTTCTGCATTTTGGGTGCTGCGGTCTTGTTTTTAGGGACAAAATATGATGGTTTATGTTCTGATGAGTCCTCAACGCCAAACGAGTTGTTCAGCCAAAACTCATACTGCCCTGCGCTCAACATACGACCGCACCCCGTTCTATCGGGTTTATAGTTCGTACAACCCAAGAAATAACCATCAGAACCCTTCTTGACAACCAAATAGCCATCTCGACACCAATCACATTTATGGATAGACAACTCACCGCCTCGCTTGTCATTGGTCATAAATCCGCATATCTCTTGGTCGTTGGTGCAAATCCACAACTTCAAACCATAGTTCTTATTCCACTTGAATTGCAGAGGATAGCCACATATCGGGCAACAATCTTTCACCTTTTTAGGGGCTTTGATATCCACTTTTAACTCTCCGTGCAGTGTTACATTCGGATAGTTATGAGGCTCACTCAACAACTCTTTGATAAACTCCGATGGGCGCATATCGGGCGTAACGATAAATACTCGATTCTTTGTGCGGGTCAATGCCACATAGAACAATCGGCGTTCTTCGGCATAGTTATATGAGTTGTCGAACGATACGACCAAATTCAAAACGGGGTCATCATCAACCTTTGATGGGAAGCCATAGGTTTCATCCTTTGCGTTGATGATAATCACATTCTCTGCGGTCAATCCCTTTGAACTATGAGCTGTCATAAAATTAAGTTTGACCTTATTCCCATACTTCACAGAATAAACCCTGCCGTTCTCCTCGTTGTAGTTGAATTGCTCCGCCTTACACATATTACGAGCATCGAAACCATAGCGACCAATCAGCAAAATTGATGGCACCTTTGTTTTACCCTCGACTGCGCTATATTCCAATATCTCGCCTATGGCATTTTCAATCGCCACGCCGAGATTATAGTACAGACCTCCCTTGTGAGATTCCCCTTTTTCATCGCCGTAAGTGGAGATAATCACAGGATTCTCGATGCGTTTGGGCGAAATCAACTCCTTCTTAATCTGTTGGGAGTTCTTTTGCACAAATGTTCCCGCAATGTCGATTATCTCTTGGGCATTGCGATATGTGCGGGTAATCTTCAACTCTTGACCATAGCCAACCTCCTTACAGAATTTTGTAAATAGAGGGAGGATAGAGCCACTAAACGCATAAATAGACTGCCAATCATCGCCAACAGCCATAATCTTTGCATTGCACAACTGCGACAACTCTTTGATAAGATTGTATCGTTGGCGAGAGATATCCTGATACTCATCAACGATGATATGTTTATAGTCGAGCTGTTCTTTCTCTATCTGCTTTTTGCGAATTAGCTCGGCCGACTCGTTAATCATATCCTCAAAGTCGATGCAGTGTTGCTCTTTGAGTGCTTGCTGATACTCCAAGTAACAAACCTCGCAGATGTCGAGGAATAGTTTTGTGCGGACATTCTTCGTATTGCTTCTAAAATCGGCAAACTTTCCACCCTTAAAACCTTGTGTTTTGAAGTTACCGATAAAGGTACATATCAACTGCGTAAGGCGAGTGATGTATTTGTTCTCCTCGGTATCGACAAGGCGTTTATACACCTCCGCCGTAGGTCTTTCTTTGAGTTCGTAACCGTGAGCCGAAAGCATCTCTCGAAGGTGCTCCAACATCTCCCTGCCATCTCTGTATTGCGAGAATGTGTAGATAAGGTCCGTCTTGTGCTTGCGGTGCAAAGAGACCTTATCATTGATAACGGATTTGTATTTGTTGAGTTGTTCTTGGGTGTATCGGCTACTGCGACCATCCTCCGTAATGCCGAAGTGCTCAATGTATGTAACCTTATCTCCTTGCACTATGCGGAAATCTGGCGTATATGGTTTGTTCGCACTCAAAATGCGATACTGATACATCGGCTCGTATTCGTAGTCGATTTGATTTAGGTAAAGGAAATTTGCAATCTGCACCTCCTCCATCGAACGCAGCACCTCGTTGTTGAGGGTTTGAGTGCGACGGGTACGCCTATCAACAACCTGCTGCACATAGTCTTGCAAGTCGCTTTTGAGTGTCGAATAATCGGCATCGGCAACAAATTGGAAATACTCACCTAAATCCTCACCCTCATATGGAGCCGAGAAATAGGAGCCAAAGAACAAAATAAGTTTATCAACGAGTTGAGGATTACGCAATACCTTCGTTTTGAGGTACTCGTTGATAACATTATACATAAAGCCGTTATCCACAATCTTGCGTTGCTCCTCCTCTCCTTGTCGAAGAATAGAGTAACCGATAGAGTGGAATGTGGTAATAACACTTGGGATTTTCAGATTGTGATTTATGCGCTCTCGCAACTCCTCAACAGCCTTGTTGGTAAATGAAATGACCAATATCTGTTCGGGCTTAACACCTCGCTTTTCGACCAAGTATCGCACCTTTGCTGCCACCGTCGTAGTCTTGCCTGCGCCAGCACCGGCAATAACGAGAGTATTATCCTCTTCCGACAATACAACCTCTCTCTGCTCATCATCGAGCAGTATGGCGGGGTCGCACGCTTTGAGAATGTTGTCAAGGTACTCCTTTTCGGACTTTATGTGATTGGCAACAAATTGAGCATTGTGCTTTTTGATAGTTGCAGACTCCTTGGGTAAGTCTTGAATCTCCTCGTAGTGGTTTATGAATGCTTCAATTTGTGCTATGTCGAGATTGTTTTTGCCAACATAATCTTCCAAGATATTAGCCTCAATAATAGAGCGGAAGAATTTGTACTCCTCTTGGTATTCCGAGATAAAATGCTTGTAATCGCCCCTTGAAATGTATCGATCTTGCCTTAATAGCTCCGTAAAACCTCTGTTGAATTGCAGGGCTTTTAGATATTGTGTGGGCACACTGCTAGATGGGGCTTGATTTTGGTTCTTGCCGTCTAAAACCACCTTACGCTTTCTGAATCTGTCAAAAATACCCACAATAAAAACATTTAGAACACAAAGGTAGTAAAAAAATACAAGAGTGGGAAAAGGCAATGCTCTTTCCCACTCTTGTATAATATATCATAGGTATTACCCTACAATACTCTCAATGGCTATTCGGAGAGAATCTCCAACATCTTGATAGCTGCGGTAGCCACAGGGGTACCGGGGCCGAAGATTGCTGCTGCGCCATCTTTGTAGAGCTGGTCGTAGTCCTGAGCAGGAATTACACCACCCACAACTACTACGATATCCTCGCGACCGAGTTTCTTCAACTCAGCGATAATCTGAGGAACGAGAGTGAGGTGACCTGCTGCAAGCGACGAAACACCTACAACATGAACATCGTTCTCAACAGCCTGTTTTGCAGCCTCCTCGGGAGTCTGGAACAAGGGACCCATATCCACATCAAAGCCAAGGTCGGCATAACCGGTGGCAACAACTTTTGCACCACGGTCGTGACCGTCCTGACCGAGTTTTGCAATCATAATACGGGGCTGACGACCCTCGCGTTTTGCAAACTCCTCAACCATCTCTTTCGCCTTGGCGAAATCTGCATCATTCTTCATAGCACTCGAATATACACCAGAGATTGAACGAATAACTGCTTTGTAGCGACCTACGATAACCTCGCAAGCGTCGGAAATCTCGCCCAAAGTAGCGCGAACCTTAGCAGCCTCAACTGCAAGCTCCAACAAGTTGCCGGTCTTGGTCTTAACAGCCTCGGTAATAGCTGCCAATGCTTTCTGAACGGCTGCCTCGTCACGATTTGCACGCAACTCTTTGAGGCGTTTAACCTGACTCTCGCGTACTGCGGTATTGTCCACAGCAAGAATATCGATAGGAGCCTCTTTCTCCAAACGGTAGCGGTTCAAGCCCACGATAACCTCGTCACCCGAGTCAATCCAAGCCTGTTTGCGAGCCGAAGCCTCCTCGATACGCATCTTGGGAAGACCGGTCTCGATAGCCTTAGCCATACCACCAAGTTTCTCAATCTCCTGAATGTGCTCCCAAGCCTTGTGTGCAATCTCGTTGGTAAGGCTCTCAACATAGTACGAACCTGCCCAGGGGTCAACCGAGCGGCAAACATTGGTCTCCTCCTGAATGTAGATCTGGGTGTTACGAGCAATACGAGCCGAGAAGTCGGTGGGAAGTGCAATAGCTTCGTCGAGAGCGTTGGTGTGGAGCGACTGGGTGTGTCCCAGAGCGGCACCCATAGCCTCGATAGCGGTACGAGCCACATTGTTGAAAGGATCCTGCTCGGTAAGCGACCAACCCGAAGTCTGCGAGTGGGTACGGAGTGCGAGCGATTTGGGGTTCTTGGGGTTGAACTGTTTAACAATCTTTGCCCACAACAGACGAGCAGCCCTCATCTTGGCAATCTCCATAAAGTGGTTCATACCGATAGCCCAGAAGAACGACAAGCGGGGAGCAAACTGGTCGATGCTCATACCTGCGTTCACACCTGCACGGAGGTACTCCAAACCGTCGGCCAAGGTGTATGCCAACTCGATGTCGTCAGTTGCACCAGCCTCCTGCATGTGGTAACCCGAGATAGAAATCGAGTTGAATTTGGGCATATTCTTCGAGGTGTACTCAAAGATGTCGGCGATAATACGCATCGAGAATTCTGGTGGGTAGATGTAGGTATTACGCACCATAAACTCTTTCAGGATGTCGTTCTGGATAGTACCGGCCAACTGGTCGAGGGTGCAACCCTGCTCCAAACCTGCAACGATGTAGAATGCCAATACGGGAAGTACCGCACCGTTCATAGTCATCGAAACCGACATCTGGTTCAATGGAATACCGTCGAAGAGAACTTTCATATCCTCGACCGAGCAGATGCTCACACCTGCCTTACCAACATCACCAACAACCCTGGGGTGGTCGGCGTCGTAGCCACGGTGAGTTGCAAGGTCAAATGCTACCGACAAACCTTTCTGGCCCGAAGCCAAGTTGCGGCGGTAGAATGCGTTACTCTCCTCGGCGGTCGAGAAACCTGCGTACTGGCGGATAGTCCAGGGACGCATAACATACATGGTGCTGTAAGGACCACGCAAGAAGGGAGCCACACCTGCTGCATAGTTCAGGTGCTCCATACCCTCCAAATCCTCGGCGCTGTAAAGACCTTTAACGGGAATCTGCTCGGCAGTCATCCACTCTTTGTCGTTGGCAGCGCACTTGTTCTGGCAGCAGCCCTCGGCTGCACCAGCAAACTTAATATCTGTAAATTGTGCTCTCATAATTCTGTACTAATGATTAAATACCCAACTCTTTAAGATAACCTTTGAGCGTTTCGAGTACATTGTCCCTTACGCTGATGAAGTGGGTGATACCCTGAGCTTTCAACTCCTCGGCACAAGCAGGAGCACCGGCAACAACAACGATAGCCTCGTCGCCGATGAGTTTGGCAACTTCGGGAGCAACGGTTGCGTAGTCGTCGTCCGACGAGCAAACAACCACAATCTCTGCCTTAGCCTCTTTTGCGGCCTTCACGCCCTCCTCAACCGAAGCGAAGAAGGTGTTGTCCTGAACTTTGATACCTGCACAAGCGAAGAAGTTGCAGCTGAACTGAGCCCTTGCACGAGCCATTGCGAGGCTACCGCAAGTGAGCATAAATGCCTTGGGAGCTTTGCCGCTTGCGTCCACCATTTGGCGCATAGCCTCAAACTGCTCGCCACCACGGTAGGGAACGAGAGCGTTCTCGCCCACCTCGCAGCAGCCACAAGCACACTCTGCTTTCTGAGCCTCCAATACCTCGCCGAAGTTGGGGTACTGGTTGGTACCAAGAAGAATGGTGCGACGAGTAGCAACCTCTTTGTTCTTCTTCTCAGCCGAAGCCTTAACCCTTGCCGAGATAACGCCCTTGTTGAAAGCTGCGATGTAGCCACCCTCGGCCTCAACCTCTTTGAAGAGTTTCCAAGCCTCCTCTGCAATCGAAGCGGTGAGGTTCTCGATGTAGTACGAGCCACCTGCGGGGTCAACAACATTGTCGAAGTGAGCCTCGCTCTTCAAAAGGAGCTGAACATTGCGAGCGATGCGCTCTGCAAACTCGTCGTTCTTGGTGGTCGCTGCGTTGAAAGGCAAAACCTCCAACGAGTGAACACCACCAATGGCAGCACTCATAGCCTCGGTAGTGCCACGAAGCATATTTACATACGAGTCATAAACGGTCTGGTTCCAGCTCGAAGTAACGGCGTGGAGATAGATCTTCTCTGCGCATTTGCACTCGGGCTGGTATGCGTTCATGATGTTTGCCCACAACATACGAGCTGCGCGGAGTTTTGCAATCTCCATAAAGTAGTTAGAGGTAATCGAGGTGGTGAAGCGGATGCTCTTTGCGGCATCGGTTGCGCTCACGCCCCTCTCGATAAGCTCTACGAGCATCTCGTGACCTGCGGCCATCATATAACCGAGCTCCTCAACGATGGTCGAACCGCTGTTGCCGATGAGCGAGCCATCAACACCTGCAAAACGAACATGTTTGAACTCTTTGTAGCGCTGGATGTAACCTGCGATTTTGTCGAAGCACTCGTTGCCACGCTCCATTCCGCAGCAGAATTTACCGTAGCGGGTGAGGCCCCACATAATGGGATCGAAATCGAAAGCGATGCGCACAGCCTCTTTGTCGAACTGTGCTGCCCACTCCATAACGGGTTCCACGATGGTGGTGTTGGAGGTGCAGATGTAGAATACGACCTCGTTTTTGGTGGGGTCGATGCCTGCGGTGAGAGCCTCAACGAAGGTCTTGTCCACCTCTTTGCAAATCTCGAAAGCCAAGCTCTCGGCACCGCAATCGAGTGCTTTGAGTGCTTTCTGGTTCGCCTCTGCGGGGCACTCTACATAGATTGTCTGGAATACTTTCCACTTGTTGCAGTTTTTGATACCACGAACATAGGGGAACTCGCCTGCCGAAGCACCGAGGAATTTAACAGCTGCCAAATCCTCTGCGCGGTAGTAGGGGCGGACATTGAAGCCCTCGGCGGTACGCCATACCAACTTTTTCTGGTAGTCGGCACCTTTGAGGTCGGTCATAATGACGCTCTCCCAAGCCTCTGTCGAGACTGCGGGGAACTCGTCGAATAACCTTTCGTACTTGTTGTTTGCCATAACTTTTTGTTTGTGTTTATAGTTAGTTGATTGTTGTAGTTTCGTTTCCAAATGCGTATATGCGTGCAAATATACACATTTTATAAATACGGTGTCCCTTTTTTCGATAATGTTTTTTACTTTTGTGAAAACATTGCGATTGGTTTATGGCTAGGCTGTTTACAAAACAAGAGATTCGTGGCATTGCGCTGCTACTCCCCGTGGTGGTTGTGGCGGTGTGGTTGCTTGTTGGTGCACTCTCCACAGAGAGGTCTGATGCCCCCGACTCGTCATCCGCCTCTCAGGCAGAAATCGCCACCCATCTGCTGCACTCTTTCGACCCCAACACGGTAACCTACGAGGAGTTGCGGGCAATGGGCGTCGATAAGTATGCGGCACGAGGTATTGTGAAATACCGCGAGGGTGGGCGCACCTATGCCATACCCGAAGATGTAGCCGTCATATATGGCATAAGCGACTCGCTCTATGCGGCCCTCAAACCCCACATAACCATTGCGCCCGAGTATCGCATAAAGCCCCAAGCCTACACCTCAAATGGCGCTTCGGCATCCAAGCGCACATTCCGCAACATCGTCTTCGATCCCAACACTCTCTCGGCCGAGGGTTTTTACGAGTTGGGGTGTTTCTCTGCACGACAGGCGGAGGCTCTCGTAGAGTACCGCGACCGCATCGGAGGTTTTCGGTCGCTCTTGGAGTTTGCCGATTGCTACCTTATAGACAGTGCGCTCTTTGCCCAAATGAAGCCCTACATCTCGCTGAGCGTTGCGCACAACTCCGCCTCCTCCCGCAACCGCACATTCCGCAACATACCCTTCGACCCCAACACACTCTCTGCCGCGGGTTTTTATGAGCTCGGTTGTTTTTCGGCACGACAAGCCGAGGCATTGGTGGAGTACCGCACCCGCCGAGGAGGTTTCCGCAGCGAGTTGGAGTGGCGCGACTGCTACCTCGTAGACAGCCTTGTTTGGGAACAGACAAAACCCTACCTCAGGCTCTCGCCCATACCGCGCAAGCTCATAGACCTCAATACTGCCGACTCGCTCACGCTTGTTGGTGTTACGGGCATTGGGCCCCGCACCGCAACCGACATTCTGCTCTACCGCGAAAGACTCGGAGGTTACTATTCGGTGGCTCAACTACTTGACCTCAGAGCGGTGACAAAAGAGAATTATGAACTCTTTGAACAAGAATTTTGGTGCGACAGTTGCAAAATTCGAAAAATTGATATTAACTTTGCAGCCCCAAAGGAGTTGGCGGAACATCCGTATATAACGACTAAGAGGCTAAGACGCATACTAATAACACGACAAACGAAAGGAGGCTGGAAAGGGCTGGAAGAATTTTTGAATGATGACATATTCGAGAAGCAGGTGAGAGAAAAACTCGCCCCATACTTCCGGTTTACCTCCATTGAGTAGAGTTGTGACAAGAGTATAACCCCCGAAATCCCACAGGCGAGGGAGGTGTGCAGAGGATGGTCCAAAACACACCAAGAGCCTACAAAACAAACGATTATAAAAAACTAAAAAAGAATACAACTATGATTATTATGCCTGTAAAAGAGGGCGAGAACATTGAGCGCGCTCTTAAAAAATTCAAACGCAAATACGAGCGCACCGGCGTTCTCAAAGAGCTCCGCGCCCGTCAGTACTTCATCAAACCCAGCTGGGCTAAACGCGAGAAGATGCAGCATGCTGTATATGTAGAGCAGCTCCACCGCATGGATGAGGAGTAGTATTGCGCTCAACAAAAAAAGACCACCGATTTTTTCGGTGGTCTTTTTTTGCGCAATACACTACTCCTCATCCGCGAGAAATCTCGCGGTCGAGTGTGCCTTGCGGGTGCTTTTTGCACCAACCTTCGCCTCGCAAGTTCCTCATTTACCTTTTGTAAACTGCGGATTTGCTCGCTCGGTTGGCACAAAAATCCCTCCGCAAAACCCACTCGTTTTTTGGGGAGGGGGGCTGCGGAGGTGGTTTTCTTATGCGCCTAAAATTCGCTCGCTTATTTGCAATTCTTTCTTGTCAAGATGGCTCGCGGGCGATATGCACTCGCTTGGGGTAGGGGGATAAACTGAGTAAGCGGTTTTTGTATGCATAAAATAGGCTCGGCAGATATGCCGAGCCTATCTATTTGATTTTCAACACACCTCCGTTACACAATTTTGCCAAAGAGTGTTGCCGACGAGCAGTCGGTAATCTGTACGGTGGCATAATCGCCAGCCTTCAAGTCGCCCTCGGTATCAAACACAACCATCTTGTTCTGCGAGGTTCGGCCACAAAGTTGTTTGTCGCTACGCTTGGAGTATCCCTCAATGAGCACCTCGAAGGTCTTGCCTACATCGCGGCGGTTGGACTCGGCAGAGAGCTCGTTTTGGAGGTTGATAATCTCCGTCAGTCGTCGGGTTTTCTCCTCCTCGCTCACATCGTCGGTGAGGTGGCGGAATGCGTAGGTGCCGGGGCGCATCGAGAACTTAAACATAAAGGCTCCGTCGTAGCCCACCTCGCGCATCAGCGAGAGGGTGTCGGCGTGGTCTTCGAGAGTTTCGGTGCAGAAGCCGGCAATGAGGTCGGTGGTGATGGCGCAGTCGGGCATTGCCGCACGAATGGCTGCAATACGACCGAGGTACCACTCACGGTTGTATTTGCGGTTCATAATCTGCAACATACGGCTGCTACCACTCTGTGCGGGCAGGTGGATGGCCTTGCAGATGTTGTGGTGCGAAGCCATAACCTCAATAAGCCTGTCGCTGAGGTCTTTGGGGTGTGAGGTTGCAAACCTTATGCGCAAGTCGGGGGCAACCTCTGCCGCCATCTCCATAAGGCGAGGGAAGTCCACAACAACCTCTCCCTGTTCGTTCTTCCAACGATAGGAGTTTACATTCTGCCCCAGCAGCGTAACCTCGCGGTAACCCTGCGAGTAGATGTCGCCGAGCTCGCGGATGATGGTCTGGGGGTCACGACTGCGCTCGATGCCGCGGGTGTAGGGCACCACGCAGTAGGCGCACATATTGATACAGCCGCGCATAATGCTCACAAAGGCGCTCACGCCATTGCTGTCGAGCCTTACGGGGCGGATGTCGCCATAGGTCTCCTCTTGCGAGAGAGCAACATTCACACCCTTGCCACCCGCAGTGACGGCATCCACCAGCTTGGGCATATCGCGGTAGGAGTCGGGGCCTGCCACAATGTCCACAATGGGTTCGCGCTCCAAAAGTTGCTCTTTGAGTCTCTCGGCCATACAGCCCACAATGCCCACAATGAGCGAGCGTTTGGCGCGTTTGTAACGATGGAACTCTTTGAGCCTACCCCAGATGCGCTGCTCGGCATTGTCGCGAATGGAGCAGGTGTTCACAAGGATAATATCCGCCTCCTCGATGTTGCGCGTGTAAACATAGCCCTCTGCCTGCATAATGGAGAGGATAATCTCGGTGTCGCCAACATTCATCTGGCAACCATAGGTCTCGATGTAGAGTTTTCGTCCGTCACCTGTTGTGACCCTTGCAATTTTCATGTGCTTTTCGTGAGTTTGTTTCTATTTCGCGCCACAAAAATACCCAAATTCCGATTAATTACCACCCATTTTGCATAAAATAGTTTCTCGGAACACATTCACAACTATTGTCTTTACAAAACTTTTTCTTAATTTTGTAACAACTATAACTTCAGAGGATTTCGACTATCTATAAAATTCTCTGTGCAGCACCCTCTCGTGCTGTGTTACTCATTCGAGAGATTTTCTGTGTTACATCAAATCACTCTCAATGATGAAAACCTTTACTTCAAAATTATTCTCCGTAATACTTCCCCTTGTTGTATTAGGAGGAGTAACCACATCATGCACCAATGAGTTGGATGTGGAGCGGGCATTCGTAACGAATGCAGATGTGGTAATATCCCAGTCGCCCTACCACATTTCCCTCTCGGAGGCATTCGACCATCTTGGAACGACTTTTGACGCTATGGGGGATGATAAAACTCGCGCCATAGAGCGCGGGGATTGGAGTGTTCAAACATTTACAATTTCTGACTTTATCCCACAAACCCGCACCAATGGTACCACCGAGGATGGCGATGCTATTTATGTTGTGAATTTCGACAACGACGAGGGTTTTGCCATCCTCTCAGCAGATAGCAGATTGCCCGACAATGTTATCGCATATGGCTCAAAGGGTAATATCAACCTCACGCCAACACCAATTACAGAAATTACTACGGCATTAACCCTCGAAGACTTGTATGCTGCCGAAGATGATGACTATTTATTGGGGTTAGATAATTCCGACAAGGTAATAAGTGGTCTTGTGACTAATTATGTTACGAGTAGAATAGCTATCATAGGAGTTATTCCTGGTAAGGATGGGCAGATACTGCAACCACCAACCAATCAGGTAACATACACTTATAAATACGACACCGTTGAGCATATCCCTGAAATGCTGACAACCACTTGGCATCAGCATTCGCCATATAACGACCAATGTCCCAACAGATATTACTATAAAGGTTTGCTTGGTATAACATATAAGACCATCAAGCCCTATAATTTTGATGCGATTGGAGCGTGGGGAAATAATTTTGTCAAAGAAGAGGACTTGACGGCGGGATGTGTGGCAATTGCAGTTGCTCAGATTCTTGCGTACAATGAATTTCCAAGTATGAAAGAATTGTTGAATGATGACAATGCCATGCCGTGGGATTCTTTGAAAATAGACAATATTAACTCCTCTGGTGTGCAAGCAATCCAACGACAAAAATTATACAAAGCGAAGTTGGTGCACCAAGTAGGTGTGGGTTGTGACATGTGTTATGGGTTTTACGAAGAAAAAAGTTTTACTACTCCTGCCGCAGCAAAAAGATATTTGGAGGCACTCGGCTATTCCAATGTTGGGCGCACTGTTAAATATGATTTAGATGTAGTAAAGACACAACTTCGAGGCAACAGCCCAGTATTCATAGGAGCACTATCTGGTGTGGTTAATGGTCATGCATGGGTAATAGATGGGTATAAGAAAGTGCAAACGATAAAGATTGGTAAAAACGCCAATGGAGAGATAGTGTCATCTTCTGTTGTATCCACAAACCAATATGTGCATTGCAATTGGGGATGGGGTGGTTATTGTGACGGATGGTTTACTACGGGTTTGGTGGATGAGTCATTTTCTCCCAATAATGACTATGAGTTTGATTGGTGGTTCCGACTCGTGACCTACGATAAACCTAATGTTGAAAAATAAGACATCTATGATTATGAAAAAAATACACGGCGTATTAATAGCGGTAGTATCATTACTTACAGGGGGCTGCTCGTTGATATTAGGCAAAGGCGATGTCTTTTGTAGTTCTTATGTTTTGGCGTATGAAGATATAGATTATCAAGGTGAAACTATTTTATTTTCATATGGTGCAATAGCAACAATTGATCTACCGAGAAAGCTATATGCGCGTCAGAACATCTGGCAAAGTGACCGCACTTACGATGTAGAACTACATAAAAAACATCAAGAATTGAGCCATCGTAACGGCGATGTCGGGTTTGACACTTGGGGATGGGGTACTTCCGACTCATATCCGCATGCGACCGTGTGGAATACTGACAACCTTATTACATCTATCGTCGTTGTCAGTGATACTGATTTTGATACAGATCATCCAGCTGGTGTCAATCTCGGCGATATTATAGAGATTGCTTATACTACACACAAACCATTTATTGATAATGGATACAAACATTCGGATAGGGCGAGAGCGATTAATGACTATACTGGATATCAACAGAGAAAATTATTGGTTGATTTTACATCGGAAGATTCACTCTTTACAGATTCGGAACATTTCTATGTTGCACTCGATAATCAAAAGTGTGCATTTGAGCTCTATTTTATGAAATTGCCCACACAGAATATGCTTCACACGATTTCGGTAACTTTTAATTTCGAACGAGGACCATATACCGTTGAGTTTGACATGGATTTTGGTGGTGGTTGCACTTTGTAACCCATAAAGGTATTTTGCGCAAAAAATAGCGCGACCCGAAAAAAGGTCGCGCTATTGTCTTATACAAAAACCATGTTTATGCGTTGGTGTTTTCGTTCACATCAAACTTCTTGAAGCCGTCGCCATAGGTCTCGTGGGCATCCATAACAACCACAAACGATTTGTCGTCGATGTCGTGGAGTCGGCTCTTAACGGCAGCAATCTCTTTGCGGCTGACAACAAGGAAAATCATATTCCTATCTTTGTCGGTGTACATACCGCTCGACTTGATGTAGGTGCCGCCACGGCCCAGCTCGTTGAGGATATAGTTTTTGATTTCGTCGTTCTTCTCGGAAATCACAAAGAGCAGTTTTTCGTAGGTTGCACCATCGAGCACGAAGTCCACAGCCTTGCTACTGATGTAGATGCTGATGAGCGAGTAGAGGGGCAGGAGCCAGTCCTGGAAGCGCAACATACCGATAATCACGATTGTACTCTCGACCATAACCATAGCGGTGGAGAACTTCATCTTGCAGAACTTGCTGATAATCATCGACACGATGTCCGTTCCGCCCGATGTTGCACCACCTCGGATGATGATACCCACGCCCGCACCAATGAGCAAACCGCCAAAGATGGCAGCCATCAGGGGGTCGTCTGCAAAGTTGAAATAGTTGGTAATCCAGCTTACGGCCACCTCTTTGCCCTCGGCCAAGTAGTCGGCCTCCACAAGAGGACCTTCGCCCACCAACGAGGTGAGTCCGTTCATTACAAGGGGCGAGATGAGCGCGGCATAGATGGTTTTGGCGCCAAAACTACCACCAAATACCAACAAACCGATAATCATCAGCGGAACATCGAACATAAAACCGAATGTACCTGTGGGGATGGTGGGGAAGATGTCGTGCAAAACACGACCAAGACCATATACACCACCGGGGATGATTTTGTAGGGGTTGGTGAAGAGGGCAAAACCTGCCGACATTACAACCACGCCGACGGTTACAACCACCCACGACAAAAGGTTCTTGGGAGTAAAAAAGTTACCCACCCTTGTTCTAAAATCCAATTTTGCAGTCATAATTTTATTTTAGTAGTAATAGTTAGTTTTTTGCTCTTTGTGTAAAAATTCCCAACGAGATACCAAATTTTGTATACAATGCGTTATGCTTTAACACCAAATTTACGCCAAATTGGTATGTGCTTGCGAACAACCCACAAATATAGAAATTTTTGTTAAAGAAAGAGTCGCACGGGCCTATTTTTTGTTTTTTATTTTACAAAGATGGGAGTGGTGCGAGAATTTTAACTTGCGAGGATGGCTGGGTTCAATTTGGAAATTGTGGCGTGCCAACCCCAATAAAATGACCAACCCAACCTCTCAATCCGCAATTTTGGGCATCGTAGCAAAAGCGGTAAATCGAGGGTGGAAACCGAGCTTGTCGGAGCCCTCAAAGGTGGAGAGTTGGCGGTTTGGGAAAAATTGCCTACCTTTGTATTTTAAGAGAGATGGTGTGCCCTTTGGAAATGGGGTGCAAACAGATAAAAAAAGAGTATGAATTGGATGATAATTTCGGCATTGTTTGTTGGCGCCTACCTGTTGGGCTCGATTCCAAGTGCAGTGTGGATTGGAAAGATATTTTATGGCGTCGATGTTCGCACGCAAGGTAGTGGCAATGCGGGAACGACAAATGTTCTGCGTGTGTTGGGCGCAAAGGCCGCACTCCCCGTTTTTGCCATAGACATCCTCAAAGGCTATTTGGCCGTATCGCTTGCCTCCTATGGAGGTTTGAGCCCCGAGTCGGACTCATTCCTCTACCTCAAAATGGCACTCTGCCTTGTGGTGGTTTTGGGCCATATGTACCCTGTTTTTGCGGGATTTAGGGGCGGTAAAGGTGTGGCAACGCTGGTGGGTTGTGTGTTCGCCTTTTCGACAGGCGGAATACTCCTTGCGCTGGCTACTTTTGTGGTGATTGTTGCCTTCACGCACTATGTTTCGGTGGGCTCTATGGTGGGCGGATTGTTGCTCCCCTTCTACTCGGCACTCTGTGGCGACGGACAGTGGCAACTGATGCTCTTTATGGGGCTTGTGTCGCTGCTGATTTTCTACACCCACCGCACCAACATAGGGCGTTTATTGCACGGAACAGAGAATAAAACATACCTCTTTGGGCGTGGTAAACAGCACCCCAAGAAGTAACCTTGCAGGTTGTTGGTTGTCGTAGGTGTTTTATCTTTGCACCGCAGAAACCCAAACGAAAATTTTTGTATTGTATCAACATAAGATTTTGATTTTATGCTACAAGAGAACTTGATTAGGATTTATGAGCAGAGCTTCCGCGACAACCGCGAACTTCCCGCTCTTACCGACTATTTCAAAAAGGAGACTTTTTCGTACTACGAGATGGCAAAGGAGATTGCAAAGCTCCACCTGCTTTTCGAGCAGTGCGGAATTCAGAAGGGCGACAAAATTGCCCTCATTGGTCGCAACAACCCCCGCTGGGTGATGACCTACATTGCGACCATTACATACGGAGCAGTGATTGTCCCCATTTTGCAGGACTTCAACCCCAACGACATCAACCACATCATCAACCACTCGGAGAGTAAGCTGCTCTTCTTGGGCGACTCGTTCTGGGATGTTATCGACGAGGATAGAGTTCCAGCCATTAAGGCTGTATTTTCGCTGACCGACTTCCGTTGTATCTTCGAGCGCGAGGGCGACGAAATCACTTCGTTCCAGAAGAATATCGTCAAACACTATCGCACACGCTATCCTCGTGGTTTCTCGGCCGACGACATCAAATATCCCGAGGTGGATAACGACGCGGTCTGCTTGCTGAGCTACACCAGTGGCTCAACGGGCTTCTCGAAGGGTGTTATGCTTACTGTAAACAACCTTACGGCTCAACTTGGCTATGTTTTGCCCATTAAGTACCACTTCCGTGGCTCGCGTGTATTGTGCTTCCTGCCTTTGGCTCACGCCTTTGGTGCAGCTATTGATATGCTCTGCTCGCTGGGTGCCGGCACACATGTGACACTGCTTGGTCGTATTCCTTCGCCCAAGATTCTGATTGAGGCTATGGCTGAGGTGCGTCCCCATGTCATCTGCTCGGTACCTATGATTATCGAGAAGGTGGTCAAGAAACAAATTTTCCCAATCTTGGGTAGCGGTCTGATGAAAACTGCGCTCTCCATTCCTCTGATTGACAATATGGTATATGCCAAAATCCGCAAGAAACTTGTAGATACCCTTGGTGGTGAATTCTATGAGTTTATTGTGGGAGGTGCAGCACTCAATGCAGAGGTTGAGGAGTTTCTCCACCGCATCAAATTCCCCATTACTGTGGGTTATGGTATGACCGAGTGCGGTCCTCTTATCAGCCACCGACTCTACACCGACGGCTACATCCCCACTTCGGCAGGTCGCATCCTTACCGACTTCTGCGAGTGTCGTGTGCTCTCGCCCGACCCCGCACACATCCCCGGCGAAATTCTCATTCGTGGCGAGCAGGTCATGAAGGGATATTACAAGAACCCCGAGGCTACGGCTCAGGCTATTGACGAAGATGGCTGGTTGCACACGGGCGATATGGGTACGGTGGATGCCGACCACAACATCTTCCTCCGCGGTAGGAGCAAAACAATGATTCTTATGAGTGGCGGTCAGAATGTATATCCCGAGGAGATTGAGGCAAAACTCAACAACCTGGCCTATGTTTTGGAGAGCCTTGTTGTGGAGCGTGAGGGTAGGCTTGTGGCTCTCGTTGTGCCCGACTACGAGCAGTTGGATGCCGCCAATATCCCCCACTCACAGTTGCAGGATATTATGAACGACACCCTCAAAGAGCTCAATACTCTTGTGGCTTCGTATGAGAAAGTTGCGGCTATTGAGTTGCGTCCCACCGAGTTTGAGAAGACGCCCAAGAAGTCCATTAAACGCTTCCTCTATAGATAAAAACGCATATAAGCGGCGTCTTTGGCGTTGCACTGCGATAAATCTCCCCCTCATTTGCGTCAAGCAAACTGCGGGGGAGATTTTCTTGTGCGCCTAAAATACGCTCGCTTCTATGCGTTTTTACTTTTCAAAGAACCACCCTCA
>JAZOWE010000015.1:0-37184 GCA_045659085.1 Tidjanibacter sp.
CGCATATAAGCGGCGTCTTTGGCGTTGCACTGCGATAAATCTCCCCCTCATTTGCGTCAAGCAAACTGCGGGGGAGATTTTCTTGTGCGCCTAAAATACGCTCGCTTCTATGCGTTTTTACTTTTCAAAGAACCACCCTCACAAGTGCGTCGCTCCGACGCCTGCGGACTCGCCTTCTTGTTTGGCACAAAATTTCCTCCGCAATCTGCTACTCGCTACTCGCGCATCTTGTGTGTATTTTCGCCCCAAATTGCCATATAGAGTTCCTCATTTACGCTTAGTAAATTGCGGAGGGGATTTTCTTGTGCGCCTAGAACTCGCTCGCTTCTCTGCGTTTTATTTGTCTACTGCCTACCGTCTACCGACAATTTCAATTTCCAATTTTCAATTTTCAATTTTCAATTCAAAAAAACACTATCTTTGTACAAAGAAAACTTTCTAACAAAAGAGCATATATGACAGCACTGAAATTCGGATTTGTGGTAGTTGAGGGTTGTGGCGAGCAGACGATGGTTGCCGAGAGTGTGCTTCACCAGATGGTGGAGGTGGAGGGCGAGGTTGAGTATCGCCTTGTGCCCGGCACAGCCGAGACGGTTCTCGCGGCAAAGTGTTTTGCCGAGATGACGAGCGTAGATGCGGTGCTGGTCTTTGTTCCCGATGACGAAAACCCACTCGTACTCTCTGCGGCGCTCAATGGCCTGACTGATGTAGTACTCGACTGGAATATGCCCGTTGTAACCACCGTTTCATATCCCGACGGCACCTCATTGGCGAGGGCAGCGGTGGCAATGGTCGGCTTGCAGATGGAGATGGAGGCCCGTGCCGAGCGTGCACAGCTCGACACCTCGGTCAATTAAGTACGGATAGGAAGGCTACGAAATCTAAGATATATAATGTGGGAAGAGTTGGGGGTTAATTCTCGAACTCTCCGTCTGTCCAAGTTCCGGTCATAATGGTTCCCTCGGAGCCTACAAAGAGGCCGTCCCCATCACGCAACCCCTCGTTCCAGAAGCCATACCACCACGCCCCGTCGGCCCAGCGGTAGATGCCAAAGCCCTCGCGTATGCCCTCAAAGCTCTCACCCTCCCAGCTGTCGCCATTGGGGAGAACCTCGCGTGTCCAGCCATAGGAGTCGTAACTCTCGGTAGAGGGATATTGGGCCGTGGGTTTGCCCTCCTTGAAGGTGCCATAGTAGGTCACCCTGCCTTCGGTGTCGTAGAGCGTGCCTGTGCCATTGGGCACTCCGTCTTCAAAGTACCCGACATAGAATACGCTCCCCTCGGCACCATTGAGCCAACACCCCTCGGCGGTGACGATTATCGCGCCATAGCCCTCCATCTGTCCGTTGCGGTGTGTGCCGTAGATGTGCTGATTGTCGAAATAGGTGGCCCCCATTCCGTGGCGTTCGCCACTCTCCCACGCGCCAAAATAGAGCGTGCCGTTGTCCCACGCATAGGTGCCGTAGCCGTCGCGCATACCTCCCAATAGCTCGCCATAGTAACAGCCGTCGTCGAGAGAGTGATAGTGAATGTTGGGCGACGAGGTGCGCCCCGAAGCCCAATAGGATGCGAGCTCGGGTGCGAGAGTGCGGTAGTGGTCGGCGAGAGCTTGTTGTGCTCGTTTCTCTCCTCCCTCGGCCGAAAGGCGGAGGTAATGAAGCCACTCGGTGGGGTTGTGCTCTGTGCCCCAGCCGTGGAGATAACACTGTGCTGCATTGAATTGTGCCGTGGGATTGCCACTGCGGGCTGCGGGCAGATAGTCGCTGAGTGTCTGCGAGAATGCGCAGGTTGTCGCGCATACGCATATTATATATATAAGTATGTGTCGCCTCATAATTTTGTGCCGTTTAGACAAAGGTACGGAAAAAATGGGGTTTCGGCGCAAAAAACTCGCCCAATTATTTTTTTATAAGGAAAAGAGTTGTATTTTTGTCGCCGATTTTGAACTATTGGCACAAAGTGGTGTGTGGGTTTAAGGTCACAGTTCTTTGATAGAGCAGAAAAAGAGAATTTTTTGAAATTTTGTTGCTCAAATTTTTGCAGAATAAAAATTTTGCATATCTTTGCAACCCCAAACAAGGCAAACTAACTGCCGATGTAGCTCAGTTGGCCAGAGCAGCTGATTTGTAATCAGCTGGTCGGGGGTTCGAATCCCTCCATCGGCTCCAAGTTGGGGCAAGGCGTGAGAGAGTCGCGCAGAGCACAAAACTAAAATATTCGGGAGAGTTCCAGAGTGGCCAAATGGGGCAGACTGTAAATCTGTTGGCAACGCCTTCGGTGGTTCGAATCCATCCTCTCCCACACTTTCAAAAGTTCAATTCATCAGCTAATGGTGGATTGTTCTTTTGTGGTTCTCGGTGGCGGAGTTTTGGGGACTCCGAAAGGTGGTCGACGCTCTCGGGTGGCGACTATTGGCGTACCAAGCAAAGCCAAAGAGAAAACTGCGGAAGTAGCTCAGTTGATAGAGCATCAGCCTTCCAAGCTGAGGGTCGCGAGTTTGAGCCTCGTCTTCCGCTCAAAAGAGAACAAAACATTAACACAAATACTTATCTAATAACAACTACAAGTTATGGCAAAAGAAAAATTTGACAGGTCAAAGCCTCACGTAAATGTAGGTACCATTGGCCACGTTGACCACGGTAAAACTACTCTTACCGCTGCTATTACCCAGGTTTTGGGTAAGAGGGGTCTTTCGGAACTCCGTTCGTTCGACTCGATTGACAACGCTCCCGAGGAGAAAGAGCGTGGTATCACCATCAACACTGCTCACATCGAGTACCAGACTGCAAACCGTCACTACGCTCACGTTGACTGCCCTGGTCACGCTGACTATGTGAAGAACATGGTAACCGGTGCTGCTCAGATGGACGGTGCTATCTTGGTTGTGGCTTCGACCGACGGTCCTATGCCCCAGACTCGTGAGCACGTTCTCTTGGCTCGTCAGGTGAATGTTCCCCGTATCGTTGTTTTCATGAACAAATGCGATATGGTTGACGACGCAGAGATGCTCGACCTCGTTGAGATGGAGATCCGCGATGTACTTAGCGCTAACGGTTTCGACGGTGACAACGCTCCCGTTATCCGTGGTTCGGCTCTTGGTGCACTCAACGGTGAGCCCGAGTGGGAGGAGAAAGTAATGGAGCTCATGGATGCTGTTGATACTTATATTCCCCTGCCTCCCCGTGACGCAGACAAACCTTTCCTTATGCCCGTTGAGGATGTATTCTCGATCACTGGTCGTGGTACCGTACTTACCGGTCGTATCGAGACTGGTGTTATCCATGTTGGTGACCCCGTTGAGATCGTAGGTTTGGATGAGAAGATTCGTACTTCGGTATGTACCGGCGTTGAGATGTTCCGCAAACTCCTCGATGAGGGTTCGGCTGGTGACAATGTTGGTCTGCTGATGCGTGGTATCGACAAGAAAGAGGTTAAGCGTGGTATGGTAGTAGCTAAACCCAAGTCGATCACTCCCCACACCAAATTCAAAGGTGAGGTTTATATCTTGAAGAAAGAAGAGGGTGGTCGTCACACTCCTTTCCACAACCGCTACCGTCCCCAGTTCTACCTCCGTACCATGGATATTACCGGTGAGGTTAAACTTCCCGAGGGTATCGAGATGGTAATGCCTGGTGACCACGTTGAGATTGAGGTAACCCTTATCTACCCCGTTGCTTTGAACGCAGGTCTTCGTTTCGCTATCCGCGAGGGTGGTCGTACCGTAGGTTCGGGTCAGATCAAAGAGGTTCTCGAGTAATCTACCACGAGAGATAAAATCTCAAACATAGGGGCGGGCGCAGGGCTTGCCGCGAGAGTGACAAACTCCGAGTCACGCCCCACTTTTACGAGAGTAGTTTAATGGTAGAATAGCGGTCTCCAAAACCGTTGGTGGGAGTTCGATTCTCTCCTCTCGTGCAAAGAGTCCGGTGGCTTTGAAAAAGGGGTGCCGGACTTATTGAGTGAAAAAGCAATAAAGAGAAAAAAGCATAATTTATGAAACTCGTTAAATACATTAAGGCTTCGTACGAAGAGTTGGTTCACAAAGTGTCGTGGACTCCTATGAAAGAGTTGCAGAATCTTGCAGTTACCGTTATGGTAGCTTCCCTGCTGATTGCTGTTGTAATTCTTGCAATGGACCTGACCTTTGAATCCATTATGAAGGCGGTTTACAGCGTTTTGGCTCACTAGTTCAAAAGTTTAGTTTAACTCTTTAAGACGAAAACAAGACAATGAGCGAACAGACAAAACAGTGGTATGTGTTACGCGCCATCGGCGGTAAAGAGAAGAAGGTGAAGGAGTACATCGATGCAGAGGTACGCCACCTGAACCTTGAACATCTTGTATCGCAGGTTCTCATTCCTACCGAGAAGGTATATACTATCCGCAACGGTAAGAAGGTGAGCAAAGAGAGGGTGTCGTATCCCGGCTATGTATTGGTTGAAGCGGCTATGGTCGACGAGGTACCTTATGTTCTTCGCAACACACCCAATGTGCTCGGCTTCCTAGGGGAGACCAAAGAGGAGAGCCAGCGACTGATTGCCACCCCCGTTAGGGAGGCAGAGGTTGCCAGGATTCTCGGAAGGGTTGACCAAATGAGCGCAGGTGAGGAAGAAAATGAGATTCCTTTCTTCGTTGGAGAGACCGTAAAAGTTACGGACGGTCCCTTCTCGAGTTTCTCCGGTATCATCGAGAGCGTAGATGAGGAGAGAAAGAAGCTCACAGTGTCTGTGAAGATCTTCGGACGCAAAACTCCGATGGAGTTGAGTTTTATGCAAGTAGAAAAAGAATAATTAACAAGGAAAACTATGGCAAAAGAGGTTGCTGCATTTATTAAGTTGCAGATTAAAGGTGGTGCCGCCAATCCTTCGCCACCAGTAGGTCCCGCGCTGGGTTCGAAAGGAGTCAATATCATGGACTTCTGCAAACAGTTCAACGCAAGGACTCAGGAGAAGGCCGGCAAGGTATTGCCCGTAATTATTACCGTATATAGCGACAAGTCGTTTGACTTCGTTGTTAAACAGCCACCCGTTGCTGCTGCACTCAAAGAGGCTGCTGGTATCCAGTCTGGTTCGGCACAGCCCAACCGTCAGAAAGTTGCAAGTGTAACTGTTGAGCAGGTTGAGGCTATTGCTAAGGACAAGATGAGCGATATGAACTGCTTCACCTTGGAGGCTGCTATGCGTATGGTAGCAGGCACTGCACGCAGTATGGGTATCACCGTCGTAGGCGAAGTTCCTGCAAAGTAATTAGTGTAAGAAGATGAGTAAGTTGACAAAAAATCAAAAAGCAATGCTCGCAAAGGTAGAGCCCGGAAAGCTCTACAAACTCAGCGAGGCCGCAGCTCTTCTGAAAGAGATTACTTTCACTAAGTTCGATGCTTCGGTAAATGTAGATGTCCGTCTTGGTGTTGACCCTCGTAAGGCAAACCAGATGGTTCGTGGCGTTGTAACCTTGCCTCACGGTACAGGTAAGACTGTTCGCGTGTTGGTACTCTGTACTCCCGACAAGGAGAACGAGGCTCGCGAGGCAGGTGCAGACTATGTAGGCTTGGACGAGTATGTTGAGAAGATCAAAGGCGGTTGGACCGATGTTGATACTATCATCTGTACTCCCAATGTAATGGCAAAAGTAGGTGCTTTGGGTCGTATCTTGGGTCCCCGTGGCCTGATGCCCAACCCCAAAACCGGCACCGTAACTATGGATGTGGCCAAAGCTGTTCAGGAGGTGAAAGCCGGTAAGATCGACTTCAAGGTTGACAAGTACGGTATTGTTCACTCGGCAGTAGGTAAAATTTCGTTCAGCGAGGAGAAGATTACCGAGAATGCAAACGCATTCATCGATATGATTCACAAGCTCAAACCCGCCGCAGCCAAAGGTACTTATATGCTTAGTATCTATCTCTCAACGACAATGAGTATCGGTCTCCAAATTGACCCCAAATCACTCGATTTCAAATAGTAAAAACATCGAATTATGACAAGGGAAGAAAAAAGAATAGTAATTGAAGGCCTGACCGAGCAACTCAATCAGTATCCTAACTTCTACATCGCTGACATCGAGGCTCTGAATGCAGAGCAGACCGCAAAATTGCGTCGTCAGTGCTTTGAGAAAGGCGTGAAGTTGGTTGTTGTAAAGAACACCCTCTTCATCAAAGCTCTCGAAGCAGTAGAGAAGGCAGATGCTGCACTTGTCGAGGTTCTGAAAGGCACTTCGTCGATTATGTTCTCCGAAGCAAGCAAAGCTCCCGCACAGGTTATCAAAGAGTTCCGCAAAGGTTGCGAGAAACCCATTTTGAAGGCCGCATATGTACAGGAGTGCGTTTATGTAGGTGACAATAACCTCGATTTGCTTTGCAACATCAAATCGCGCGAGGAGCTTATTGGCGACATCGTTGCTCTGTTGCAGTCGCCCATCAAGAATGTCGTTTCGGCATTGCAGGGTAGCGCTGGTCAGAAGGTTGCAGGCATCGTAAAGGCTCTTGAAGAAAGAAATTAATTTTTCCAAACAACAACACAAACAACGAAGTAAAACAATTTAATTTTTTATAAAAACTATGGCAGATATCAAAGCATTGGCAGAAGAGTTGGTAAACTTGACTGTTAAAGAGGTAAACGAGTTGGCAACCATCCTCAAAGAGGAGTACGGTATTGAGCCCGCAGCTGCAGCTGTTGCAGTTGCTGCTCCCGCTGCTGCTGAGGCAGCTGCACCCGCAGAGAAGACTTCTTTTGATGTAATTCTCGTAAGCGCTGGTCAGGCTAAAATCGCAGTTGTAAAAGCAGTTAAAGAGGCTACCGGTTTCGGTCTCAAAGAGTCGAAAGACTTGGTTGACGCTGCTCCTAAGGCTATCAAAGAGGGCGTATCGAAAGAGGAGGCTGAGGCACTCAAAGCAGCTCTCGAAGACGCAGGTGCAGAGGTTGAGGTTAAATAGTTTCGACTATTACTTCACTCCATACTGGGTATAGACCTTATGTAAAATAAGGTCTATGCCTTTTTCGCGTCTAAAAAGCAGGGCGCGAAACAAGCATTGGGTTAGGTGGATTTTATCGACCCCCAAGTGGTTGATTTACAAGATGTTCTTCGGTCGGTGGGCTGGGGAATTATCTATGCCAAGTAGTTGGCAAGCGACATTAGGAGGCCCGCGGGCCGTTTCGCTTATGCGCGCGTAAGGCGTGCGTATGGGTGGGGCGAAGCCCGAAGGACTCTAACAAAAAATCTTTCAAATAATTTTGCAGACAATGTCCTCGAAAGCAAACAAACGAATTAGTTTCTCCTCCATTTCGCACAAGATGGAATATCCCGACTTTTTGGAGGTGCAACTCAAATCATTCCACGACTTTTTTCAATTAGACACTACTGCCGAGAATCGTAAGAATGAGGGACTCTACAAGGTTTTCTCCGAGAATTTCCCCATTACGGACACCCGTAACAATTTCGTTCTCGAATTCATCGACTACTACATCGACCCCCCACGCTACTCGATTGAGGAGTGCTTGGAGATGGGTTTGACTTACAGTGTGCCCCTGAAAGCTAAGTTGAAACTCTCGTGTACCGATCCCGAGCACGAGGATTTCGCTACCGAGATTCAGGATGTTTATTTCGGCACAATTCCCTACATGACTCCCGGTGGTACTTTCGTTATCAACGGAGCCGAGCGTGTAGTAGTATCGCAGTTGCACCGTTCGCCCGGTGTATTCTTCGGTCAGAGTGTCCACACCAACGGTACGAAACTCTATTCGGCACGAATCATTCCTTTCAAGGGTTCGTGGATTGAGTTCGCAACCGACATCAACAATGTGATGTATGCCTACATCGACCGTAAGAAGAAATTGCCCGTAACCACACTGTTGCGTGCTATCGGTTTTGAGGCAGACAAAGAGATTCTCGAAATCTTCGACCTCGCAGACGAGGTTAAGGTAAACCGCACCAACTTGAAGAAGAACCTTGGTCGCAGACTTGCAGCAAGGATTTTGAAGACAAGCTGGGAGGATTTCGTAGATGAGGATACCGGTGAGGTTATGCCTATCGAGCGTAGCGAGGTTATCATCGAGCGCGAGACCGAGCTCACCGAGGAGCATATTGAGGATATCTTGGAGAGTGGCGTTAAGACCATCCTTCTCCACAAAGAGAATCCTTCGGGCGTAGATTACTCGATTATCTACAACACGCTCCAAAAAGACCCTTGTAACACGGAAAAAGACGCAGTGGTGTACATCTATCGCCAGTTGCGCAACTCGGAGCCACCAGATGAAGCTACCGCAAGGGATGTCATCGACAAGCTCTTTTTCAGCGACAAACGCTACGATTTGGGCGATGTAGGTCGTTTCCGTATCAACAAGAAACTCGGTTTGGAGATTAACCCCGAGGTGCGAGTTCTGACACGCGAGGACATAATTGCCATTATTCGCTACCTCATTGAGCTTATCAACTCCAAGACCGATGTTGACGATATCGACCACTTGTCGAACCGTCGCGTAAGGACCGTAGGCGAGCAGCTCAGCAACCAGTTCTCCATCGGTTTCATCCGTATGGCAAGGACCATCCGCGAGAGGATGAATGTTAGGGATAACGAGCTCTTCAAACCTATCGACCTGATTAACGCCAAGACTCTGTCGAGTGTAATCAACAGCTTCTTTGGCACCAACCAGCTTTCGCAGTTTATGGACCAGACCAACCCTCTGGCCGAGATGACTCACAAACGCCGTTTGTCGGCACTCGGTCCTGGTGGTTTGAGCCGCGATAGGGCAGGTTTCGAGGTTCGAGATGTTCACTACACCCACTACGGTCGTTTGTGCCCCATCGAGACCCCCGAGGGTCCCAACATTGGTCTGATTTCGTCGCTCTGCGTTTATGCGAAGATCAGCCCTATGGGCTTCATCGAGACTCCCTACCGTAAGGTTAATGACGGCAAGGTTGATTTGAACGACGAGAACATCCGCTATTATAGCGCCGAGGAGGAGGAGAACCTGAACATTGCTCAGGCTTCGGCTCCCATCGACGCAGAGGGTAACTTCCTCAATCCCAACCGTATTAAGGCTCGTAACGAGGCAGACTTCCCCGTTATCAGCGACAAGCAGGTTGATTTGGTCGATGTTGCTCCCAACCAGGTTGCGTCGATTGCGGCAAGCCTCATTCCCTTCTTGGAGCACGATGACGCAAACCGTGCGTTGATGGGTTCGAACATGATGCGTCAGGCAGTACCTCTTATCAACCCCGAGGCTCCTATTGTAGGTACCGGTTTGGAGGGCGAGATGGTTCGCGACAGCCGTATTCAGGTTGTAGCCGAGGGCTCGGGTGAGGTTGTATTTGCCGATGCTACCGAGATTAAGGTTAAGTATGACCGTACGGATGACGAGAGGCTCGTAAGTTTCGATCCCGAGGTTACCACCTATAAGCTGCCCCGCTACCGCAAGACCAACCAGAATATGTCCATCACTCTGCGTCCTACCGTTAAGATTGGTCAGAGGGTAGAGAAGGGCGATATTCTGACTGAGGGATACTCGACACAGAATGGCGAGTTGGCACTCGGTAGGAACTTGAAGGTTGCGTTCATGCCTTGGAAGGGTTACAACTTCGAGGATGCTATCGTTATTTCGGAGCGTCTGCTGAGGGAGGACCTCTTTACTTCGGTGCATGTTGACGAGTATATTATGGAGGTTCGCGAGACCAAGCGTGGTGTTGAGGAACTTACTTCGGATATTCCCAATGTGAGCGAGGAGGCAACCAAAGACCTCGACGAGAGGGGTATCATCCGCATCGGTGCAAATGTTAAGCCCGGTGACATTATGATTGGTAAGATTACCCCCAAAGGCGAGAGCGATCCTAGCCCCGAAGAGAAACTCTTGCGCGCCATCTTTGGCGACAAGGCCGGCGATGTGAAGGATGCTTCGTTGAAGGCACAGCCTTCGCTCTTCGGTACCATCATCGACCGCAAACTCTACACTCGCAATGTGAAAGACGGCAAACGCGGCAAGGCTGAGGAGAAACACCGCTTGGAGGAGGCAGAGGCTAAATTCCAGAAGGAGGCTGCTGCTCTGAAAGCAGTTTTGGTGGAGAAACTCTACACCTTGCTCAAAGACCAGACTTCGCTTGGCGTGTATGACTACTTCGGTGTTGAACTCTATGCCCCCGGCACTAAGTTCACCAAGAAGATGTTGGAGGAGATTGACTACCTCGACCTCGGCGCAGGCAAATGGGTGGAGGACGAGAGGGTAGCAAACCTCACCAAGCAGGCTATTAATAATTATACCATTAAATATAAAGAGGCAGATGCGAGGGTTAAACGCGAGAAGTACAACATCACCAACGGTGACGAACTTCCCAACGGCGTTATCCAGCTCGCAAAGGTTTATCTCGCCAAGAAACGCAAGCTCAAAGTGGGTGATAAGATGGCAGGTCGCCACGGTAACAAGGGTATTGTTGCCAAAGTTGTCCGCGATGAGGATATGCCCTTCTTGGAGGATGGTTCGATTGTAGATATTGTACTGAACCCTCTGGGCGTACCTTCGCGTATGAACTTGGGCCAGATCTACGAGACCGTACTCGGTTGGGCAGGTAAGGAGCTTGGTTTGAAGTTCGCAACCCCCATCTTCGATGGTGCGACCTTGGACGAGATTAACGAGTACACTGCCAAAGCAGGCGTTCCCGTGAACGGTTGCTGCCACCTGAGGGATGGTGGTACCGGCGAGCGTTTCGACCAACCTGCAACTGTGGGTGTCATCTATATGCTCAAACTTGGTCACATGATTGACGATAAGATGCACGCTCGTTCGATTGGTCCCTACTCGCTCATTACTCAGCAGCCTCTGGGTGGTAAGGCACAGTTTGGTGGTCAGAGGTTTGGTGAGATGGAGGTTTGGGCACTCGAAGGCTTCGGTGCTGCCAACATCTTGCAGGAGATTTTGACCATTAAGTCCGACGATGTTATGGGCCGTGCGAAAGCATACGAGGCTATCGTTAAGGGCGACAACCTGCCTACTCCCGGTATTCCCGAGTCACTCAATGTGCTGTTGCACGAGTTGCGTGGTTTGGCAATCAGTGTAAAACTCTCTTAAACTTGGTAGAATAATATGGCATACGGTAAAGATAATAAAATCAATACGACCAATTTCAGCAAAATCTCGATTGGACTCGCCTCGCCTGAGGAGATTCTCGAAAATTCGAGCGGCGAGGTTTTGAAGCCCGAGACGATTAACTATCGTACCTACAAACCCGAGAGGGATGGTCTTTTCTGCGAGCGCATTTTCGGTCCTGTGAAGGACTACGAGTGCCATTGCGGTAAGTATAAGAGGATTCGCTACAAGGGAATCGTCTGCGACCGATGCGGTGTTGAGGTTACCGAGAAGAAGGTGCGCCGCGAGCGTATGGGCCACATCCAGCTTGTTGTGCCCGTTGTACACATCTGGTACATCCGCTCGCTACCTTCGAAGATCGGTTACTTGCTCGGTATCCCCAGCAAGAAACTCGACTCAGTTATCTACTATGAGCGTTACATCGTAATCCAGCCCGGTGCTGCTGCAAACCTCAATCTGCTCAATGGTGGTCAGACTCACGACCTGCTTTCGGAGAAGGAGTACCTCGACATCTTGGCTGCTCTTCCTAAGGGCAACCAGCAGTTGGACGACAGCGATCCCGACAAGTTCATTGCACAGATGGGTGCGGAGGCTATCCTCACCCTGTTGCAGAACTTGGATTTGGACCGCCTGAGCGAGCAGTTGCGCCACCGTGCCTCGCACGAGACTTCGCAGCAGCGTAAGACCGAGGCTCTCAAAAGGCTCAACATTATTGAGGCTTTCCGCGAGTCGAAGGATATCAACAAACCCGAGTGGATGGTGCTCAAAGTTATCCCCGTAACTCCTCCCGAGTTGCGTCCTTTGGTGCCTTTGGATGGTGGTAGGTTTGCTACTTCGGATTTGAACGACCTCTATCGTAGGGTTATCATCCGCAACAACCGTCTTAAACGCCTCATCGAGATTAAGGCTCCCGAGGTTATCTTGCGCAACGAGAAGCGTATGTTGCAGGAGGCTGTGGACTGCCTGTTCGACAACTCGCGTAAGACCAGCGCCGTTAAGAGCGAGAGCAACCGCCCCTTGAAGTCGCTTAGCGACAGCCTTAAAGGTAAACAGGGCCGTTTCCGTCAGAACCTCTTGGGTAAGCGTGTGGACTACTCGGCTCGTTCGGTTATCGTTGTAGGTCCCGAGCTTAAAATGCACGAGATGGGTATTCCCAAAGATATGGCTGCCGAACTCTACAAACCCTTCATCATCCGTAAGCTCATTGAGCGCGGTATTGTGAAGACCGTTAAGTCGGCCAAGAAGATTATCGACAGGAAAGATCCCATCATCTGGGATATCTTGGAGAATGTCATCAAGGGCCACCCCGTACTGATGAACCGTGCTCCTACCCTTCACCGTTTGGGTATTCAGGCATTCCAGCCCAAGCTTATTGAGGGTAAGGCAATGCAGTTGCACCCCCTGGCTTGTACGGCGTTCAACGCGGACTTCGACGGTGACCAGATGGCAGTGCACTTGCCCCTTGGCAACGCTGCAATTTTGGAGGCTCAGCTCCTGATGCTCGGCTCGCACAACATCTTGAACCCTGCCAACGGTGCGCCTATTACCGTACCTTCGCAGGATATGGTGCTTGGTCTGTACTACATTACCAAGATTCACGGCACCGAGGAGCGTCCCGAGAAAGAGAAAGCCGTATATCGCAAAGAACTCATCGAGAAGGGCGAGAGCATCAATCGCTGGGATGACTTGCAGAATGGTGACATCCGTCCTAAGGAGGGTGTGAAGGCAGCGTTTACCTTCTATGGTCCCGAGGAGGCAATCATCGCTTATAATGAGGGTAAGGTGGATTTGCACACTCTTGTTAATGTGAAGATTGACACTGTTGATGAGAATGGTGCCGATGTAACCAAAGTTATTGCAACTTCGGTTGGTCGTGTGCTCTTCAATCAGGTTGTGCCCAAGGAGGTTGGCTACATCAACCTTCTGTTGAAGAAGAACACTTTGAGGGATATCATTGGTGTTGTTATGAAGAAGTCGGGTGCCGACAAGGCCGCAGCCTTCCTCGATGACATCAAGGCTCTGGGTTATAGGATGGCATTCCAGGGTGGTTTGTCGTTCAACTTGGGTGCGGTTATTATCCCCGAGGAGAAGAAGACTCTCGTTGAGCAGGGTAACCAGCAGGTTGCTCAGTTCTTGGAGCAGTACAATATGGGTCTTATCACCAACAACGAGCGTTATAACAAAGTTATTGATGTTTGGACCAATGTGAACAACCGCGTAACTGCTGCGGTTTACAACCACCTGAAAGCAGACCAAGACGGCTTCAACCCCGTATTTATGATGCTTGATTCGGGTGCTCGTGGTAGTAGGGAGCAGATTCGTCAGCTTGGCGGTATGCGTGGTCTGATGGCTAAACCCCAGAAGTCGGGTGCAGAGGGCGGTCAGACTATCGAGAACCCCATCTTGTCGAACTTTAAGGAGGGCCTTTCGGTGTTGGAGTACTTCATCTCCACCCACGGTGCTCGTAAGGGTTTGGCGGATACCGCACTTAAAACTGCGGATGCAGGTTACCTCACCCGTCGTTTGGTTGATGTTGCAAACGATGTCATCATCAACGAGGAGGATTGCGGCACCTTGCGTGGCTTGACCGCTACGGCTGTTAAGCGTAACGACGCTGTTATCCAGAGCCTCTACGACAGGATTTTGGGCCGTACGGCAGTTGAGGATGTTATCCACCCCCTCACCGGCGAGCTTATTGTTAAGGCCGGCGAAGAGATTAATGAGGATGCCGCTGCGGCTATTGAGCGTTCGCCCATCGAGAAGGTTGAGATTCGCTCGGTACTCACTTGCGAGTCGCGCCACGGTGTGTGCGCTAAGTGCTACGGTCGCAACCTTGCAACTGGTCGTCCCGTACAGAAGGGCGAGGTTGTGGGTGTTATTGCTGCACAGTCGATTGGTGAGCCTGGTACTCAGCTTACTCTTCGTACCTTCCATGTCGGTGGTGTTGCAAGTGGTTCGTCGATTGATAACCGCTTGGTGGCAAAACACTCGGGTGTTATTGAGATTGACGAGTTGCGCACTATCAAGACCAAAGACCGCGAGGGTAACACCAAGAATTTGGTTGTTAGCCGTCAGGCAGAGTTGCGCATTGTGAGCAAAGAGACAGGTAGCGTTCTGTTTACCTACAACTTGGCTTATGGCTCAACCCTCTTCTGCCTCGCGGGCGATACCGTACAGAAAGGCGATGTAATCTGCGAGTGGGATCCCTTCAACGCAGTTATCATCTCGGAGTACGAGGGTAAGGTACAGTTCGACAATGTTATTGAGGGTGTAACCTACCGTGATGAGTACGATGAGGCAACAGGTTTGCGCGAGAAGGTTATTATCGAGTCGCGTGATAGGAACCGCAACCCCTTGATTCGTATCGTTGATAAGGACGGTGTTGAGCAGAAGCAGTACAACTTGCCCGTAGGTGCTCACATTGTTGTTAAGGAGAATGCCAAGATTAAGGCTGGCGAGATTCTGATTAAGATTCCTCGTTCGTTTGGTAAGGCAGGCGATATTACCGGTGGTCTTCCCCGTGTTACCGAGTTGTTTGAGGCTCGTAACCCCTCGAACCCCGCAGTGGTTTCGGAGATTGACGGTGAGGTATCGTTCGGCAAGATTAAGCGTGGTAACAGGGAGATTGTCGTTACCGCTCGCGACGGTCAGGTATGCAAATACCTCGTACCTCTGAGCCGCCAGATTTTGGTTCAGGAGAACGACTATGTCAGGGCAGGTATGGCTCTCTCGGATGGTGCCATCACTCCTAACGACATCCTTACCATCCTCGGTCCTACCAAAGTTCAGGAGTATATCGTGAACGAGGTGCAGGAGGTTTACCGTGGTCAGGGTGTGAAGATTAACGACAAACACTTCGAGGTAATCGTTCGTCAGATGATGAACAAAGTTCAGATTGTGGATTCGGGTGACACCCGCTTCTTGCCTGAGCAGATTGTCGACAAGTGGGAGTTTATGGAGGTTAACGACTCGCTCTACGACAAGGTTTATGTGATTGACGCGGGTGACTCGCAGAATGTGAGGGCCGACCAGATTATCTCTGTTCGTCAGCTCCGCGACGAGAACTCCTCGCTCAAACGCCGCGACCAGAAGACCATCACCGTGCGTGAGATTGTTCCCGCAACAAGCCGTCAGGTATTGCAGGGTATCACTCGCGCAGCATTGCAGACCAGCTCGTTTATGTCGGCTGCATCGTTCCAGGAGACCACCAAGGTGCTGAACGAGGCTGCAATCTTCGGTAAGGTCGATCCTCTGTTGAACCTCAAAGAGAATGTTATTTGCGGTCACCTCATCCCCGCAGGTACGGGTGTTCGCGATTGGCAGAATGTTAGCGTAGGTGCCAAGACCGACTACGACGCAATTGCAGAGTAGTAAGGCAAGGTATCTAAGGAATATGAAAAGAGAAGCTTCCCAAAATCGGGAAGCTTCTCTTTTTTTTGTTTTTTTGCAGCCTACCAGTGGGCGCCTGCTACATCGGGTATGAACTCGATCTCGTACGAGCCGTCGTCGCACTCCACCACGGCCATAAAGTCAATCCAAACCTCGGTGGTTATGGCGTGAATTTCCACATAGTGGTTGGCAGCCTTCGTAAGGTTGGAAAGTTTCTTTCGCGAGAGGGCCTCTTGGGGCGTTGTGAGCGAGCCTTTGTGGCGTGTCTTGACCTCCACAAAGTGGTAGTGGCCATCGGGAGTGAGGGTTATGAGGTCAATCTCGTGGGGTGGGGTGCGCCAGTTGCGCTCCACCACAAGGTGTCCGTGTTCTCGGAGCCACTCCATTGCTGCCCTCTCGCCCTCGGCGCCTATGCGTAGTGTGTCGCCCATAGGGAGAGTAAACGGCTATTTCAGAAGAAAATCGAGCGAGTCGCCGGCGTGTACCTCATAGGGCTCAATGCCGTTGCGGAAGATGCGCATTGGGCGAGGACCTACGAGTTCGAGCTTGCCGTCAATGTAGCGGAGCATACAACCCTCGCGCAAGCCTACAACCCACATTGTGGGGTTGGCAACCACATACTCGGCAATACGCTGTTCGCGGGTTTCGCCAGCGTGTCCCTCGGGGTTGGCGTCGAGATAGTGGGGGTTAATCTGGAAGGGGATGGCTCCAATAGCCTTGAAGGATGCGGGCTGTACGATGGGCATATCGTTGGTGGTGCAGAGTGTGGGGCAAGCCACATTGCTACCTGCGCTCCAACCTACATAGGGGGTACCCTCGTTGAGTTTGGTGAGAATAGCATCCATAAGTCCCTCTTCGTGCATCATTTTCACAAGGTGGAAGGTGTTGCCGCCGCCAACCATAATGGCTTTGGCCGAGAGGATTGCCTCGCGAGGTGAGGTGGCGTGGTGTACGGAGCGCACCTTGATGCCAATCTCGTCAAGACGAGCCTGCACCTTGGCCTCATACTCGTCGTAGGAGAAGGTAACACCTGCATAGGGGACAAAGGCGACCTCTTTGATGCTCGCAAGATGCTCCTTGATTTGACCAATGGGATACTTCAAATACTCCTCTCCTGCGTTGGTGGAGTTGCTGATAAGTAATAGTTTCATACGGTGTATTGTTTTAGATTATTGTAAATTCACAAGAGTAAAGGTAGTGATTTCGATTGAGAGGGGCAAATTTATGGCTTGTTTTTTGCAAAAAAAGAGCATAGCGGACTCCCGAAAGGGCGAAAATGCCCAAAATGCTTGTTTGTGTAACTTGCGCATAATCAATCTAATAACAAATAGGGCGGTTGGAGGATGTGCAAAAAAGTCGCCAAAATGAGCGAGATTAGGGAAAAAGTATTATATTTGTGACGATTTTCGCTTAGTAAGTGAAAGGTGAAATAGCCACACAATGTTAAACTTAAACTTATAAATTATGTCAGAAATTTCTCAGAAAGTAGTTGAGATTATCAAAGACAGGTTGAACCAGGATGTTAAGAACATCACTCCCGAGGCAAGCTTTGCAAACGACCTCGGCGCAGATTCGCTCGACACTGTTGAACTTATCATGGCTTTTGAAGAGGAGTTCGGTTTGGAAATTCCCGATGAGGCAGCAGAGAAAATCTCGACTGTTGGCGACGCCATCAAGTATGTTGAGGAGCACGCGAAATAGTTTTATCGCGCTCAGAGAAAAGACTCAACAGAGTATATGGGTGAGGTAAAATTTAGTTTTTACCTCACTTTCTCTTTTTAACCACAACGATTATTAAAACCACAAGAAGATACTAACCCTAAATAAATAGAATAATACGGCTATGGAAAGTAGGAGAGTAGTAATTACGGGTATCGGAACAATCAACCCCCTCGGTCACAACATCGAAGAGTATTTTGCAGCCCTCGAAGCGGGTACAAATGGGGTGGACTTCATCAAAAGTTTCGATGCTTCGAACAACAAAACAAAGTTTGCAGCAGAGATTAAGAATTATAACGCCGAAGATTACTTCGACCGCAAGGAGGCCCGCAAACTCGACGCCTTCATTCAGTATGCACTCATCTCGGCCGACGAGGCTGTTAGGGATGCAGGTTTGGAGGAGTATTCGGAATTGAACAAAGAGAGAGTAGGTGTTGTGTGGGGTGACGGCATTGGCGGCATCAACACCATCTACGAAGAGATAATGGCACACGGCAAGAGTGAAAATAAGACTCCTCGTTTCAGCCCCTTCTTCATTCTTAAAATGTTGCCCAATATGGCGGCGGGACATATCTCGCTCAAATATGGCTATAAGGGCCCCGGTTTTTGTACCGTGTCGGCCTGCTCGTCGAGCACCCACTCCATTCTGAACGCTGTGGACCAGATTCGTCTGGGCAGGGCGGATGTTATGGTTACGGGTGGCTCCGAGGGCGCAGTATCGCTCATTGGCGTTGGCAGCTTCAATGCTATGATGGCCCTCTCTACGCGCAACGACGATCCCAAGACTGCTTCGCGCCCCTACGACAAAGACCGCGATGGTTTTGTGATGGGCGAGGGTGGTGGAGCACTCGTTGTTGAGGAGTTGGAGCACGCCAAAGCGAGGGGTGCGAAGATCTATGCCGAGATTGTCGGTGCGGGTATGAGCTCGGATGCCTACCATGTGGCAGCTCCCGAGCCCGAGGGCGAAGGCGCACGCTACTGTATGGAGAGTGCATTGAAGGAGGCTGGTATTGCCCCCGAGGATGTCGATTATATCAACACCCACGGCACCTCGACACCTCTGGGAGACTTGTCGGAACTCAAAGCCATCCAGAAGGTATTTGGCGACCACGCCTACAATGTGAATATCTCCTCCACAAAGTCTATGACGGGCCACTTGTTGGGTGGTGCGGGCGCTGTGGAGGTGTTGGCTGCGGTGTTGGCGATTACCAAGGGCGTTATCCCTCCCACCATCAACATCAAGGAGTTGGACCCCGCCATTGACGAGCGTCTGAACCTTACGCGCGATGTGGCACAGCACCGAGAGGTTCGCTATGCGCTGAGTAACAACTTCGGCTTCGGAGGTCAGAACTCAACGATAATTCTCAAACGATACGAGGAGTAAAAGACAATGGGTTGCATTAGTCGTATATGTCATCGCTTGTGGGGCACGGATAGGGAGTACTACCGTGCCTTCAAGCGTATTTTCGGAGTTACGCCCGACAATGTCGAGCTCTATAAACTCGCGCTCGTTCATCGCTCGGCCTCGGTGAGGTTGGAGGGTGGCGGTAGCATCAACAACGAACGCTTGGAGTTCTTGGGCGATGCGGTTTTGGAGAGTATTGTGTCGGACTATCTCTTCATCGAGTACCCCGATCAGTCGGAGGGCTTTTTGACCAAAACCAGAGCCAAAATTGTCAGCCGCCAGTCGCTCAATGGACTTGCAAAGGAGCTGGGCTTGGATAAGATGGTGGTCTATAACTCCACGGGTAATTTTGCCCACAAACACCTCTTTGGCGACTGCTTCGAGGCACTGCTCGGTGCGCTCTATCTGGACAAGGGCTACAATACCGTCAATCGCATTGTCATCAACGACCTGCTTGGCCGCTATATCAACCTCGACGACCTGTCGCAGAACGAGAACGACCACAAGAGCCGCCTTATTGAGTGGTGCCAGAAGAGCAAACGCACCATCAGTTTCTCTACGGAGGTCGATGGTGAGCACGCTTCGGGCAACTGCTCGGCATTTGTTTCGAGGGTGCTGATTGACGATGTGCGCATTGGCGTGGGGCGTGGCTCCACAAAGAAAGAGGCAGAGCAGAATGCTGCACAGCACGCTTGGATGTTGCTCGGTGACGAGATGGGCGACTTCATTTTGGACCGCTACGACCATTTGCAGGATGAGATCAAAGAACGATAGAGAGGTGCGCGAAAAGTTCGTGGCACGAGGCGCAGAGTCACTCAACGAGGTGGAACTGCTGAGCCTTGTGCTTGCGACAAGGAGCGGTGAAGAGAGTGTAGAGTTGGCGGAGCGAGTACTCGACAATGTTGGCTCACTCTCGGCTCTTGCACATATCTCTGCTGGTGAACTGCGTCAGGTGGAGGCTCTCGGTATGGAGCGTGCCACGAGGGTTGTGGCGGCTATGGAGCTCGCACGCCGAGTGCTTGCTTCGGAGAGTGCCGAACAACTCACCATTCGCGACCGTAACGATGTGGTGGCATTTTTTGCCCCACTGATTGCCACTCTGCCCCACGAGGAGTTGTGGGTGTTGTACCTCTCCTCCTCAAATCGTGTCATCGAACGCCGCCGCATCTCGGTTGGGGGCTCGTCGTCGGTGAGTGCCGATTGCAAACTCATCGTGCGCCACGCCCTTTCGCTTGTAGCCTCGGCAATTATTGTGGTGCACAATCACCCCTCGGGTGCTACGGAGCCCAGCGGTGAAGACGCTCGCTTTACGGAGCAGTTGCGTCAGGCTTGCAACCTTTTCGACATCTCACTTCTTGACCATATTATCGTTGCAAAGGGTGGGGGATCGTATAGTTTTCGCTCCGACGGCAAATTGTGATTTATTCGCTCACAGCAGTTTTTCCATAGGTGAGCGAAGCTCGGTGTTACGCTCGTGCTCGGATTGCCCATTCGCGAAGCGGTATAACAAAAACGATGCAGACTTTCGGGTCTGCATCGTTTTTGTTAGTTCTCGCTCTCCTCGCCTTGTTGCATAAGGTAGGACTTGATGAAAGCGTCGATGTCGCCATCCATTACAGCCTCCACAGCCGAGGTTTGGTGCCCCGTGCGGTGGTCTTTCACGCGCCTGTCGTCAAAGACATAGGAGCGAATTTGAGAGCCCCACTCAATGCGTTTCTTGCCCTTTTCGAGCTCGTTTTGCAGCGCCATACGCTTGTCCAGCTCCCTTTGGTAGAGTTTCGAGCGGAGGATGCGCAGTGCGTTCTCGCGGTTCATAAGTTGTGAGCGTGTCTCGGTATTCTCGATGAGAAACTCCACGGGTTCGCCCGTATCGGCATCCTTGCCGTGGTAGCGCAGGCGCACACCCGTCTCCACCTTATTGACATTCTGACCACCCGCACCGCTACTACGGTAGGTGTCCCACTCGTAGTCGGCAGGGGTGATGTTTATCTCTATGGTGTCATCCACAGCGGGGGATACAAAAACCGATGCAAAGGTTGTCTGGCGTTTGTTGTTAGCATTAAAAGGCGACAGGCGCACCATACGGTGCACACCGCTCTCGCTTTTGAGGTAGCCATAGGCATAGTCGCCCTCAAAGAGGAGGGTTGCGGACTTCACACCCACCTCCTCGCCCGGCTGAAAGTCTTGTACCCTCACCTTGAAACCATTGCGCTCGCCCCAGCGGGTGTACATCCTCAGCAGCATCGAGGCCCAATCCAAACTCTCCGTACCTCCTGCTCCCGAATTAATATCCACAACGGCGCCGAGTTTATCCTCCTCGCCACGCAACATATTCTTCATCTCCAACTCCTCGGTGGCTGCGAGTGTGCGGGCATAGTGGCTGTCGAGTTCCTCTTCGGTGGCGCCACCTTCGCGCACAAACTCCGCCACAACTTCCAGATCGTCGACCATTGCCGAGAGCGCGTCGTAGGCGTCAATCCACGCCTTGATGCCCGCAACCTTTTTGAGCTGCTTCTCGGCAGCCTCGGGGTTGTCCCAAAAGTCGGGAGCAGTGGTTTTGAGTTGCTCCTCCTCGTGGGCAATACGCTTATCCTCCACCGCAAGGTAGCGGTAGAGTGCGTCGCGCCTCTGCACAAGGTCTTTTATCTGTTCGGTAGTTATCATCTCTTTGCTTATTATCCTATCCTGCAACGCTGCACTCAATGCCGAGCGCGCGGACTCTTTCGGCAATTGCTCTCAGCTCCTCGATGGGCACCTTTTCGAGGTTGGGTGCGGGGGTGTCGCGGTCGATGGTGTAGACCATAACACTTCGGGGAGCAATCTCTTCCACGAGTTTGAGCCACGCGGAGATCTCCTCCTCGGTGGCATTGTCAACCCTCTGGCCCTCAAACTCGCCACGCAGGAACATAGTCTGCACAATGCACCTGCCACCAAAGAGTTTCATCTGCTCCACAACATTCTGGATGGAGTAGTTCCCCAAGGGTTTGTCGATGAGTTGTGCGGTTTTGTCAAAGGCCGAATCGAGTTTGAGAATGGGGTTATCAACCCTCCCAAGCGCACGCCTTACACTTTCGCGGTGGAGCATTGTAGCATTGGAGAGTACCGACACCTTGGCATTGGGGCAGAGCCTATCCCTCAGTGCAATCACACCATCGACAATCTCCTCAAAGTCGGGGTGCATTGTGGGCTCGCCATTGCCCGCAAAGGTCAGCACATCGGGAGGTGTTCCCGCCTCGACCATATTGCCGAGCACGCTCTCCAACATTGCAAGCACCGCCTTTTTGTCGTTAAAGCGGGGCTTCTGACCTCCCAAAGTCCAGCCACACTCACAATAGATGCAGTTGAACGAGCATAGTTTGCAATCTATGGGCAGAAGATTGATGCCGAGCGAAAGCCCCAATCTGCGCGAGTGAATGGGGCCAAAGATAAAGTTGTCGTAGAGTACTGACATATTCGTTGCTGTTCGTTTAGACCACGAAGGTACGCTTTTTTGCCGAGAGCTACAAAATTTTTGCCCATTTCGTAGCTTGGCACTCCATTTGGATGTGTAGAGGTGAATTAACTCTCATTTTTTTACACACCACAAACTATGAGTCTGAAAATGATTACCTCTATTGCTATGGTTGTGGGAGGTTTTGCGTTGCTCTCTCTCACACTCTGCTCCTCGTCGGAGCGTAACCCTCAATTTGACAACTCCACGGTTGGCAATGTAGACCTCGACCGCTATCTTGGCGAGTGGTACGAGATTGTGCGCAAGCCACACAGTTTCGAGAAGGGTATGAGCCATGTCAAAGCGACCTACACCTTGCGCCCCGACGGCAAAATAGATGTCCGTAATGAGGGCATAAAGAATGGTAAACCCAAGGTCGCAAAGGGTAAGGCTCGCACTACGGATGTGCCGGGACAGTTGAAGGTTACTTTCTTTATCTTCCCTGCCGAGTACAACATCTTGGAACTTGGTCCCGACTACTCCTACTCGGTAGTGGGTGGCTCCAACGATGGCTACCTGTGGATCCTATCGCGCACCCCCACAATGGAGCCCGAGGTGCTCGAAGGCATCTACGAAAGGCTCGAACAGAGGGGTTATGACCTCTCGGATATAATCTTGGTGGAGCAGAACGATAGCCCTACGGCCTTGTAAAAAGACGAGGAGCGAAGTCTACCAAGTAATCTCTCCAATTGCGCCAAGTGTGACCGCCCTCGCTCTGGTTGTAGATGTAGGGGTAGCCTGCTGCGTCGAGCCTCTGACGGAGTTCCACATTAGCCTCGAAGAGGAAGTCGGTCTTGCCAATGGCGATGTAGTAGAGTTTGGGGTTGTTGCCAAACAAAACTGCGAGTTTCTGGTCCATATTGTCATATACGGGACTCGAAACACCTTCGTGAGGCATGATAGCAGCCGAGAACAAACCTACATAGTCGAAGGTCTTGGGCATATTAGCCGAGATGTGGTAGGAGTGGAAACCGCCCATCGAAAGACCGGCAATAGCCCTGCCGCTCGATTTCTTAATGGTGCGGTAGTTGCTGTCAACAAAGGCGATAACATCTTTGAACGACGACTCAAATGCACCACCCATCGACGAAACATTGTAGGGTTTGAACATACCCTCGTGGCTCTCGCCGGGGGCTGCTGCGTGCTGAGGACAGCCGTTGGTCATAACAACAATCATAGGCTGTGCTTTACCCTGAGCGATGAGGTTGTCGAGAATCTGTGCGGTACGACCGGTGCAGAGCCAAGCCTCCTCGTCGCCACCCATACCGTGCAACAGATAGAGAACGGGATATTTGGTTTTGCCTTTCTCGTAGCCAGCGGGGGTGTAAACGCTCATACGACGCATTTTGGTCTCGGCGTTGGGCGAGGGATACCAGATTTTCGATACGGTACCGTGAGGAACATCCTGTACCATATAGTTCTCAGCCTTGCCACCACCGATGATGAAGTAGTTCATCAAGTTCGAGATGTCGCGCTGGATGTAGGCGTTGTTGGGGTCTTTAACCGAAAGACCATCAACTACGAAGTTGTAGTTGTAGAGCTCGCTTGCAAGAGGCTCCGAGGTGTAGGTCCATACACCACCCTCGCCCTCTTTGAGGTCGGCAACGCCGGGCGCATCGAACGACACCTTTCTACCATCCAACTCATACTCTATGTGCTGAGTGGGGAGGAAATCGCCGGTCACCTGAACTTTGATGGCCTTGGGTGCCACAAAGCGGAATGTTACGGAGTTGTCGGCATTAATCTCGGGAGAGGTAATCTGCCCTCCGCCCCAGAGAGCCTGTTGTGCAAATGCGCCAATGGCGAGCATCAGCACACCGGCAAGAGTCATAAGTCTTTTCATCATAGTAGTTTTTGGTTTGTTGTTGTCCCTATGGCAGAAGTCGTCGTGACCTTTGGCCACAATGAGTGTTGTGTTAATTTATCGTGCAGGGCTTATTACTATAAACCCGTAATTTTCTTAATCTCGTTGAGCGTGTTGAGTGCTTCGAGAGGTGTGAGGTTGTTGATGTTGAGGTCGCGGATTTGGTCGCGGATTTGCACCAAAACAGGGTCGTCGAGTTGGAACATACTGAGTTGTATGCCCATCTGGGGTGCGGTCTGTACGGGTTTGACCTTGGGCTGGGCCTTGCCACCCTTGCTCTTCGATGCAGACTGCTCTACGGCCAGCGAGTCGTCGGCGTGGGAGGCAACAAGCACCGAGAGAATCTCCTCGGCACGCTCCACAACCTTCGAGGGCATACCCGCAAGCCTTGCCACATGGATACCAAACGAGTTGTCCGTACCTCCCCTTTGGAGCTTGCGCAAAAAGAGCACCGTGCGACCAACCTCTTTGACCGAAACATTGTAGTTCTTAACCCTCGCAAGGCTCTCCTCCATCTGGTTGAGTTCGTGATAGTGGGTGGCAAAGAGAGTCTTGGCCTTCGCGCGGGGGTGGTTGTGGAGATACTCCACCATACTCCACGCAATGGAGATGCCGTCGTAGGTACTCGTACCCCTGCCAATCTCGTCCAGCAGCACAAGACTGCGGTCGGTGACATTGTTGAGAATGGAGGCACTTTCGAGCATCTCGACCATAAAGGTACTCTCGCCTTGCGAGATGTTGTCGCTGGCACCCACGCGGGTGAAAATCTTGTCGACAATGCCGATGTGGGCACTCTGGGCGGGAACAAACGAGCCAATCTGAGCCATCAGCACAATAAGAGCCGTTTGGCGCAAGAGAGCACTCTTACCCGACATATTGGGACCCGTAATCATCATTATCTGCTGCGTTTGGTCGTCGAGGAACACATCGTTGGGAACATACTGTTCGCCAACGGGCATCAGCATCTCGATGACGGGATGGCGACCATCGCGAATATCTATGACCTTGTCCTCTGACACTTCGGGGCGAACATAACCTCTGTCGGTGGCAAGGCGTGCAAATGCTGCAAGGCAGTCGAGGTGTGCCACAACCGAGGCGTTGCGTTGCAAAGCGTCGAGCGAAGCGGAGAGGTAGCAGAGCAGCTCCTCCCATAGGCGAGCCTCGATGGCGAGAATCTTCTCCTCGGCACCCAGCACCTTCTCTTCGTACTCTTTCAGTTCGGCGGTGATGTAACGCTCGGCACCCACGAGTGTCTGCTTGCGAATCCACTCGGCGGGCACCTTGTCGCGGTGGGTGTTGCGTACCTCTATGTAGTAGCCAAAGACATTGTTGTAGCTCACTTTAAGCGAGGGTATACCCGTGCGGGTGCTCTCGCTCTGCTGAATTTCGGCAATGCGGTCTTTGCCGTGGAGGGCAATGCTGCGCAACTCGTCGAGTTCGACATCCACACCCGCGGCAATAACGCCACCTTTCTGTATCTGGTTATTCTGAGGGTCGGGATAGACTGTGGTGCCGATTTTGCGCCTCTGCTCCTCCATAGGTTGCAGACGCTCGGCAATACTCCTCAGAGCCTCGCTATCGCTCTCCGAAAGGAGTATTTGGAGCTGTTCGATAGCTCCGAGTGACTCCCTTAGGGCGTTTACCTCGCGAGGTGTGATGCGCCCTACGGCAATGCGCGATGAGAGCCTTTCGAGGTCACTTATGGCACTCAAACTCTCGGCAATAGCCTCACTCATCTCGGGCGAAGACTTAACGGCCTCTACAATATCGAGCCTGCGACGGAGCCTTTCGACATCCTTGATTGGCATCGTAACCCAATGGCGCAAGAGCCTGCCACCCATAGGTGTTGTTGTGCGGTCCACAGCCGACACAAACGAGCCCTTGCCATCGGCTGCTCCCGACGAGAGAAGTTCCAGATTGCGAATCGTAAAGCGGTCAATCCACACATACCCGTCGCCATCAATGCGCGAAATGGAGTTTATGTGGGCAATGTTTTTGTGCTCCGTATAGTCGAGGTAGTGGAGAATTGCTCCCGCAGCCGTAATGCCGGCACCCATACGCTCGATGCCATAGCCTTTCAGGCTCCTCACATCGAACTGCTTGCAGAGCCTTTTGCGAGCCACCTCCTCGTTGAAAATCCACCTGTCGAGGCGGTAGGAGTAGTTGTTGCCACCCACCGCACGCGAGTAGCGCTCCTCCTTGCCCCTCTCGTAGATGATCTCCTTGGGCGAAAAGGCGGCAATGAGTTTGTCGGTGTAGTTGTCGTCGCCCTCGCCAACATAGAACTCGCCCGTCGAGAGGTCCAAGAGGGCTATACCGTTGCGCTTTTCGTCGAAATGTATGGCTGCAAGGAAGATGTTTTCGCGTGCCGAGAGTATATTCTCGTTCATTACCACACCGGGGGTTACGAGCTCCACAACGCCACGCTTAACGAGCCCCTTGACACTCTTGGGATCTTCGAGCTGTTCGCACACCGCCACGCGCCTACCGGCACGCACAAGCTTGGGCAGATAGGTGTTTACGGCGTGAAAGGGGAAACCAGCCATTTCAATGTGGTTGCCGGGGCCGTTGCCTTTGCGCGTAAGGGCAATGCCGAGTATGGAGGCAGCCTCTACCGCATCCTCGCCGTATGTTTCGTAGAAGTCGCCCACGCGGAAGAGCAATATGGCGTCACCGTGTGTCGCCTTAATCGAAAAGTATTGCTGCATCAGCGGGGTCTCTTTGCTCTTCTTCTCTTGCTGCTTTGCCATATTTGTTGTTCGGGTTTTCTGGTAGTGGGTATGTGTTTACTCGTAGAGGGCGAAAATGGTGTCGAGTGTTATGGGGCTGAAATCCTCCACCACAATCTCTGCACCCGCCTCTTCGAGTTGCTTGCGGGTGTGGGTGGTCGTAAGGGCGATGACCTTCATACCTGCCGCCTTGGCCGCCGTAACGCCCGAAATAGCATCCTCAAATACAAGACACTCGCTGGGCTCCAATCCCAATCGTGAGGCAGCCGTTAGGAAAATTTCGGGGTCGGGTTTGCAACGAGTGACCATATCGCCACTAATGCGTACCTCAAAGAAGGGCTCGATGTGGCACTCACGGAGTACGAAATCTACATTTTCGCGTGGTCCCGAAGAGCCGACAGCGCACCTCAGGCCCGCAGAATGGGCGATGGTAAGTACCTCTTTAAGTCCTTTGGTGGGGACAATGGTAGGGGCGTATATCTCGCGATAGAGAGCCTCCTTTTCGTCTGCAAGGGCCTGCACACCCTTCTGGGCCACAATGTCGGCAGGGAAGAGTGCCGTTATGATGTCGTCATTACCTCGGCCGTTGAGGTGAGTGAAGTCCATATCGCTATCTGCCGAAAGGTTGTAGCGCTCTGCCATTGCTGCAAAGGCCTGAAAGTGTATGGCCATATTGTCCACCAACACACCGTCCATATCGAATATAATGCCCTTAACCATATCTTACTTTCTATATTATCGCGCAAATTTAAGCAAAATTATTACCTTTGTGGGTTGTTGAACTCAAAAAAGTGGAAAAGTTATGTCCGATTTGCAGGCTCTACCCGAAAAAACCGTCGAACGACTCAGCGAATATCGTCGCACACTCTTGCGCTGCCAAAAGCAGGGTATCACTCATATTTTCTCGCATGTGCTCGCTGGTATGCACGGACTTACCGCTGTGCAGGTGCGCAGGGATTTGATGCTCATAGGCTTTTCGAGTGATACCAAGAAAGGGTATGATGTGAGTGTGTTGGCGGACTTTATAAGCGAAATCCTCGACGCCCCACAACCGATGAATATCGGAGTTATTGGTATGGGACACCTCGGACAAGCCATAACTAAATACTTTAATAGCAAGGGGTTAAATCTCCGTATTGTTGCAGCTTTTGATATTGACGAGCAGAAAGTTGGTACGACTATTGACGAGATTCCTTGCTACTCGATGAATTCGCTTGCCGAAAGAGTGGAGGAGTTAGACATAAATATCGTAATTCTTTCGTGCCCCACAAGGGTTGCCGAGGATGTTGTTTTGCCACTTGTCAATGCGGGCATCAAAGGTGTGCTCAACTTCACCTCCAAACCACTGAATTTCCCGCTCGGCATTGTGGTCGAAAACTACGATATTACCACTCTTTTGGAAAAGGTGGCATACTTTGTTAAGGAACAAGAAAATCTTGATATTTAGGGTGTTGACATGGCTATTGCTCGGACATACTACGGCTTTGACAGTCTGCCACACATAGCCTCGCCCGTTGTGACCATTGGCTCGTTCGATGGCGTGCATCGCGGCCACGCCGACCTGCTCGGCTATGTTACGACAAAGGCTCACGAGGTTAGCGGAGAGAGCGTGGTGGTGACTTTCTCGCCCCATCCGCGCGAGGTGTTGCCACGCGGAGGCGACGATTTCAGGCTGCTCACCACAACCGAGCGCAAGGCCGAACTGCTCGGAGAGTTGGGGGTGGATTGTATGGTTGTTGCGGAGTTTACTCCTCAATTTGCAGCCCTTACCTCCGAGGAATTTGTTAGGGATTACCTTGTAGGCAAGCTCGGTATGCACACCCTTGTTGTGGGCTACAACCACCGCTTCGGACACGAAAGGGATGTTGCCCCCGACCACTACGAACAATTGGCCTTGAAATATGGCTTTGAGGTGGTTCGTGCTGCCGAATACCGCTTCGAGGGCGAGAAGATATCCTCGTCGGTTATCCGTAGACTTATAGCCGAGGGCGACACAAAGCAAGCAGAAAAATTACTTGGTCATAAACTTTGAACTATGGAAGAGAAAATAGTGTACGAAAGAGATATACAGCTCCGCGTGCGATATAAGGAGACGGACCAGATGGGCTTTGTCCACCACTCCAACTACCCCGTCTATTATGAGTATGCCCGCACCGAACTATTGCGCGAGAAGGGCTTTACCTATAAGATGATGGAGGAGGGTGGTGTTATGATGCCCGTGAGGGAGGTGGGTATGAAGTTTCTTACCCCCGCACGCTACGACGACCTGCTGACCATCAAGGTTAGGATGCACGAGATTAAGGGTGCGCGTCTGCGTTTCGACCACGAGATACGCAACGAGGCAGGAGAGCTTGTCAATACCGGCTTTGTGGAGTTGGTGTTTGTGAACGCCACCACCCGTCGACCTTGCCACGCCCCCGAGTGGTTTAAGACGCTCTTTTAGTGCGCTCGCCTCTTTGGGAAGAGGGGCTTGGGGAGGATAGGAGTGACAAGAAAGACAGGAAGGATAGGAGTGATAGGAAGTTTGTGAATTTCTTGTTCCTCTTGTCTTTCCTGTTTTTCCTGTCACTCCTGTTTTTCCTATCCCTCTCTTTTCGCCCCGAGAGCGATTAAGGAATAAGAGGGATTACTGCACTGCGCTCGCCACGGCTCGCTTCGTTTGTGATCCCTCTTATTCCTTAATGCTCAAAGAAATTTTTAGATGACACACCTGCGTGTTAATCTTTTTTGTTGGCAGTTCGCCTTTGTGAGCAAGCTCCCAAGCGACTACCAACAAAAAAGACCGCCCAATGGGCGGTCGTCATCTAAAAATTTCTTCGGGGCGGAAAGAGAGGGATTCGAACCCCCGGAACATCGCTGTTCAACGGTTTTCAAGACCGCCGCATTCGACCACTCTGCCATCTTTCCTTGTTGGTGGCACAAAGGTAACGCATTTTTTCACTTTTACAAAAAAATAGTAAATTTGTGGTCGTGAAGTTGTAGTAGGGTATACAACACCCCGTAAACTCTCATTAAAATAGTAAAAAGGTATGATTAAGAGTAGATTTTGTGAATTACTCGGCATAGAGTATCCCATCATTCAGGGTGGTATGGCTTGGGTGGCAGATGCAAATCTTGCTGCTGCGGTATCCAATGCCGGAGGTTTGGGACTCATCTCCTCCATCAATGTCGATACGGAGGCTGTACGAGCCGAGATACGCAAGTGTAAGGCGTTGACCAACAAACCCTTTGGTGTCAATATAATGTTGCAAGCCCCCAATGCTGCCGAGGTGGCAGAGTTGATTATTGAGGAGGGCGTGAAGGTTGTGACAACGGGTGCTGGCTCGCCCGCAAAGTATATGGAGGCGTGGAAGGCGGCAGGCATAAAGGTTGTGCCCGTCATCGCTTCGGTGGCTATGGCAGTGAAGATGCAGCGTGCGGGTGCCGATGCGGTGGTTGCCGAGGGCGCCGAGGCGGGAGGTCACATTGGCGAGTTGCACACTATGCCCCTCATTCCTCAGATTGTCGATGCGGTGGATATCCCCGTGGTGGCGGCAGGAGGTATTGCCGATGGTAGGGGTGCGGCTGCGGCTTTTATGCTTGGAGCCGAGGGTGTGCAGGTAGGTACGCGCTTTTTGGTTGCCGACGAGTGTCGTGTGCATAGCGAGTATAAGGATAAGGTACTCAAAGCCACCGATATATCCACAACCGTGACGGGTAAGGTGTCGGGACACCCCGTGCGCTCGCTCAAAAGTCCCTTCACGCGCGAATTCTCGCGTATGGAGAACGACCCCCAGACCAACCCCGACGACATTCTGGCCTTTGGCTCGGGCTCGCTCCGCAAGGCTGTTGAGGAGGGTGCCGAGTTTGGTAGTTATATGGCGGGCGAGAGCGCAGGTTTGGTGCACAAAGCCGAGTCGGCACGCGCCATTGTGGAGGATATAATCCTCGGAGCCGAGCGAGTAATCAGGAGTTTTGTTGCCAACAATCTCGAATAGTATGAATCGCGAAGAACTCAAAAAATACCTTCCCCACCGTGAGCCTATGTTGCTTGTGGACGAGGCGGAGATTGACGCCCAGGGAGTGTGCCACGCCCTCTACCGTATTCGTGAGGATGAGTACTTCTGTCGCGGGCACTTCGAGGGCAACCCCATTGTGCCGGGTGTGATTTTGTGCGAGATTATGGCTCAGAGTTGTGCGCTGCTTGTCAAGGACGATGTGGTGGGCAAAACAACGCTCTATACGGGAATCAACAATGTACGCTTCAAGCAGATGGTGCGCCCCGGCGATGTGTGTGAGATTACCGCACGCCTTGTCCGCAAGCGTGGGGCGCTGGTCTATTGCGAGGCAGAGCTTGCTGTGGGAGGAGTGCTTTGCTGCAAGGGTGACTTGTCGTTTGCGCTGGTTTGAGCGCATTCACAATAATGTTCGTATAACAAACCCCGGCACTGCTGTGTCGGGGTTTGTTGTGTCGCAATGGGTACTATCTACTTAAAGTATTTCCACTGGAAAATCAGAAGGTAGATGACCGCAATGGTGATGTAGCTGTCGGCAAAGTTGAAGACGGGCGAGAAGAAGAGCTCGCCGCCCACCAACGGCATCCAATCGGGGAAGTAGAAGAGTGGGAAGTAGAGCATATCCACCACCTTACCATAGAGGAAAGGGGCATAACCTCCGCCCTCGGGCAGCAGTTGAGCCACACTCGTGAAGGTCGATTCGGAAAAAATCATACCATAGAAAGCACTATCTACCATATTGCCCGCAGCACCCGCGAGAATCATCGCAAAGCCAATTATCACACCTCGTGGAGCCCCATCTTTGCGCAGCTTGCACACAAACCACACAAGGGCCCCAATTGCCACAATGCGGAAGAGGCTGAGTGCCAACTTGCCATACTTGCCTCCGAGTGCCATACCAAAGGCTGCACCTTCGTTCTCGATGAAGCACCAGCGAAACCAATCGCCCAGCACATTGTGACTCTCGCCTAGAGTCATTGTGGTCTTAACCGAGAATTTTACGATTTGGTCGATGACGATGAGTCCGATTACTATCGCCCATACAACCCAACTTTTTATGCTCTTGTTGTTCTGTTCCATTCCTCTTTTTTTCAAGTTTGTGTCGCTTTAAGAGCGGATTACCTCAGAGCAAGTTCGCTCTCGCCAATGAGATAGCCGTCCATATAAATCTCGGCCTTGTACAGACCGGGGATGATGTCGAGATAGTTGAAGAAGATGCTCACATCAAGGTCTTTGTTGTCGTAGTCCACCTCGCGCTCGGCCGAGTAACTAATAACATCGCCCTCAAACTCCATAATGCAGTCGGCACCACCCGAGAGCACTGCTCCGTCGGGGCCCACAATGCGCACATAGATGTTGCGCTTGCCGGGGATGGTCAGTTCGTTGGCGGTGAGTGTCAGATCGGTGCGGAACTTCGACGCTCGCGACGCACGGGTGACATTGGTACCACCCGTATTGTAGGCTCCAAGGGTTATGGCGCGAGCCTTAACAATCGAGCCGAGTTTGATTTTGTTTGCCATCTCCTGAGCCCTCTCTTCGGCAATGTTGGCACGCGAGGTTTCGGATGCAACCTTCTGACGGATGGTTACATTCTCGTCGGCAAGGCGTTTATTGAGGGTGTTGAGCGAGTCAATCTGGTGGACATAGCGACGCATAATGGTGCGCAGTGTTCCGAGCTCCTTTTCGTATTGGCGCAACTTCTCGCGGTTGATGTTGCGCTCCTTTTTGAGCCTTGTCATCAGTGAGTCGGCCTTGTCCCTCTCGATGGCAATGTGAGCCCTCAGCTCGTTGCTCACCGAGTCGTTGCGGAGGTTGATGTGGTCAATCTCGGTAATCAGACCACTGATTTGGCTGTTAAGTGTATCTCTCTCAATGCGAAACTGCTCCTTGATATCGGATGTTACGCGGAAGTGTTGGAAGGTCAAGAGGCCCAACACGGCCACCAGAGCAATGATGATGATGCGGTAACCTTTGAGAGTCTTTTGAAGGTCGCTCTCGGGCGTAGGCTCATCATTTTCATACTCTTCTTTGTAGTCGAGTTCATCGTCCTCATAGAGGTCTTTATCTTTGTAGTCTGCCATAGTCGTATGGTTGATGTTATTCTATTTTTAGCGCACAAATATAGTGCATTTTTAGGAAATCATTCCGTAGTCAATCGCATTCTTGGGTTTGTAGCGTTCGCGCAGAGCCGCAAGGAGTCGGTTTTCGGGCTTCGAGAGGGTGGCATCGCCCTCCAAAATGGAGCCTGCAACCATTCTTGCCTGCTCCAAAATTTGTCCGTCGGAGGAGAGCGATGCAATGCGTAGGTCTATCGCCTCGCCACTCTGGCGTGTGCCATTCACATCGCCCGCACCGCGTAACTTCAAATCCAGCTCCGAGAGTTCAAAACCGTCGTTCGTTTCGACCATAGCCGAGAGTCTTGCCTCGGCATCGCGCGAGAGTTTGTCGCCACTCATCAGCACACAATAGCTTTGGTTGCCACCCCTGCCAACCCTGCCACGCAGCTGGTGGAGTTGCGAGAGTCCGAAGCGTTCGGCACTCTCAATCACTATGACCGTTGCATTGGGCACATCAACGCCCACCTCGATAACGCTCGTGGCAACCAAGATGTTGTTTATCCCCTCCGCAAAGAGCCTCATGGCCTCCGCCTTGTCTTCGGGAGCCATCTTGCCGTGCAGAGCACCCACCTTGTATTCGGGCAAGGGGAACTCCTGAATGATATGCTCAAAGCCGTCGTAGAGGTTTTGGTAGTCCATAGCCTCCGACTCCTTGATGAGCGGATAGACCACATAGACCTGACGGCCTTTGGCAATCTCGCTTTTCATAAAACCGTTGAGTTTCAGGCGCATACCCTCTTTGAGGTGGTATGTTTTTATGGGCTTACGGCCTGCGGGCATCTCGTCAATGACCGACACATCCAAATCCCCATAGAGTGTCATCGCAAGGGTGCGAGGGATGGGGGTTGCGGTCATTACGAGAATGTGGGGCGGTTGTGCATTTTTGGTCCAAAGCTTGGCCCTCTGTTCCACGCCAAAGCGGTGCTGCTCGTCAATAACCACCAAACCGAGGTTGTCAAACTGCACCCTGTCCTCAATAAGGGCGTGTGTGCCAATGAGAATCTGCACCTCGCCCGAGAGTGTGCGTTCCAAAATTTCGCGTCTTTCGCGTGTCTTTGTGGAGCCCGTAAGTACCGCCACACGCCCCTCGGCAGAGGTGCCGCGTATCATCTTCGATATGGAGGCGTAGTGCTGTCGGGCGAGAATTTCGGTGGGAGCCATCATACACGATTGGTAGCCGTTGTCGCTCGCCAGGAGCATCGCCATAAGTGCCACAAGAGTCTTGCCACTGCCCACATCGCCTTGCAATAGTCGGTTCATCTGGTGCCCCGAAACGCAGTCCGAGCGAATCTCCTTTATGACTCTCTTCTGTGCGCCCGTGAGCGTGAAGGGTAGGTGGTTTTCGTAGAAATCGCGGAAGAGAGAGCCCACGCGGGGGAACATAAAGCCGTTGTGGTGGGTTGTCCTTCCTGCCCTGAGGCTCAGAATTCCGAGCTGCACCCCAAAGAGTTCCTCGAATTTCAGACGATATATGGCCCTTTGTAGGAGTTGTGGCGAGGTGGGGAAGTGTATGTGTTGGAGTGCCTCACGACGAGAGAGCAGGTCGAGCCTGCGGATTAGCTCCTCGGGGAGAGTCTCGGTTATGTTCTCCTTGATTTGCTCCCAAAGGGTGCACACCAAACCATAGAGCCCCTTCGAGGTAAGGCCTACGCTCGTAAGCCTTTCGGTGGTGCTGTACACACCCTGCATTCCGAGGTTGCCACGCGAGAGAAATTTTTCGACCGTTTCGATTTCGGGGTGGACAATGTTGGGCTTGCCACCAAAGAACGAGGGCTTGCCGAGTACGAGGTATTCGCGCCCCACCTCCAACTGCTCGGCCACCCACTTGGTGCGCTGAAACCACACCAACTCCATCTGCCCCGAGGAGTCGGAGAGTATGGCTGTGAGTCGTTGTTTGCGTCCCTCGCCGAGGAACGCCTTGCCGAGTATACGGCCACGAAGCTGTACGAAAGTTGAGGAGTTCTCCTCCGAGAGCGAGCCAATGCGATAGACCTTTGTGCGGTCTATGTAGCGGTAGGGGTAGTGGTGCAACAGGTCGCCTACGGTCTTGATACCAAGCTCCGAGGCGAGTAGTGCGGCGCGTTTTTCGCCCACTCCTCCAAGAAATTTTATGTCCATATCGGCTCGCATAATACAAAGATACGACAAATTAGTTGTATATTTGTCCGACCAAGGAGTAAAAATGATGGAAAAATTTTGTTCTTCGCTTACAACCTACCGTCGTCGCACCACACGCCAGGTGCGCGTAGGCGTTCACACAATGGGAGGAGATAATCCCGTTGTGGTGCAGACTATGACCAACACTCGCACACACGACATTGAAGGCTCGGTGGCTCAGATAGAGGATATTGCCCGTGTGGGTGGTAAAATCGTGAGGCTCACAACGCGCGATGAGCGTGAGGCGGCAGCTCTCGCTCCCATTGGAGAGCGTGTGCGCCAAACCTATCCCGATGTGGCTCTTGTGGCAGATGTCCACTTTGTGCCACAGGTGGCGGCTGTGGCGGCAACAACTGCCGATAAGGTGCGCATCAACCCCGGCAACTACAACGATCGAGGAGGAAAGTTTGAGGAGCTTGTGGAGCTCTGTCGCAAGCGCGGCGTGGCTCTCCGCATAGGTGTCAACCACGGCTCGTTGGCGAAGAAGATTTTTGACCTCTATGGCGACACGCCCGAGGGTATGGCGGCGTCGGCTATGGAGTTTCTGACCAGAGCGCGAGAGCTTGATTTTCACAATGTTGTGGTGTCGCTCAAAGCGAGCAATGTGAGAGTTATGATATACGCCTACCGCCTCTTGGTGAGGGCTATGAGAGAGGCCGGTATGGATTACCCCGTACACCTTGGCGTGACCGAGGCGGGCAACCTCTTGGAGGGGCGCGTGAAGTCGGCAGTGGGTATTGGCGCTCTGCTGGCAGACGGCATTGGCGACACTGTGAGAGTGTCGCTCACCGAGGCTCCAGCAAACGAAATCCCCGCGGCTCAGAAACTCGTGGCGCACTACGAAAACCGCCCCGAGGAGTCGTTCCCTGAGGTGGACGAAAGCCTCTTTGCGGCATACGACTACCGCCCACGCCCATACGCAGTTACCCCACTACTATGGAGCGAGGTCGAGAGCCCCGAGGAGTATGAGGTTGTGGAGGCTGTGAGCCATCATCCCGTGCAGGAGTGGCGTAGCAAACTCATTGGTCGCACCCCCGACAAACCCGTGGTGCTCTATCGCAAATATACCACCCCCAACCTCTACGATTTTGCCATTGAGGCGGCAGCCGACTTTGGTGTGATGTTCATCGACTCGCTCGCAGACGGCATTCGCATCGAAAACCCCAACTTCTCGCAGGAGGAGATTGACGAAATAGCACTCCTCGTTTTGCAGGCAGCCCGAGTGCGTATCTCGCGTACCGAGTACATCGCCTGCCCTTCGTGCGGACGCACGCTCTACGATATTGAGTCCACGCTGGCGGCCATCAAGGAGCGCACCTCGCACCTTGTGGGGCTGAAAATTGGCGTTATGGGCTGCATTGTAAACGGCCCCGGCGAGATGGCCGATGCCGACTATGGATATGTGGGAGGTCTGCCCGACCACATATCGCTCTATCGTGGCAAAACCCTCGTGGAGCGCAATGTGCCCCAAGCAGAGGCTATCGACCGACTTGTGGAACTCATCAAAGCCGACGGACGCTGGATAGAACCCAAACAATAAGCATATGAAAATTCTTCCACTTGCATATCTCGGCTCCGAGGAGTGGTGGCGTGAGGCTCTTGCGCCCGATGCGGTCATAGATGTTGGCGAACACTTCATCAAACAGACCGCCCGCAATCGTTGCGAAATTGCAACAGCCTCGGGGCGTATGGCGCTCACCGCCAATGTCGTAAAGGGTGCAAGTATCCACAAAAAGGCTGTGAAGGATATGCGCCTCGACTATTCCAAACGCTGGCAACACCAACACGCCGTGGCTATCCGTTCGGCCTATAAGTCGTCGCCCTATTACGACTACTACGCACACCATTTCGAGCCACTCTTTGAGTGTCGCTATGAGTTTCTTTACGACTTTTCTCGCGAATTGGCCGAGAGGGTTGCAAAGATTGAGGGGTGGAGTCCACTGCGCTTTTCGGAGGAGTATATTATTGCCGGCGAGGGCGACATTGACCTTCGAGGTCACAACTTCTTGGGCCCGCGCGAGGATGCCGAGCCCTACTATCAGGTCTTCTCGGAGCGACTGCCCTTTGAGTCGAATTGTTCGGTTATAGATATTATTTTCAACGAGGGGAAAAAACGCATATAAGCGGCGTCTTTGGCGTTGCACTGCGATAAATCTCCCCCTCATTTGCGTCAAGCAAACTGCGGGGGAGATTTTCTTGTGCGCCTAAAATACGCTCGCTTCTATGCGTTTTTTCAAAAAACGCATACAAC
>JAZOWE010000016.1:0-54752 GCA_045659085.1 Tidjanibacter sp.
AAACTGGTTTGAGTCCTTTATCAAGGATTGGATTATATGGTTGCCTACCACAAAAGGATTCTTCTCGCCCGACAACATAAAGGATGTACACGCCTATGGAGTAGAGATGAAGGCAAATTTGGATGTTGCTCTTGCCAAAGAGTGGCAGTTGGGGCTGAATGGCACCTTCTCGTGGACCCCCTCAATAAACTGCGGCGAGCCTCGTACCCCAGCAGACCAATCGGTAGGCAAGCAGTTGCCCTATGTTCCCGAGTACTCGTCATCGGTGACGGGTCGCCTCGCGTGGCGTAGATGGACTTTTATGTATAAATGGTGCTACTACTCCGAGCGATTCACAATGTCCTCGAACGATATTTCGCTTACGGGCAAACTGCCTAAATACTATATGAGCAATATCTCGCTCGAAAAGGTGCTGGCCCTCAAGTGGGCCGATCTCTCGCTGAAAGGTACAATTAACAACCTCTTCGACGAGGAGTATCTCTCGGTGCTCTCGCGACCAATGCCTGGTATCAACTTCGAGTTTTTCATCGGCATCACGCCCAGGTGGAGTAAGAAATAATAAGTATTTTTGTGGCTATGATTGAGTACACACGAGAGAAACTGACACAAACCATCTCCACCGAGGAGTTAATTCGCCGCTTCCACAATGAGGAGGAGGTGGGTGGTTATTGCCGCGAGTGTGAAAACTATGGTAGGAGTTGGGGATGCCCACCGTTCGACTTCGATGTGGAAGATCGACTCAAACAATATAAGGAGGTGTTGCTGGTTGCCACAAAAATCACCCCACGAGAACAAGGTTTACCTTTGAATGCTGCACAAGAGTTGATTCTACCGGAACGCAGACGGATTGATAAACGCCTGCTCTGCTTGGAAAAAGAGCACAGTGGCTTGGCGTGTTCCTATGTGGGCAAATGTTACTATTGTGCCGAGGAGAGTTGTTCTCGTGTTTGTGGCTTGCCGTGCCGTCATCCCCACCTTGTCCGTCCCTCGCTCGAAGCCTATGGCTTTGATGTCGCTCTAATATCCCAAGAACTTTTTGGTATTAAACTTCGGTGGGGCAAAGATGGGCTACTCCCAGAATATCTTGTGATTGTTTGTGCCCTTTTCTATAATGCACCTGAAAAATAGAAGACGATTTGAAAAAAATCGTTCGGTGTAACAAAAAATAAAAATTATTTTTTGTTTGTCATCTCTTTGAGCATTAAGGAATAAGAGGGATAGGAAAAACAGGAGTGGCAAGGTCTTGCGAGTGGCGGCTGCACAGCCCCAATAGCACACAAAAAAACACAGCGGTGGCAACCCCACACGAGGTTGCCACCACCAATTTCTTTCGCCCCAACGCCTTAGAAGAGCGTGGTATATGTCACACCTATCGTATTGCTGCGATGGGTGGTATTAAGCATCGTGGGGCCTGTGACATTGATACTCTGCGCATCGTCCTCATAGGAGTAGTAATACATCACACTATTGGTGTAGTGTGCCCTCGAAAGAGTCCACACCACATCGAGCGACGAGCCCGAGGCAAACCTCCAACCCGCACCGAGCGAGAAGTTGTCGCTGTGTGTTTTGTAGGTGCCATAGAAGGGGTTACCCTCGTCATTATACTTCTCGGCAGCCTCGTTCAAAGGCGAGCCATAGTAGGCATAACCAGCCCTGAGGTAGAGGTTGCTGATAGGCACCACCTCCAAGCCCACGCGGAAATTGTTGGCACTGCCGAGGTCATACTCCACATCGCTTGCAAAAGCCTCTTCCAGACCGCGAGTGTGCATACTCATATCGTCGTACCACACCCTGTCGTAGTCAACCGACAAGATAGCCCTATTGGCGAGTGTCAGCGACGCGCCCAAGAGCAATTTCGAGGGCGAGGAGTAGTCGTATGAGTAGGAGTTGATATACGCCTCGGCCTCATAGCGGTCGCCATTGGCAAAGGCCGTATTCATATAGGTGGTATAGTCCCTTGCAAGGCTCACTCGGGTGGGCGAATGGTAGGCAATACCGAGCCTCAATGCACTGATGGGGCGCAAGATAGCGCCAATCTTGAAGTTTACACCCGAGCCATAGTTTGCAACTGTTGGCTGGTAGGACATCGAGGAGAGTTCCTCTGCGCCCTGTGCTCCGTTGTACATCTCGTGGTAGGTATAATACACCACCTGCTCGATACTCTGTATGCCGAGCGTAGTGCCGACATAGAGGATGTTGCCGAAGTTGAGTCCCATCGAGAGGTCGTACTCTCCGACACTACCCTCGCTCTCTGCCACGAAGCGCGAATTGACCGTATTTTCCAGAGGCACACCCGTTACCGTATAGTCGCCCAGAAACGCCCCCTGCTCATCCATCACGGGGTCGATAAAAAATGTGCGATAGGCCACCACCCCACCCCACTCGTCGGGATAGATGTTGGGGTTGGTAAAGGGTGCCTTGTTTTCTCCGAGGTCTGCGGGGTTGATGCCATACATCTGCTCGGCAAAGAACTCGCCAATAGTCACCTCGCCATTGTTCCACCCTGTGGCATTGCAGTAATTCAAATCGGCGAGTTTGTTGTAGGCAAAACCCATCGTGAAGCTAACCAGCGAGCCAGTACCCTGATAGAGGTTCAAAACCGCACCGAGCTGATTGAAGCCGAAGTTACCTTTGTTTTTCGAGTAATTGGCATTGGCATTTGTCGAACGAGTGGTGTCGTAGGCCGACGAGATACTCATTGCCGAGGTGCGATACATTCCCAAACCTGCGGGGTTGATGGCCATACTCGACATATCGGCACCGAGCGAAGAGAAGGCTCCGCCCATAGCCGCCACCCTTGCCGAGAGAAATGCGTTCTCGGTTTGGGAGAATTTAGCGGCCTCCATATGGCTCATATTTACAGGGCTTATAACCTCGCCACCAAAGACGGTGGTCTGCGCCTGCACCCCCCAATGGAGCGACACAAGTGCAACCAAGGCTGCCATACATAAAACTCTTTTCATAACTCTATTGCTTTATTGCTCAAACTACATCTTTTTTATCTTCTCGACGAGCGACTGCTGCTGTTGCTGCTGCCACTACTACGACTGCTGCTGCCCGACGAGTAGCCGCCACCGCGACTCGACGAGGAGCTGCTGCTACGACTCACACTCGACGACGAGCGACTGCTACTGCGCGAGGAGGAACTGCTCGACACGCTACCCGAAGAGCGCGAAGAGGAGCTACTGCTGCTGCGAGTGGTTGTGGCCGAACGCGAGGAGCGCGAAGAGGAGTTGCTCGACCCCGAAACGCCACTACCCCTTGTGGGAGTTGCAGGCTTAGCAGTGATAGTCGTACCACTCAGGGTGCTCGAAAGTTCGCCTTTGGTGGGTGCCGTAACCCTTCCGGTAGTACCGCCCGCAGGTCTGCCGCCTACCACTGTCGAGGGGCGAGCCGACGAGCCCACGCTTCCACGATTGTCGCCACGCAACGAGGTTGTGCCACTGCCAACTGCCGAACTCTCGCCTCTTGTGCCACGATTAGAGCCAACTGCAATCTGTGTGCCACCACGCGAGCCGCCACGCAGACTGCTGCCACCCAAACGGTCGTTATACGAGGGACGCGAGGTGCTGCCACCTGCCGAGATGCCATAACTTGGACGATGTGTCACATTGTGCTCCCTATGACCGCCACCGTGATGACCTCCGGGGCCTCCGGGACGATGCGTGGGGTGATACGACGGGTGGTGGTGATGGTGGTGGTGACCATAGTGTGGCGCATACCAATGATAGTGGTAGTGCCAGAAGGGGTCACAACCCCAATAGGGCGAGTTCCAGCCCCAATAGTCCCAATAGCCATAGCTGTAACCATAGTAATATGGGTTGTAGCCGTAGCGGTAACCGTAGTAGTATGGGTTGTTCCAGCTGCCGAACATATTGGTTATGTAGCGAGGCTCCACCCACACCTGATCGCCCATAACCATCACGGTGTAGAATGCGGGGTCGTAGGCGAGTGTGAGGAAGTAAGCGTCGCCATAGCGGTAGTCCCAATAGGAGGCGGGCATACGGTAGGTGAGCGACGAGAAACCTTGCAGACGGCGGGCGTAGGCACTCGCATAGTCGTCTACATAGATTGTGTTGTAGGTGATATTCACACCGCTTCCACCGTCGGTTGCCACAACCGTTCCCGCAGGGCTTTCCACAACATCCAAGTCGCCCAGAATGTCGTCAATATCGGCCTCGGCATTGGACTTTGCGACCATTGCTGCGATGCGGCGCTCGGTTTCGGCTTTGGCTGCTGCCTGCTTTTCGGCCAGCAGTCGTTCTGCCTCACGCAGAGCCTCCGTATCGTGAACGCCATAGAGGTCGTCGGTGTAGGATGCCACACCGCTTCTTGCCAGATTTACCGAGAGCGAACACGAGGTCACGCCCAAGCCGCCCACCACGAGGGCCGCCAAAACCATTAGGATATTTCTTGTTCTCATCATAGTACTATACTTTTTGTTGGTGAGATTACGCTTCTCTTTACTATATAGACGCAAAAAAAGGGCAAATCGTTGCATTGGTGGCAAAAAAATTTTTGTTTTATCCATACAACCTTGCGCGGAGTACAATTTTTCGGCAAAAAAGTGTACCTTTGTGTCGGTTTTTGCGCTTGTTACTACAAAAGTAGTAATTTGTCGCAAGATTTCCGTTCCTCGAAGAAGAAAATTAGAGCAAAAAAGATAAAAACAGACAAAACAATGGCAAAAGAACTTAAACAACTCACCCCTCGTGAGGAGAACTACTCGCAGTGGTACAACGACCTTGTGATGAAGGCAGGCCTGGCAGAGAACTCTGCCGTAAGGGGCTGTATGGTAATCAAACCCTACGGCTATGCTATTTGGGAGAAGATGCAGCGTGCTCTTGACGATATGTTCAAGGCTACGGGACATGTTAATGCATATTTTCCTCTCTTTATTCCCAAATCGTTTTTCAGCCGCGAGGCAGACCATGTTGAGGGTTTTGCGAAGGAGTGTGCAGTTGTTACCCACTACCGCCTGATGAACGATCCCGAGGGCCGTGGCGTTGTTGTAGACCCCGAGGCTCGTTTGGAGGAGGAGCTCATTGTGCGTCCCACCTCGGAGACCATCATTTGGAACACCTATAAGAACTGGATTCAGTCCTACCGCGACCTGCCCATTTTGTGCAACCAGTGGGCGAATGTTGTTCGCTGGGAGATGCGTACAAGGCTCTTTTTGCGCACTGCCGAGTTCCTCTGGCAGGAGGGCCACACCGCCCACGAGACCAAGGAGGAGGCTATTGCCGAGGCACAGAAGATGATTCGTGTCTATGCCGACTTTGCCGAGAATTGGATGGGCGTGCCCGTGATTATGGGTACCAAGAGTGCCAACGAGCGCTTTGCGGGCGCTGTGGACACCTTCACCATCGAGGCTCTTATGCAGGACGGCAAGGCGTTGCAGAGCGGTACCTCGCACTTCCTGGGCCAGAACTTCGGTAAGGCTTTCGATGTTCAGTTTGCAACTCGCGATGGTGGTATGGACTACGCTTGGGCTACCTCGTGGGGTGTTTCCACCCGCCTTATGGGTGCCCTGATTATGGCCCACTCCGACAATAACGGCCTTGTGTTGCCTCCCAAGTTGGCCCCCATTCAGGTTGTTATGATACCTATCTATAAGGGCGACGAGGAACTTGCGAAGATGACCGAGGAGTTGGAGAAGATTGCTGCTCCCTTGCGTGCTAAGGGCATCAGCGTGAAGATTGACAATAGGGACAATGTCCGCTCGGGCTTCAAGTTTGCCGAGTATGAGCTCAAAGGTGTGCCCGTAAGGCTTGTTGTAGGTCCTCGCGACCTGGCAAACGGCACCGTTGAGATGATGCGCCGCGACACACTTGTTAAGGAGAGCGTTGCGTTGGAGGGCATTGCCGACCTTGTGGAGCAGACCTTGGAGGATATGCAGAAGAGCATCTTCGATAGGGCTCTTGCGTTCCGCAACTCTATGATTACCAAGGTGGACACTTGGGAGGAGTTCAAGGATGTGTTGGAGAATAAGGGTGGTTTCATTTCGGCCCACTGGGACAGCACCACCGAGACCGAGGTGGCAATCAAAGAGGCTACGAAGGCGACCATCCGCTGTATTCCTTTTGACAGTGTCGAGGAGGAGGGCACCTGCGTGTTCAGTGGCAAACCCTCGCACCGCAGGGTACTCTTCGCCAAGAGCTACTAATAGGCATAAGTTGCTAAGAAACCAGAGAGGCTCGCACGAAATGCGAGCCTCTCTTTTGGTGTACCTGCCGAAAGCAGAGGAGGAAGGGTGTTTATAGGGTAGTTAGAGTTTTTAGGGTAGTTAGAGTTTTTAGGGTATTTAGAGTTTTTAGGGTATTTAGGGATTCTCTAATCACCCTAATCACCCTAACCACCCTAACCACCCTAACCACCCTAATCACCCTAATCACCCTAATCACCCTAATCACCCTAATCACCCTAACCCCACAAAACAGAGCGGCGGGGGAGATAAAAAAAGGTGCGGCAGTTTTCCTACTGCCGCACCGCTATTACTCGGGCTTAGCCGAGTGTTATTTTCGGTTTGTATAACTACTGAACCAAAATCTCACCAGTGTACTCACCCTGGAAGGTAAGACCTGTATCGCAAGTAAGATCAAAGGTCAATGTCCAAGTACCATCACCATTGTTCTTTGCATCCATCGAACCACTAATGATATTACCAAGCTTCTCAGACATATCAAAAGTGTAGATATATGAACCATAGTCCATACCTTCAATCATTTCGTTACCTGCTGCAATATAGTATTTGCTATCAAAGTCTGCAAACTCAGCAACTGGATAGGTTGCTTCTACAATACCGGTATTTTCCGAACTGGTTTTATTAAAACAATCAAGTTGAACCAAATTATCTCCATAGTAGAAGTAAATCATCGACTCAGGCATCCCAGGATAACACATATTAATTACCTGAGTAATCTCATCACCCTCGCCTGCGGGAGCGGGCATCAGACCATCGATAGTGATCTGGTAGGTGTCGATCTCTTTGGGGAGAACATAGTTAACATTAGCACCCTCGAAGGTCAGAGGTGCACGGGTCGAGAATACTACCTCGTAAACGCCATTCTCGCTGGTGCTGTACAACACCATACGACCGCCATCAGCTTTCAAGGGGCACTCGAAGTAGTCGAGACCATCATCGATAGTCAACATACCATCGAGCAGGTTATCGCCAGCAATATAGACTACACCCTCCTCCATAGCAAAGGGATCGCCCCAGTTGCTAATGTTGAGCATAAGGCTACCGTTATTCGAGCGAGAGGTGAGAATTGCCATATTACCCTCAACAACTGCGGTGAAGTGGGTGAAACCGTACATCTCGAGGTTCAACTCAATCTCGGGTTTTGCAACTGCGCCACCGAAGCCAGCAGGACCCTGATAGCAACCGGTAATTACGGTCTGAGCACCATCAAGAGTGTAAACGGGCAGATAGAAATCCAACATAAGAATATCCATACCCTGCTCTGCTCCATTCCAAACTTCTACACCATAGGAACGACCCATCTCATCGGTGGTCGACTCAGGCATATAGGGGAAGTATTGTACGCCACCAATGGTGAAGTAACCAAACTGCTCGTAGCCTACGAGTACACCCTTCTGACCGGGCATAGGCTCGCCCATAAGACCGTAGAAACCACTGGTAGGATATACATAGTTATCAACATTCTCCATATCGAGCAAGGCAATCATAGCGAAGTCACCACCATCGGTCTGCATTGCGAAATAGTGACCGGGCAGACCCATCGACATCATACTCTCGCACATCAACATCTGACCGCCCAAACCTGCATCGGGGTTAATCCAGAACTCAACTTTGGTCTCAACAGTCATATTAACGGTGTACACACCAGATACGGAGTAGTTACCAGCATAACCCTCGAAAATCAGAGGATCACCCTCGGGGATAAGCATCTCATAAACACCCTCAACATCGGTGGTTGTGAGGCACATACTACCAGCAACGATAGATGCCCACTCCCAAGTAACACTCTCATCAATATAACCGAATACACTGCGCTCCTCGCTATCCTGGTTACCATCGTACCATACACCATCTGCGGTAGCAAGAACACCATCAGCAGGAACAAGTTTCAACCAGAAGTGCCAGCTCTCATCCTCGTTGTAGCTATCGAGCTGATACTCGCCAGCCGAATTGGTACCCTTGAACGAAGTTAAACCAAGATCAGCAAGATCCCAAAGCGTTACCGCGGGAGCAGCACTACCGGGGGTAGTTACAGTCTCGGTTACCAACACTTTGTTACCCTCAGCATCCTCGTAAGCCAAAAGAATGGTATACTCGGTACCAGCAGTAACATCGCGATAGTTTAATGCTACATTCTCAGCATTGAGATCCTCGCCTTCGAGAGCGTAACCGCCCTCCTCCGAAAGAACATACTCAGCGGTGTAGGTTTCATCAACCTCCTCGGAAGGAACAACTGCCCACGAAGCAGCAACAACATTAGCGGTAGTTACACAGAAAGGAATATTGCTCTCGGTAATCTCCTCCTGGTTGTAGGTGATGGTTGCAACAGCTGCGGGAGCAGCCACAATAGTCTCGCCATCCTGAGCGTCAGCGGGAACAGCACCGTCAGCCATCAGATAGAATGTGTCGGCAGCTTTGTTGAGGTAGATATCATACTTACCAGCCTCTTTAACTACGATGTTTGCACCGCCATCCAAGTGCTCAACAGCATAGTAGTAACCTGCAAGGATGGGTTTATCACCCTTGTAAGTACGGCATACGGTCCAGTTGTTGTCTTTAACGAATTTGAACTGACCACCAGCTGCGAACTCTACATCCTGAGCAACATAGTACTCATTCGCGTAATCCATAGCAGGAGCAGTTTTCTCATTCCAATCGTTGTTGGTACCTACAACACTCCAAGTCTCGGGAGTGAAATCGGGCTGTGGCTCGGGAGTAGGCTCCACAGGATCATTACAAGCTACTGCAAGCATCATAGCGGCAGCAGCCATAAGAAATTGTTTAATTTTCATTGTTTGTAAAATTTTTGGTTAATAAATAGGAATTTTGGTTTGTTTGTTTCAAATTTTACACGAACATTGCTGTTCATACACGCAAATATACAACTTTTTCGTTACATTGTATCGCAAAGTTAAAAAAAAGTTAAGAAAAAGTTAAAAGTTGGGGGACGACGGGAAACCGAGGAAAACAAGAAGAACAGGAAAAACAGGAAGAACAGGGAGAACAGGGAGAACAGGGAGAACAGGAAAGCGGAGTCCGCAGTTTGCTCGTTGCAAATGAGGAACTCGCCTATCGCAGTGCGGTGCAAAAAGCACCCGCGAAAATCGCTATTTGTGGGTCATTATGTGAAGAATCATCCTATCCGTCTCCAACATACCGCGCGAGCCAATGGTCGTGAGGTTCAGAATAGACTTGTCTACATCGTCGTCTACAATACCCTCGTAGGCAGTCACGCAGCGCTGTTCCATAGCCATTGTGGCAGCCATAACAGCCGTAGATACCGAGCTCGACAATTTCAGCGCGCAGCTGGGTTTTGCACCGTCGCAAATCATTCCCGTGAGCGTCGCAACCATATTCTTCACAGCCATCGACACCTCGCGGTAGCCTCCACCCATAAGGTAGGTGATGCCACACGCCGAGCCCGTAGAGGCCACCACACAGCCACACAGCGCCGAAAGGCGGCCGAGGCTCTGCTTTATATATATAACGGTAAGGTGCGAGAGCACAAGTGCGCGGATGAGTTGCTCCTCGCTCGCGCCCGTATCCTCGGCATAGACCACAACAGGAAGGGTGGAAACAATACCCTGATTGCCGCTGCCCGAGTTGCTCATAACGGGAATTTTCGCTCCGCCCATACGCGCATCGCACGCTGCCGAGGTGTAGGAAATCATATGCGACAAGATGGTGTTGCCCATAATTTTGAGGCTGCCGGCACCCTCCCTAACGGTGCGGCCCAAGCAGTGGCCCCACTCGCCCCTGAGCGACTCGTCGGCTGCCGCCTTGTTGAGCCTGCGGGCCTCCAAGATGAAGCGCAGTTCCTCGATGGGCGAGGTGGCAGCAAAATCCCACACCTTCCTAAGAGTCAGCTCCACGCTCTTGCGCTCGCCAACCTCCGATGCGGGCTTACGGTTATCAACAACAACCTCCTCGTTCTTAGCAATATAGACAAAATTGGTGTGGGCCCCCGCAATTACGGCCGTAGCCACACTGTCGCCCGCCACAGCCTGCACTTCGATATAGAGAGTCTCGCAGTCGCCATCCTTCACGCCGACGCTCACCCTGCCCTCGTCAATCATTCTGCGGCCCTTAACCACCGACTCGGGCGTCACATCTCTCAGCACTTCGAGCATATACTCGCTCTTGCCGACAATAGCACCCAGCGCAATGGCAATGGGCAGACCTATCATATCCGTTCCGGGGATACCGACACCCATAGCGTTTTTCAGCACATTGGGACTCAGCAACACCTTGATATTCTGGGGCTCACAGCCCAAAGTCTCCACAGCCTTGGCCGTACACAGCGACACAGCAATAGGCTCCGTACAGCCCATTGCAGGCACAACCTCCTGATTTATAAGGTCGATAATCTCCTTTCTACTCTCAGCGGACAACATATAATTCGCAGTTTATTTTAGGTTTTTAGTTTCTCAAAGGTAGTATTTTTTTTCGTTATGGTGTGCAGCGAGCGCAGTTTTTCTCGCCCCACGCACTTTTTTCAGGCGTCGATGACACCCGAGCCCACCAGCTCCTCGCCATCGTACCACGCAGCAAACTGTCCCGCAGTAATTCCCCTCTGGGGCTCGTCGAAGAGCAGATAGCCACCCTCCGCAGTGGTGTAGAGTCGTGCCCCTTGCAGGGGTTGGCGGTAGCGAATGCGTGCGCTATATCTGCGGGGCTCGTCGCCCGTAGCCATACGCAAATCCTCCCTCACCCAATGCATCTCGTCGGGGCGGATGTGCAGGGCCGAGCGCAAAAGGCCCGGGTGGTCGTGCCCCTGCCCCACATAGACAATGTTGCGCACCACATCCGTAGCAATAACAAACAGTGGCAGAGCCGTACCTCCAACGCCCAAGCCGTGGCGTTGTCCTACGGTATAGAAATGTGCACCCGAGTGGGTGCCCACCTTCTTGCCATTAGAGGGCTCGTAGATGTATAGTGTTGAGAGAGTTACAACATCCTCTTCGCTCACCAATCGTGCATTTTCGGCAGCCGAGCGATAGCCCTCCCAATCTCTCGGAATCTCCACAATGCGCCCCTTCTTGGCGGCCAATTTCTGCTGCAAAAAGACGGGCAAATCGACCTTGCCGACAAAGCAGATACCCTGTGAATCCTTCCTTTTGGCCGTAGCCAGATGGAGGTCGCTTGCCGCAGCCCTCACCTCGGGTTTGAGCATATCGCCAACGGGAAACAGAGCTTTCGAGAGTTGCTCCTGAGTGAGGCCGCAAAGAAAGTAGCTCTGGTCCTTATTGCCGTCCACACCCGCCAGCAGTCGGTGGGTACCGTCGGCCGCGTGTTCCACCCTGCAATAGTGTCCCGTAGCCACCCAATCGGCGCCCAATTTCAGCGCCTCCTGCAAGAAAGCGTCGAACTTTATCTCCCTATTACACAGCACATCGGGGTTGGGCGTGCGGCCCTTCTCGTACTCCGAGAACATATAGTCCACCACCCTCGCGCGATACTGCTCGCTGAGGTCTACCATACGGAACGGAATGTCGAGTCTTTTGGCCACGAGCTCGGCAAAGAGTCTATCATCCTCCCACGGGCACTCGCCACTGAGCGTGCCCACCGTATCGTGCCAATTGACCATAAACAGGCCCACAACATCGTAGCCCTGCTCCTTCAATCGCGCCGCAGCCACCGAGGAGTCCACACCCCCCGAAAGCCCCACAACAACTCTCTCTTTCCTTTTTTCCATTTTCTTTTGTTTCGCGACTTTTTATAAAAAGTCGCCCAAAAATTTTTAGTGCAAAAAGCACATCGTGGTACTACACACCGCCTTGCTTCGGAGCCACCATAACAAATGCGTCACTCTGACGCCTTTTTGTAAAAAGGTACCCAAAAACTTTTAGTGCAACCAGCACATCGTGGTACTACACACCGCCTTGCTTCGGAGCCACCATAACAGATGCGTCACTCTGACGCCTTTTTATAAAAAGTCGCCCAAAAATTTTTAGTGCAACCAACACATCGTGGTACTACACACCGCCTTGCCTCGGAGCCACCAAATCAGTGGTTTTTGTACCAAAAGAAGGAGCGACACCGCAGTTTACTAAGGTAAATGAGGAACTTGCGATATGCAGTTTGGTACAAAAAGCACCCACAAGGCACGCTCGCCAGTGAGTGCATATCGTGCCGCAGGTGCAAGGCTTGCGAAAAAAATCTCTCCCGCAGTTTACTCGGCGTAAATGAGGGAGAGATTTTTGAGCGTAACGCAGCAGATGCGGTACGAGATGCGCTCACTACATACCCTTCATCTGTTTGAAGAGCTCGTTGTACTTGTTGTACTTCTCCATATACTCAGGTTTCTCGTTGCGAACCTGGAAGCAGATACTCTTCAAGAACTCTACGGTATTTACATCGGCAGGGTTAAGCTCGTGAGCCTTCTCGAAGGGCTCAATCGAAGCGGCATAAGCCTCCATAGCGGCAGCCCTAACGCTTGCAAGATTCTCGTCATTCCACGACATCTGGTTTGCCTCCTGACCAAGGTCATCACCCTTGCGAGTGAAGGTGTATGCCTTATTGAGGTGGAGGTTGATATTGTTGGGATCCTTAACCAGAGCATCGTCAAACATAGCGATAGCCTCGTCGTACATCTTCAACTCTGCGTACACAGCACCCAAGCCAATCTTCAACTGAGGATTCTCGGTGTCGGCAGCAATAGCGTTCTTCAAGAGGTCAATCATAGGCTCGGGACTCTCGCCAAGTACCAAGTAGAGGTCGGTCATACACGAAATAAGATCCGAGTTGCCAGGGAATTTCAAAAGTGCAGCTTCGAGGAAGGTTTTAGCCTCGGCCATCTTCTCCTTGTTTTCGAGGTAAGCACCACGATAGGAGTTGTAGAGCACATTGTAGAGCGAGCCGTCGGCGTAGTAACCAAGGCTCTCGGCAATCTTCAAGTTCTCGATACTGCGCTCATACTCACCGGCAAAGTGTGCCAAGTAACCTGCATTGAAGATACACATATCATCAACGGGGATGCCTGCCTGGGGAATAACCGACACCTCATAGGCTTTCTGATAGTAGTCAGCAGCAGCCTTGTAGTCCTGCAAGAAGAATTTGCTGTTGGCATTCTTGCGGAGGGTGTTGTTGATGTCGGTGAAGCCAAGAGTTACCTTGTTGGCAAGTTTGGCGTTGAGTTCGAGTGCTTTAAGGTAAGCCTCAACAGCTTTGTCGATAGCCTCGGGGTAGATGGGGGCGGTAACATCCCAGCCAACAACCATCTGACCGTTTGCATCGGTATATACATCGTATGCACCGTAGCCGAGTTTGATAAACTGCTCCTGACCGATAGTAACCATATCCTGAGTCTGGGGGTTACCAATCTTCATAAGCACGAGGTTCACGGGTGCCTGGTCGAAAATCTGTGCGGTGTAGGCAGTCTCTGCCTCCATCATAAGCTCTGCGCGTTTCATCCAAGTCGAAGCCTTTGCAGCCTTCTTCTCGTTGGCGATGTCTGCGTCCGATTTCTCGATTTTCTTCAAGATAGTCTCAGGATTTACCTTTGCGGGCTCCTGTGCAAACGAAGGCAAGCACATCGAAAGAGCTGCCACGATAGCCAAAAAAGTCTTTTTCATAGTAGTCTATTTTTTAAGTGTTTGTATTTTCTATTCTCTCTGTTTGTCTACTCCTCGGAGGGGGTTTCAGCCTGAGCCACCTCCACTACGGCATCCGTTGCGACAACCTCCTGCTCGGCGCCCTGTACTGCGCCCTCGGCGGTGAGATTATCGTCCTCTTCCTCCCTGGGGACCGCCACCACCGAAGCAATCGAGTCGCCCTCGCGGATGTTGATAATCTTCACACCCTGGGTGGCCCTACCTGCCACACGAATGTTGGCCACCGAGGTACGGATAGTCGTTCCACTGCGGTTGATAATCATGAGGTCATTCTCGTCGGTAACGGCTTTAAGAGCCACCAAGGCGCCCGTCTTCTCGGTAACATTGATGGTCTTCACACCCTTACCGCCTCGATTGGTCACACGGTAGTCCTCAATATCGGTACGCTTACCATAGCCGTTTTCGCTCAGCACAAGGATATCCTTGCCGTCGCCCTGCTCCACGCAAGCCATACCTACAACCCAGTTGCCATCCTCAATATCAACACCCCTAACACCGGTGCTGACGCGGCCCATAGCCCTCACTTTCTCCTCGTTGAAGCGGATAGCCTTACCCTCGTGGGTTGCAATCAGAATCTCCGAGCTACCATTGGTGAGTACCACATCTACCAGCTGGTCGTCCTCGCGGATATTGATGGCGTTCACACCATTGCGCCTTGGGCGTGAGTACTCCTCCAAGAGTGTTTTCTTAACAACACCCTGCTTGGTACACATCACAATATAGTGGCTATTGACAAAGTCGCTATCCTCCAAGTGGCGGATGTTGATGTAGGCCCTCACCTTATCGTCGGGCTCAATCTGGATAACATTCTGAATAGCCCTACCCTTCGAGGCCCTCGTACCCTCGGGAATCTCGTAAACTTTCAGCCAGAAGCAACGGCCCTTTTCGGTGAAGAAGAGCATTGTGTTGTGCATCGAGGTTACATAGAGGTGCTCAATGAAGTCCTCATCCCTTGTAGCACTACCCTTCACACCAATACCGCCACGATTCTGTGTGCGATACTCTGCCAGAGGTGTGCGTTTGATGTAACCCATATGCGAAACGGTAATAACCATCTCTTCGTCGGCATAGAAGTCCTCGGGGTTGAACTCGCCGGCACTCATAACAATCTCGGTGCGGCGCGCGTCGCCATATTTCTCCTTAATCTCGGTGGTCTCGTCCTTAACAATCTGCAACTGCAACTTCTCGTCTGCAAGAACATTGTTGAAGTACTCAATCTGAGCAGTAAGTTCGGCAAGCTCGGCCTCCAACTTACCCCTCTCCAAGCCGGTCAGAGCCCTAAGCCTCATATCGACAATAGCCTGCGACTGAGCCTCCGAGAGGTCGAAGCGCTGCATCATAACACTCTTAGCCTCATCGGGAGTCTGCGAGCCACGAATGATGCGGATAATCTCGTCGATATTGTCCTGAGCAATCAAAAGACCTTTGACGATGTGAGCCCTCGCCTCGGCAGCCGCCAAGTCGTGTTTGGTGCGACGAACAACAACCTCGTGACGGTGGCCTACGAAGGTTGCTACCATATCCTTGAAGTTCATCAGCACAGGGCGACCACCCACAAGTGCAATGTTGTTTACCGAGAAAGAGCTCTGCAAGGGGGTGTTTTTGTAGAGGTGTTGGAGCACAACGCTCGACACCGCATCCTGTTTGAGGATAATAACAACCCTCACACCCTCTTTATTACTCTCATCGTTGATATACGAAATACCCTCAATCTTCTTCTCATTAACGAGCTGGGCGATTTTCTGCACCATCTCCGACTTATTGACCATATAGGGCACCTCGGTAATAACGATGCACTCCCTGCCGCTCTTAGTATATTCGATTTCGGTCTTGGCACGCATCACAACCCTGCCACGGCCTGTCTCGATAGCCTCACGAACACCCTCGTAGCCATAGATGATACCACCCGTTGGGAAGTCAGGGCCCTTGACATACTGACACATCTCGCTGGGCTCCATATCGGGGTTGTCGATGTAGGCACAAATTGCATCGCAGCACTCCGAGAGGTTGTGGGGTGCCATATTGGTAGCCATACCAACGGCGATACCGTTCGAGCCATTAACCATCAGCAGAGGGATACGGGTGGGCAACACGGTGGGCTCCAACTCCGTATCGTCGAAGTTGTACATAAAGTCAACCGTATCTTTCTCGATATCCGCCATCACCTCGTCGGTAATTTTGCGCATCCTCGCCTCCGTATAACGCATCGCTGCGGGCGAGTCACCGTCCATAGAGCCGAAGTTACCCTGTCCGTCAACAAGGGGGTAACGCATACTCCAAGGCTGTGCCATACGACACATTGCATCGTAGATACTGCTATCGCCGTGGGGGTGGAATTTACCCATCACATCGCCGACAATACGGGCGCTCTTACGAGTGGGTTTGTGCGAATAAAGACCGAGTTCGTGGCTCATACCATAGAGAATGCGACGATGAACGGGCTTCATACCGTCCCTCGCATCGGGCAGAGCTCGCGAAACGATTACCGACATCGAGTAGTCGATGTAAGCACTCTTCATCTGCTCCTCGATGTTGATTTTGATAATCCTCTCCTCCTGTGGGAGTTCTTCTGTAAGGGTTATGTTTTGTGTTTCGGACATATTATTGTGTTTTATTATCTTTTCACGCGATAAATATCGCGTAAAAATACGACAAAAAATTGAAAGTTGAAAATTGAAAATTGAAAATCGTCGCTATCCGGCGTTTTTTGGTAAAAAAACGACCACATCACATTGCACATACGGCAAAAACAAAAGGTGCACCCCTTTTTCGTGGGCGCACCTCAACCTTTATCTCTCGATTTCTACCTGAAATCTATAACCTCAAAGCCATAGGGTACCCTCACCTCGAAGTCGGCCTTGGTGGGGGTTATGGGCTTAATATCCACAATGTTGATATAGAGCCCAAGTCCGGCCATATCGTAGCCCAGCGAGGAGGGCAACATGGTCGCCTCGTCAATGGTCAGCAGCACCCTCTCAATACCATCCAACACACCCGCCTTGGGTAGCAGTCGCAGATGTATCACTGCCGCCTCGTGGGTTACGCTCTCCACCTCAAAGAGTTCTTCCGTAAAGTCAAAAGCCTTGGTGGGATTGTCGAACAACGAGCGACTATCGGTACGGGGAGAGTCAAATGTAACCTCACGGTTTACGCCATTGAACACCCACTGTGTCGTACCGTCAAAACCCTGCCTTAGCTCCTCGATGGCTATGACATACATCTCGCCACTAACCTCACAATACCCCTTTGAGGGCATCGACGCTCCCGCCATTTCCACCTCAAAGTCAATATGATACGAGCCCATTGCGGCCATCTTCTCGCTCAGCGAGCCGAGCAGCTCCACCCCACTCTGGGCATTGAGCATTAGTGCACCAGACAGTGCCATCAAAATCATCAAAAAGCGTTTCATTTTTCTTCTTTTTTTTCGAAGCTTTTTGTAAAAAGCTTCACCAAAAACTTTTAGTGTAGCCCTTGCTCCGCCTTATTTTAGTATTCCCAGCACAAAAGTGCCACTCTGGCACAAAAGCTTCACCAAAAACTTTTAGTGTAGCCTTTGCGGGGCGGTGTGGCTATCTTTCGCAGATAGTGCAGCAGCCAAATTAGTAGCCCTTCTTCAAACAAGTTTGAGAGGGCTCCTACTTTGTCCGCCACTCTCCTTCGGAGAGCCTCACACCTCCCCGAAAAAAGAGTTTCCCTCAAACTCCCCTGTTTTTTCCTGTTGCTCCTGTTTCTCCTGTCACTCCTGCAAGAAAAACAGGAAAAACAAGAAAAACAGGAAGGACAGGAATTTTCCATTTTCAATTTTCAATTTTCAATTTTCAATTCCCTTAGCGAGTGCATATCGCGGAGCAGATGCAAGGCTTGCGATGGGCGAGGATGCGGAGTTTACTCAATGGTAAATGAGCATTCCGAGCCCGACCGTAACGCAGCAGATGCCCGCGAGAGGCGCTCGTAAAGCACTTTTATAAGTTCTCTATATAAATATCATTCAACAACTTCTCCAATGAGCTTGGGTCTGAAATCAACACCTCGCGAGGCTTGCTACCCTCGCTCTTGCCGACAATACCAAACGCCTCCAATTGGTCCATAATACGACCTGCGCGATTGTAGCCGATTTTGAATTTGCGCTGAATGAACGAGGTTGAGCCCTGCTGATTTGCAACAACAAAGCGGGCAATCTCGTCGAACATACTATCCAGGTCACCCACATCCTCCTTAGGCTCGCCCACACCGCCATCTTCGGGCACATAGTCGGGCAGCAGATAGGCCGACGAATACCCCCTCTGCTTTGCCACAAAGTCGGTTATGCGCTCAATCTCGGGGGTGTCGATAAAGGCGCACTGCAAGCGGGTTTCGGCGCCGTTAATCTGCACAAGCATATCGCCTTTGCCGATAAGTTTCTCTGCACCCGTACCGCCAAGGATAATCTGCGAGTTGATGCGGTTGGTAACCTTAAAGGCGATGCGCGAGGGGCAGTTGGCACTGATAAGTCCCGTAATAACCTTTGCATCGGGACGCTGGGTGGCGATAATCAGGTGGATGCCGATGGCGCGGGCCAGCTGTCCGAGCCTTACGATGGGCGTTTCGACCTCCTTACCTGCGGTCATAATCATATCCGCAAACTCGTCAATAACGACTACCAGATAGGGCAGATAGCGATGACCATACTTGGGGTGGAGTTTGCGCTCCAAGAATTTTTGGTTATAAGCGTCAATCCTCTTCACACCCGCAGCACGGAGGAGTTTATACCTCTCCTCCATCTCGTTGCAGAGCGAGTTGAGTGTATAGACCACCTTCTGGGTGTCGGTCAGAATAGCATCTTCCTCGCTCTCCATCTTTGCAAGGTAGTGTTTTTCGAGCTTGGAGTAGAGCGAGAGTTCCACCTTTTTGGGGTCTACCATAACGAATTTGAGCTCAGCGGGGTGTTTTTTGTATATCAGCGAGGCGATGATGGCGTTCAAGCCCACCGACTTACCTTGTCCCGTTGCACCTGCCACAATCATGTGGGGCATCTCGGCAAGGTCAAACACAAAGGTTTCGTTCTGAATAGTCTTACCAATCACCACAGGGAGTGCCGCCTTGCTTTCTTGGAACTTTTTGGACTTCATGACCGAGTACATCGACACAGTGCGGCGTGTGCGGTTGGGAATCTCGATACCAATCGTACCCCTACCCGGCATTGGAATAATAAGGCGGATACTCATTGCTTTGAGCGAGATGGCGATGTCGTCTTCGAGCGACTTGATGCGAGCCACCTTCACACCCATCTCGGGCTCAATCTCATAGAGCGTAACCGTCGGGCCCACGGTGGCGGTAATCTTCTTGATTTTCACACCAAACGAGTCGAGTGTCTGCTTAATGAGCACCTTGTTGTCGTTGATTTCGTCGGCCGAGAACTGAACACCGTCTTCGTCGTATTTTTCGAGAATCTCGATGGGGGGACGCTGGAATTTGGAGAGCTCCTTTGTGGGGTCGTAGAGCGTGCCTATCTTGCCCGCCTCCTCGTCACTATGCTCAACCACAACGACCTGCGAGGTGCCATCCTCGGCGGTCTCGATAACACCACCCGTACCAATAACAACATCCTCCGTAGGTTGCGAGGGCTCCACAGGTGCCACGGCGGGCAGGCCTTTCATACCCTCCACCGTGCCGCCAACAATCTCAAAGTCGTCGTCTATCTCCTCCGGCATCGTAGTAGCAGGTTGTGCCACGACGGGTTGTGTTGCAGTCATCGCAACTGCTGTCGTCGCCACCGCCACACTCTCGCCAATCTCCACAAAATCTTCGTCTATATCTTCAACCTCGGGGAGCGCGGCCTGGGGCTCCGCAGGTTCATACTCTTCCTCCTCGGTGGGGATAACAATTTCCAGCTCGTCGTCCTCTTCCTCTTCGTCGTCCTCTTCCTCCTCGAAGACATCTTCGTCGTCCTCATCCAGAAGCGACACAAAGACCTCCTCTTGCTCCTCCTCGACGGTTCCCTCGGTGCTCTCATCCTTGCGGGCAAAGAGTGCTGCCACCTTGCGTGCAAGGTTGTTTAGGGCCTCGATGGTGCGGGCGCTGTTGATGTATACAGCAACCAGCACCCAACACATAAAGAGCAACAATCCCAATCCCAAGCGCCCCATATAGCCCATAGCCCACTCGGCGACATCGATACCCATCTTGCCGCCCAAGCCCGAGCCAAAAGCTCCATCCGTGGAGGTCACAAAGCCGAAAGTTACACTACCCAATATCATGACCATAACGAGCACTTTCAATACGCGCCCCACATAGCCACTTTCGCCACGGTGCACCCTCAGCGAGAGCAGAAAGCCCGCAACAGGAATACAGAGAGCAAAGACACCAAAGCACTCGCCCACCAGCAGGTTGGCAATCATCAGGCCCCACGAGCCGCCGCTATTTGTTACCGCACCGCCCATCTGGTCGGCACGCCAAGTGAAGTAGTGCGACACGATGGAGAGCGTCACAAAGGCCGACACAAAGAAGAGAATGAAGCAGATCACCCAGCGCTGATTCTCCGAGAGAGTCATCCGCTCTCTGAGCGATGGTTTTTCCTCCTTCACCTCCACCTTGCGCTGTCGCCCATTGGCAGAGAGGGTTGTGTTACTATCTATTTTCTTTGTAGCCATATTATCTTTGAGTGTAATGTTTAGGTTCTTGGGGTTGCCAATTTCACTTTTTGAGCTCATCCTCCACAAGGCTCATTGCCTTATTGGTAAGTCGTGCCAAGTACTCCTCGCCACCGAATGTCACAAACGAGTACTCTGCCCTATGCTCTGCGGGGGCTTTAATCTCTTCGTGGTCGAGAATCCACTCCACCCTGCGAGCCACTGCGGGTGCGGGGTTGATAATCTCCACATCCCTTGTCCCCACAACCTCCCTCAGAGTCTTCTCCAAGAAGGGATAGTGGGTGCATCCGAGGACAATTCTGTCTGCTCCCTCGGCAATCATAGGCTCCACCGTTCGGCGCACCATTTCGAGTGTTTCGGGTTGCTGCTCTCTACTCTCCTCAACGGCCTCCACAAAGCCCTCGCCCACAGCCGAGAGAATCTTTACCCTGTCGGCATACTTCGACGAGGTGGTGCGGAAAAGCTCGCCCTCCAACGAGGCTCGGGTGGCCAAGATGCCTATAACCCCGCTGCGGGTTGAGAGAGCCGCAGGTTTTACGGCAGGCTCCATACCCACAAAGGGAATATCGAACTCCTCGCGTAGCGACTCGATAGCCACAGCCGTTGCGGTATTGCACGCCACAACAACGAGTTTTACGCCCCTTGCCACAAGCTCCGCTATTGCTCCCCGCACAAGCTCGGCTATCTCCTCTTTGGAGCGCTCTCCATAGGGGCAGTTTTTGCCGTCGGCAAGGTAGATGACAGACTCTTCGGGCAAGAGGTTTCGCACCTCGCGCCACACCGACAATCCACCCATTCCGGAGTCAAAAATTCCTATTGGAGCTTTATTATTCATTGTGCACGGTTTACCAACTCACAAAATTAAGAAAACAAATTGAAAATGGAAAATTGAAAATTATTCAAAGGCAGCGCAATAAAGCCAAATGGTCGGTCAACAAGTATCCGGCTTCAACGAGATGCGCTCGAAACAAGGTATTTGAGGCGGGATATTATGGTCCTACTCGAAATGTTGTCACAATCGACCACCACTCGTGCGCGGCTATAATATGGTTCTCGTTCGGCAAGCAGCTCGGTAACATATTCGAGCAGTTCTTCGGGGCTCTTACCCACAATTTTGGGGCGCACAACCCTCACATGCAGAAGTCTATCCCGCAGCGCGAGGGGCGACATTTTCAAGTATACCGTCGTTCCCAAGGCCATCAATCGCTCCATATTGTCGCCCACACAAGGCGCTCCACCGCCCGTAGCAACCACCGCATTGCCCGAAAAAGCAAGACTCTCTATGGCCTCTCGCTCCAACCTGCGAAACTCTTCCTCGCCGCGTGTGGCGAAAATCTCTGCCACATCCTCCGCTCCTGCCATCTGACACACTCTCCTATCGAGGTCCACGAACTCCCAGCCCGCAAGCTCGGCAAGCCCTCGTGCAACGGTGCTCTTTCCGCACCCCATAAAACCAACAAAAAAGAGGGTCATTGGAATTGAAAATTGAGAGTTGAGAATTATTTAGGGTTTTTAGAGTAATTAGGGTAATTAGTGTTTTTCCCTAACTACCCTATTTACCCTAATTACCCTATTAAACCTTAAAATAAGTTTAACTGTTGCGAATCGGGTCTGTGGTCATCGTCTTCTTCTTTGGGGAGGATAATCTCCAACTCCACATCGTCGTCATCGGCTACCGACACCTGAGGTTCCTCGGCTGGCTCAACCTCCACCGCAGCAGGCGCACTCTCCGCCACCACCATACTCTCCTTTACGGGAGTAGCCGCAATGGTCGCAACATTGTCGGCAAGAGGCTCCTCGGTGATAGTTTCCTCCATCTGTTCTTCGGCGGGCTCCTCGGGCTCGGGCGTGGGAGCAAAGTGCTGAGGAACAAACCTCAACTTCTCCACAATGTAGGTTGTAACCCTCTTACCCTTAGCCTTATAACCCTTCACGCCAATAAACTCTGCCACATTGATAATATCGGCAGGTTTGGTGGCGTGCACTCCGCCATAGATAACTTCCAAGGCGGGCATCTGCTCATCCGAGATACCCACACTCTTCGACTTAGCGTTCTCCTCATCAACAAACGAGAGCATCCTATCGGTATCCTCTGCCATAAAGCGTTTGAGGTAGTAGAACTGCGCCCCCTCGTCCCAATAAGCCACGCTATACACCTTCGAGGAGTCGTACTTCTCAACCCTCACAGTATCTTCGGGGAAGTGGTGGCCCACATCGTAGCCCGTGGTATAGTATTGGTCTTTGGCGGTGAAAACAATAATCTTATCCTGACCCTTGAACTCGCCCAGCAACCTACCGTGACCGCTATCGTTCAGGCGCTTGACATCCTCGTCATACCAAATCTGCTGTCCGGCAAGCGTCGAAGCACCCTTAGCCTTCAAGAGAATCTTGTGGATGGGATTGCGCGAGAATATATTACCCTGCGAAGACCTACCCTTGATTGCAAGTGTGCTGAAATCGAGGTCTGCAATAGCCTTTTTGAGTTTTGCCCTCTGGCGGAAGATGACCTTCAAAATCTCGGCCTCGCCATTGGGGTTGACACTCATATAGAGTACACGGCTCTTGGGTGTACCTTTTGTTATATTATACTCTTTGTCCCTTGTGATGGCGCTAATAGCGCAGCGTTTCATCATATTGGGGCCCTTGTCGCCATCTCGGTAGAGGACATTATAGATAGTCCTCTCGTCGCCCTTACGGAAGACGCCAACATGGATGATGCCGGGAGCATAGAAATCCTTGTCGAGCACCCTGCGGATGACATAGCGGCCATCCTCCAAGAAGACGATAATATCGTCCATATCGGAGCAGTCACAAACATACTCTGCCTGCTTCATCTGGGCACCAATACCAAAGAAACCGCCCTCCCTATCGACATAGAGTTTCGAGTTCACAACCGCAACCTTCGACTGTGCGATGCTGTCGAACGAGCGAATCTCGGTCTTACGCTCACGCCCCTTGCCATAGCGGGCCTTAATATCCTCGAAGTAGGCAATGGCGAAGTCGGTGAGGTGTGCCAAGTCGTACTTAACCTGCTTGGTCTCCTTCTCGACAGCCTTAATATGGTTGTCGGCCTTATCGAGGTCGTAGCGAGTGATGCGGATAAATTTCAGCTCGGTAAGTTTCACAACATCCTCCCTCGACACCTCCCTTTTGAGGAGTTTTTTGAAGGGCTCCAATGCGGCATCCACCGCTGCGTATGCCTCCTCGGGACTCTTGCACTTTTCGAGCACCTGATAGATTTTGTTCTGAATGAAGATACGCTCCAACGAGGCCATATGCCACTCCTCGGCAAGCTCGTCGAGCCTCACCTGCAACTCCTGTCCCAGCAACTCGCGGGTATGCTCGGCATTGTGGCGCAAAATATCCCTCACACCGAGAAAACAGGGTTTATCGTCGCGGATAACGCACGAGTTGGGCGAAATGGACACCTCGCAGTCAGTGAAGGCATACAGTGCGTCGATGGTCTTATCAATACTCTCGCCTGCGGCAACATGCACCAGAAGTTCCACCGTCGAGGCGGTATTGTCGTCCACGCTGCGGATTTTGATTTTACCCGCCTCCGAAGCTTTTACGATAGACTCCTTGACGCTCTCGGAGGTAGTGGTATAGGGGATTTCCGTAATTGCAATGGTGCGCTTATCTACCTTGTTGATGCGGGCGCGAATCTTCACAGCGCCGCCCCTCAGACCATCGTTATAGCGGGTAACATCCATCAAACCGCCCGTTGGGAAGTCGGGATAGAGTTCAAAATCCTCGCCTCTGAGGTGTGCCACACAGCCATCGAGCAGTTCGTTGAAGTTGTGGGGCAAAATCTTCGACGCCAAGCCCACAGCAATACCCTCCACACCCTGAGCCAACAGCAGAGGGAATTTTACGGGAAGCGTCACGGGCTCCTTGTTCCTACCGTCATACGAGAGCATCCACTCGGTAATCTTGGGGCTGAAAACAACCTCCAAGGCGAATTTAGACAATCGCGCCTCGATATAACGAGGAGCCGCTGCACCGTCGCCCGTGAGGATATTACCCCAATTACCCTGCGTATCAATCAGCAGGTTTTTCTGACCGAGCTGCACCAGTGCGTCGCCAATGGAGGCGTCGCCGTGTGGGTGGAACTGCATAGTGTGTCCCACAATGTTTGCCACCTTTATACGGCTGCCGTCGTACATTCGGCGCATAGAGTGCAGAATACGCCTTTGGACGGGTTTCAGACCGTCGTCGATGTAGGGCACCGCACGCTCCAAAATAACATACGAAGCGTAGTCCAAAAACCAATCACGATAGAGTCCCGTGAGTTTGGTCTTGGCCTTGCCGCCCTCGCCCATCAGCTTGGCATACTTGTCGGAGAGTTTGCGCGAATCGACCTCCTTGACAGCAATACCCTCGTCTGCCTCTGCCACAGAGGACTCAACGCTCTCTACAACCTCGTCAATAATCTCGTTCTCTATATTTTTGTTTTCTTCCATAGTCTTTTTTTGCAACTTTTTATAAAAAGTCGCCCAAAAATTTTTATACGATACTTTGTATCGCTTTTTGCTTAAAGTCCTTAATGCCCCCACTCCCTGCAAGTGCATATCGTGAGGCGAGTTCAAGGCTTGGTTTTGATTTTGCTCCGCAGTTTACCGAGCGTAAATGAGGAAGCAAAATCAAAAGCGTAACGCAGAAATCGCCCACGAGATGTGCTCGCTAGAATAAATCATCTACATAATCCGCCTCAATGCGCAAATTATCCACAATGAAACCCTGACGCTCGGGGGTATTTGTGCCCATATAGAACTCCAACATTGCGTGGATAGGCTCCTCGCTCGAAATTTTCACAGGCTCCAAGCGCATCTTGGGACCAATAAACTCCTTGAACTCTGCCGACGAAATCTCACCCAAACCTTTGAATCGGGTAACCTCATACGAGGCGCCTATCTCCTCCATGGCTCTCTGTTTCTCCTCCTCGTTGTAGCAGTAGATAACTTTGGTCTGCTGCTTATTCTGCACGCGGAACAGCGGTGTTTGCAACACAAAGAGGTGGTTTTGGCGGATAACCTCGGGAAAGAACTGCAAGAAGAAGGTCATCATCAGCAGCCTGATGTGCATACCGTCCACATCGGCATCGGTGGCGATGATAATTTTGTTGTAGCGCAGATTGTCGATACTCTCCTCAATATCCAGGGCTGCCTGCAAGAGGTTAAACTCCTCGTTCTTGTACACAAAGGTTTTGCTCTCGCCATAGCAGTTCTTGGGCTTACCGCGCAGCGAGAAGACCGCCTGCGTCTGCACATCCCTCGACGCTGTAATCGAACCACTTGCCGAGAGTCCCTCAGTGATGAAAATCATTGACTCCTCCTTGCGAGGGTTTTTGTCGTCGCAGTAGTGAATCTTGCAGTCGCGGAGTTTTTTGTTATTGAGGCTCACCTTCTTGGCAATCTCGCGCGCCTTCTTCTGCACCGTTGTGATGGCCTTACGCTCCTTCTCGTTGTCGGCAATCTTCTTGCCGAGAATGGTGGCCGTCTCGGAGTGCATATGGAGGTAGTCGTCGAGTTCCTGCTTCACAAAGTCGCCAATGAATTGGCGCACCGAGAGCAGACCGGGGCCCATATTCTTCGACGAGAGTTTGATTTTGGTCTGACTCTCAAACTCGGGCTCCTCAACGCTCACACTAATGGCCGCAATAATACTACCCCTCACATCGGCAGGATCGTAGTCTTTCTTGAAAAACTCCTTGATGGTCTTAGCCACAGCCTCTTTCAGGGCCGCCTGATGCGTACCACCCTGGGTGGTGTGCTGCGAGTTTACGAACGAAAAGTATGTTTCGCCATAGCCGGTGCCGTGTGTGAAGGCTATCTCGATATCCTTACCTTTCAGGTGCACGGGCGAGTAGAGTGGCTCCTCGCCAAGATTCTCTTCGAGCAAATCGAGCAGACCGCGCTTCGACTCAAACTTTTTGCCGTTGAGCTTAAACACCAAACCCGTATTGAGGTAGGTATAGTTCCTCACCTTCTGCTCCACATACTCGGAGTTGTAGTCGTAGATGCCGAAAATCTCTTCGTCTACCAAGTAGCGCACCATTGTTCCCGACTTATCGGTCACGCCCTCCTCTCTCACATCGTTCTTCAAGACGCCTTGCTCGAAGGTTACCGTGCGAGCCATACCGTCGCGCACACTGCGAGCCTCGAAATGGGTTGAGAGGTAGTTCACGGCCTTCAAACCCACACCATTCAGACCTACGGTCTTTTTGTAGCCTGCGCCATTATACTTACCGCTCACATTCATCTCGCCCACGCACGCATCGAGCATATTCAGAGGAATACCACGACCATAGTCGCGAATGGTCACCCATTTATCCTCAATGGTGATGTCAATCTGCGAGCCGTAGCCCATAGTAAACTCGTCCACCGAGTTATCCACAACCTCTTTGATGAGGGTGTAGATACCATCCTCGGGGAGCGTACCGTCGCCCAGTTTACCAATCCACATACCGGGGCGCAGACGCACCTGCTCGCGAGGAGGTAATTTCTTAATATCCTCGTCGGTGTACTGCTCTACCGCTTTGTTAATCTCTTTTGCCACTCTATTTAGTTGTTTATTCGTTTATTCTCATTTGGTTTTCTGCGCTCTCATCTCGGCAAGCGCTGTGCGGGTCATCTCCTCCACCCTCTCGGCCAACTCCCTTGCGGGCGTTGCCACAACCTCCTCGGCACTAATAGGGGGTAGTATCCTCACCGTCAGCTGGCGTCGATTAAGTCCTCGTGCCGAAAAGAGTCGCTTGGTATCGTCCATCACGCAGGGTAGAATTGCCACATTGTTCTCTTGTGCCAAGCGGAAAGCGCCATCTTTGAAGCGGTGCACCTCGCCGTCCTTGGTGCGCGTACCCTCGGGGAAGATTGCCACACACACACCCGCCTGCAAGTGCTGCGAGCCCTCGGTCATGACCGTTGTTGCCGCCTCGCGCGTGCCTCGACGAATGACAATATCGCCCCTCAGAGAGAGCATCCAACCAATAGCGGGGATGTTCCTGACCTCAATCTTCGACACAAACTTAAACTTCCACAAAGGGAGGAAGAAAAGCAACGGGATGTCGAAAAAAGATTGGTGGTTGGAGGTTATGACATAGTGTTTCGATGTATCCACATTCTCTGCGCCCTCTACTCTCACACGCCACAGTGGCGAGAAGTTGTAGACCATACGAGCCACAACCCTCGAAATGGCAAGCACTGCCCTGCGCTCCCTATCGAAAGGTAGCGAAAAGAGAGCTGCCAAGCCCATCACAACGAGCGAAATTATCGCCCAGAGGACAATGACAAGCAGATATATGACAAGTAAAACAAAACGCATACGGTGATTTTATACCATTAAACCATCATTAAAACTCTTTTCAAAGAGCTAAAAGCTCTTTGACCAAGTCCCTCCTTTGTCAAAGGAGGGATTTAGGGAGGAATATACACATCCCCAAAAAGGAGTTTGCACCGCAAACTCTTAATATGTATCCTGCGGAGATGGTGTCTGCGATTCCAGAATAGCCCATTCTATCATGGCACCATCTCCGCAGAATACATATTTATATAATTAAGGTGCAATTTTACGAATAATTTTCGGGACAAACCGAAAAATCAAGGCAGATTTTATTAACAAATTCAAAATTCAAAATTCAAAATTCAAGATTAGCCACCACCAAAGCATCATCACGACTACTTTCACAAGTACACTTCCATTTTCAATTCTCAATTTATTTTCATATATTTGTCTTTTCAACAACATTTTTTAAGATGAAAAAAGCATTCGTTTTCCCTGGCCAGGGAAGTCAGTTTAGCGGTATGGGCAAGGATCTCTACGACTCGTCGCCCACAGCTCGCGTACTTTTCGACGAGGCCGACCGCATACTCGGTTTCGAGATTTCAAAGATTATGTTCGAGGGTTCGGCCGAGGAGCTTAAACAGACAAAAGTTACTCAGCCTGCGGTATTTATCCACTCCGTTGCAGCAGCTCTTGCTTTGGGCGATGAGTTCTGCCCTGCAATGGTTGCGGGCCACTCACTCGGTGAGTTTAGCGCACTTGCCGCCTCGGGAGCACTCACTTTCGAGAGCGCGCTCCGTTTGGTCTATGCACGAGCCTTGGCGATGCAGAAGGCGTGCGAGGCTGTACCCTCCACAATGGCTGCCGTACTTGCCCTTTCGGACGAAAAAGTGGAGGAGGTTTGTGCCACCATCGAGGGCGTTGTTGCGGCCAACTACAACTGCCCCGGGCAGGTGGTAATTTCGGGTACTTTGGAGGGTGTTCAGGCAGCCTGTGTGGCCCTCAAAGAGGCGGGCGCAAAACGAGCACTTCCGTTGGCTGTTGGTGGCGGTTTTCACTCACCCTGTATGACCTCGGCACGAGAGGAACTCGCTGCGGCAATCTCCGCCACCGAGTTCCACACACCCCGCTGCCCCATCTACCAGAATGTGGATGCCAAGCCCCACACCAACCCCGAAGAGATCAAGGCCAATCTCATAGCCCAGCTGACCTCACCCGTAAGGTGGACACAGAGCGTTAGGGCGATGTTGGCCGATGGTGCCGAAGAGTTTGTGGAGTGTGGCCCCGGCAATGTTCTGCAAGGTCTTATCAGCAAAATCAAAGCATAGAAACGACAAAACATAAAACCCGAATAATTATGAAGTTAGCACAGTTTACACTTCCACTTATTGCACTTTCGATTATGACAATCTCTTGCAACACCACCCCCTCTGCCGAGCGCGAAAATCCCCTCTTGGCGGAGTGGAATACCCCCTATGGAATACCCCCCTTTGGCGAGATTCAGGTGTCGGACTATATGCCCGCATTTGAGACCGCAATGCAGATGCACAAAGAGGAGATTGAGGCCATTGTGACAAACCCCGACGCCCCCACTTTCGAGAACACCATTCTCGCTCTCGACAATGCGGGTGCCAAGCTGAACGACATTGCCAACACCTTCTTCCTCATAGCCTCTGCCGACACCAATGCCGAGATGCAGAGGGTGGAGGCTGAGGTCAGCCCCTTGCTGGCGGCTCATTCCGACGAGATTATGATGAATGTGGAGTTGTTCCAGAGGGTTAAAAAAGTCTACCTCGGACGCAAGAGGGCGGGGTTGGATGCTATGCAGTTGCGCCTTACAGAGAAGACCTACAAGGATTTCGAGCGCAATGGCGCAAACCTCTCGGCCGAGGCTCAGGCAGAGCTTGCCGAGATTAACCGCCAGCTCTCGGAGGCTACCGTAAAGTATGCACAAAACCTCTTGGCAGCCAATGCCGACTATCAGTTGCTACTCAAAAGCGACCAACTCGACGGACTCCCCCTCTCGATACAGAATGCGGCCAAAGAGGCTGCAAAAGAGGCGGGACACAGCGGCAAGTACCTCTTCACGCTGAGCAGCCCCAGCATCTTCCCATTCCTCACCTACTCCACCCAGAGGGAGTTGCGCGAGGAGATTTATACGGCATATATTAATAGGTGTAACGGTGGCGAGTGGGACAACCGAGAGGTTATCCGCGACATCGCAAGCCTTCGCGCACGCCGCGCCAAACTGCTGGGTTACAAGTCCCACGCCCACTATGTTCTCGACGATGTTATGGCAAAGACTCCCAAGGCTGTCTATGAGCTTCTGGGCGACCTTTGGGAGCCCGCACTTAACAAAGCCAAAGAGGAACTGGAAGATATGCGTGCCATAAAGAAAAAAGATACCAAAGATGAGGAGTTTGCCGCCTGGGATTGGTGGTACTATGCCGAGAAATTGCGCAAGCAGCGCTACAACCTCGACGAGCAGGCTCTGCGCCCCTATTTCTCGCTCGACAATGTGCGCCAGGGTATCTTTGGCCTCTGCAATCGCCTCTATGGTATCACCTTCTCGCCCGTCAATGTAGAGGGCTACAACAAGGAGTGCTCTACCTATAAGGTGGAGGATACCGACGGCACTCTCTTGGGTGTTGTAATCTTCGACTTCTTCCCCCGTGCCGGCAAGAGTGGCGGTGCTTGGTGTGGCGAATATATTTCGATGAGTATGAAAGACGGCAAGAGGGTTACGCCCGTTGTGACCGTTGTATGCAACTTTTCGCGCCCCACAGGCAACAACCCCTCGTTGCTGACCGTCGATGAGACCGAGACCTTCTTCCACGAGTTTGGCCACGCTCTCCACAACCTCTTTGCACAGGTGCCCTACAAGGGCTTGGCTGGCGTTGAGAGGGACTTTGTGGAGCTTCCCAGCCAGATTATGGAGAATTGGGCTATGGAGCCTGCAATGCTCAAAACCTACGCCATCCACCACCAAACAGGTGCCGTTATCCCCAATCACCTCATTTCGCGCATCGAGAAGAGTGGCAAGTTCAATCAGGGCTTTATGACCACCGAGCTTATTGCCGCATCGCTCAGCGACCTCGACATCCACACCCTCACTACCGTAGAGGAAGATTTCGACGCCATGGCTTTTGAACAGAGAGTTCTGACCGAGAAGCGCGGACTCATTGAGCAAATTGCACCCCGCTATCGCTACCCCTACTTCTCGCACATCTTCGACGGTGGCTACTCGTCGGGCTATTACAGCTACTTGTGGGCCGAGGTGCTGGATAAGGACGCCTATCAGGCCTTTGTGGAGAGTGGCGACTTGTTCGACCGCGCAACGGCTGCACGCCTGCGCACACTGCTGGCCTCGGGCGGCACGAAGGACGGCATGGACCTCTATCGCGACTTCCGCGGAGCCGAGCCCAGCCGCGAGCCTCTGATGCTCTCGCGTGGACTCATCACCCCCGAGGAGTTGGAAACTCCCAAAGCCGAGGAGTAAATCTGACTTTTGATAACAATTTTAGCTTACGGGTAGCGAAAACGCTACCCGTAATTTTTTTTAATTCGAGGTCTAAGAATGCTAAGAGAGCACACCCTATACACCCTATACACCCTATATACCCTATATACCCTATAAACCCTATACCCCCCTCTCCCCTCGATCGCTCAGTATCCGAGGGCACACGGCACAAAAAAGGCAGACTTCTTCGGTCTGCCTTTTTTTGTGCTAATTCAAAGCGGTAACACCGCTCAACTATTCGGTTGGAGGAGTGATGATCTCGTTTTTGAGGTACCTTGCGGTGTACCACTCATAACCAGGTTTGGTACAGTTATTTTCTGCATCATAATACCTCTTCCAATACTCCCTATTATTGATGACAAGAGGGGAGTGTATGTAGTCATGACCAACATCAGTCATCACCATACAAAGATCTTGCCAATATGTGTTTTGGTCGTTTATATGTGTGTAGTATACTGAGGTTTCATTAACACCAGTATTAAATGTCCACCTGGGTATAAAGAGGAAGTAGTTGTAATCATCCAAAACATCAGCATCACCAAATGCATTATCTGCCACCACGGGACGCACCTTGTCGTCGTAGAAGACAATTGCGTTGAGTATGGGACATTCATCCACCACATATTTACCAATATAGTCGACGGTCTCAGGCAAGTGCAACTGCTCCATACGCACGGTAGCGAACATATAGGGAAGAATGGTCTCCACCTTGTCGCCAAGAATCACTTTGGCGGTCCAATCACCATCCTCGTAGTACTTATTCGAGAAGACACCCTCGTCCCACTGGTCGCAGTTGGTGGTGTACTTCTCGTCCATAACCAATTGGCGATCGAGGTTGATGTATGACAGAGGCGACTGGTAGAATGGGCCGCGCTCATCGCCGCCGGGCTGGAAGCCAATCGTCAAGTCGTCTGCGCCATCGGCAAATGTGAGGTTTGCGAGGTTTTCGCAATCTGCAAAGGCGAAGTTTCCGATGGTTGTCACACTTGCGGGAATGGTGAGCGATGTGAAGTCCGCGCCCATCAAAGCATATTTGCCAATAGTTTTCACATTTCTCAAATCCAACGATGTGATAGACGAGCCCGCAAACATATAGGGCGAGATAGTCTTAACTTGCTCGCCAATGGTGAGATTTACAAGATTATTCTTGTTGCCAAACACACCCTCACCGGGATCATTGATATCGGAAATGGGGAATGTGTAGTCGAGCTCACGATTGAGTTTGACAGTAGCAAGAGGACAATCATAGAAAGGACCATCGGCATCGGTTGTATCATAGAAACCGATTTTGAGTGCCTTGCCATCGCTATGGGGCTGGAAGATAACCTCCGTAAGCTTCGAACATCCCTCAAACACATTGTTACCAATGGTCATCACATTGCCGGGAATGGTAAGCGAAGTCAGCGCAAGCCTTGCCAATGCCCTATTACCAATAGTCTCCACCTTGTTCAGATTGAGCGATGTGATACCGTTACCCGCAAACATATAGGGCGAGAGAGTCTTCAACTGATCGCCAATGGTTACGCTCGTAAGAGAAGTCTTGTAGCCAAACAGACCTTTGTAATTAACATCAATACCTTCGAGCGTGTAGTAGAGTTCACGATCGATGCTGACCGAAACAAGAGGACAATCCACAAACAGACTCTCGTCCACATTATTGGTATCGAAACCAATGGTAAGTTTCTCTGCGGTGGGGCTTGGCTCAAAAGTGATGGTTTTGAGGCTTGAACATCCGCGGAACACATCATTTGCAATCGTCTTCACCGAGCCGGGAATAACGAGTTCTTTAATGGAAGAGCCCGCAAACATATAGAGCGAGAGAGTCTTCACCTGCTCGCCAATGGTTACACTTACAAGAGTAGGCTTACCACCAAACAGACCTTCGTATACATCATCAATGGTAGAGCCACCGAAGGTATAGGAGATCTCACGATTGAGGTTGAGTGTTGTCAGAGGAGAGTTATAGAAAGGACCGACATCTCCGCTTGCATCATAGAAGCCCATAGTAAGGGGTGTACCCTCCATATTTGGCTCAAATGTGAGAGTTGTCAACTTCTCGCAACCCTCGAACACATTGTTCTCGATAGATTTAACGGTTCCGGGGATGGTGAGTTTCTTGATAGGAAGATAGTTGAACATCCTGTACCTTAGATGCTCCACCTGAGGACCGAGAACTACGGTAACCTCTCCAACCTCCTCGTAGTGCTCGTGATAGAACAAGCCCTCGTCATCTTCGCTCGCAGTGTATGGATCACCATCCTCATCCACATACGCGAGTTCACGGTTGAGGTTGATGGTGGTCAAACGGGAATCGTAGAAAGGACTATACACCGCAGAAGAGTCCATATTACATATTTTGAGCGGAGTCTTTGTGGGACTTGGCAGGAATGTAACTGTCTTGATGTCCTCACAATCATAGAAGGCATTGACGCCGATGTTGGTCATACTGCCGGGGAATGAGATCTCCGTAAGAGTAGAAGCCTCGAAAGCACCCTCCTCGATGGTTGTAACACCCTCGGGCAGCACAATAGTACCAATTTTTGTATCTCGGAATGCCTCTTTTTGAATGGTGGTCAGAGGGGCATGAAATTCAATCACAATCTTATTAACACCATCGTCCCACTTGTGGGTTTTGATTTGAGCGTTAAAGGGATTGGTCTTACCATCGTAGAATGTAAGAGGAGTTTTCGAGCCATCCGAACGGGTGTACCAAAGTTTGGTAGCAGCGGGGGCATTGGTCTCAAATTGGAGAGCCTCCATAGGCTGCACTTTGTTGCGCTCAATGGAGATGGGCTTGGTAGTCTGCTTGGTGTAGGCATTACCATAAGCATCGGTCACCGTAATCTTTATACCTCCATTGAAGGTTACAGGAGGCAGACAGAACCAGAACTCAGTGGCATTCTCTTTATCCACACCGAGGTTCACACCGCGACCTTCGGGGTCGCAATCCAATGTGACAGAGGTCGATGCATCGTCGGCCATAGTGATAATGGGAGCCTCCTGCTTGTCGGCAATCACCGAAGCCTTACCCGCAATCTTATCAAGACCGCTGACGGACGAAAGAGTAATGCTCTTGATGTTGGTGGGATTGCCGTTTGTTGCAACACCCCAAAGTTTGATTACAAGGTAGCCACAAGCGTTGCGGAACTGCAACTTCGCATCCACATTGCCCTCACCCGCAGCAACCATAATGTTGGCATCCCTTCCGAAGGAGTTAACTCCATATTTTTGGGTTGTGGGATAGGTCAGATTGATGATGTTTCTACCATCCTTATAGTCAACGGTAATATCCTTGTTGTAGGGGTATACGGCCTGTGAGTTGAGAAGGATATCGCCCACTGCGCCCACTGCCTCTTCGTCCTTGTCCAAATCGACAGAGGTTTTTCCGTCCTCTCCGCCATACACATACCTCGTATTATGAATGTTGCTTGCAAAATAGGATATTGCATCGCCGTTCTGCCAGAGAACTTTGCTATTTTCCAAGATTGTACGAGTCTCGGCATCATCCTCGTCGCCTGCTGTCGACACCTGAATACGGTCGGGGAGTTCGCCGAGTTCTGTTACGGGAGCATCCTGCTGCTGATCCTGCTCCAACTGTTCCTGATTCTTTTCGCATCCACAAAGGAGCGCAAATACTGTGATTAAATATAGAAGTCTTTTCATATTCGCATTTCTTTTTTTGTGGGTTACCAACCTTCCTCGGGATTTGGATCTTCCAGATCTTCTGTGCTAAAACCGCCATTGCCTCCGGTCATAGCAATACCCTGCTCCACTTCTACCTCAACGACCTCTATGAGAGGCGATGCGTAGGGAGTTAATCGATGTGTGTTTTTGTTCATAAAATTGATTGCTTTTTAATTGAAATTATATTTGTTCTATCATATCCGATTTCTACGAGAATGCCTCTTTGGGGGGAAGGGAGGCTTACACCTTTATATATATATTTATTCGCGGGCACAAAGGTATTTTGATATTGTCGTTCTATCAAAAAACCACATCCTACATTTTAACCTACATTAAACCCTGTTTTATATTAAAAACATCAAATGTAAACCAAAATGTAAACACCCGCATTTAGGTTGCTGCTCGGATTTTAGTTACTTTTGCAAGTCAAATAACAGAAAGATGAAACAACAATCCACAACGCCCACTCTACCCGTTTGGGGCAAAATAGCACTACTACTGATCATCTCTGCGCTTAGTTGTCACTCCGCCCTGGCCAACGAAAATCTCTTTCGTCAGGCGCGAGTGTTGCAGCGCGAGGGCAAGTTTAATCAGGCCATCGATGGCTACATTAAATACCTGTCACACCCCGTGAACGAAGAGGAGTTATCGCAACAGGAGTTGGTCCTCTACACCGAGGCTCTCGTGCAGTTGATGAACACCTATCAGAGTAAAGGCGAGCCCGAAGCCTGCATCACCACCTTGCAAGAGATATTCAACATCTCTCCCATTTTGCAAAAACAATGTCTTAGGGATTACTACTCGGTGCTGGGGTATGCTCTGTCGCGTACGGAGAATATGGCTGAGGCCGAAGAGATTACTTTGAAGACCTTTTCTCTACCTCTGCATCACGCCACACCCGAGCGTTTCTTCCGCGACTACGCCTACGCCGCCGCAGTGTTTTACAGCAACTCCCTCTATCAGCAGCAGGTTGTGGATTGGTGTCGGGAGGCCTTACAGCAAGCGCAGTTGTGCAACAACACCTCGGGCAGGCAGTGGGTGGCAGCAATGCTGGGATCGTTCTACAAGTGCAACGGCAACATCAATCAAGCCCTGGAGCTCTTTCTGCAAAGCAAAACCGAGGCACAAGAGAGGGGCGATGATTTGGGTGTGTTGAATAGCCTGCACGCGCTAATAGACCTATTTTTATATTGGGATGTGCCCGAGTATGCCAACCGCTATGCTTCGGAGGCTGTGAGCGTAGAGATAAGTATGACTTCGAAGAATCCGATGGTTTCGGCACAAACCTACATAAACAAGGGGCGTGCACTTCTGCAACTTGGTGAGCCCGATTCGGTAGATTTCTATGTGGCCAAAGCGAGAGAACTGTGCAGGGCACTACCCTACAACAGCGGAATGGTGGATGTTGACCTTCTGCACGGCACCTACCTTACCAATAAGGGTGGCGACTCGTTGCACTTGGGCATCCAAGAGTTGCAACAAGTAACCCGCCAGGGTACCGCCACAAACCGAGCCAAGGCATACCACCAATTGGCACAGACATACCTCAGAAACCAGAGGTACAACCTTGCGGAGGCAATGCTCGACAGTATGTATGGGTTGCTGGAACAGAGCGAGTTGCCACTCTATATTCATGTGGACTACCAGCCTATCTTGGACCACTATCTAAGAGGTAAAAATCAGCGCAAAGTGGAGCAATACACCCGAATGATGCTCCAAGAACAGCAGGCCCTTACGGCCAAGAGAGTCAATTTCAACCTTGTGGAGGCCATCACCGACTCGCAAACCGCACAACAAAGACAGGAGTTGCAGATTATGCAACTCAAACAGACAAATCAGCGCCTCTGGTTACTCATCGGGGCAGTCTTGGCGGTGGTTGTCATATCGGCCATAGCGATACGCCTGCTGCGCCAAAAGAGAGAGCACCGTGCTCAGATGAAGCAGGCAGATGCCAAACTCTCGGCGTTGGTACAAAAACTCCACCAAACAAAGGCAGAAAAAGAGATGATGTCGCAAGAGATTGAAGATATAATGAGCGACAAGGAAAATCGCCAAGAGTTGGAGGCACTTACCCCCTCTGTGCTGCAAAAGAGCGGAGAGTCCAAATTCCGCCAACGCTTCGAGTTGCTTTACCCCAAATTTCTACCCGGCCTGCGCGAGAGGGTACCCTCAATCACCCGTCGCGAGGAACTTCTCTCAATGCTCATCGTTTTGAATCAGGACAACAAAGAGATTGCCGAGCTGTTGGCCATTGCTCCGCGCAGTGTTCTGATGCTCCGCCACCGATTCCGTCAAAAGATAGAACTCGGCACCGACAACTCGCTGGAAGAATTTATCATAGACATTCTTGGGCAACCCAACAGCCCCAAGGATATGCAGACTGACACCACCAACCCCGACTCGGTTGTTTAATCACTTGTCACGGACAAGTCCGCACCACTCTTTGTCCAGCTCTCGCCAATAGTCCCGACCTTCGGGCGTTGCGGCCCAATCGAAGGCGTGGGCGAAGATGAACTCCGCCTCGCCTACCTCCCATAGGGCCTTGTCGAGCAAGGTGGCGTGGTTGTGGTTGTAGAAAGCTCTATCGAACGCCTCCTCGCACCCCACCCTGCCCAAAAATGCACGGAAAGATTGGTATGTGGGCGATGTTAATCCCATAAGATTACCTCTTGCAGTTTGTCGGCAAAGTTCTCCTCGCGAGGGTTGTAGCGCAGGTTGCAGCAGGGGCACCAGAAGGGCGCACTCTCATCGGCCACCTCTCCGCACCCCACGCAGGCGTAGGCAAAACCCACGCCCGCCTGGTGCTCGAACACCGAACCACAACGCTCACACTTAACTCTGTAAATTGCTCCCATATATTCTTTTACATTTTATCTTCCTCATCGTAATACTCAGAGGCAAACTTTCGTATTGTTTCCATCTAATCATCCACACACATATCTGAGAATATGTTTAATCCCGATTGTTAAAGAATCCGAACAGCCACAAGAAAAATAGCCATCGCCAAAAGTTGTTATTTCTGTCCATAGTCGTAGTTATTTAAGTTTACCGCCTCCACCGAAGAGAATATCAAGACACTCCACCAGCAGAGTAATAAAGACCAGAATTGCAAAAATTATTTTCATAGTCGTCTGGTTTTGAGTTATACAAAAAAAGTCCCGACAGCACTCTCTAAATGTTGTCGGGACAAAGGTACGGGGCCGTTTTGACAATTACTGTCAATGGCTGTTTTGCGGCATTTTTTTGTTGATGCGCTCCACGAGAGAGGCGATATACTCCCCGAATTCGGGCGTGAGGATGCGGATGTCGTGCATAAGACCGAGCGTAAAGCGACCAATGCCCACATAGTCGCAGACCATAGTGTCCAGGAGCCAATGCGAGTCGTCTATGGGCGAGAGGTCACGGGTTGCGAGGGGGTACTCCTCCACCAAAAGGTTGTGGGCCATAACGCCCAATTCCAACTGCACGCGCTTCTGCTCAAAGCCCGTAATGCGGAAGATGTCGATGTAGCCCTCGTGGTGCAACTCGCCAAATTGCCACCCCTCCGCAAGTACCTCCACAGCCCCAATTCGCGCCGTGTTGAAGAGTTTGTTTTTGCCCGACTCTGGCTCGTAGCACCACACCTGCACATAGTTCGTGGTAAAGCCGAAAGGCTCCACCAAGCGGTCGCGCACAATGCCCGTATGGGAAGATGCGTAACGCCTGAGAACTGCCTGCTTGCGCTCGCCAATAGCCTCCACCAAGTGGTTGACATTCACTGCGTTCTTGCCCTCCACAACGCACTCCGCCAGCGAGGTGCAGTTATAAACAGCAGTGAGTTTTTTGCGCAGGTTTTGTTTTATGATGTTGGTGTTGTCGAGTGCCTCAATGAGTTGATTGACGATGTGCGCCTCCTCATCGGTGAAGTGGATAAGTTGGGAGATTTCCTTGAAGTAGCGGCTCTCCTTGCCAAGGCGGTAGATGCCACCCTCCTTGCGCTGCACGACAAATCCCGACTCCTTGAAGGTGTCGATGTAACGATACACCGAGCGATAGGAGATGCCAAGCCTTTCGGCCATATCCTCCACAGTGTAGTTGTTGTTGCCCGTCATCATCTTCATCAAACGCAACACACGCTCAATCTTCGGTTGTTCCATAACTCCGATTATCTCTATTTAGGTATCTAATCCTCACAAAGTTAGGAAATTTCCCCGTTCAAGCCTACTATCACAAAAGAAAAATTAATTTCCCCGACAAAAAAACAGCATTTTGACATACGGGTGTCAAAGAAAACAGAAATAAATTGTGGCAGAAATTACACTTCGCAAAGGTTTAGAGGTATGCTATACACAATGCCAGAGGGAGCACAACGAAAAAAGGCTATCCGTTTGGATAGCCTTTTTCGTCTTGTGCTCCCTCTGGGGCTCGAACCCAGGACCCCAACATTAAGAGTGTCGTGCTCTACCAACTGAGCTAAAGAAGCGTTATGCGGGGACAAAGGTAATAACTTTATTGTTCAAAGCAAAAAAAATGAATAAAAAATTTCAAAAAAACTTTTTTGCGACGCCAGCAGTTATCCACACACAAGGAGCGAGAAGGCCACTAAAACCTCCCGACACACATCCCCAATGCCCGCAAAACCGAGGCTAACTGCGCACCTTATGGGGCATATCCGAAGGCAACACAATGGAGTACTCCACGAGTCCTGCCACCCTACCCTCCTCATACCAAGGGGTTTGGTAGATAAGTTTGCGAACACCTCGTTTTTCGATGGTGTAGGCGTTGGTTGTTCCCTCGCGGAGCATCTGCTGAATTTTCTCCCACGAGGAGGGCTGATGACACTCCTGCAAGTTATTGCCACGCGCCTCACCCAAAGCCTCCACAGCCCTGACATTCTGATATATAACCTTTCCTTCGAGGTCACAAACGGTCATCGACACCGCAACATTTTCAAAAAAGTCTTTCATAGTTTGGTAGGTTTTTCGTCACAAAGATACCTATTTTTATAGTATAAACCGAAAAAATCCCTACCTTTGCGCGATGAAATTCACACTCCACAAATATCTATTGTTGATAATTCTATGCTTTACCTGCACATTTATGGGTAGAGCGCAGGATATTTTGTGGAATGCCGATTTCGATTTCCGCTTCGACAACCGCGAATATGGCGACCCAAGCAAGATGATTGCCCCCTCGGGCACACTCTTTGGAGCCAATATGCGCCCCGAGATTGGATTGGGTTGGGGCTATGGCCACTCCCTGATGCTCGGCACCACCATTCCTGCCGATATGGGGAGTGAGAATTTTATGGGCACGCCCGAACTCCTCGCCTACTACGGCTACGATGGCGACACATTCGACGCCACGCTCGGACTTTTCCCCCGCGCAAGGCTCAAAGGTCGCTACTCCTACGCCTTTTTCAGCGACGCCTATCGTTTCTACAAACCCACCATCGAGGGTATGCTCATTCAGTACTCCAAACCCGATTGGTTTGTGGAGCTCGGATGCGACTGGAACGGTCTGCGCTCCAAGACTCGCCGCGAGATGTTTACGATTCTCTTTGCGGGCGAGGCACGCAAGAGTTTCTCCTTTGCCGGCTACACCGCAACCCTCCACCACCACGCTGCCAGCGACTCGGCACGAGGTGTGGTTGATAATGGCCTTGCGGACTTTTATATAGGTTTGGATCTGTCGTCACTTTGGCACGACTCGGAGTTTGCCTTTCAGGCGGCTTGGGTGCAGGCCTATCAGAACGACCGCTACCACATCGGCACTCCCGTTCTGCCGGGTGGTTTCGAGTTGGAACTTCGACTCAGGCGCAAGGATATCGGCCTGCGCAACACTTTCTACAAGGGCGACGATCTGATGCCCTATTGGAATCTGCCCTACGAAGATGGAATGGGTGGCATCTATGGCGACAATCTCTACTTCGGCGATCCATTCTATCGCGTTGGCGAGAAGGGGTTTTATAATCGTTTGGAGCTCTATTGGGAGCCAAGGCTGAAAGATGGCGTGAGCCTGCGTTTCTCCTCCGTACACCACTACGACGGCCTCAATTGGGGTTGGCAGCAGGTGGTGGCCCTGAGTGTCAATATCGGCAGCGAGATGTTTGCGCCCATCAGGTAATCCCCATTTCGCAATTCAATCGACAAAGAAATAGAATAATACCACGAAAAGATATCAATGAAAAGATTTACAATTCTATTTTCGGCAGTATTGATGCTGTTTACGGCTTGTACGCTGCCCTACGACCATAGCGACATTTTGGATCGCTTAGACAAACTCGAAGAGGAGGTCAAGAATACTCAGGCACTCCTTGCGGCATTGTCGAACAACCTCACAATCACTTCCGTCACAGAGAGCACGGAGGGTTACACCATAACCTTCTCCGACAATAGCCAGATTGTCGTAAAGCACGGCAAGGATGGCGAAGACGGCGAGAATGGAACGGATGGCGAAGACGGCGAGGACGGCACTTCTGTAATCGTTAGTGTCACTTGGGATGACGAAAACGCATATTTTACCCTCTCGGACGGTACCGTTGTGACCATCCCTCTGTCTGCGGATGCGGGTGACGACAACACGGGTGGCGACAACACGGGTGGCGACAACAACCTTCCCGTTGGCGCGGGTGATGTTGTCATCAACGAGGTGAACTCCGCTGCAAAATACATCGAGCTCTACAACAAATCCACCACCGAGAATGTAGACCTTGGCGGTTGGACTATCCGCAAGAACAACGAGGGTGCCATTGCCGACCAGAGCGGTTTGGGCGAGTTCTTCATTACCGATGGTACAATTCTGCCCGCAGGCGGCTATGCCGTAATCAACTGCAAGGGCGCAAACAACGCCCACAATGCCCTGAACCTCGGAGTGAGCAACTCGGGTGTTTCGGGCAAGAAGTCGCTTCTCTTGGAGCTTGTCAATGCTGCGGGAGAGCGAGTGGACTACTTTGTCAATAGCGCAAATGCGACGCCTAATGTTGCCGATGCTTGGGATGGTGCAATAGAGCACCAGTTCGATGTGGCGTGCCGTATGCCCGACGGTGGCGAATGGTATGTGGTTGACACTGCAACAATTGGTGCTGCCAACACTGGCAACCAAACAGCCCAATTTGTAAATACGGAAGTTAATTTCACTCCCTCCGAGGGAGGCGACGACAACACGGGCGAAAATCCTTCGACACCCACCTCGTCGTTGGCCGAGAGCGTTAAGTATGTGTGGAACGAGGAGACCTTCCCCAAGATTACCCTCAGCGTCAGCGAGTCGGAGTGGAACCGTATGCTCTCGACCTTCGACCAGAACAACAAGACCAAGCAGTATTTCAAGGGTAATGTAACCTTCGACAACGGCACCGAGGTCTACACTTTCGAGGAGGCGGGCTGGCGATTGAGGGGCAACACCTCGCGTCGTCGTCCCGAGGTAGGCTCCAACACCCACCGTCGCAACAATGCCGATTGGCAGCACTTCCACACCCAGCTCAACCTGCGAAAATACCACAAAGACGACGCACACACCATTGGCGGTGTGAGGAAGATGTACCTGAAATGGCACAAGGACGACCCGATGTATGTACGCGAGATGTATTGCTACGACCTCTTCCGTCGCTATGGTGTCTGGACCGCCATCAACGACATCTACTGCCGCTTGTGGATTCATGTGGAGGGCGACACCAACCCCGCCTACTATGGCGTCTATGAGATGCAGGAGACGGTTGATGACGAGTACCTCGAAGTGCGCTCCGACAAGTTTGGCGGTCACAAAGGCAACCTCTGGAAATGCAGCTACACCTCCGACGGCCCCGCAACACTGAAACACAGCACCGACGCCCACCAGTCACACCTGTTTGGCTTGGATGTGGACACCGACCAAGAGTGGACCTACGAGCTCAAAACCGACAACTACTCGTTCGACTCGGCCAAGTCACAGCTTGTGGACTTTATGTACAAGCTCGAAAACAAGAGTGGCGAGGAGCTGAAAGTGTGGCTCGAAGAGGTCATTGACATCCCTCTGCTGCTGAAAACCTACGCTGTGAATGTTACTGTTGGTATGTGGGACGACTATTGGAACAATGGCAACAACTACTATATGTACTTCAATGCAGGTAGTACGAGTGGCTATAAGTTCTACTTCATTCCCTACGACTACGACAACTCGCTCGGCACCTCGGCATCTGTTATGCGCCTGAGTGACTCGGGCCGCGACACGCCTCTCAAATGGGGCACCAACGCTCAGCACCCCCTCATCAACAAGGTGCTCGAATGTGACCCCAAATACAAGGAACTCTATGTTAGCTACCTCAAAGAGCTGATAGACTCTTCGGCAGGCTATTTTTACTATGAGGCAAGTATGGCTCGCATCCGCAATTGGCACAACAAAATCAAAGACTATGTGTCGAACGACACGGGCGAGGATATGAGCATCTACGACCAGCCCGCCTCGTGGAGCAACCACGGCGAGTATCGCCTCTTGGAGAATAGCAGCAACAACTTCTTCAAGGTCAAGGCCGACAGCTACCGCAACAACCACCTTAAAAGTTACTATTAGAACGCAATACCCAACAGAAGAGAAGCGTGGACCCTACTCCACGCTTTTTTTCATACATACACCATACAAATCAAATAATAATAGTATATTTGTGTATGATTTATGAAAATACAACTAATCATTAACAATAGACCTTACTATGAAAACATTTGCAAAGTATTTGTGCCTGCTTGCAGCGCTGTTTGCTGTGGCTTGCGACAGTCCTACGGAGCCCAATGAGCCCAACAAACCCAACACTCCCACAGATCCCAATGCGGTGGTGATGAGCGACATCGAGATTGACGACATTCTGGATATCGCAGTCTACTTTTTGGTAACCGTACGCAATATGGATAGCTTCGGCTATATTGCAGTCCCCAAAGCCGACTACAAAGAGAGCGACATCACTGTTGACTATGTCATCAACAACTCTCTTCAATATGTGCTCGACGACGGCAACTACTCGTGGGAGAGCGAAATGCCCATCGCTGTTGTCTTCGACACCACTCCCTCAACCGAGTATGTGATTGTTGCAGCTGCCAAGAACAGCACTTCGAGCGTAATAAAGACCAAAACCATCACTACCGACAAGCAGGGTATGATTGTAAACAAACTCTCCTTCAAACCCACCAAGTATGCGGTAACCCACGATGGCAACGACCACTACCTTACCATGAGCAGTGCCCTCTATGAGTTGCGCATCCACCTCATCAGCGAGGGTTTTGGTGGCTACTACATCAACGCCACAGAGCAGGCAGAGGACGACGATACGATAAGTTCGAACAAGAAAGACGATGGTGACTTTGTTGCCGAGGGCTCCTATTTCAAGGCCATTGGCGATAATGTTATCTACGACAAACTCGACACCAGCGTTGGTAATGTAGATCTCCATTATAGGGCTGTTACTGGTCTGTGGGAGATTTACGGCACCTTCATCTTTATGGACGAGGCGGCAGGCAACGACGCTTGGCTCAGCATCGAGTTTGAGGCTCCCGAGGGTAAGAACATTGAGGGTGCCGAGAGCAGTGAGCCCCACCTTTTCAACATAGACATCACCACTGCTGCGGCCACAAAGAGCGCAGAGGATGCAAATGTTTGGACTCTTAGCCTCAAACAAGACAAGTTCAACACCTTCGACTTCGTTCTCAACATTGGAGGCGACTACGACTATATCCCCTCGGGCACCTACACCACAGAGATTACCTCCTACGAGATTTGTTTGGACAATGTTTTGGTTGGCCTCAACACAGACTACACCAACAAAATTGTCATAGATTACAACGCCGAGACCGAGCAGAGTACCATCAGTTTCGACCTTATGGTCAAAGCCGGCACCGCTATTGCCAAGGCCGAGAATGCCGGTCCCTTCTACCTCCACAAAGAGGTTGTCACCCAGACCGAGACTTTCGTCGAGGGAGAGAATGTCAATAGTATGGCCATTTGGGCATCCTACGAAAATGGATGTTGGAGGCTTGAATGTATGGGCCTCAATGTCGACCTCGACCTCTACTTTATGACCAATACCGACGCTCCCGACTACCTCCCCGCAGGTCGTTACTATTTGCTCAACAGCGCTCCCGACGATGGCAGCATGTGGATTGATTGCAGCAAATCCACCATTATGCGTCGCAAATCGGACGATACGGCAAATCACTCCATCGTAGCCGAGGGCTATGTTGATGTAACTTCGGAGTGGGATGCACAAGATGAGTTTTGGAGGCACTCTATTGTTGGTACTCTCAAAACCACCAACGGTGCATACATTGTCCAGCTCAACTATGTCAAAGAGAACGGTACCATCTACTAACAGATAGTCCACAACTACACTCTTGGGAGAGGGTGTCCAACAAGTACTTGCGGGCACCCACTCTTTCTTTGAAGTCGTATAACAAGAGGAAGTTCAAGGCTTGCGAAGTGCGAAAAAGCGGAGTTTACTGGGCGTAAATGAGCATTTTGAGCACGAGCGTAACGCAGAAATTACCTTGTTAGACGGCTTCTCTGTTTTTTGCCCAAAGGTAAAAACACTATCTTGCGGAGAGTTTTATGGAAAGGAAAGTCGTCATAGCGGTAGATTCATTCAAGGGCTCGCTCGCGGCCCACGAGGTTGCGGAGGCTCTCTCGGAGGGTATTCGCTCGGCGGCACCACTCTACCAGATTACCGAACTGCCCCTTGCCGATGGTGGCGAAGGCAGTGCCGAGATTATCACTCGTGCGCGTGGTGGCCAATGGGTTGCCGTTGATGTTTCCAACCCCTTGGGTGTGCCTATAACCGCCCACTATGGTCTGCTGAGTGCCGACACGGCTGTGTTGGATGTTGCTTCGGCCGCGGGACTTACCCTTCTCCAAACCGAGGAGCGCAACCCTCTCTCGACCTCTTCGTGCGGTGTTGGCCAGATGATACGGAGCGTGCTTGATGCGGGTTGTCGCAATGTCATTATCGGAGTGGGCGGTAGCGCCACCAACGACTGTGCCACGGGACTTCTTTCGGCCCTCGGCTACCGCTTTGTGGATAGCAACGGGGGAGAGGTGGAGCCTTGTGGTGCGAGCCTCCTCCGCATCGCAACGATTGACTCTTCGGACGCAGACCATAGACTCCGCCATACGCGCTTTACCCTTGCGGTGGATGTTCAGAGTCCATTTTGTGGAGCGCAAGGTGCCGCACACATCTATGCACCCCAGAAAGGGGCCACACCACAGATGGTCGCAATGCTCGATGAGGGTATGGCCCACTTTGCCGAGGTAGTAAGGGCGCATTGCGGGGTGGACATAACCAACATCGAGGGCGCGGGTGCTGCGGGGGGCATTGGTGGTGCTCTTTACGCTCTGTTGGGCGCGAAGCTCTGCTCGGGTGCCGACACGATTATGGATTGCGTAGGTTTCGACAGCCTCCTTTCGGATTGCGACCTTGTGATTACGGGTGAGGGGCGCATCGACCACCAAACCCTAAGGGGTAAACTCCCGGTCCGCGTTTTGGAGCGTGCAGGGGTACGAGAGATTCCCGTTATTGCCGTGGGCGGAGGTGTGGATATGTGTGCCGAGTTGGCAGAGAGTGGATTTGCCGAGATTGTTGCCGCCACACCCAACTATATACCCCTGAGTGAAGCCATTAGGCCCGAAGTCGCACGCCAAAACCTCATTCGCACAGGTGCCGAAATCGCAAAAAAGTGGCTCGGTTAGCCCAATTCTTGCAAAAAAACGCTATCTTTGCGGCGTCGCAAAAAAAGGATTTGCGACTTCCAAACAACACTATATTATGAATAAGGTATCGGAAAACCCTTTCAAAAACCGAATCAGCAAACAATCTTTGCTGCTCGTTGTGACGACACTCTTTGTCACACTCTATCTCGTATCGAATGTTATGGCCGTGAAGGTTGTGGGCCTCTTTGGGCTCTTCTACTTCGATGCCGGCACCATCACATTCCCTCTGGCCTATATGTTGGGCGATGTGCTGACGGAGATATGGGGCTATCGCACCTCACGCCGCGTCATCATCCTCACACTGCTGTGTAACATTCTGATGGTTGTCTGCACCCGCATTGGTGTGGCTATGCCCTCCCCCGACTACCTTGCCGAGACGGCCACAGCCTACGACACCATCTTCGACTATGTTCCGCGCATTGTGCTCGGCTCGCTCGTGGGTTTCCTCTTGGGCGAACTCTCCAATGCTTGGTGTATGGAGCGTATCAAAAAAGCCACAGGAGGTCGTCACCTATGGCTCCGCACCATTGGCAGTTCGATGGTGGGCTACCTCTTCGACTCTCTGCCCTTTGTGCTTATTGCCTTTGCAGGCACGGTCACAACCCACGACCTTGTGGCGATGATTGTGTTGCAATATGTGCTCAAACTCGCCATCGAGGTAGTCTTCGGCACCCCCCTCGCCTATGCCTCCATAGGCTGGATTAAAAGACAGATTAGGAAGCAAGACAATGAGTAGTCCCGACAGCCGCTATTCGCTCATCCACACCGTTCTACCTCGCGAGTTTGTACTCCTGCAAGGCACTGGTTGCCGTTGGCGTCGCTGCACCTTCTGCGACTACCACACCGATTGCAGCGCGCATCCCTACGAGGTAAACCGAGAGGTTTTGGAGAGGGTTACGGGCGAGTATGGTGTGCTGGATATTATCAACTCGGGCTCGGCTATGGAGCTCGATAGTCAAACAATCGAGCACATAAAGAGAATTGTCCACGAGCATAGCATCCACACGCTGTGGTTCGAGGCCCACTATATGTACCGCCACCGGCTTGCCGCCTTTGCCAAGCAATTCGCCCCCGCCACCGTGAAGTTTCGTTGCGGAGTGGAGAGTTTCGACGGAGAGCTTCGCAAGGTGTGGAACAAGGGCGTGGCCGAGGATGTTACGGCCGAGGATGTGGCACTTTACTTTCGTGGCGTATGCCTGCTTGTGGGTGTCGAGGGGCAGAGTCGCGAACAAATCCTTGCCGACATAGCCACTGCCGATAGACTCTTTGACTATTACAGCGTCAATCTCTTTTGCAACAACACAACCCCCGTTGTGCGCGACGAACACCTTGCCGAGTGGTTTGTGCGCGAGGTCTACCCCACTCTCCAAAACAATCCCAAAGCCGAAGTGCTCATCTCCAACACCGACCTTGGCGTAGGATAGAAAACAACACCCGCCATTGTTCGCACCGACCACAAAAAAAAGACTACTCCGCAGTTTTGACGAAAACTGCGGAGTAGTATTTTCCCATTCAAATTATACCGTCGGGTCGTAGCCCGTATCTTCTAGTAGTGTTGCTCCGTGCGCGGCGGCCACAGCAAGTTCGTCACAACGATTGTTCTCCACCGTCGAGGCGTGGCCCTTAACCCACACAAACCTTACGCGGTGGCGACGATAGATTCGCAAAAACCTCTGCCACAAGTCGGGATTTTTAGCCTTCGCAAAGCCCTTTTTCTCCCAGCCGAAAACCCAGCCTTTCTCCACCGAATCGACCACATATCGGCTATCCGAGTAGAGCGTGACCTCCGTGCCCTCAAATTTGAGAGCCTCCAACGCAACGCACACCGCCAGCAACTCCATACGATTGTTGGTGGTCATACGATACCCTGCACTCAGCTCCTTGCGGTAGGGTGGCGAGAGTAGGACTACGCCATACCCTCCCCTGCCGGGGTTGCCGAGCGATGAGCCATCGGTGTATATCGTAACACTTGGCAATGGTTTGCGATTTGCTTTCTTCCGGAGGTTCTCCTTGCATCAATCGGACAAGCGGAGAGGGACTAACGCCTCTTCTCCTTCGCCTCAACCGAGAGGGTTGCGTGAGGCACTACGCGCAGACGCTCCTTGGGGATGAGTTTACCCGTCTCGCGACAGATGCCATAGGTTTTGTTCTCGATGCGCACGAGGGCTGCTTCGAGGTGCTGGATGAATTTGAGTTGGCGCTGAGCCAAGCGTCCCATCTCCTCTTTGGTGAGCGTTGCAGCACCCTCTTCGAGCACTTTGAATGTTGGCGAAGTATCCTCGGTATCGTTACTTGCGGAGTTGTTCACCGAAGAGCGCAAAAGGTCGTAATCTTCCTTTGCTTTGCCGAGCATTTCGAGGATAATCTCCTTGAATTCGGCCAATTCCTCATCGGAATATCTGGTTTTTTCAACTTCCTGTGACATAGTTTAGTGTTTTTGGTTTGTTAAAGGTACAAAACATTTCCCACATACGCAACTTTTCAGCCAATAATTTTTGAGCCCGCCTTTTGGGGGCGGGCTCAAAAATCGTCTATCTCTTGGTGTAGGTGTCCCTACGCGGGTTTTATGGGCTTATGCCTTGGTTACGGCAATCTTCAAAGGCTCCTCGTCGATGTCGCTATCGACCACGAAGTCGCCAGCGGGATTTTCGGAGAGAACAACGCTCAGAGCCAGGGTCTGCTGACCAATGAAGCCACCAAATGCCTCAATGGCACCCTCCAACATCTCCTTCTTCTCAATCTCCACCTTGATGCGGTCGGTAACCTCAAAGCCGCTATCCTTACGGATATTCTGGATGCGGTTTACAAGTTCCCTTGCCAAGCCCTCCTTACGCAGCTCGTCGGTGACGGTAACATCGAGAGCAACGGTGAGTTTACCCTCGCTTGCCACGAGCCAGCCGGGCATATCCTCCGAAGTGATATCGAAGTCGGCGTGAGTCACAACCACGCTCTCACCCGCAACCTCCAAAGTGGTCTGGTCGGCGACCTCAATAGCAGCAATCTGCTCCTGAGTGAAAGTTGCCACGAGTGCTGCCATAGGTTTCGCAAGTTTGGCATATCGAGCACAGAAGTTCTTGAAGTTGAGCTTAATACGCTTGGTAATAAGGCCTGTGGTATCGGTAATGAGTTCAACCTCCTTAACATTAACCTCGCCCATAACCAGAGCCTTCACAGCCTCCAATCTACGGCCCATATCCGCATCGAGAATGGGGATAATAACTTTTGTGAGTGGCTGGCGTACTTTGATGCCGACCTTCCTACGGAGAGCCAACACCATCGAGGTGCTCTTCTGTGCCAAATCCATCATCTCCTCCAAATCGGCGTCAATGAGAGCCTCGTTGCAAACGGGGAAGAGATTGAGGTGAACGGAGCCCTCGTGACGACCACTAATCTCGTTCAGGTCGGTAAAGAGCCTGTCGCTGAAAAATGGTGCAAAGGGAGCCGAAAGTTGAGCCACGGTTTCGAGGCAGGTGTAGAGTGTCTGATATGCCGCGAGTTTATCTTTGGTCATACCGCCACCCCAGAAACGCTTACGGTTAAGGCGCACATACCAGTTCGAGAGGTTCTCGCCCACAAACTCCTGAATAGCCCTTGCTGCGGGCGTGGGATCATAATCGTTGAGCCTTGCCGACACCTCCTTAACAAGCGAGTTGAGAGTGGAGATAATCCAGCGGTCGATCTCTGCACGCTCGGCCATAGGCACCTCCTCCTCTTTGCCCGTAAAGCCATCCACATTGGCATAGAGGGCGAAGAAACCGTAGGTATTGTAGAGTGTACCAAAGTATTTCCTACGCACCTCGTCCACACCGTCAACATCGAATTTGAGGTTGTCCCAAGGCTGCGAGTTGGAAATCATATACCACCTTGTAGCATCGGCGCCATACTTATCCATAACCTCGAATGGATCCACCGCATTGCCGAGGCGTTTACTCATCTTGTTGCCGTTCTTATCGAGCACAAGGCCGTTGGAGATGATATTCTTGAATGCCACGCTGTCGAAGAGCATTGTTGCCAGCGCGTGGAGCGTATAGAACCAACCGCGAGTTTGGTCCACACCCTCGGCAATAAAGTCTGCGGGATAGACCTCTTCGAACTGCTCCTTGGTCATCTCAAATGGGTAGTGAACCTGTGCGTAGGGCATTGCGCCACTATCGAACCACACATCAATAAGGTCGCTCTCGCGGCGCATAGGCTCGCCCTTGCTCGACACGAGTACAATGTTGTCCACATAGGGACGGTGGAGGTCAATCTTGTCGTAGTTCTCCTTCGAGAAGTCGCCTACCACAAAGTCGGCATAGGGATTTTCCTTCATAAAGCCGACAGCCACCGATTTCTCGACCTCTGCTTTGAGCTCCTCAACCGAGCCGATACACTTCATCTCCGAGTAGTCCTCGGTAGCCCACACGGGCAGAGGAGTACCCCAGAAACGGCTGCGCGAGAGGTTCCAGTCCACAAGACCTTCGAGCCACTTTCCAAAGCGTCCCGTACCTGTCGATTCGGGTTTCCAATAGATGGTCTTGTTGAGCTCAATGAGCCTATCTTTCACTGCGGTAGAGCGAATAAACCACGAATCCAAGGGGTAGTACAACACGGGCTTATCTGTACGCCAACAGTGTGGATAGTTGTGGGTGTGTTTCTCAATCTTAAAGGCCTTGTTTTCGAGTTTTAGACCTACGGCAATATCAACATCGATGGTTGCATCCTCCTCGGTGAGTTTCTCGTCGTAGGCGTTCTTCACAAACCTGCCCTGCCACTCGGCATATTTCTCCACATTGACAAAGTTCTTTACATACTCAGGGTCCAAGTCCTCCAAGAGGTACATCTTACCCTGCTTATCGACCATAGGTTGCTGTTTGCCGGCCTTGTCGACCAGCAACATAGGAGCAATACCTGCCTGCTTTGCCACCCTGTCGTCATCGGCACCAAAGGTGGGAGCGATGTGTACGATACCCGTACCGTCTGCCACACTCACATAGTCGCCCGTAATCACGCGGAAAGCGTCGCCATCGGGGCGCATCCAGTCCATCAGCTGCTCATAGCGCACACCTGCAAGCTCTGCACCCTTCCAAGTGCGCTCCTCAACAGTGAATGTACCCTCCATCTTCTTGGTGAAGTAGGTAGGAACGAGTTCTTTGGCCATAATCACGGTCTGACGGATGCCGGTGTAGGGGTTGGCGCACTTAACCCTCACATAGTCGATTGTGGGGCCTACTGCCAGAGCGGTATTCGAAGGCAGAGTCCAGGGGGTTGTGGTCCAAGCCAGGAAGTAGAGGTCGCCCTCAACATCCTCAAAGAGTTTCTCGCTTGCCTCGTTGCGCACAACCTTAAACTGTGCGGTACAGGTGGTATCTTTCACATCGCGGTAGCAACCGGGCTGGTTGAGCTCGTGGTTCGAAAGGCCCGTACCTGCTGCGGGCGAGTAGGGCTGAATGGTGAAGCCCTTATACAAGAGGCCCTTTTTGTAGAGCTCCGAGAGCATCCACCAGAGGGTTTCGATATATTTGTTGTCGTAGGTGATATAGGGATCGTCCATATTCACCCAATATCCCATTTGGCGAGTGAGCTGCTCCCACTTGCCCGTAAACTCCATCACCGACTCACGGCAGATGCGGTTGTACTCCTCGATGGAGATATTCACGCCCACATCCTCCTTGCGGATGCCGAGTTTCTTCTCCACGCCCAACTCTACGGGCAATCCGTGAGTATCCCAACCCGCTTTGCGGTGTACGAGGTAACCACTCTGGGTTTTGAAACGGCAGATGACATCTTTCAGCGTACGCGCCATAACATGGTGAATACCGGGCATACCGTTTGCCGAAGGGGGACCCTCGTAGAAAACAAATGTTGGACAGCCCTCGCGCGAGGAGATGCTTTTATGGAAGGTGTCGTCGGTGTCCCACTTTTTGAGAACCTCCAAACCCACCTCGGGCAAATCAAGCCCTTTGTACTCGTTGAATTTTTTACCGCTCATATAGTTGTAATTATTATATAATTATCCAATTAACCCACAAAGATATAATTGAAAGTTGAAAATTGAAAGTTGAAGATTGAAAATTATGTTACACAACCACCTTTTTTCCTAAAAAAACACCTCTTCAAACCTCCTTTGGCACTCTGTTTGCCACCCCAACGAGCAAAAAAACGACACACCGTATGGATAAGACTTTTTTGCAGGCGATGGAGCACCGTCGCACATACTACCACATTGGCTCGGAGTGCGGCATTGAAGAACGACAAATTATTGATATGTTGGAGCGTGTTGTGCTCTCCGTTCCGTCGGCTTTCAACGGGCAGACCACACGCATTGTCCTACTTATGGGCGTACATCACTACACCTTGTGGGAGATTGTGAAACACACCCTCGCAGAGCAAGTGCCACCCGAGGCTATGGCAAGGACAAACGAGAAGATTAACCGCAGTTTTTTGGCGGGCTGTGGCACCATTTTATTCTTTGAGGATTGGGATATTGTGGAGCACCAAAAGCGCGATTTCCCAACCTATGCCGACGCAATGGAGCGTTACAGTCAGCACACCTCGGCAATGCACCAATTCGCCATCTGGACACTCCTCGAAGATATGGGATTTGGGGCGTCGCTCCAACACTACAATCCACTGATTGACAGCCGTGTGGCGGAGCAATGGGGACTGCCCACATCGTGGCACCTTGTGGCGCAAATGCCCTTTGGTACTCCCCTCGAAGAGCCCGATCCCAAGGAGCAACACCTAACCCTTGCGGAGCGACTTCTGGTCTTCACAAAATAGCCACCACAAAACCCTCATTTTTTGTTCACGGGTATCTTTTTTAATACCCACCACCTTTGCAGAACTGCCCCTTTTCGGAAGTGAATAATATATTATTTCCGAATTAACTGATAGATAAAGTGTTAAGTTGTTGGACGGGTACGGATTATCCGTAAAAAACTCGTCTAAACCTTTGTTTTACGAAGATTCTACTCTTCTCATGTAGTCTTCTATGTAGTCTAAATTAAGACCAATTAGGGCTACTTAAACAAAATTAAAGTAACAACTTAACACCTTGTCTTTTTATGTACACTATTAACATCAAGGGAAAGCCAAATCCCAAAGACCCATCAATGGTTAAGTTGGAGATGATTTTCTTCAAAACCAACTATCCGCGAGAAACCAAGGTCGTAAATGTTATCGGTCTATTGGCAGACTGGGACGCCAAGTCGCAAAGTTTCAGAGTAGGAAGTGCTGAGGCTACGGCAAATCACTCTAACAATTGCATCTGATATATCTCATTAGCATTCCGAAAACAAAAAGGTGTTAATTTTCTTACAAAGGTGTGGTTTTTTCTTGAATACTTTCTTGTATTGCAAAATAATCTAACAATTTCATGTATTAAAGTAGCTTTCTATATACAAATCGCTATTTTTCATAACAAAATAGTATCAATTTATTATTAAGCATAGGGTTTTGCGGTCTCACCTATTATGAGAAACCAAGAAGAGTAGAAATATTTTCGAAACAATCTTGTCACCATTTATTCATTGTGTTGTACGAATTATGAAAGTTTAATCATCGACCTTTGCATCGAGAAAATTTAGATGTAAAAAACAGAGGAAATGAAAAAACTTTTACTTAGCGTACTACTATTAACCGTTACATTTATATGTGATGCGGCCAATTTGAAGGGTGTTGTCTTTGATGCCTCTACAAAAGAGCCTCTTATCGGAGTTACCGTCTATGTCAAAGGCACAACCAATGGTGACGCGACAGATTTGGATGGGCGATTTGAGATATCAAACTTAAAAGATGGTCCTTATACTATTATCGTCTCATACATTTCATATGCCACACAAGAGATACAAGTACAGTTGTCGGACAATACTCCCGAATTACAAATTGGCATGGAGTCGGATAACCAACAGTTAGATGAAGTGGTTGTAACGGCACGCCGAAATATGGAGAGCGAACGGGTATTACAAGCCGAACGACAGCAATCTACCGTCGCTATTGAGAACTTAGGAGCCAAGGAGATGAGTATTAAAGGTATTTCGAATGTTCAAGAGGGCGTAAAAAAGATTACGGGCATCTCCATTGCTCCGGCCGGTCAGCTGATTGTACGTGGCCTGGGCGACCGTTATAGTATCACA
>JAZOWE010000017.1:0-17893 GCA_045659085.1 Tidjanibacter sp.
TTAAAGAATTGACGGTCGTCGGTAGGCAGTAGACCCAAAAACGCAGAGAACGGAGGGATTTTTGTGCCAAAAGAAGGAGCGAGCCCGCAGGCGTCGGAGCGACGCACTTGTGAGGGTGGTTCTTTGAAAAGTAAAAACGCAGAGAAGCGAGCGAGTTCTAGGCGTGCAAGAAAGCGGGCTCCGCAGTTTACACAAGGTAAATGAGGAAGCCCGCTTATCGCAGTGCAACGCCAAAGACGCCGCTTATATGCATTTTTTATGCGCCGTGGCAGTGCTTATACTTCTTCCCCGAACCACAAGGACAAGGATCGTTGGGGCGCACTTTCTTCTCTACATGCACGGGCATAGGACGGCTCTTCTCGCCCTGACCGGCCTGTGCCGCAGCAGCCATACGCGACGCCTGCAACTTGTTCACATCCACCTTCTGCTCCTGCTGTTTGCGACGCGAAAGGCGGCTCTCGGCCTGCTCCTTAGTGGGGATAAAGCCCTTCATAAGGATGGAGATGACCTCCGAATTGACCTTATCAATCATCGCCTCGAAGAGGTTGTAGGACTCGCCCTTATAAATCAACAGAGGATCTTTCTGCTCATAGGTGGCATTCTGAACGCTCTGTTTGAGGTCGTCCATCTCCCTGAGGTGCTCGCGCCAATTGTCGTCGATGGTGGTGAGCATTGCGAGTTTGGTGAACATCTTATAAATCTCCGCACCCTCGCTCTCAACACACTTTTTGAGATTTACGAGCACATTATATACGAGTGTACCGTTGGTGATGGGTACATACATATTCTCTGCCTGGGGATTGCTCTCCACAACATTCTTAATAACGGGCATTGCGGTCTGGGCCACCATCTGAGCCCTACGAGCGTATGCCGCGCGAATGTCGGCAATAATGAGGTCGGCAAGCTCGGAAGTAGAGGCCTTCTGGTAGGTCTGCTCGTCGAACGAGGGCTGGATTGCCACCTGGCGGATGAGCTCAAAGGAGAACTCCTCGAACGAAGCATCTTTCATCGACGCCGCAAAGGTGTCGGCAAAGGAGAGAATCATATTGTTGAGGTCGATATCGACACCCTCGCCATAGAGTGCGTGGCGACGCATAGTGTAGATTGCGGTCCTCTGTTTGTTCATCACATCGTCGTACTCCAAAAGGCGTTTACGGATACCGAAGTTATTCTCCTCAACCTTCTTCTGAGCCCTCTCGATGGCGTTGCTCATCATCTTGGCCGAGATAACCTCGCCCTCCTCGATGCCCATCTTATCCATCATTGCAGCGATGCGGTCGCTACCGAACAGACGCATCAAATCGTCCTCCAACGACACGAAGAACTGCGACGAGCCGGGGTCTCCCTGGCGGCCCGAACGACCTCGGAGCTGTCTATCCACACGGCGGCTCTCGTGGCGCTCCGTACCAACAATCGCAAGGCCACCGGCAGCCTTAACCTCAGCAGAGAGTTTAATATCGGTACCACGGCCCGCCATATTGGTTGCAATGGTTACCTGACCAGCCCTACCAGCCTCGGCAACAACCTGCGCCTCCAAGGCGTGCTGTTTTGCATTGAGAACATTGTGGGGGATATGGCGAATCTTCAAAATGCGGCTCAGCAGCTCCGACACCTCCACCGAAGTAGTACCAACCAACACGGGGCGTTTCTCCTCGTTCACAAGGCGGATAATCTCGTCAACTACGGCATTATATTTCTCCCTCTTGGTCTTATACACAAGGTCCTCCTTATCGGCACGAGCAATAGGGCGGTTGGTGGGGATAACCACAACATCGAGTTTGTAGATGCTCCAAAACTCGCTCGCCTCCGTCTCGGCCGTACCGGTCATACCCGCAAGTTTGTGGTACATACGGAAGTAGTTCTGCAAGGTGATGGTTGCAAAGGTCTGGGTTGCAGCCTCAACCTTTACCCTCTCTTTCGCCTCGATAGCCTGGTGCAGACCGTCGGAGTAGCGGCGGCCCTCCATAATACGGCCCGTCTGCTCATCGACAATTTTGACCTTGCCGTCCATCAGCACATACTCCACATCCTTCTCGAACATACTGTATGCTTTCAGAAGCTGGTTGACGGTGTGCACCCTCTCGCTCTTAATGGCGTAGTCGGCCAAAACTGCATCTTTCCTCTGGGTTTTTTCCAGGGCCGACAGCTCACTCTTTTCGAGAGCAGCAACCTCCGAGCCAATATCGGGCAGCACAAAGAACTTATCCTCGCCCACCGATTTTGCCAACATCTCGTGGCCCTTATCGGTAAGTTCCACCGAGTGGAGTTTCTCGTCGATAACAAAGAAGAGCTCGTCGGTAATCTCGGGCATACGCTCATTGTGGTTCTGCATATATATGGCCTCGGTCTTCTGCAACAGCACCTTCATACCCTGTTCCGAGAGGAACTTGATAAGGCTCTTATTCTTGGGGTGGCCCTTATGCGAGCGCAAGAGCCACACACCACCCTCCTCGGTATTGCCCTCCGAGATGAGTTTACGAGCCTTCACAAGGCATTCGTTGGCGTAGTTACGCTGCATAGTATAGAGTCTTTCGACAATGTCGCGATACTCGTCGAAGAGTTGGTCGTCACCCTTGGGCACAGGACCCGAGATAATCAGAGGAGTACGCGCGTCGTCAATGAGCACCGAGTCCACCTCGTCGACAATGGCAAAGTGGTGTTTCTTCTGCACCAACTCCTTGGCCTGAATGGACATATTGTCCCTCAGGTAGTCAAAACCAAACTCGTTGTTGGTACCGAAGGTGATGTTAGCCTCATAGGCCTTGCGGCGCTCTGCCGAGTTGGGACGATAGTTGTCGATACACTCCACCGACAAGCCGTGGAACTGATACATTGGGCCCATCCACTCGCAGTCACGCTTGGCCAGATAGTCGTTGACGGTCACAACATGCACGCCCTTACCCGCCAAGGCATTGAGGAACACAGGAAGGGTTGCAACCAAGGTCTTACCCTCACCTGTGGCCATCTCGGCAATCTTGCCCTTATGCAGCACCACACCACCAAAGAGCTGTACATCGTAGTGGACCATATCCCACTTAATGTCATTGCCCCCCGCAGTCCAAGTGGTCTGCCATACAGCCCTCTCGCCCTCGATATTCACAAAGTCCCTCACCGAAGCCAAGTCCCTATCGAACTGCGTGGCCGTAACCTCCACAGTGTCGTTCTCGGCAAACCTGCGAGCAGTAGATTTCATAATGGCAAAGGCTTCGGGCAAAATCTCGTCGAGCCTCTCCTCAATCTTCTCATCAATCTTCTCCGTGAGTTTCTCTATCTCCTTCGAGATGTCGCTCTTGCGGTCGATGGGAATATCGCCCTCAATCTCCACTTTGAGCGATGCAATCCTCTCCTCCTCGGGGCGAATATACTCCGCAATGCCCGCCCTCAGAGCTGCCGAACGGCCCCTGAGTTCGTCATTTGAGAGCGCATCTACCGAAGGATAGAGTGCGAGTATCTTATCCACATAGGGCTGGATCTCTTTTCTGTCTTTGTCACTCTTCGTACCAAAGAAGAGTTTAAGAATTGACTGTACTACATTCATTTTTCGTTATATTTTATGTTTTGTTTTTTCTTCTTTTTTCCGCTCCTTTTTTCTTTTCCCTTTTGAGGCTTTTTACAAAAAGCTTGTTCTTTGCGACTTTTTATAAAAAGTCGCCCAAAAATTTTTGCGAGATACTTCGTATCTCCGTATTACTATGCTCGGCCTTAATCTGCAAGTGCGTCACTCCAACGCCCTTCTTCTTTGTTTCCCAAGCGAACACTCCTCGCATCTTCCCTCGTCGCACTTATGCGAGAGTTCGATCAGAGCCTGGGTGTCGTAGGCCGAGCGGGCAGGAACACCCACACCAGTCCAGCGGCTCACAAGTCTGTTTCTCTCGGCAGGAATTCGCTCCAACAAATCCATAGCCCTCGCCTTCAACTCCTCGCGTCCCATAACTGCCCCATAGGCAAACTGCATCGGAACAACAAGGTTTATGGCGAGCATATTCACCTTATCGCGCCCGAGGTGACTGCACGCACCAGCCGTTTTGCCGTCAATCTTGAACCTCTTTTGCCAATAGTCGCTCGTGGTAACGGCAAACATACGCTCCACATCCTCGGTACTCTTTATCTCCATCAGAGAGTCCATCGAGAACTCCTCCTTGGCAACCAACGCCGCCCACTGCACAATCCTCACAACGGGCCCTCCGGCGGGAAAGTTACCACCCCTACACCACGAACTCTTGTTCATAGTCCGAAGGTTGTACTTATGCCTAAGGTAGTCATACTCCTCTTGGAGCCCCACAATATAGTCATCAAAGAACTCGTCGTCGAGCAAGCCCGAAGCACCAAGCAGCAGAGCCTCAACCCTGCGGTGTGAGTTGCGCTCCTTCATACAGGCAACATAGCTCACCACACCGGCCAACTCCTCAAAGGGGCGCGAATTGCGCGGAGCTCCCATAGCGTAGGCGGTCATCACATGGAGCGTCTGGTTCCAGTCCCTCTTGCACGACTCCCAAACTTCCAAAACCCTGCGGCTCTTGCGCAACATTCGCTGCACCAACTCGTACTCCAAGATTTTGGTTCTCCTTAGGGAGTCCATCGTGGCAAGTTCCTCTCTGCACAAACCTCTCTCCATAGCCTCACATCTCCCGCCCCAATTCTCGTCTTCTACAACCAACCGAGCTCCATCAGAGCCTCCTCGCTCATCATATTCTTATCCCAAGGAGGATCGAAGACTATCTCCACAACCACTTCCTCAACGCCCCTCACCTTGGCAACCTGCGTATGTACCTCCTCAACCAAAAAGTCCGCCATTGGGCAGTTGGGAGCCGTCAGTGTCATACGGATGTGCACCTTCCTATCGGGGGTGTAGTCCACATCGTAGACCAAGCCGAGGTCGTAGATATTGACCGGAATCTCGGGGTCGTATATGTTTTTGAGCGTATCGATAATGTCGCTCTCCACAATCTGAATATCCTCAGGTGTCATACTCATCTCTTCCTACTCACAATTATTTCCTGGCCGAAAAAGCCACAGCATAGCGTTTCATCTGACTGAGCATCTCGCCCAAACCGTTAGCCCTCGTAGGCGAAAGGTAGGAGCGAATGCCGATGCGGTCGATAAAATAGAGTTCCGTGGAGAGTATCTCCTCGGGAGTGCGACCACCAAGTGCTCGGGTAAGCAATCCCGCAATACCCTTCACGATGAGTGCGTCGGCATCGGTCGAGAAATAGACCTTGCCATCCCTCAACTCGGCATCTATCCACACCCTCGATTGGCAACCGTCAATGAGGTACTCCTCGGTTTTATGGCGAGGGTCTATCTCGTTGCACTCCTCGGCCATATCTATCAAATACTGCAACTTATCATCGGGATCGTCAAACATCTCGAAGTCTGCAATAATCTCTTCCTGAATTTCGTCTATCATACTCTTCGTTTTACGACTTTTTGAAAAAAGCCACCAAAAATCAATTTTGAATTTTGAATTTTGAATTTTGAACCAAACTCTCTCCCTCGGCTCCCAGCGGCGCCTCCACGCCCAGCATCTCGGCAAGCGTCACCACCAACGAGCGCACATCCACCCTCTCGCGGATACTCACTCCCTGCTCAACACCCATACCACTCAGCGCCACAATAGCCCTGCGATAGGGTGCATAGGGTTGGGAAGATGTCACTTTCGGCACCGTTCCCTCGCCCGCCACCTCGCACCAATCGGGCATCAGCACAAGGTGTATATCGGCCGAGCGTTTGGGATAAAATCCCTCCCTCACAACCGCTGCCACACCCTCCTTAACCGAGCCGTCCATCATCTCGGAGGCGGTAAAGGCGTGCGACGCGCCACGCAAGCCCAACATAAAAGTTCCCACTTGTCGTTGCAGGGCCGCAAGGTCCAAGCCGTGAGAGAAGATGAGTGTATGGTTGAGCCACAAACCTCCATCGCGGTAACCAAGCACCCAATCACCCTTGCCATAAGTGGCCGAAAGGAAACTATTTACCAAAAATCGCGCCTGTGCAGTATTGAAAACCCTCTCGTCACTCTCCACCTCGCGCACACCGCCATCTGTCGAGAATACAAACAACACCTTACCGCTTGCTTGTGCCGAGGCGAAGGTCATAAGGTCGGCAAGCGCCTCGTCGAGTCTATAATACATATCCTCCACCTCGCGCGAACGGAGTCCATAGCGGGCCGCAATTCTGCGGGGCGAGTCGAAGCAGACATTGAGTACATCGGTAGCCTTATCGCCACCCAAGCGGTTGTAAATTATCGCCTCTTTGGCAAAATCGGCAACCATATCGTTCGAAATGGGCGCATAGAGCAACTCTCTCACATCTTTGGCCGTAGGGCGTCTGTCGCGCTCGTTGCGAGGGGGCTTGTAGCCATAGGGCTTTGCCACCAAAGAGTGCTCGTTGACATAGCCTCCGTCGGTACGCGAGAGCACCCACTCCTCGCCCATACGACTGCGCCAAAATCCCGAAGCGTTATATTTATCCACCCAGCGGGGCAGCGTTGTCTTATACTTTGTGGAGGTTGTCCATCTGCCTCCAAGCGAGTCTATCCACCACACCTCCGTGGGGTGCAGGCCACCCAGAACGATTGCCGACGAGGCGTCCGCAGCCACCGACACCGACTTGCCTCCCTTAATCTCGCGCACCACCACATCGCCAATGGTTTCGAGCGTCAGGTTGGCGTTCGACACACGGCTTGCGGCATTGTCGGCATTGAAGGTGCTACACTTGGCGTCCTCCACAACCAACATCTCCGAGGAGTTGTTGTTATTCCACCAACCCGAGCCTATCACTCCGCTGAGCGAAGGGGCGGCTCCCGTTGAGAGTGCAGCCAGAGCCGAGGGGGTTGAGGGAGCAAAGGAGTAGTAGGCATAGGGATAGCTTCTGCCCGAGAGCAGTTGCTCAAAACCTCCGGCACGCAACCCCTCCTCGTAGCGTTCCAAATCGACCATTCGTGCACCCGACACCACAACATTGACCACCAAGCGAGGGCGCTCGGCAGCCATCGCCACCGAAGCGGCGAGGAGCAGGGTAAGCAGTAGTGCAAAACGGTTCTTCATACGACTTGGACAAAATATCGGGTAAAGATAGTAAATATCTATGATATTTAACAAGTCGCAGTGCAGGAAAGTTACTTATCGGGCCACTTTTGTCCCTCTATCGGGCAAAAAAGCGCACCAAAGAGGCTGCAATTTCGTTTTTGGGGAATTTGTGGGACAGGGTGAGAGCCTTGCGGAACATTGAGTGGATGAAGGTTGCATACTCCGCACTTTCGGGGTGCAGGGGGCGATGATTGCGTCCGTCGGCAAGGCGGGCAAAGAGTTCGCCATCGGCCACAGCCTCGCGCGTGAGGTAGCGCTCAACAAAACACTCCCACACATAATCCACACCCGCCTTGGAGGGGTGTACCATATCGTCGCCATAGTAGCGGTAGTCGCGCAAATCGTCCATAAAAATCTCGTAGGCAGGGAAATACTCCACACTCTCGTGGGCCGCCACAACCCTCTCCACCGCGAGTCGCAGCGTGGCCTTCGACACTGCATTATTCTCCAAGCCATAGCCCACATAGCGCACGGGGCTGATGGTAAAAATAAGGCGTCGGCCACCAGCCAAAGCCACAATTTTTTCGAGCGATTCCACAACCTCTTCGAGCGAGAGCATACGGTGGGTAAACTCCGAAGCGGGCATCTTGTGGCAGTTGGCCACCACCTCACCATCGCGCTCATAAACACCTATGGTTCCGAGCGTTACAATCAGGCAGTCGGCCCCATCGAGAGCCTCGTGGGCCGCATCAATGGAGCGATTGACCTCCTCGACAACCTCGTCGGGATTGGGGCTGTCGAACGAGCCGTGGGTGGAGAGCGAAAACCACATATCGCCCTTGCACAGCAACTCCTCGCGCACAATTTTGCACCCCTCCGACACACGCCCAAGGCAGTGCTCAATGGAGAGCGGATTGTAGAGCACTCCGAGGGGATTACTAAATGTTTGTATGCCAATGTGTTCGAGTCGAGCCGCCATCTCCTCCACAAAGCACGAGCCCACAAGAAAAAATCTCTGATGTTGGTCGATTTTGCGGGGCGAAGGTCTCAGGCTAATTTCTGTGCGTAATTTCATACTCCAAAAGGTTTGATATGCAAATATAAAATAATTATCTTTGTTCTCACAAAAAACCAAGGCAAAATGATACTTACTGCATACCCCAAAATCAACCTCGGGCTCGACATACTCACTCGTCGGGCCGACGGCTATCACGACATCGACACCCTTATGGTTCCCGTAACGGCCATATCCGACAGACTCGAAATTGAGCCCTCGGAGAGTGGCGGTTGCAACCTTACGATTGACGGACTGACGATTGACTGCGCAGCCGACCGCAACCTTGTCGTCAAGGCGTGGATGCTTATGCGTGAGAGATATGGCATTGGGGGCGTAAAGATGAGGCTCGAAAAGCACATACCCTTTGGTGCCGGTTTGGGCGGTGGCAGTGCCGATGCAGCAGCCGCCATAAAGGGTATAAATCAACTCTTCGGGCTCAATCTCTCCGCCGAAGAGATGGTAGACATTGCATCCCGTTTGGGCAGCGACATACCCTTTTTCATACACTCCAAGCCGATGTTTTGTCGTGGCAGGGGCGAGAGGATGACTCCCTCCAACATCGATCTTTCGGGGCTCTGGTGTGTGATTTCCAAGCCCGCCTTTGGCATCTCCACAGCCGAGGCCTATGCAGGTGTTGTGCCCCACATTCCCACTCTTTCGCTCGAAGAGCGTCTGGCACTCCCGTGCGAGAGGTGGCAGAGTGAAATCGTGAACGATTTTGAGCCTTCGCTCTTCGACAAATACACAGCCCTGCCCAACATCAAGCGCGAGATGATACGACAAGGAGCCCTCTACGCTTCGCTCTCGGGCTCGGGCTCGGCAATGTTCGGACTCTTCGAGAGCGAGCCCCACTACTCGCCCATCTTCGCCGGCGAAGAGGTTTTTGTGTGCAAACTGTAAAGAGTAAAGAGTAATTTGGAAAAAAATCCTTGTTTGGTCGCGGGTATTAAAAAAGATACCCGCGAATAGAGGTGGTAATTTGTCGGTGGACGGTAGACGGTAGACGGTATGATAGAAAAATAGCACTGAAAATTTTCAGTGCTATTTTTCTATCATACCCAGCCTCACGACAATAGGTTTATGGTCCGAGTAGTCGAGGTCGAAAGATTGGTACTCCTTAATATCGAAATGCTCTTCGTGCGAAAGGATGTAGTCTATACGGAAGAGGTTGTACAGTCCCTTGAAGGTGTACTCCGTACCCCTGCCGCGCTCCACAAAGGAGTCTTTCAGCCCTTCCGCAAGAATGGTGTGGTAGGTGTACGAAACTGGGGTATCGTTGAAGTCGCCACACACCACGACAGGATAGGGCGAGAGTGCTATCTCCTCGGCAACACCCTTTGCCTGCGCGGCTCGTGCACGGTAGTTGTCCATCATCTTGGCTGCAACCTTCGACAGCTTGGTATACGCCATCGTATCGTCCATAATCTGTGGCGAGAGGGTGTCGGTACGATCGTTACTTGTGATGCCCGTAGATTGGAGATGGAGGTTGAAGATACGCACCGTATCCCTCCCAACCTTCACATCGGCCCACACGCCATTGATATTTTTATCGCCCTGCCCGGCTATCGCGTGGCGCACAATAGGAAAGGCGCTCACAAAGGCATATCCCGAGCCCGTCTGAGAGCCTTGTTTGTCTATCTGGGCGTTGGTAAAAAATCCATAGCCCATCTTTTTCAGTCCCTCCTTGAAGTCGCTAAAACTCTTGCTCGACGAGAAATGTGCCTCCTGCAAGCAAGCAATCTGCACCCCCTGCTCTCCCAACCAATCCATAACTCTATGGTAGTTGCTAACTCCCTCAGGAGCATAGGCATCGCTGAAATTCATCACATTATAGGTCGCAACCACCAAATCTTCGCGGCTGCGCACCACCTCCTCGGGTTGAGCCTTCATATCGGAGCGATAGAAAAGCCCTATGCTCCCCCAGCCCACAAGCAGGACCACTGCCGAGATGAAAAACCACCTCTTCCAGCGCACCACCCACCACAGAGCACACGCCACATTGACGACATATGTGACCTGATAGAACAGTCCCGCAAAGACAAAGAGTGTGGTGCTTTGGGGGTTGACAACCCTCGCCAACACACCTCCAAGCAATGCGAGAGCCGAGGCGCACGAGAGCACCAACACTACCACATCCGCAAACCACAAAAGAGCACTACGCACACCTCCCTCGGGGCGGCTGCGTTGCACTCTGCGATTTTCGTCGTGGTAGTACTCCTCTCTCTTTGCCATGGGTTAGTACCAGATTTTGTTGTGTTTTTTCCAATAGCGGAGCAACAGGAAGCCAAAGAGCATACCGCCCAGGTGGGCAAAGTGTGCCACATTGGAACTCGACGCCACACCGCCTACAAGTTCCAGCACGCCATATATCACCACAAACCATTTGGCTTTCAGAGCAATGGGTGGGAACATAAGCATTATGATATTGTTGGGGTGCAACATACCGTAGGCCAACAGCAGGCCAAACACTGCTCCCGAAGCACCCACCGTCGAAAAGCGTGGCAGGTGGGTATAACCCTGAGCCACAAGGCTTGCAATCTCGGCATAATTGACCGCCAGCTGAATAACCGCCGCACCCACACCACACGCAAGGTAGTAGGTCAAAAAGCGTTTGCTACCCAAGTCATACTCCACAATGCGCCCAAACATCCACAGAGCAAACATATTGAAGAAGAGGTGGGTGAAGTTGGCGTGCATAAACATATAGCTCACCGACTGGAAGGCGGTCTTAATGCCCAGCGGGAAACTCAGAGCAAAGGTTTCGTAAAACCAAGCCTCCAACCCCTTGGGCAACAACTGCTGCGTCAGAAAGACCAGAACATTGATAATAAGCAAGTTCTTTACAACAGGAGGTATGTTTATCTGGGGACGATAGTATGCGTTATTCATCTCTTGCGATATTCTCTTCTTTGGTGGTTACAACAACATATTTTTGAGCTCTGCGCTCTCCAACACCCTCACAACAACTCTGCCATCGGGTGTGATGGTCGAGCCGCACTCCGCGAGCGACTCCAAAAGAGCCACGAGTTCCTGCTCCGAAAGCTCCTTGGTGCCCCTTGTGCGCGAAAGTATCAGCGCAAGGCGCTCCCTACGGCGTGCACGAGTCATATCCACGCCCTCGCGCAGCGAATCAAGCATATCGTAGAGCACATCCTCCAACTCCGCAAGCGGCAGGTCGGCAGGCAACGCCCCAAACTCAACACTATTGGAGTCTGTGACGCTATATTCAAACCCAAAATCGGCAAAGTAGTCGGCATTGGCATCGAGCAGTTCTACATCGTCACACGAAAGTACCAATCGCTCGGGGAATAGTAGGGTTTGGCTTACGGAACTGCCACCATCGAGGAGTGAGATATAGCGTTTGTAGAGCACAAGTTGTCGAGCCCTTGCCACATCCACAATGGCGAGTCTGCCGCCCAGCGATGTCGCTACATAGCCACCCGCAAGAGCCAACACACCCCTATAATCACACCCTTCGGCACCCAACTCAAATGCTCCCTGAGTTACATCCCTATGGCCTTCGATAAAGTCCGACATACTACTCTCAAACTCCCTCTCTCTCTCGCCCACAGGCTCGGCAGGATAGGGAACAGCAAAGTCGGCAAGCGACGAGCGGCTGCTACCGCCACCCACGCCCCTATGGCCCTCAGCGCCACCACCATTTTGCTCCTCAGCAAAGGGGTTGTAGAATGGATTGTATGCCGTGCGAGGCTCCTCAAAGCCCCTCTCGCGAGAGCTATCAAAGACAGGAATCTGCACCTCACCCTCATCATCGAAGTCCATCATAGGCACCGCACCCGTCTTGGCAAGCGACTCTCTGACGGCCGCACTCACAATCTGCCAAATCTCCGAGTCCTCGCTGAACTTAACCTCCGTCTTCTGGGGATGGACATTGACATCGACCTTGTGGGTATCGACCGTGAGGTAGAGGAAATAGGAGGGGGTAACACCCGCGGGGATGAGTTTCTCGTAGGCATTCATCACAGCCTTATGCAAATAGGGGCTCTTGAAAAACCTGCCATTGACAAAGAAAAACTGCTCCTCTTTGCGTTTTTTGGCCATCTCGGGGCGGCCCACATAGCCCTCAATTTTAACAATGGATGTTTCGGTCGCGACCTCCAAAAGTTGCGATGCAACACCTCGCCCCATAACGGCCCCAATCCTACCCCTAAGGGTGCTCACGGGAAGATTATAGAGCGGCGCGTCGTCTTTGTAGAGCATAAAGGCAACCTCGGGGTGGCACAGCGCCACACGCTTGAACTCGGTCTTGATTTTACCCGCCTCCCTCTCGCTGCTCTCCAAGAACTTGCGCCTTGCGGGAACATTGTAGAAGAGGTTGCAGACCTTGAAATTGCTACCCATTGGGGCAACAACCAACTCCTGAGAACGAAACTCGCCACCCTCAATGACTATCTGCGTTGCAAGTTCGTCCTCTGCGGTGCGTGTGATGAGTTCCACCTCGGCAACTGCCGCAATCGAAGGCAGAGCCTCGCCCCTGAAACCAAAGGTCGAGAGGGTATAGATGTCGTCCAATGAGGTGATTTTGCTCGTTGCGTGTTTGTCGAAAGCGAGCCTTGCGTCCGCAGGAGTCATACCGCAGCCGTTGTCGATAACCTGCACAAGTTCCCTGCCGTCGGCCCTGAAATTGACCGTTACCATTGTTGCTCCCGCATCGATGGCATTCTCGGTCATCTCCTTCACAACCGAAGATGGCGAACCTACCACCTCACCGGCGGCTATCTGATTGGCTACACTATCGGGTAAAACACGAATCTTCATGAGTTGAAAATTGAAAATTGAAAATTAACACACGCCCCCGTCACTTCGTGACACTCCCTCTAACTTAGAGGGGGAATAAGGGGCATTCAAAGTTGCCGTTGCAACACACTTCGGGTGCGATTTGCGAGGGGTTTTCAAGGCTTGGTTTTGATTTGACACCGCAGTTTACTGGGCGTAAATGAGGATGTCAAATCAAAAGCGTAACACAGAAAACACCCGCAAGGCGCAGCCGACAAAATTAGAAATTAATGCTTTTAAGCAACATATAAAAACCGACTATCAACAACACAGCAAAAAGCACCCTCAGTTTATTGCTGTTCTTGCGGGAGGCAGAGTCGCGCTCGGCCATCTGCTGGCGCTGCTGGCTACGGGCACGGAGCAGATCCCCCGGCTGACGCTCCCTCTTATCGCCCTTATCGTCAATGGGGGCGTGACCGAGTTCAATACGCCTCTGGTTACGAGCCTCCTTCTCGGCATCGTAGTAGCGTGGGTTGTAGCTGAATTGGCGGGGTTTGCGCCTAAGGGACTGGCCTATTCCAAACATAGTTATGAGTTTTTATTTTGCAATTTGTGGGCGACTCCTCGAAGCCACCCACAAATGTACGCTATTTTATCCGAAAAAATTGCGCATTCTGTCAAAAATGTTCTGCTCGCCGCGCGGAGTGTCGGTCTTTTTGAAGTTGGGCTGATCGGCGAGTTTCTCCAAAAGGCGTTTCTCCTCCGAGGTTAGCTTTGTGGGAATAATGACATCCACAATAGCCAGAATGTCGCCCCTGCCGTAGCCATTCAATTCGGGCAAACCTTTGCCTTTGAGCCTCAGCACCTTGCCGGCCTGAGTTCCGGCAGCAATTTTGATGCGGGCCTTGGAGTCGATGGTGGGCACCTCCACCTCGCCACCAAGGATGGCTGTGGTTACGGGAATTTTCAGGTTGTGCAACAAATCGCTGCCATCCCTCACAAGTTCGGGATTCTTCTCTTCCTCAATCACAACCAACAGGTCGCCATTGATGCCGCCCCTGCGAGCCGCGTTACCCTTGCCACTGACGGAGAGCTGCATACCCTCGGCAACGCCTGCGGGAATACGAATTTCTACAACCTCCTCGCCACGCACAACACCCTCGCCACGGCACTTCGAGCAGGGCGAAGTTATAACCTTACCCTCGCCACCGCAAGTGGGACAAACCCTCTGAGTCTGTGCCCTGCCAAAGAAACTATTGACAGTCTCGATGGTGTAGCCCGCACCGTTACAGTTGGGACAGGTGGAGTGGCTGTTGGAATCCTTGGCACCAGTACCACCACACTCATCACAAGCCACCTGCTTGGCGATTTTAATCTTCTTGGTACAACCCTCGGCAATCTCTTTGAGCGACAGGCGCACCTTAACCCTCAGGTCGCTGCCACGATTGACACTGCGACCGCGCGAAGAACTTCCTCCGCCAAAGCCACCAAAGCCGCCACCAAAGTGACCGCCAAAAATGTCGCCAAAGTTGCGGAAGATATCCTCCATAGTGAAGCCGCCACCGGAGAAGCCGCCACCAAAGCCACCGGCTCCACCCTCCATACCTGCGTGACCGAACTGGTCGTAGCGGGCCCTCTTCTGGTCGTCGCTGAGCACATCGTAGGCCTCGGCAGCCTCCTTGAACTTCTCCTCGGCCTCCTTGTCACCGGGATTTTTATCGGGATGGTATTTTACGGCAGCCTTGCGGTATGCCTTCTTTATTTCATCGGCACTTGCATTCTTCTCAACGCCCAGCACCTCGTAGTAATCTCGTTTTGCCATATATCTTTTTGTCTAACGACTTATTTTTAATTGAAAATTGATAATGGAAAATGGAAAATTAAGGTGCTCCCTCTGGTCGCAGTTTTATATTCGTGCCGAAGGCACACCACAATTGACCAGACTGCGTCTGCTCTAAAATGCTGTCGCTCGGCATAGTCTGCAAGCAGCATCTGCCCTCGCTTAATCGCATTTGCTTCAACTTTCAACTTTCAATTTTCAATTTTCCATTCTTATTGCGAGTGGGTTTTGCGGAGGGATTTTTGTGCCGAGCAAGGGAGCAAGTCCGCAGTTTACTAATGGTAAATGAGGAACTTGCGAGCCGCTGCTCGGTGCAAAAAGCACCCACAAGGCACACTCGCAGCGCTATTCGCCAACCACAACCTTTGCGTAACGAACAACCTTCTCTTTGAGCTTGTAACCCTTCTGGACAACATCGATAACTTTGCCCTTCTGCTCCTCGCCTGCGGGGAACTTGGCCACAGCCTCGTGGAGGTCGGTGTCGAGCACCTCGCCCTTGGCCGCAATCTCGCTCACACCCTTTGCCTTCAAAGCGTCGCGCATCTTCTGCGAAATGAGCTCCACACCCTCGCGCACCGAGGCCACATCCGTAGCACTCTGCATTGCCGAAAGTGCGCGGTCGAAATCGTCCATAACCGAGAGCATCGACTTGATAACATCCTCGCCACCGCTCTCAATGAGCTCCATCTTCTCCCTGAGGGTGCGCTTGCGGTAGTTGTCAAACTCGGCACTCAGACGAATGTACTTATCTTTCCACTCCTCTGCCTCACTATTTTGAGGTGTCGTTTTGTCACTCTCTGTCACACACTCTTCTGCCACTTTGTCAGCCTCTTCGGTTTGAGCAGTGGTGTTTTGCTGGGCATTTTCGCCCTGCAACTCTTCATTAACTTGCTGATTTTCAGCAGCAGTTTTTTCGTTTTTACACTTGGTCATATCTATTGTTGTTTGTTTTCTACCATAAGTTGTTCAAAATGTGTGCCGAGCACCTTTTGCCGACGACCGACTGCCGTAGGCAGGCGGTTGGCATCTACCTTGCTGTTATTTATTGGGCGACTTGGTCGCCCATTCTCTTTCCACTTTTGGTGGCAAAAGTGGCAAAGGTATTAAAAAAGATACCCAAGAGAATTGAAAATTGAAAATTGAAAGTTGAAAATTATGGTGCACCTACGGTGCAGGTATTAAAGAATTGACGGTCGTCGGTAGGCAGTAGACCCAAAAACGCAGAGAACGGAGGGATTTTTGTGCCAAAAGAAGGAGCGAGTCCGCAGCTTACTATGCGTAAGTGAGGAACTTGCTCTCTGAATTTTGGTGCAAAAGGCACCCGTTATATGTGTTCTTGAAAAAACGCAGAGAACGGTGGGATTTTTGTGCCAAACGAGAGAGCGACACCGCAGTTTACTCTCGTAAATGAGGATGTCGCTCTTCGAAGTGCGGTGCAAAAAGCACCCGTTATATGCGTTTTTATTTGCCGGACTGACGAGTAGCCGCAACAGCCACAACCGAAGTGCTAGCAGGCTGCAACAAGGTGAGGCCCTCGAAGTTGAGGTCGCCAATGTTGATAGTCTTGCCAACGCCGAGGTTGGTGATGTCGATTACGAGCTCGTCGAGAAGGTTCTCTTCGAGGCCCGAAACAGCAAGTTTACGACGGAGAACTTGGAGTTTACCACCGGCTTTAACACCCTCCGAGTTACCAACGATAGCCACGGGAATCTCGATAGCTACGGGTTTGCCTGCAACTACGCGGAAGAAGTCGATGTGCTGGCAGTAGTCCTTAACGGGGTGGAACTGGGTCTCGCGCATAACGCCTTTCTCGATGTTGCCGTCGATGTTAATCTCTACGATGTACGATTTGGGAGTGTAGATGAGTTTCTTTGCCTCAGCGGTCTCAACGGAGAAGTGGATGGTCTCGCCACCGTTACCGTAGAGTACGCAGGGAATGAGGTTCTCGCGACGGATGTCTTTTGCGCTCTTCTTACCGAAGTTCTCGCGCTTAACGCCTTTAATCTGAATAGTTTGCATAGTGTTTAATGTATTAAAGTTAATAATGTTTCTTGGGTGACACTCAGTTCGGCTCATGCAATCTCACCGACCCCCATAGTCACTTGCGGGCACAAAGGTACAAAAAAATTCAAAATTCAAAATTCAAAATTCAAAATTATTGCGTTATCTTTGTGACAACATATTAAAAAAACACACGGAAAGTGTAAGTTTATTCTCGAATACGAATCTGGAAAATTCAAGGGAGAGAGTAGGCAAACATCTTCTCACGCTGTACCCTGTGGGTATGGGCGTGGGCTGTTGCTTATTTTATCCCACGGCATTCCAGAGCCTGTATTCTAAAATAAGTCTTCGGCGCCACGCTTTCTTTTTGCTAAAATTTTTACACCATATCGGCGCCGTATGGTTTTGGTGGATAACACTTTAATTAACCAAAACTTATACACTATGAAAAAACTTTTACTTTTATTCTCGGCAGCACTAACGATGCTGTTTACGGGCTGTACGCAGTTTGACGACACCCGCATTTGGGATGCCATTGACGAACTCGAAGACCTCTATGACAACCTCGATGGTCGCTTGGAGAAGTTGGAGGAGGCTTGCGAGAAGATGAACACCAACATCGAGGCGCTCCAAACCCTTATTGCCGCTTTGCAGGCAAACGACACCATTACCGCCATTGCCCCCATCAAGCAGGGCGACAAGGTTGTGGGCTACACCATTTCGTTCTCCAAGTCGGAGCCTATCACTATCTACCACGGCAACGATGGTAAGGATGGTGCCGATGGCGAGGATGGCAAGGATGGCGAGAATGGTGCCGACGGCGAGGACGGCTACACTCCCCAAATCGGTATTGCCAAAGATAGCGACAATGTTTACTATTGGACCCTCGATGGCGAGTGGCTGCTCGACGAGAACGGCAACAAAATCAAAGCCGTAGGTACCGATGGCAAAGACGGAGAGGATGGCGAAGACGGAGCAAATGGTAATGACGGCTCCAATGGCGAGAATGGTGAGAATGGTGCTGACGGCAAAGATGGCATCACTCCTCAACTCGAAATCCGCGATGGCTATTGGTATATCTCCTACGACAACGGTGCAACTTGGAAAGAGCTGGGCAAAGCCACCGGCGAAGACGGTGCTGATGGCGAAGACGGAAAAGATGGCGAGGACGGTGAGGACGGCAAAGACGGTGCTGATGGCGAAGATGGCAAAGATGGCGACAGCCTCTTC